>NZ_CAJXWY010000068.1 GCF_913062725.1 uncultured Thiohalocapsa sp.
TAGAGCAGGGACTGCAACGGGCGGCGGGCGATGCGTTGCAGCGTGCCCTCGCTGAGGCCGGCTCGCCGCTGCGCCGCGTGCTCAGCGGCGAGACGGGCATAGCGCTCCCGCTGATACGCATCGATGACAGCGCGCGCGGCCTCCTGACGACGATCGTCCAGCAGCCAGAGACCCGCCACACCGAAGCCAAGGAAGCCGCCGGTGGTTTCGTGATACAGCAACCCGTGCTCCTCCAGCAGGGCGCGCACATCGGCCGCCTCGTCGTCGGGGACGCCGTTGAGACGAAAGATCAGCACCGACATGCGCACCTCCCCGCGACCGTATTACCGCGTGTCCAAGCCCTTGACCTTACCGACTGCATGCTCGCCGGACAACCGTGGCGGCCGTCGGTCAGTACTCGCCTCCGTCCCGTATTGCACGGGAGCGCCGGTGCGCCGGGGCTCGATCGCTGTGTCCAATGCCGCCGCAGATCGGGCGGTACAAGGGCCGCCGGCGTGCAAGGCAAACCGGGCCGTTACCGTTGCGCCCGCAAGGATTTCGTGACGGCCGCCGCGGCGCTTGCCCATCGCCGCCTGCGGTGCTAGCGTACCGTGTTGAGCGCAGTGTTTGGAGCCGATGCGTGACCAGCCTTCACGGTCGCGTCTCTGCCCTCCTCATGTCGATCCCTTGTGTCTAACTGAGTCGGTAACCAGCAGTTTGAGCGAGCGCGAGATTCGCTACGGCACCTACCTTGGCGCCATCAGGCGCCACAAGCGGCAGGTCGACTTCTCCGCCGTGCTGGAAGCCGAGCGGCTGCTCCCGGCACGCCCGCGGCTGCGTGTGGTGGATCTGCATCGCCTGCTAACGCCTTACGTGTCGGCGCGGCTCGGTGAGCAGTTGCGCGCCGTGGTGCCATTGGCACTGCTGCTGATCGCCTTTCAGGCGCTGGCGCTGCGCACCTCGCTGCTGGATACCGAAACCGTCGTGCTGGGTATCCTGGCCGTCATCGTCGGCCTGATGTTCTTCATGGAGGGCGTCAAGCGCGGACTCATGCCCTTCGCCGAGAACGTGGGCTTTCATATGCCGGGGCGCATGCATCCCTCGGTGCTGCTCGGCTTCAGCCTGCTGCTGGGGGGTGCGGCCACCTTTGCAGAGCCGGCCATCGGCGCCCTGCAGGCGGCCGCCGACGCCATCTCCAGCGAGCGTGCGCCCTGGCTCAGGCAGCTGCTCGGGCCCTATGCGCTGTGGCTGGTGCTGGCGGTGGCCACCGGTGTCGGCTTGGCGGTGAGTCTCGGCATGCTGCGGCTGATGTTCGGCTGGCGGCTCAAGGTATTGGTGATGATCATCGTGCCGCCGACGCTGCTGCTGACGATCTGGGCCGCACAGCAGCCGGCGCTGGCGCCCATCATCGGCCTCGCCTGGGACTGCGGGGCCATCACCACCGGGCCGGTGACCGTGCCGCTGGTGCTCGCCGTGGGCGTCGGCGTCGCCGCGTCCACCGGCCGCAGCGACAATCCGCTGTCCGGCTTCGGCATCGTCACGCTGGCCTCGCTGTTCCCCATCGTCGGGGTGCTCAGCGTGGCCGCCTACCTCGCCGCACAGGGCCCCAGCGCGCTGTTGCCGGTCGCCGCCGCGGCACCGGACCACTGGCATGCGGAGAGCCCCTTCGCGGAGGTCCTGGGCGCCTTCCGCGCCATCGTGCCACTGCTGCTGTTGTTGGTACTGGTGCAGCTGCTGCTGCTGCGGCGGCGCATCCGTGAGCGCAACGTCTTCGTCTACGGCGTCACCATGGCCATCGCCGGCATGGCGCTGTTCAACCTGGGCCTCACCACCGGGCTGGTGGCCCTGGGCGAGCAGGCCGGCGTCAATGTCCCCTGGGCGTTCTCGCCGCACTGGGACACCGGCGCCCCGGCCTTGTACCCCTTTGCGCTCGGGATCGCCGTGACGCTCTTGTTCACCTTCACCGTCGGCTACGGCGCCACCATCGCCGAGCCGGCCCTCAACGCCATGGGCATGACCGTGGAAAATCTCACCGACGGCGCCTTCCGCAAGCGCCAGCTGCTGCATGCGGTGGCCATCGGTGTCGGCTGCGGCGCCGCCCTGGGGGTGAGCCGTATCCTGTTCGATCTGCCCCTGTGGCTGTTGCTGGTAGCGGGTTATACGCTGGCACTGGGCCTGACCATCCTCTCCCGCGAGGAACTGGTGAACCTGGCCTGGGACAGCGCCGGAGTGACCACCGGTCCAGTGACCGTGCCGCTGCTGATGGCGCTCGGTATCGGCCTGGGGCATGCGGTGGAGGCGGCCGACGGTTTCGGCATCCTGGCCATGTGCTCGGTGGGCCCCATCGTCTCGGTGCTGGCCACCGGGCTTTGGATCGACATCAACACCCGCGGCCGCTTCCGGAGGACACCCGCATGAGCGCCGGCAATGAATTCATCGTCCTCACCGGCGTCACCCTGCTCACCGCCGTCGTCCAGCGCGGCACCGCCGACCGGGTGGTGCGGGTGGCCATGGACGCCGGTGCCCAGGGCGCCACCGTCTTCCATGCCCACGGCACAGGGGTACGTCAGAAGCGTATGGGCATCCTCGGCCTCACCGTCGATACCGAGAAGGAGGTGATCTACATCGTCGTGCCCAACGAGCAGGCGGATCACATCTTCGAGCGCGTCTTCGTCGCCGCCAAGATGGACACCCCGGGCATGGGTATCCTCTGGCTCACCCGGCTGGAGAAGATGGCCACCCACATTCCTCAGGACATCGCCGCCCGCTTCGGGGTGCACGCGGAGCGCCGGGAATGAGCGTCCTCGGCCACATCGGCTACGGCGTCGAGAAGAAGCTGGTCACGGCCATTGTCATGAGCGGGCACGGCCTGGCGCTCATGAATCGGGTGGAGGACCACGCCGGCGTGCTGTCCGTGACCCATCACCACGCCCGCGGCACCGACCGCCGCGGCCAGCGCCCGGGCACGCTCGTCTGGATCGAGCGCGATGTGATCACCGTGCTGGTGGAGGCCGCCCACGCCGATGCGGTGTTCCGGTTGCTGTTCGAGGCAGGTCATCTCGATCTACCGCACCAGGGGGTGATCCTAATGGAGGCAGTCTCCCGTGGACACCCGATGATGCCATTTCCGGAAGGGTTCGAGGCCGATCAGGCACAAACCTGAGGTCCGGGCCCGCAAAAACCGACAACCCGGATGCGACTTGCATCTCGTGGACGATTGCCCTGGATTATCGTGCGCAGCCGCGAGGATCGTTGGCTGCCTATTGTGCGGGGTCAGCTCAATGGTGACCCTTCCTTCCCTGCGGCCGGGGGCGCAGCGGCCTTGCGCCCCGGTTCGGGGCCTAACCGCTGCCCACCGCGCTGAAATGCTGTCGAAACCGCAGCAGCGAGACCGCGAAGGCGGCCGCGCCGATCAGCGCCATCAGCAGCAACTCCCGGCCTAGCACCGCGATGCCGGCGTCGCGGAACAACACCGCAAAGGAGAACTCCACGTAATAGCGCATGGGCGAGATGACCATGAGCCATTGCAGGGCCTCCGGCACGGACTCGGCGGGCGTGAATACGCCGGACAGGAAGATCATGGGCATGATGACCAGCAGCAGCAGCAGGACAAACTGGGCCACCGACCGCACCAGCGTGGCCAGCACCATGCCGATGGCCGTGATGGTGAACTGATAGATGAAGGTCCCGAACATGAACAGCGCGAGCGAGCCGGCGAGGGGGATCGCGAGCAGCCCTTGGATGACCAGATACAGGCAGGCCAGCGTGCCGGCCTGCACGACCAGCGCATTGGCCCACACCTTGGCGAGCATGATCTCCGCCGGGCTCAGCGGCATGACCAGCAGGTGCTCGATGGTGCCGTGCTCCTGCTCGCGGATCAGCGCGGCCGCCGGCAGCAGCATGGACAGTACGGTGACCATGGTCAGCAGTTCCGCGACGCCCAGAAACCAGGCCGACTCGCTGTTCTGGTTGTAGCGGATGCGCGTCGTGGCTGACACAGGGGATGTCGACGCCGGCGGCGGGACCGCCAGATAGGCGCGGACCTCGTCCTCGATGATCTGCTGCACGTAGACAGAGCCGGTGAAGGCCTGGGCGACGGCGGTGGCGTCCACATTGACCTGCACCGAGGGCCCGAGCCCCTGCAGCAGATCCGCCTGGAAGTCGGGCGGTATGTCCACCACGAAGGTGTAACGTCCCGTATCCAGGGCCCGCTCGATCGCCGCCTGCGCCAGCGGCTGGGGATGCTGGAATTGCGGCGGGAAGAAGACCTCGAACAGGCCGCGCGACAGCGGTGACTGATCCTCGTCGACGATGGCGACCGAGGCGTTTCTGACCTGAACGGATTGGTCCACCGCGACGAAGATGTCAAGGCTGAAGGCGTAGACGATGAAGAGGACCAGCACCGGGTCGTCGCGCAGGCTCGCGAGCTCTTTCAGGCCCAGGCGAACGATATGGCTCAGCGCGCGCACGGGCCTAGCGTTGCTGTTGGCGCAGCAGCAGGACGCCGGCGGCGCTCAGCACCACGAACATCAGGGCCAGCATCAGGAAGTTGGGCAGGAGCCGGGCTACGTCCAGGTCCTTCGTGAAGGCCCCCACGCTGATATTGAGAAAATAGGTGGTGGGCCAGGCCTGGCCGAACAGCTTGGCCCCGCCCTCCAGGGCCGAGACCGGCGAGAGCAGACCCGAGTACTGAAAGGAGGGCACCATGGTCAGCAGGAGGGTCACGATGGAGGCGGCGACCTGGCTGCGGGTGAAGCTCGACACCACCAGACCGATCCCCGTCGCCGCCAGCACGAACAGCAGGGCCCCCAACGCAAGCGCCACGAAGCTGCCCTTGAGGGGGACGGCGAACACGGTCACCGTCACCAGCGTCAGCAGCAGGAAGTTGAGGAAGCCGATGGCCACGTAGGGCAACTGCTTGCCCCACAGAAACTCCAGCCTGCTGACCGGCGTGGCGTAGAGGTTGGTGATGGAGCCCATCTCCTTCTCGCGGACCACCGCCACGGCGGTGAGCATGGCGGGAATCATGAGCAGGATCACCGCCAGGGTGCCCGGCACGAAGGCGAACTTGGACTTCAGTCCCTGGTTGTACCAATAGCGGATCTCCACGTTCACCGGTGAGCGTGCCGGGCCCTCGCCGCCCGCCTCGCGCAGCAGGTCGCGCAGGTAGGTGGCATGCAGCAACTGCGCGTAGCCGCGTGCGGTCTCGGCGTAGTAGGGCATGGTGCCGTCGATCCAGATGGCCGCCTCCGGCCGGTCGCCCTGCACCACATCGCGGCCGAATCCCGGCGGGATCTCCACCGCCACCGCCAGCTCGCCGCTCTGGAAACGCCGCTCCAGCGCCGCATCCGAGTCGATGGGCGCACGCTCGACGAAATACCGCGAAGCGGTGAACTGCTCCAGGTAGCGCCGGCTCTGCGGCGTATCGTCCTGGTCGAAGGCCGCGTAGGGCAGGTCCTCCACGTCCACGTTCAGGCCGAAGCCGAAGATGAGCATCAGGGCCAGCGGCACCATGAAAGCCGAGAACATCCGAAAGCGGTCGCGCAGGATCTGCCGTCCTTCGCGCACGCTCAGCGCCCACAGCCGGGCGAACCGGAACCCGCCGGCGCCGCCCACCCTGTCCTCGCGCTGCGGGACGGCCGCGATGCGCTCTGCGGACACCGCCTCCGCGTCGTCCGCCTGCCGGTCCTCGCGGATGAAGGCGATGAACGCCGACTCCAGATCTTCCGCGCCCTGCGCCTCGACGAGGGCCTCGGGGCTGTCATAGGCGAGCATCCGGCCGCGGTTCATCAGCGCAAGCCGGTCACAGCGGGTGGCTTCGCTCAGGTAGTGCGTCGACACGAAGATGGTCGTGCCCTGCTCGCGCGAGAGCTCGAGCAGGAGCGCCCAGAACTGGTCGCGGGCCACCGGATCCACGCCCGAGGTGGGCTCGTCCAGGATCAGGATCTGCGGACGGTGGATGGTCGCCACGGCGAGGGAGAGGCGCTGGCGCAGGCCGAGCGGCAGCTCCCGGGTGGGGCGCTGCGCCACCTCCCGCAGCCCGAAGCGCTGGAGCAGGGCGTCGACGCGCCCGGCGATCTCGTCGGTGGGCAGATCGAACAGCCGGGCGTGCAGGGCCAGGTTGCGAAAGACGGAGAGCTCGCCGTAGAGCGAGAAGCTCTGCGACATGTAGCCGAGCTGGTGCCGGGCCTGCCGATCCCCGGCCTGCACCGGCCGGCCGAACAGCCGCGCCTCGCCTGCGCTCGGGCGCAACAGGCCGGTGACCATCTTCATGGTGGTGGTCTTGCCGCTGCCGTTGGGGCCGACGAAGCCGAAGATCTCGCCCCGGCGGATGCGAAAGCTGACCGCGTCCACGGCGGTGAAACCATCGAAGCGCCGGGTGAGCTCGCAGGCCTCGACGGCCGTCTCGCGGTCTTCGTCCAGGGACGCGCGCGAGCGCTCCAGCGACGGGCGGTCCCGGCGCCGCGCCGCGGGCAGCAGCGTCACGTAGGCATCGTCCAGGTTGTCGCTCCCGGTCTGCGCCATGAGCGCGTTCGGCGCGCCTGCGTCGAGGAAAGCCCCGGCATCCATCATGTACAGGCGGTCGAAGCCCTCGGCCTCCGCCATGTAGGAGGTGGCCACCAGCGTGGCCATCCGCGGCGACTGGCGTCGCATCGCCTGCACCAGCGCCCAGAACTGCAGCCGGGACAGGGGGTCGATGCCGGTGGTTGGCTCGTCCAGGATGAGCAGCTCGGGCTGATGGATCAGCGCACAGCACAGCCCGAGCTTCTGCTTCATGCCGCCGGAGAGCTTGCCCGCGGGGCGGGCCGCGAAGGCAGTGAGACCGGTGGCCTCCATGAGCAGGCTGCGGCGCGCTCGCAGGGTCGCGGCGGGCAGCTCGAACAGGGCGCCGAAGAAGGCGATGTTCTCGGCCACGCTGAGCTCAGGGTAGAGGTTCTGTCCCAACCCCTGGGGCATGTAGGCGATCCGATGGGCGGCGCGCGCGCGGTCGCGGCCCTTGCGCAGGTCCGCGCCCAATACCCGGACCTCTCCCCGTTGCATCCGGCGTACCCCGGCGATGAGCCCGAGGAGGGTGGACTTGCCCACGCCATCCGGGCCGATGATGCCCACGAGGTCCCCGGCCTCCAGGCGGAAGTCCACGGCGGCGAGGGCGGCCTGGTCACCGTAGCGGTGGCCGACCCCGACGGCCTCCACGGCCGCGCCGGCGGCCATCACGGCTCGGGCGGCCAAGTCTCGGCGTCGCTCTGGCGGATATAGGCCAGCCCGGGCATGCCGGGCTTGAGCAGGCCCTGGGGATTCTCCAGGGCCCGGACCTTCACGCGGAACATGAGCTTCTGGCGCTCCTCGCGGGTCTCCACGTGCTTGGGCGTGAACTGGGCCTCGTCGGCCACGAATGACACCCGCGCCTTCACGGGCCTGTCCGGCAGGGCGTCGAGCAACAGCCGGGCCTCGGCCCCCACGGGGATCTTGCCAACGCGCGCGGTCGGCAGGTAGACAATCATGTAGACGTCGTCCAGGTCCACCAGGGTCAGCAGGCGGCCGCCGGCGGCCAGCCCCTCGCCCGGCTCGGCGAGGCGAAACAGCACCCGTCCGCCGCGCGGGGCATGCAGGGCAGCGTCGGCGAGCTCCGCCTCGATGCGCTCCACCGCCGCCCGGGCCGCCTCGATACCGGCCTCGGCCTCGAGCCGCTGCGCCCTCGCCGCGCGGCAGGCGGCTTCGGCGGCCTCGGCATCGGCGCGCGCCCGGTCCAGCGCGTCTTCGCTGGTGTGGCTCCGGGCCATGAGCTGACGGATCCGCCGGTGCTCGCTCTGGGCGTAAGCGCACTGGCTGTCGCGCTGGTCCACCAGGGCCTCGGCGGCCTTGCGGGCCTCGCGGTGGCGCGTCACCTGGGCCTGGGCCTCGTGCAGCCGGGCCTCGAGCTCCTGGGTATCCATGCGGGCCACCACCTGCCCGGCCTGCACGCTGTCCCCCTCGTCCACCAGGATCTCGTCGATGCGCCCGGGGAGCTTGGTGGCGACCTGGACCTCGGTGGCCTCGATACGCCCGTTGGCCACCGCCACGCCGGGCGGCGGCCCGTCACGACCCGGCAGCGACCACCAGGCCGCCCCTGCAACCGCGGCGGCCAGCAGCGCCAGGGCCAGCGTCCATCGCCAGCGGTGAGTCATGTTGGACCTCGAGTCGCCTGATCTGTCATCACTCAACGCTAGCAAAACCAACTGGGGCCGGTACTGAAGTCGGTTCAGGTTCGTGCGGACAAGAATGCGGTGAACTGTCGCCGTAATCGTCCCCGACATTCGTCGTCAGTCATGGCTCAGCTTGTCACGGGGTAGAAATCATCGTCGAAGATCTGTGCGCGACTGTAGGGGCAGGCATCGGGAAACAGCGATACTGGCAGTTGCGTCTCCTTGCACGTGAGCCGCACGGCCGCTGGGTAGGCCTCCGCAATGGCTCCATCGAGCGCGGATTGGAGGCCGGGGGACTGGCGCAGCAGACCGGCGAGTTGCTCGCGCTGCTCGACAATGGTTGAACGCCAGCTGCGTCCATCGAATTCGCGCCACCGTTCGCTAAGCCGAGCGTACTGATATTCCCACTTCAGCAGGTGGGCCAGGAGGACGAGCAGGCGGCTGTGCAGCTCGCGGCGATCGCTCTTGCTCATGTCGCTGAGCTCCTCCAGCAGATGCTCGATGTCGAGCTCATCGAAGCGTCGCGCGCGCAACAGTTCGGCGTTGCGCTCGGCCCAGACGGCATAGTCGGTTTGGTAAAGCTTGGCAAGATCAGTCATCGTGTCTCTTGTCCGAAGAAGATGAGCCGAAACCTTGATGAACGAGCATGAGCTCTCACCCCAGGCTAATACCGCATCTTAGCGTAACTTGCGGATAAAGATGCTTGAGCTTGATGCGTGACTGCTCGGTGGGTGAACTGCCAGTCGACGCCGGCCGGTGTGGCCCGGGGCCATCACATCCGAAGAGCAGGCTACCGCCGCGCAGGCCCTGATTGCATTCATCACCGAGGCCGCGCCCGTTCCGTCGCTTCCGGCGCGGCCGGGGAGCTGCCGGGGTCCGGCTCGGCGGTGTCCGCCGGCAGTGGTACGGGCGACTCGCCGCGCCTGAGTGGGCGCTGACGCCACAGCAGATAGATGGCCGGCAGCACGAACAGGCTCAGCAGTGGGGCGGTGATCATGCCGCCTACCATGGGCGCGGCGATGGGCTGCATCACTTCTGAGCCAACCCCGCCCAGCAGCATGATGGGCAGGAGGCCGGCGAAGATGGTGGCGACCGTCATCGCCTTGGGACGGATGCGCAGCACCGCGCCTTCTTCGATGGCGGCCTCGAGGTCGTCGCGGGTCTGGAGCCGACCCTCACGCGACCACTGTCTGAGTGCATTGTCCAAATACACGAGCATGACGACGCCGAACTCCGCGGCGACGCCGGCGAGTGCGATGAAGCCGACGGCCACGGCGATGGACAGGTTGTAGCCGAGCAGGTACACCAGCCAGAAGCCCCCCACCAGCGCGAACGGTAGGGAGAGCATCACCAGCAGCGCCTCGGTGGTGCTGCGGAAGGTGAGGTAGAGCAGCACGAAGATGATGGCCAGCGTCAGTGGGATGACCTGATTCAGGCGCGCCTGGGCGCGGGCCATGTACTCGTACTGGCCGGACCAGGTCAGCGAGTAGCCGGGCGGCAGATCCACCGCCTCGCGCACCACCTGGCGGGCCTCGCTGATCCAGCCGCCGAGGTCGCGGCCGCGGATATCGATGAAGGTCCAGCCGTTGAGGCGGGCGTTCTCGCTTTTGAGCATGGGTGCGCCGTCGACGATGGCCACCTCGGCGACCTGCCCCAACGGGATCTGGGCACCCGTGGGGGTGACAATGGGCAGCTCGCGCAGCTTCTGCACATCGTCGCGCTGCTCGCGCGGGAAGCGGATGTTGATGGGATAGCGCTCCAGCCCCTCCACGGTGCGGCTGACGTTGATGCCGCCGATGGCCGCGGCCACCAGCTGGTTGATGTCGCTGACGTTGAGACCGACGCGGGCGGCTTTGAGCCGGTCCGGGCGGATCTCCACATAGCGGCCGCCGGCGACACGCTCCGAGAAGGCCGAGGTGGTGCCCGCCACCGTCAGCACCGCGCGCTCCACGTCCTGGCCGATGCGCTCGATGACGGCCAGGTCCGGCCCGGCGATCTTCACGCCCACCGGCGTCTTGATGCCCGTGGCGAGCATGTCGATGCGGGTCTTGATGGGCATGACCCAGGCGTTGGTGATGCCCGGCAGGTCCACGGTGGCGTCCAGCTCGTCGATAAGCTTCTCCACGGTCATGCCCGGGCGCCATTCGGACGCGGGCTTGAGCTGGATCACGGTCTCGATCATCGTCAGCGGTGCCGGGTCCGTGGCCGTGTCCGCGCGGCCGATCTTGCCGAACACCCGCGCCACCTCCGGCACGCTGGCGATGAGCCGGTCGGTCTGCTGCAGCAGCGCCTGGGCCTTACCGATGGACAGGCCCGGCAGGGTGGTGGGCATGTACATGAGGTCGCCCTCGTAGAGGTCCGGCATGAACTCGGTGCCCAGGCCCCGATGCCAGTCCTCCAACACGGGCACGCCGCGGAAGGTCGCCTGCCAGGCGTCGGCAAGCCCGACCTGCCAGCCCTCGATGACCTCGACGGGCCCCCGCTGGTCGGGCGTCGCGGGTTGGTCGGGCCGAGCGTCAGCGAGGCCGGACGCGGACGTTGCATCCGCCGCTGGCGGGCGGCCTCCTTCGTCGGCCCCTGCGGCGAGGGACATGACCGCCGACGCCGTCTGAAAGGGCCACTTGAGCGGCGCCAGCACCCCGCCGACCCCCGCCAGCGGGATCAGCATGCTCGCCATGATCAGCACCGACACCACGATGGTGGTGCGCGGCAGTCGCAGTACCGCTCGCAGGCAGGGGCGATACAGCCAGATCAGGAAGCGGTTCAGCGGATTCTTGTGCTCCGCCGGGATGCGCCCGCGCACCAGATAGCCCATCAGCACCGGCACCAGGGTGACCGCGAGGCCGGCGGCGGCGGCCATGGCGTAGGTCTTGGTGAAGGCCAGCGGGCGGAACAACCGCCCCTCCTGGGCCTGCAGCGTGAACACCGGCAGGAAGCTAAGGGTGATGATGAGCAGGCTGAAAAACAGCGCCGGCCCCACCTCCACCGCCGCATTGGCGATGATCCGCCAGTGCGCCTCGCCGCGGGGGCGCTCGCCGTGCTCGGCCTCGTAGCGCTCCAGGTGCTTGTGGGCGTTCTCGATCATGACGATGGCGGCATCCACCATGGCACCGATGGCAATGGCGATACCGCCCAGGGACATGATGTTGGCGTTGATGCCCTGGGCCTGCATGACGCTGAAGGCGATGAGAATCCCGAGCGGCAGGCTCAGGATGACCACCAGCGACGAGCGGATGTGGAACAGGAAGGCGATACAGACCAGAGCGACGACGATGAGCTCCTCGATGAGCTTGCTGCGCAGGTTATCGACGCTGTCGAGAATCAGCTGGGAGCGGTCGTAGGTCTCGACGATCTCCACGCCGTCCGGGAGGCTCGGGGCCAGCTCGTTCAAGCGCTGCTTGACGGCATCGATGGTGGCCAGCGCATTCTCGCCAGCGCGCATGACGATGATGCCGCCGGTGATTTCCCCCGCGCCGTCGAGGTCGGCGATACCCCGGCGCATCTCCGGGCCGATCTGTACCCGCGCCAGGTCCCGCAGCAGCACCGGCGTGCCGTCGGGGGTGGTGTGCACCGGGATCAGCTCAATGTCTTCGATGGAGGTGAGGTAGCCCCGGGTGCGAACCATGTACTCGGCCTCGGCGAGCTCCAGCACCGAGCCTCCCACCTCGCGGTTGGCATTGCGCACCGCAGTGATGAGCCGCTCGAGCGGGATGCCATAGCCGCGCAGCTTCCCGGGATCAACAACGATCTGGTACTGGCGCACCATGCCGCCGACGGTGGCCACCTCCGAGACGCCCGGCACCGTCTGCAGCTCGAATTTCAGAAACCAGTCCTGCAGGCTGGTGAGCTGCGCCAGGTCGTGCCGGCCGGTGCGGTCCACCAGCGCGTAGCTGTAGACCCAGCCGACGCCGGTGGCATCCGGCCCGAGCCTGGGCTGGACGCCGTCGGGCAGGTCCGCCGCCGCCTGATTGAGGTACTCGAGCACCCGCGAGCGGGCCCAGTACAGGTCCGTGCCGTCGGCGAAGATGACATAGACATAGGAGTCGCCGAAGAAGCTGTAGCCGCGCACCGCCTTGGCGCCCGGCACCGACAGCATGGTGGTGGTGATGGGGTAGGTGACCTGTTCCTCCACCACCCGCGGCGACTGTCCGGGGAAGCTGGTCTTGATGATGACCTGCACGTCGGACAGGTCTGGAATGGCATCCAGCGGTGTGTTCTTCAGCGCGACCATGCCCCAGCCGGTCAGCAGCAGGGCGCCGATGAGCACCAGGAAGCGGTTCTTGAGGGACCAGAGGATGACGTGGTGCATGGTCAGGTCCCCCCGGGATTGGCGTGGTGTGCGCCGCGGGGGTAGGCGCCAAATCCGGCGGCGGGACTGTGCGCATGACTATTGGGCATGCGCCTGCCCCCCGCTCACACCGTCGCCCCCGGCCGCCGTCTCCGGCGCCGCCATGCGCATGAAACTGGCCTGGAGGTTGGACTCGGAGTCGATGAGGAACTGGCCGGAGGTCACCACCGCATCACCCGGCGTCAGGCCGTGGATGATTTCCACTTCGCCCGCGCGCTGCATCCCCGTCACCACGTCCACCGGCTGGAAGCGCCCGTCGCCGAGGGCCAGCACCACACGCTCGCGCTCGCCGGTGACGATGACCGCCTCGGCGGGCACCTTGAGCACGTCGCGCTTGGGTCCGCCGTAGATGACCACGTCGGCGAACATATTGGGCTTGAGCGCCAGATCGGGATTGTCGAACACCAGGCGGACCGTGAGGGTGCGGGTCTGCGGGTCGAGTGCCGGGTAAAGGTAGTCCACCTTGCCTTCCCAGGTGCGACCCGGGCGGGCCGGGACGGTCATCTCGGCGGAGAGTCCTTCGCGCAGCCAATCGATCTGGTGCTCGTAGACATCCGCCATGACCCAGACTTGGGCGAGATCGGCGATGGTGAACATGGCGCTGGCCGCGGTGACATACATGCCATCGCGGGCGGTCATCTGTGTCACGATGCCGTCGATGGGGGCGCGCACCGGGATGCGGTTGCGGGGCTCGCCGGTGCGCTCGATCTCGCGGATGATGTCGTCCGGCACATCCAGCAGCCGGAGGATATTGCGGGCCTTGTCCTCGCTCACCCGCCGCTGGGTGCCGCTGCGGTCCTGCGCCAGGAGGAAATCCACCTGGGCAGAGAGGATGTCCGGCGCGTAGAGCGCCGCCAATTGCTGGCCGGCCCGCACGGGCTCGCCCTCGGCGCGTAGGCTCAGAGCTTCAATCCAGCCGTCGGCGCGCGGATGCACGTGGGCGAGCTTGGTCTCATCGTACTCGACGCGCCCGACGGTCTTGATGTACTTCCAGAGCGTGCCGCGCTCGGCCTTGGCGGTGCGCACGCCCAGCGTCTGAATCACCGCCGGTGTCAGCGCCACTTCCGGCCGTTTCCCCGTCATCGGGTCCATCATCTTCTCCACCAGGTCCATGCCGCAGATGGGGCAGGAGCCGGGTGCGTCCTTGATGATCTGTGGATGCATCGGGCACACGTACTTGGGGTCCATGTGCTTGGCGGCGTGCGCCAGGGCCGTGTCGTCCATGGCCGCGGCCAAACCTTCGCTCGGCTGCTCGGCGTCTTCGCAGCCTGCGAGTGCCAGCGGCAGTGCCAGCGCGGCCATCGGCCACCAGCGGGATGCGACGCCCGGCGGGCGCCGTCGGTGCAAACGGATCATGGGTGTATCTCCGGTCTCAGACCCGGTGCCAGAAGCGACATGGGTCGGGGTGCAACGGTTGGCGGCACTTTGGCCGCCGGCGGCATTAGCCGGAGATGGAGCGGGGCGGCCGCAGCAGGCCGTCGGGGATGTGGGCGTGGATGCGCACGGCCGGGTGCGCGTGCGGCAGTGCGGTATGCCGGACTGCCAGCTCGGGGGCCCGGGCGAGCACCAGGTGCCATGCGCCGGCCACCTGACCGAGGTTACACTTCTGGCAGGGCTCGCCCGTGGCTGTGCCCGCGGCCTGGGCCGTCGGGGCGGCGGGGGTCGGCTCGAGATCCGGGTATAGGGCCAGGGCAGACATGGGCGCGGGCGCCGGGCTGGGCACAGATTCCAGGTCGGGCGCAGACGCGAGGTCGGGCGTGGCGGCGGAGCGATCGACTGTCGGCATCGCCGCAACACCCCAATGCGCACAGCCGGCGCTGGCCGCCGCGTCGGCGGGCCGGTGCACGCAGCCGAGGGCATTCGCCGCGAACAGCTGCAGATTCAGCAGCAGCACGCAGGCGATGGCGGCGAGGTGTCGGCGATGGCTGAGCATGGCCGATAATCTGAATGCTGCGCGCCCGTAGTGCAAGTACCGCCGGCGGCGCCATTGCGCCGACGACGCCGTGGGCATGTCCGCATGTCAGTCGGTGGCCGGTAGGCTCGCCGGCGATGGCTCCGGGTCGGCACGCTGCGGCGACTGCTCCCACAGCAAATGGGCGGAGACGGCCAGCGACATCGCCACCAGCACCGGGCGCACCAGCCTGGCACCGTGGGCCAGCACCAGGTGGGCGCCGATCCACCCGCCGATGAACTGTCCCGCCGCCATGGCCAGCGCCAACGCCCAGACCACCTGGCCGCCGGCGACGAACAGCAGCAGCGCCGCCAGGTTGCTGGTGAAGTTGAGGAGCTTGGCATGGGCCGTCGCACGCCGCAGATTGTAGCCCAGCAGGGCGACATAGCCGATGGCGAAGAAGGTCCCGGTGCCGGGCCCGAAGAAGCCGTCGTAGAAGCCGACACTGGTGCCGATGGTGAAGGCGAAGGTCCCATGCCCGATGCGCCGGCGGGAATCCAGATCGGACACCCGCGGCGAGCACAGGAAGTACAGTGCGAAGGCGATGAGCAGCACCGGCACCAGGCCGGCCAGCAGATCGCCCGCCAGCACCTGCACGGCGATGGCGCCCGCGGCGGCGCCGGCGAAGGTACAGGCCACGGCGAGCGCGGCCGAGCGCAGATCGATGGCCCCGCCGTGCAGGAAGCGCACCGTCGCCGCCAACGAGCCGAATACCGACTGCGCCTTGTTGGTAGCCAGCGCCTGCACCGGTGTCAGGCCCGCCCATAACAGCGCCGGCACCGTCAGCAGCCCGCCGCCGCCGGCCATGGCATCGATGCCGCCGGCCACCAGCGCGATGACGAACAACACCAGGGCGAGCTCCAGCACTTCCATGACCACGACAACCTGCTATCCGAGTTCCGCCAATGTCCGGCGCAAGCCGCAGCCGGTCGACGGGCCGCTGCCCGGGATCTCAACGGCGGGCATGCCCCGTTGAAGCCCACCGGGGGCGTGCCGCGGCGCCCTGTGCCAGCCGCCGCCCGGCCCGCGAGCGCCCACCATCCAGCCGCGGCGGGTCATATCGCCGGTGGCGGCGGGGCGCCGCCCGCGCCGGCGGCCCGCTGGCGGCTGGTGATCTTCGATTTCGACGGCACCCTGGCGGACAGCTTTCCGTGGCTCGCGGCGGTGCTCAACGACGTCGCCGCGCGCTGGCGCTTCCGGCAGGTGGCACCCGAGGAGACCGAGATCCTGCGCCATGCGAGCGCCCGCGAGATCCTGCGCCACTTGCGGGTGCCGGGGTGGAAGGCGCCGCTGGTGGCCCGGGATCTGCGCCGGCGGATGGCCGCGGATATCCATCATATCCGCCCGTTCGCCGGCATCGACGGCCTGCTCCGCGAGCTGGAACAGACCGGATTGATCCTCGCCATCGCCACCTCCAACAGCGCGGATAATGTCCGCGCGGTGCTCGGCGCGCAAGCACTGCGCCGCATCCATCATCTGGAAGCCGGCGTCTCCATTCACGGCAAAGGCGCGCGGCTCAGGCGTCTGCTGCGGCGCACCGGCGTGCCCGCGGCGGCGGCGGTCTACATCGGCGACGAGCTGCGGGATATCGCGGCGGCTCGGGCCGCCGGCGTCACCGCCGCCGCCGTCACCTGGGGCTACAACCGCGCCGAGGCCCTGAGCCGGGCCCGGCCCGACCTCGTCTTTGAGCGCGTCGCCGATATCCGGGCACAGTTGCTGCCAGAATCTGAGCCGTGACCCGCGGATGCCGATGGCCTGTCTGCGGCGATCCGCCGAGACCTAACACTCAGCTGTGATGGACCCGTCATCCAGCGCCCACGGGCGCGTCAGCCGAGATGGCGCTTGAGCCCGCCCTTCACCGCCGGTGACGCCGCCGGGTCCTCCGGCCAGTGGTGCTTGGGATAACGTCCGCGCATGTCCTTGCGGACTTGGCCGTACGCCCCGCGCCAGAAGCTGGCGAGGTCCCGCGTCACCTGCAGCGGCCGTCCGGCCGGGGAGAGTAGGTGGAGGGTCAACGGTTGGCGCCCGGCCCAGATGCTGGGGGTCTCGCGGGCGCCGAAGAGCTCTTGCATCGGCGCCCGCAGCACCGGCTCACCGGCGGCATCGGCATAGTCGATGGGGCGTTGGATGCCGGCGGGGGTGGCGAGCCGTGCCGGCGCCAGCGCATCCAGGCGCTGGGCGCGCGCCCAGCCGAGACGCGCGCGCAACACCTCCACCAGGTCCAGGGCACGGACGTCGGCGAGGCGCGTCTTGCCGGCGAGCCAGGGGCCGAGCCAGGCCTCGGCGTCGGCGGTGAGGGCGGCGGTGGAGAGGTCGGGCCAGTGCGCGTCGGGCTCCAGCCGGCGGGCCAGTGCCACCCGCGCCTGCAGCTGGCGCGCCGCCGGCGTCCAGTTCAAGTTGGCGTCCATATTTTGCACCACCGCCGCCAGCAGCAGCGCCAGTGCCGCGTCGGGATCGCTCATCGGGGCGGGCCGGCTGGTCAACACCAGGGCGCCGAGCCGGGTTTCGTGCCGGGCGCTGACGGCGCCACGCCGGGCGTCCCAGTACAGGCGCTCGAGCGTCTCCAGGCCGCCCGCAAACAGTGCCTCGAGCACAGCCTGGTCAATGGCCAGGGCGGTGCGGATGCGGTGGTCGCCGCCGGCGGCATCCAGGTGGGCGACGACCAGGTAGTCCGCGGCTGCCAGCGGGTCGTCGGGCGCCAAGGCCGCGCCGGTCCCGCTCGCGAGCAGAAAGCGGCCGTCGCGGCCGCGGTTCTGGGCGATGCGGTCGGGGTAGGCCAGGGCCAGCAGGGCGGCGGCGGATCGGGGCTCTGCGGCGCCGACGGCCTGGTGAGGGTCGGCGTTCGCCAGCAGCCCCTCGAGCTGCCGTGCCGCACGGTCGATGCTGGCCAGACGCCGCGACTCGAAGCCGTTCAGCGCAGTCGCCTGACGGTGCTTGTCGCGGTAGGCCGTCAGTGCGGCGAGCCTGGATTGCAGATCCGCGGGTCGCAGCAGCCCGTCGCCCCCGATCCAGGGATCGCGCTCCGACAGCAAGGCGGCGAGGTCGCAAGCCGTCTGCACCTCCCGGGCGTTCGCCTGGCAGAGCATGGCCGCAAGCCGCGGATGCGTCGGCAGCTCGGCCATCTGCCGGCCATGGGCCGTGATGGTCCCGTCGCCCGCCAGGGCGCCCAGGTCCGTGAGCAGCGCGACGCCGCGGCACCAGGCCGCCGCCGGCGGCGCATCCAGCCAGCACAGGACAGTGGGATCGGACACGCCCCAGAGGGCCAGCTCCAGCACCAGCGGGGTCAGGTCGGCATCCAGGATCTCGGCGGGGCGCTGGGCGGGCCGGCGCTGGTGCTCCGGCTCGCTCCACAGCCGCAGGCAATGGCCGGGGCCCAGGCGGCCCGCACGCCCGGCGCGCTGTGCGGCGGATGCCTGCGCAATGGGCTGGGTCACCAGTCGCGTCATGCCCGGGCCGGGCGCGAAGCGCGGCTTGCGGGTGAGGCCTGAGTCCACCACCACGCCGATGCCGTCGATGGTGAGCGAGGTTTCGGCGAGGTCCGTCGCCAGCACCACCCGCCGGCGACCGTTGGGCGCCGGGCGCAGCGCCTGCGCCTGCGCGGCGACGGGCAGGCTGCCATGCAGGGGCAGCACCTCCACCTCCGCCAGCGCGCCGAGGTCCGCAGCCACCCGGTTGATCTCGGCGACGCCGGGCAGGAAGCCCAGCAGGTCACCCTGCTCGCGCGCCAGCGCTGAGCGGATGGCAGGCGCCATGGCGGCGATGGGGTCCGACGGCGTCTGCGCCAGGTGTCGGATGCTGACCGGGTGGCTGCGGCCTTCGCCGCGGATGACGGGTACCGGCGTGGCGCCGCCGCCGAGCAGCGCCGCGATGCGGTCGGCATCCAGGGTCGCCGACATCACCAGAATACGCAGATCCGCGCGCAGCACCGCCACGTCCAGGGCCAGCGCCAGGCCCAGGTCAGCCTGCAGGCTGCGCTCGTGGAACTCATCGAAGATCAACAGCCCGATGCCGGCGAGCTCCGGGTCCGCCTGGATGCGGCGGGTGAGGATGCCTTCGGTGACCACCTGGATGCGGGTGGCGTGGCCGATGCGCCGCTCGAAGCGCACCTGGGAGCCGACGGTATCTCCGACGGCCTCGCCGCGCGCCGCCGCCATGTAGGCCGCGGCCATGCGCGCGGCGGGGCGCCGCGGCTCCAGCATCAGGATGGCCCGATCGCCGAGCCAGGGCTCATCCAGCAGTGCCGGCGGCACCCGTGTCGTCTTGCCCGAGCCGGTCGGGGCGGTGAGCACCGCATGGCCCGCGGCCAGGGCGGCGCGCAGGTCCGCCAGCACCGCATCGATGGGCAGCCGGCCCGGCGCGGGCGGCACCGACGCCATGGTTACCGCCGGGGCCGGGTCAGCTGTCGCCGGCGCGGCCGTTGCGACCATCGGCGACATTGGGTCCGCCGAGCTGACCGGCCTTGGCCAGCGCGCGGCGCAGCTTGTCGCCATTGTCCACGGGCACCAGCAGGCGGTGCGGACCCTGCGCGGGGGTGCGACCCAGCTTGAGGCCCGGGTTCAGGTCGCGCAGCGTCTGCACCGACACGCCGGCATGGCGTGCGGCGTCCTGCAGGTTGATGGTGCCTGCGCTGTAGACCACGGCGAGCGCCGGGTCATTCGGCAGCTCGGGCAGGCGCATGCCGTAGCGCTCGGGCCGAGTCACCAACTCGACGATGGCCAACAGCTTGGGCACGTAATGCTCGGTTTCCGCGGGCAGGCTGCTCAGCGACCAGAAGTCCCGGGAACCGTTCACGCGCATGGCACGGCGCACGCAGCCGGGTCCGCAGTTATAGGAGGCCAGCGCCAGGGCCCAGTCACCGTCCATTTCCTCGTAGAGCTGCTTCAGGTAACGGATGGCACCGCGGGTGGAGGCCAGCACATCGTTGCGCCCGTCGTAGACACTGTTCTGCGCCAGCCCCATCTCGCGGCCGGTGTAGGGCATGAATTGCCACATGCCCGAGGCGCTTTTCGGCGACACGGCACGCGGATTGTAGCGGCTCTCCACCTCCGGCAGCAGGGCGAGCGCCGTGGGTAGCTCGGCCCGCTCCAGTTCCTCGACGATCAAGTGCAGGTAGGGACGCGCGCGGCGGTTGAGGTCGGTAAGATATTTGGCGTTGCTCGCCATGTGCCGTACCGCACGGTCGACACGC
>NZ_CAJXWY010000069.1 GCF_913062725.1 uncultured Thiohalocapsa sp.
GCTGCACACTCGCGTCTGCGTGAACCCGGACCTATTGTACCCGGCCTGCGGCCCGATAAGTCGGACAGCCTCCTAGGAGACGCCGATAGGGGACGCCGATGTATTGGCCACCCCAGCCAAAAATCGGACTGAGCCGGAAGACGCGGCCAATGGAGCGCCGGCACGCCGGCAGGGCCCGCGCCGCTTGCGCCCCTCACCGCACCCGATTGGCTTGCTGCCCCAGCATGTCCGGCGTCACCAGCGTGACCCCGCCGGGGCTGACGTAGAAGCCGGCGGCCTCGTCGGCGTCACGGTCGTAGCCGATGGCGGTGCCGGCGGCGATACGGCACCAGCGATCGATCACCGCCCGCTGGATGTGGCAGTTGCGACCGATCTCCACGTTCGGCAGCAAAACCGTGTCCTGCACGTAAGAGTAGGAGTTCACGCGCACGCTGGAGAACAGCAACGAGTGGCGCACGGTGGCGCCGGAGATGATGCAACCGCCCGAGACCATGGAGTCCACGGCCATGCCGCGGCGCTCGTCGCTGTCGAAGACGAACTTCGCCGGTGGCAATTGCTCCTGGTAGGTCCAGATGGGCCAGTGATGGTCGTACAGGCTCAAGGGGGGCGTCACGCCGATGAGCTCGAGGTTCGCCTCCCAAAAGGCATCGACGGTGCCGACGTCACGCCAGTATGCTTGGTCACCGGATTTCGGATCCCGAAAGGGGTAGGCCATGACCCGATAGTGCTTGATCACGTACGGCAGCAGATCCTTGCCAAAGTCGCGGCTGGAGCCCGGCTGGTCCGCGTCCCGGATCAGCTGTTCGTAGAGAAAATCCCGGTTGAAGACATAAATGCCCATGGACGCCAGCGACACACCGGGGCGGCCCGGTAACTGCGGCGGCTCGGCGGGCTTCTCGACGAAGCCGCGCACCCGGCCCTCGACATCCACATCCATGACACCGAAGGCGCAGGCACGCTCCACCGGCACTTCCAGACAGCCGACGGTGAGATCCGCCCCCGTCTCCACGTGATGGGCGATCATGGTGCCGTAGTCCATTTTGTAGACATGGTCGCCGGCGAGGATCAGCACGTATTCCGGGTCATGGTTGCGGATGATGTCCAGGTTCTGAAACACCGCATCGGCGGTGCCGGCGTACCAAGCCGTTTCAGCGACGCGCTGCTGGGCCGGCCAAAGCTCCACGAACTCGCCGAACTCACCGCGGAGGAAGCCCCAGCCCTTCTGGATGTGGCGGATGAGCGAGTGCGCCTTGTACTGCGTCAGCACACCGATGCGGCGGATGCCGGAGTTGATGCAGTTGGAGAGCGGAAAGTCGACGATGCGGAACTTGCCGCCGAAGGGCACCGCCGGCTTGGCGCGCCAGCGGGTCAAATCCTTCAGGCGCGAGCCGCGACCCCCGGCCAGGATGAGCGCGAGTGTGTTGCGGGTCAGGCGACTGACGAAACGCGGTCCAGCATCCGGCATGGGTCACCTCTCATGGGTCTTTGGTGGGGCCGCGGCGCCCTTGCAGCTGCGCCGGCGGCGGGCGATGCTTTGGCACATTTGTCGTACCATCGCAGATCCGGTGCGCCCCGCAGTGCATGCGCCTTCGCCGCCGTCGCCAGCCGCTGCCGCCGCTGGCCGACTTCGGCAATCCACGGGAGGTGCATGGTAGCATTGGGGGCCACCGCCGTCGGTGCCGCCCAGCCGCAGCCGTCCCCGCACAAGATACGCCAACGGAAGACCTCATGCCCATCGGCCCTACCCCCTACTCACAGTTGCCCGAGCCGCTTTTGCGTATCGTCGAGGCCCGTCACCACGACCCCTTCGCGGTGCTCGGCCGGCACGACCTCGACGACGACATCGCCACGATCCGCGCCTTTTTGCCCCAGGCGGCGCGAGCGCGCATCAACGAGGCGGGCATCGACCTCGAGCGCGTGCCAGGAACGGACCTCTTCACCTGGGAAGGATCCCCCGACCAGCTGACGGGGCAAACGCACTATCGCATCACCTGGTACGACCGCCAGGGCCGGGTCGGCAGCTGCTGCGACCCCTACACCTTCGGTCCCCAGCTCGGCGACTTCGACCTGCACCTCTTCGGCGAAGGCCGTCACTGGCATGCCTATCGCTTCCTGGGCTCCCATCGCCGCACCGTCGACGGTGTGGAAGGCTTCCAATTCGCCGTCTGGGCCCCGGGTGCCCACCGCGTCAGCGTCATCGGCGACTTCAACGATTGGGACGGTCGCGTACACCCCATGCGCGTGCGCGGCGGCTCCGGCGTCTGGGAACTGTTCATTCCCGGCCTCTCGCCCGGGGCGCTGTACAAGTACGAGCTGCGCGACGGCGGCGGCAACGTGCACGTGAAGATCGACCCCTATGCCAACGCCTTCCAGGAGCGCCCCGACAACGCCTGCATCCTGACCGCACCCAGCACCCACCGCTGGCGGGATGCCGGATGGCTCGCCGCCCGTGCCGAGCGCGACTGGCAGCACAGCCCCATGTCCATTTACGAGATCCATCTGGGCTCCTGGCAGCGCGACGCCGACGGCGGCTTTCTCAACTACCGCGAGATCGCCACGCGCCTGGTGGACTATTGCGCGGAGATGGGCTTCACCCACATCGAGCTGCTCCCCATCACCGAGCACCCGCTGGACGCCTCCTGGGGCTACCAGGCCACCGGCTACTTTGCGCCCACCGCCCGCTTCGGCACCCCGGACGACTTCCGCGCCTTCATCGACGAGCTGCATCAGCACGGCATCGGCGTGCTGCTGGACTGGGTGCCGGCACACTTCCCGCGCGATACCACGGCGCTCGCGAAGTACGACGGCACGGCGCTCTACGAGCACGCGGACCCGCGCCAGGGCGAGCACAAGGACTGGGGTACACTCATCTTCAATTACGGCCGCCACGAGGTGAAGAATTTTCTCCTCTCCAGCGCCCTCTACTGGCTGGCCGAGTATCACATCGACGGCCTGCGCGTGGATGCCGTCGCCTCCATGCTCTACCTGGACTACTCGCGCGAGGACGGCGAGTGGATTCCGAATAAATACGGCGGCAACGAAAACCTCGATGCCGTCGACTTTCTGCGTCAGCTCAACACCGTCACCCACGAGCAGCATCCGGGCTCACTGATGGTGGCGGAGGAATCCACCGCCTGGCCGCAGGTCTCCCGCCCCACCTATCTGGGCGGCCTGGGCTTCAGCATGAAATGGAACATGGGCTGGATGCACGACACCCTCTCCTACATGGAGAAGGACCCGATCTACCGCCACTACCACCACGACCTGCTCACCTTCGGGCTGCTGTACGCCTTCACCGAGAACTTCATCCTGCCCTTCAGCCACGACGAGGTGGTGCACGGCAAGTGCTCCATGCTGGACAAAATGCCCGGCGACGCCTGGCAGAAATTCGCCTCGCTGCGGCTGCTCTACACCTTCATGTTCACCTACCCCGGCAAGAAGCTCCTGTTCCAGGGCTGCGAGTTCGGTCAGGGTCAGGAGTGGAACTTCGACGCCGAAGTGGACTGGTATCTGCTGGAGCGCCCGCAGCACCAGGGCATCAAGCAGATCGTCGCCGACCTGAATCGGCTCTACCAGGCGCAGCCGGCGCTGCACCACGTGGACTTCGACAGCGCCGGCTTCGAGTGGATCGACTGTCACGACTCGAGCCAGTCCGTGCTGAGCTATCTGCGCAAGTCCAAGGACGGCAGGCAGGTGGTCTGCTGCGCCTTCAACTTCACCCCGGTCCCCCGGGAGAACTACCGCATCGGCGTGCCCCTGCCCGGCTACTACCGCGAGGCCATCAACTCCGACGCCGAGCTCTACGGCGGCAGCAACGTCGGCAACCGCGGCGGCGTCCACGCAGAGCCTATCAGCTGGATGGGCCGCCCCAACTCCATCCCCATGGCGCTGCCGCCGCTGGCGGGGGTGGTGATGGTGCACGAGCCGGACATGGCCACCGACGCCGACACCAAGGGCAAGGTCAGAGGCGCCGCCGGCGACACTTCGACGCCCAGCCGCGCCGCCGACACCCAGACCAAGGCAACGCCACGCTAGCGCAGCGCCGCCGTCACAAACGCCAGGTTGGTGGCCGCATCGAAGGCATCCCGGCGCGCGTCGGCCAGCACCTCCTCCGCTTCCATCAGGGCCTGTTCGGCGGCGACGGCTTCGGTGAGCGTGCCCAGGCCCACATCCAGCCCCTTGCGCGCGGCATCCACGGTAACCCGGCTCGCCGCCACCACGGCCCGGGCGCTGCGATGGGCCGCCAGCGCCGTGCGCAGCGCCGCATAGGCGGCGGCGATCTCACGGGCCGCGGCATCGCGCACGGCGGCCACCTGGGCCTGGGCCGCGCGCACCCGGGCATAGGCGCTGCGCAGCCGACTCCGCCGCAGACCGCCCTCCGTCAGGGGCAGGGTCACACCCAGCAGCACGCCCGTCTGCTCCAGCGGCGTGCCCAGGGTGGGGCTGTTGTTGATGCGAAATCGGTTGTCATCGCGGGCCAGCGCACCGACCACGCCCACCTTCGGCATGAAGCCGGCCTGCGCCACGTCCACGCCGGCCTCCGCCGCGCGCAGCTGCGCCACGGCGGCGATGATGTCTGCGCGCTCGGCGAGCGCCGCATCGATCACCTGATCCAGCGCACGCGTGCTCGCCGCCGGCAGCGGGCCCGGCGCGGCGAGGCGCACCCGGGTCGCCTGTGGCAGGCCGAGTACGGCATTGAGCGCCACATGGGCCGCCTCGCCCTCGCCCCGCGCATTGGTCAGCGACAGCTGCGCCTGCGCCAGTTGCTGACGCGCCTGAGCCACCTGCACGCGGGTGCCAACGCCGCGCGCACGGCCGGTCTCGGCGGCGGCGAGGATCTGTCGCGCCGCGCCCATCGCGCGCTCGGCGGCGGTGCGCTTCTGCGCGGCGGCCACGGCGGCGTGGTAGGCCTGGCTCACGTCGAAGACCAGCTGCTGGTGTACCTGATTGAACTCCACATTGGCCACGGTGGTGAGGTGGCGCGCCGCGCGCACCGCCGCCGCGCGCTCGCCGAAATCGAACAACAGCCACTCCAGGCTCAGCACCGGCACCACCTCCTGCACGTCGGTGGCGAGGGTGCGGGTGCCGACCAGCGGCAGCTGGATGGGCGTGGAGACGCGCTGATAACCGCCGACGACGCTGGCGGCGAGCCGCGGTAGCAGCGTGGCATTGGCCTCCCCCACCGCCTGCGCCGCCTGCCGCGCCGACTCCCAAGCCACGCGGGTCTCGGGGTTGTTGCGCTGGGCGATGTCGATGAGCGCCGGCAGTCCATAGGTGCGATCCGGGTCGATGCCGACGACCGCCGTCGGACCCGCCGGTGCGCCCTCCCCGGCACCCGCATCGGCCACCACGGACACCACTTCCGCCTGCAGCGCCGCCGGCACCGGCCAAGGCGCCGCCGGGCTCGCGGGGGTTGGCGCCGGCGCCAGCGTCTGACAGCCCGCCAGCAACAACAGCAGGGCGCTGCAGATGGCAGCGCCCGGGCGCACGCCACGCGCCTGCGCCCTGGCCGCCGGTAACCGCACATGGGCATCGTCCCGGGGCACACTCCCGACCCGCGCCGGCACGCGGCGCAGCCTGCTGCACGCACCTGCGTTTTGCTGTGTGGATGGATACATCACGTCGGCTCCGGTTGCGGTCGGTTCTCCGGGGTGGGCAGGTCGCCGGGGCGCGCGAGGGCGAGCAGCTCGCGCAGCTGTGCATCGAACACCCGGTACAACCGCCCACGCTCGTCACAGTGCTCGTCGGTGCGGGCGGCGAAGGCCAACGTATCCGCGGGCGGCGCGGGCAGCGCGGGCAGCGGTCCAGGCGCCGGCGCCCCCGGCGCGCGCGCCTGCAAGTGTGTCGCAAAGGCCGCAAGTGCGTCGGCACGCGCCTGATCCGCGGCCGCGATGGCGGCGAGCGTCTCGGCCGACGCAGCCGCGAGCCGCAAACGCTGCTGCGCCAACTGGGCGCCCACCACATAAAGCCCGTCCGCCAGCGCCACGAGCCGTGCCGCTTCGCGCCGGCGCTCTCGGCTCGGGCGAATGCGGGCGGGCTCGAACACCACCAGCTCCGCCGCATCCTGGGCCTCGGTGAATGCCCTGTTGATGCCATCGCCGGCGCGCGCCACCGCCGCCGGACTCTGGGGCTTGGCCAGCACTGCGGCGATGCCCTCCAAGCCCTCGGCGAAGCGCCGGCGCACCTGACCCTCGGCACTCACGGGCCAAAGGCTGATGAAGAACACCGCCACCGCGAGATTCCCCACCACCACCCCGATGAGCCGGCCGCTGGCCACGTCCAGCTCCACGGTGGGCCCGAAGCCGTGCAGGGTCGCGAGAAAGAAGCACAGCGCGATCTGCAGGCCGATGTAAGAGGTACGCTCGCTGCCCACGCCGATCCAGGCGGAGATGAAGGTCACCAGTCCGATGACCAGCACCAGGGAGCCCACGGAGGTCATGTGCGGGAAGCCGAAAATCAGCACCGCATAGCTCAACACCGCACCGATGGTACAGCCGATGAGCCGTAGCGTCAGTTTGTGCATGGTCTCCGCCACCGAGCTCAGGGCGACATAGAAACAGGTAATGACGCAGGTGTGGATACTGGGCCAGTCGACGGCGATGTAGAACAGATAGCAGACGATCACCGCCAGCGTAGTCTTGAAGGCATAGCGCGAATGGTCCGGATTGCTGAAGGCATCCGCCGCCAGCAGCCCACCGCCGGCCGCCGGCGGCGCCTCGCCGCGGGCACGCGCCACCGCCGCCGCCTCGCCGGCACAGACCCGTTCGAGCTCGCCGAGCACCTGGTCGACCTCCTGCTCCGGCGCGCACGCTGGATAACCCGGCTGGGCCGGGTTGGCTGTGTCCGGCGCATAGGCTGCATCGTCCCGCCGCCGCCGACTGGGCCGCGCCAGCCAGGCCTCACAGCGGCCGAGCACCGCCGCCTGCTGATGCTGTCTCGCGTCGGCGCCGGCGGCCCCAGGCGGCGCCGTCGGCACCGCCGCCGGCGCCAGCAGCGGGCGCGCAGCCAGGGCCGTGAGCAAGCGCATGGACAACCGCTCCATCGCCTCCAGCTGCGCCAGACGTGGTGTCGGCAGCAGATGCAGCAGCCGTATCATTTTGGCGAAGTCCGCGCTGCGGGTATCGCCTTCGTGCAGCAGGGTCAGCACCCGGCCACCGTCGGCGTCTTCGCCCCGCAGCGCCGCACGGGCGGCGGCGAAGCGCTCGCGCAGCAACTCGCGATAGAGCCGCGTCGGGCTGCGCCCCGCCACCAGATTCATGAAGATGAGCAGCGCCATGGGCACCAGGCCCACCGGCAGTATCCAGAAAAAGGCCGTTTCGATGAGCTGTGGATAGCCGATCAGGTCCGGCGCCGTCAGCGCCATGGCCAGTATCATGGCCACCGAGCTGGCCGCCGGTCCAAGCGGCGTGGTGGCGGCGAGGAACATGCCGCCGAACACCAACAGCGCCAGCGTCAGCACTCGCAGCGCCGGCGAGCCGAGGGTCACCGCGGTGGCGACGAAGGCGATGCCGATCGCCAGCACGATCAGCATCATCAGCACGAAGCCGTCGATGGAGCTGGTGACGGCGTCGTCCTTACTGGCGAAGAACACCAGGTAGGCCGCCAGCGCCGACTCCGGCATACCGAAGGCCATGAAGACCATCACCACCAGCATGCACAGGATACTGATGCGCAGCGCCCGGCCAAAGCGCCCGGGGAAGGGGGCGAGCTCGGCGCGCAGAAAGGCCCCGAACCGCCCACCGTTGGCCGCGCGCAGGCCGCCGGCGCTGGCGACGGCGGCGCTCACCGGCGCCGGCTGCTGCACGTCGGGCGCCGCCGGCGGCGGATGCCGGTGGCCTCAGCGCCGCACATCCACCTGAACCACCGCCGAGGCGCCGACGCGCATGAGCCGCGCCGGCGGGTCCGCGAGGGCGATGCGCACCGGAAACCGCGCCGCCACCCGCACCCAGTTCAGGGTGCGCGCCACATAGGGCAGATCGCCGAAGGCGCCGAGGGCATCGTCCGAGACCACGCCCCAGCCGATTTCCGCCACCTGCCCGGTGATGGGCGCGGACTGATCGATCATGACGTAGACCCGGGCCGGATCACCCACCCGCAAGTGCTTCAGATCCGTCTCCCGAAACAGGGCCCGGGCATGCCAGCTGGCGGTGTCGATGAGGGTGAACAGGGGCTCCCCCGGCTGCAGGAACTCCCCCACCGCCAGCCGCAGCCCCGCCACCCGGCCGGCGATGGGCGCGCGCACCGTGGTCTTCTCGAGCTCGCGGCGGGCGATGGCCACCAGCGCCTTGTTGGCGCGCACCTCGGCCTTGAGCGCCCGGGCGGTCTGGATCTCGTTCTCGGCGGCGCGGGCACCCTCCAGCGCCTGGCGCAGCGAGACCTCGGCATCGCCCACCGCGGTGCGTGCCTCATCCAGCGTCTGCTGCGAGGCGTAGCCGTCGGCAGCCATGGCCTGGGTGCGCTCCAGCGTGCGGTTGGCAAGATCCAGATTGGCGCGGGCGCGGCTCACCTCGTCCTGCGCCGCGGTGGCATTGGCGCGCTCGGACTCGAGCAACCGCTCGGTGTCTGCCAGCTGCGCCTGCACGGCGGCCAGCTCGGCCTCGGCCAGCGCCAGCTCCTGGCGGTAGGACGCATCGGCGATGCGAAACAGCACTTGACCCGCGCTCACCTGCTCGCCGTCGGCCACCAGCAGCTTGTCCAGACGCCCCGGCACCGCGGCGGCGATGCGCACCACCTCGGCGTCGATCTCTGCATCGGTGGTGCGCGGCGCATCCAGCAACGTCGTCAGCAGCCGGTAGCCCAGCGCGACGGTGACCGCCAGCATGAGCAGGAACAGTAGCTTGCCGAGTGCGCCCAGGAGGCGCTCACGGCGGCGCTCACGGCGGGCATCTGCGAGCGGCTGCCCGGATGCATCGGGCGCCTGCTTGCGGCTCGGAGCGGGCTCGCTGCCGCCGACCGGCGCCGCCGCCTCGGCCGCCGCGGGCTCGCTGCCGGCGGCAGGCTGCACCGCAACGCCTGCGGTGATATCCCCTCGCGTATCCCCGCCGGGTGTGAGCTCGCTCATGCCATCACATCGTCGCGCCCGAAAACAGCAGCAGCCAAAACACCATGGCCGACGATGCGCCTGTCATCAGGTAAAACAAACCGGGCAGTGGAATCCAGCGGGCAATGCCGACTCCCACCAGGACGGCGTACAGGGCGACGCCGGCGACCACGCCGAACAACACACTCGGAATCCAGCCCGGGAAGTATGATCCCGCGATATCGATGACTGGTCCGAACAGCATACGCATTACAAGGGCGGCTGCGCCGGCTGCGCCTTAGCCGACAGGCAGACTTCTGAACAGGGAAAGAGCCGAAGCCTTGGCATGAACACCGGCGCTGATCGGCGGCATGCGTCCAACTACGGCGCAGCGGGCAATTTATCACACCCAATACCTGCTCTGCTCAACGGCGACAGTGGTTACGGGCCGCAGACGATGGCGTGATGGGCCGCGCCGACCCTCGACGCCAGCCCCGATGGCGCGCCGATGCCCGCCCCAGTCGCCGCTCTGAGGGGGCCGGGCGCCGACGCTGCGGCCAAACATCGCACGCGAAGGTCTTGGGACGAGCACACGGGCACCGGCCACGCCAGCGCAGCGCGCGCCCAAAACGCCCGCCGTCCGGCACCCGCTGGGCTGCTCAGGATTGGTTTACCATGCCGATGATGTGACGGACGCGACGAACAGGCCCGGCCCAATCCATGAACCTTCGGGACATCAAATACATCCTCGCCGTGGCGGAGACACGGCATTTCGGCAAGGCCGCCGAGCGCTGCTTCGTGAGCCAGCCGACGCTGTCGGGGCAGATCAAAAAGCTGGAGGATCAGCTCGGCGTGGTGATCTTCGAGCGCACCAACCGCTCCGTGGAGGTGACGCCCATCGGCGAGGAAATCCTCGGCCATGCGCGGCTGCTGGTGGAGCAGGCGGATGCCATCGAGCAGGTGGCCCGGGCGCATCAGGACCCCCTCGCCGGCCCGTTGCGGGTGGGCGCCATCCCGACGCTCAGCCCCTACCTGATGCCGCTGGTGCTGGTGCCGCTGAAACGCCGCTGCCCGCAGCTGAAGCTGGTGCTGTTCGAGGAAACCACCGAGGCCTTGCTGCGCCGGCTGGATCAGCACGAGCTGGACGCGGCCCTGCTGGCTACGCCGACGCCGAACCCGGACCTCACCAGCATCCCGCTGTTCGACGAGCCCTTCTGGCTGGCGCATCCGCGCAAGCACCCGCTCTATGACAAGGACGACATCACCCAGGCGGATCTCGAGTCCATCGACCTGCTGCTGCTCTCCGAAGGGCACTGCCTGAGCCACCAGGTCATGGAGGTCTGCAAGCTCGCCGACCGCCCGCGCACCGGCGAGATGGCGGACCTGCGTGCCGCGAGCCTCGAGACCCTGCTGCAACTGGTGGGCGCCGGCTTCGGCTGCACCCTGGTGCCGGCACTGGCCATCCGCGGCAGCTGGATGACCGACAGCGGCATCATCGCCCGGCGGCTGGAGCTGCCCGATGCCCAGCGCCGCATCTCGCTGGTGTTCCGCCGCAGCTTCCCGCGGCGCGCCGCACTGGAGACCTTCACCGAGGTCGCCCTGGCGCAGCTGCCGAACACGGTGAAGGCGGTCAACCAATGACCGCCGACATCCCCGCCGACACCCCCATCGGCACCGCGGCGGCATCGGCGCCGCAAGCCTTCTTCGCTACCGCGGCCCGTAACCTGGAGACCCTGCTGGCGGAAGAGCTGCGCGGGCTCGGCCTTGCGACGGCCAGGGACACTCGCGCCGGCGTTCGCTTCACTGCCAGCGCGGCGGACGCCTACCGGGTGCTGCTCTGGTCCCGCATCGCGAGCCGCCTGCTGCTGCCGCTGGCGGAATTCGACGCACCGGATGCCGAGCAGCTCTACGCGTGCGTCCAGGCCATTCATTGGCCGGACCACCTGGCGCCGGGGCGCACCCTCGCCGTGCATCTGGACGCCGTGCGCTCGGGCATCGACAACGGACATTACGGCGCACTGAAGGTCAAAGACGCCATCGTGGACCAGTTCCGGGGACTGGGCCTGGCGCGCCCCAACGTGGACACGGCGCACCCGGATCTGGCGCTGCGCTGTCACATCTTCCGCGACCGCGCCACCCTCTACCTCGATCTCGCCGGCGCCCCCCTGCACCGCCGCGGCTGGCGCGCCCGGGAAGGGGCGGCCCCGCTGAAAGAAAACCTCGCCGCCGCCGTGCTGTTGCGCGCCGGCTGGCCCGCCATCGCAGCGGCGGGCGGCACGCTGCTCGATCCCCTGTGCGGCGCCGGCACCCTGCCCATCGAAGCGGCACTGATGGCCGCCGACATCGCCCCCGGCCTGCTGCGCACCGAGCTCGGCGTGCATTGGGGCTGCACCGGTTGGGCCGGGCACGACCGGGCGGCCTGGGACGCCCTGCTCGCCGAAGCCCGGGAGCGCCGCGCCACCGGCCTCGCACGGCTGGCGTCGCAGGGGCTGCGACTGCGCGGCGCCGACCAGGATCCACGCATGGTGCGGGCGGCCCAGGACAACGCCGTGCGTGCCGGCCTCGGCGGTCACGTGCGCTTCGAGCGCCGGGACCTCGCTGACTGCGCGGCCGCGCCGGGGGACACCCCGGGGCTGGTGGTCACCAACCCGCCCTACGGCGAGCGTCTCGGCACCGACGCCGAGCTGCCGGCGCTCTACGCCACGCTCGGCACCGTGCTGCGCGAGCAGTTCGACGGCTGGCACGCCGCCGTGCTCACCGCCAACCCCGAGCTTGGGAAGGGCATGGGCCTGCGCGCCACGCGCTTCCATACCCTCTACAACGGTCCCCTCGCGTGCCGGCTGCTGCACTTCCAGGTGTGCCCGCAGGCCCACGTCTCGGAACGTCCGCGCCCGCTGCCGGCGGCCGAGCGCGGCCCGGGGGCGGAGATGCTTGCCAACCGGCTGCGTAAGAAGCAAAAGGCGCTGGCCAAGTGGCTGCGCACCGAGGACATCAGCTGCTATCGGTTGTACGACGCGGACCTACCGGAGTACGCGCTGGCCGTGGACATCTATGGGTCCGCCGATGTGCAAACGCCGGCGCGGCGCTTCGTGCACGTGCAGGAGTACGCGGCGCCGCCCGACGTCGACCCCAGGGCCGCCCGCCGCCGCCTGCGAGAGGCCCTGGGAGTGCTCGCCGAGGTGCTGGCGGTGCCGGCGCAGGATATCTTTTTCAAGGTGCGCCAACGCCAGCGTGGCGACAGCCAGTACCAGCGCCTGGGTGCGCGCGGGCAGTTCCACCCGGTGCTGGAGGACGGGCTCAAGCTACTGGTGAACTTTGAGGATTATCTCGACACGGGCCTCTTCCTGGACCACCGCGACACCCGCCGGCTGCTGCGCACACTCGCGTCTGGCCGCCATGTGCTGAACCTCTTCTGCTACACCGCCAGCGCCAGTGTGCACGCCGCCGCGGGCGGTGCGCGCTCCACCACCAGCGTGGATCTGTCGCGGACCTATGTGGACTGGGCGAGGCAGAATCTGGCGCTGAACGGCTGCAGCGGCCGCGACCATCAGCTGATCCAGGCGGACTGCCTGGCGTGGCTCGCCAATGCCCGCGCCTATCGCGGACGCTTCGGGCTCATCTTTCTGGACCCGCCCACCTTCTCCAGCTCCAAGCGCATGCATGGCACCTTCGATGTGCAACGCGACCACGCCGAGCTGCTGCGCGGCGCGCTGGCATTACTGGCGAGCGATGGTGAGCTCATCTTCTCGACCAACCGCCGGCGCTTTCGCCTCGACACGGACCGCCTGGACCCCGACGGCAGCCTCAGCATCCAGGACATCAGCGCGGCGACCATCCCCCGCGACTTCGCCCGCAACCCTCACATCCATCGCTGCTGGCGCATCAGCCGGGCTAAGGCATCGCCGTCACCGAGGGCGCCGTACGCTCGGGCAGCGCCACCTCGGTGAAGGTGGTGAGCGATTCACCCGCCGGCGGCAGCAACGGGTCGGCGGCGCGCCGGAAGCAGCAGCGGCCGTGGCCGGTGATGCCATACTCGCTCCAGGTGCCGTCCGGGAAGAACACGCAGTCCCCCACCGCAGCGCCCTCGAGACGATAGTAGAGCGCCCCCATCACCCAGAAATCCGCCGCCGATGGCTGTTTGTAACCGAGCGCGGTGCGATAGATGGACTGGGTGTGGAACACCGGAATGGGCACATAGCGCGCAGACAGGTGCGCGAACAGCAGCACATCAGAGATGGCACCCGAGGCGGCACTGCGGGTCAGGAAGCAGCCGACCCGGTCTTCCACCGTGTCGTAGATCAGATCCACAGACAGCTCGCAGTGCGCGCGTCGCCGCAGGGTCAGCGCTGCTTCGGGGCTTGCGCGGCCGGGGATGGACCGTGCATCGGCGCAGCCATCGCCCTCGGCGAGCCGCTCCAACCGCGCCTCCCGCCAGCCCGCCAGCAGGGCGTCCGGGCGTTTTGCGTCAAGCAGGCGGCAGTCGCGCCACAGCCGTGGATCTGGGCGATAGCAGTCCCGCGCGGCGCTGGACATGGATGTCCAAAGCTCGCCCGCCAGCTTGGGATTGGCCTGGTAGACCTCGGCGGCATCGCGGCGGCCCAGCGCACGCGCCGCCGCCAGCATCGACAGCGCCATCGGCCAGATCTTCGGCAGGGCCGCCTCGGCGGGGGGCTGCCGGCGCGCCCTCCAGCGGCGCTCGCCGCCGCCGCTCGGCGCCGGTACGACAGCGCCTGGGCCGAGGATAAAGCGTCGGCGCTGGACCTCGGCGGATGCCTGCGGACTGGAGGCCGGATCATCGCGCCAGTCCGCAAACATGTCCCGCAGCGTGCGGTTGCCCAATAGCTCCACCGCCTCCGCCAACGGCATCCAGCAGGGGGCACCCTCGGCGGTCTCCGGGCCCAGGGTCGTGGTCGCCTCATCGCAGAACACCACGAACACGGTGCAATCGAACTGCTGGAAGGGCCCCTCGCGATAGCGCTCGGCGACACGGAAGCTCGCCAGGGGCGGCGGTGACGGCACCGCCTCCTCTGCCAACTCGGCGCGGGCGTCCTCGCGCACGTCGGCCCGCGCTGGCACCAAGCCTGAGCCGAGCACTACCCGTCGCAGGCCCTGCACCGGCGCATAGCCACAGCGGTGCTCGCGGGTGCGCAGCAACAAGAGTTGGTCGGTGCGCGGATCGATGCACAGCACCTGCACCGTGGCCAGCGTGTAGCCGGCGCGATCCAACAGCGCCGTCAGCGGATGCCAGACGGTGCTTTTCAACAGCCAACGCAGCCACTGCGCCACACGCACCCGCCGGAGTGTCACCGACTGCTCTCGCTTGCGCTCCATCACCACCCGATCCACTCCCCGCTGCCGACCTCACTTCGAAGCCTGCCGAGTTTAAGCCAGCAGCGAAGCGCGACCAAGCCGCGGCGGGCGGCCACTCAGGCTCGCGCGCGGGCGAGGCGCTCCAAGTTGTGCAGCAGTCGGCGCAGCTCGCGCTCCAGACCTTGCTTGACCAGCGCTGTCCCGATCACCGGCGGTACCAAAAAGTCCGGGGTCAGCTCGGCACGGTACGACACCCGCACACCCTCCGGCTGCGGATACAGACGCCATTCGGTGCGCCCGGCGCTGAAGTCGCTGCCCGCGGGCACGATCACCGCCACCAGCCGCCGTGGCTCCTCGCGCACATCCTCCACCCGTTTCAGCTCCCGGCAGAAGAGCCGCTGCACACAGGCGCGCACCAGCGTGGTGACACGCGCATCATAGGGTGCCGGGGCCGACTCGACGCGGCTCTCGCGGATCGCGGGGTTCAAAGCCGTCAGGTTGGCATAGTCGGTGAGCCGCGCACGGACCGCCGCCGCAGGCGCGGCGATCTGTATATCCGCACGCAGACGATAGCGGCCGTCGGCGTAGGCAACGTCCAGGGTCAGCGCGGGGTCGCCCGCCACTGGCCCGGCGAACAGCGCGGCGATGCAGAGCGCAGCGAGTGACCCGCCGCCCATCCAAGCCCGCACGCCGCGGGCGACACGGTACCCGCGCATGCTCAGACCTCGCTCATGCCGCCATCGACCACATACTCGGAGCCGGTCACAAAGGAGGCGAGCCCCGAGAGCAGAAACAACGCCACCTGCGCCGCCTCCGCCGGCGCACCGAAGCGCCCCAGGGGCACCTTCGCCCGAACCGATTCTGCCATGGCCTCGGCGGTCGTATCCGGCAGCCCGGAACGGGCGAAGAAGTCGGTGGCAATGGGCCCCGGACTCACGGCATTCACGCGGATGCCGCGCGGAGCCAGCTCCGCCGCCAGCACCCGCACCAGCGAGCGTAGCGCGCCCTTGGTGGCACCATAGGCGGCCGCCCCCGGCAGACCGCTGTCGCGTGCCACGGAGGTATTGATCACCACCGCACCGCCATCGCTCAACAGCGCCGCCAGCGCCCGCACCTGTAACATCGGGCCGCGGACATTGACGGCGAACTGTCGATCGATGTGGGCCACCGTCAGGTTGGCGAGTGGCTCAAAGCTGGCGATACCGGCGTTCAGGAAGACGCCGTCGAGCCCGCCGAAACCGTCCCGCACCGCAGCCGCCAACAGGTCCGCCGCCGCCGGATCACCGGCATCGTTGACCCGCGACGTCACACCCGGGCAGTCCGCCTCGAGCGCCGCAAGACGCGCCGCCGACGTACCGGTGGCCAGCACGCGCGCGCCGGCGGCGTGCAGCAGCTCCACCGCTGCCCGCCCGATGCCGCTGCTGCCCCCGGTCACCAGAAAGCGCTTGCCGGCGAAGCCGAAACGCAGAGGATCGCTCATGCCCCATCACCTCGCAAAGGTCGTGTTGCTCTGTACATGGGACCAGGCCAGCGGGGCAAAACCCCGCCCGACGGCGCCCATCAACCACACCGCCCGCGCTCTGCACTCTGCACTCGGCCATGCGACGCCGGGCACGTCGCTGCCGAGGCACCGATGTCCGGGTCACTGAGTCACGCTGAGACACTGATTGCCACGGAACTCCCAGGGAGATAGACTGTCAGATCTTACGACTGGGGGCGACTAGGCTTCGACGCGGGTCGCAAAACCCGAGGTGCATGCCGAGGTGCGGGTAACCTCGTAAAACCATCCGCAAACCAATAGTTGCCAACGACGACAACTACGCTCTCGCTGCTTAATCCCAGCGGGCCTCACACCGTCATCTGCCTGTGGGCGGCGGATTCGTGGGGTAACCTCACACAGGATCGCGATGACGGGGGCCCGGACCTGATTCGCTAAAACCCCAATTCGGGATCGCCGACCGACCGCCCTGTCCCTCGGGCGGTGGAAGGTTAAACACAATAGAGCGGACTAAGCATGTAGGACCGACGGCGGAGGGCTCGCGGACGCGGGTTCGATTCCCGCCGCCTCCACCATCACCACTTCCAGAGCCGTCCATTGACGGCTTTTTTATTGCCTAAAATCAGCAACTTAGCCAATTTCAGCGTCCACCACCGTATATCGAGGTCCATTGACATCCACGAATAAACGGGGGCAACTTTGGGGGCAACATCCCAAGCAGCAGACGGAGTTGCCCCCATGCCTCTCACAGCTACCGAAATCCGTAACGCCAAGCCTGGCGACAAGCCCCGCAAGCTCTTCGACGGCGGCGGACTCTATCTCGAAGTTGCCCCCAGTGGGGGCAAGTGGTGGCGACTGAAATATCGTTACCACGGCAAGGAGCGCCGCCTCTCGCTCGGCGTCTATCCCGATGTGTCCTTGAAGACCGCCCGCACCCGTCGCGATCAGGCCCGCGAACTCCTCGCCGAGAGTGTCGATCCGGGCGAGCACCGCAAGGCCCTGCGCGCCGCCCAGGCGCAGAGTGACGCCAACAGCTTCGAGGTGATCGCCCGCGAGTGGTACGCGCGAAACCTGCCGACCTGGACCGAGGGCCACGCCAAACGCATCCTGCGCCGGCTCGAGCGCGACATCTTCCCGTGGATCGGCAACCGCCCCATCGCCGAGATCACCGCACCCCAACTACTCGGCGCCGTCCAGCGCATCGAACGTCGCGGCGCCCTCGAGACCGCCCACCGCGCCCTCTCCAACTGCGGGCAGGTGTTCCGCTACGCCATCGCCACCGCCCGCGCCGAGCGCGACCCCAGCACCGACCTCCGGGGCGCCCTGCCACCGGTCAAGCCCACCCACTTCGCCGCCGTCACCGAGCCAGCGCAGATCGGCCCGCTGCTGCGCGCCCTCGACAGCTACGAGGGTACCCTGATCGTGCGCAGCGCCCTGCGTCTCGCGCCGCTGGTCTTCGTGCGCCCCGGTGAGCTACGCAAGGCCGAATGGCGCGACATCGACCTCGACGACGCGACCTGGCGCTATCGCGTCACCAAGACCGACACCGAGCACCTCGTGCCCCTCGCAACCCAGGCCGTCGCCATCCTGCGCGAACTCGAGCCCCTGACCGGTCGCGGCCGCTACGTCTTCCCCAGTGCCCGCAGCAGCGAGCGGCCGATGAGCGATAACGCCGTGCTCGCCGCGATGCGCCGGATGGGGATCAGCAAAGAGGAGATGAGCGGCCACGGATTCCGCGCCATGGCCCGCACCGTGCTCGACGAGGTGCTCGGTTTCCGCCCCGACTACATCGAGCATCAACTCGCCCACGCCGTGCGCGCCCCCTACGGCCGCGCCTACAACCGCACCGCGCACCTGAAGGAGCGGCGCAAGATGATGCAGGCCTGGGCGGATTATCTGGAACGACTCGCGCGGTCGGACAACGACAATGTGGTGCCCCTGATCCGCAAAAGCGCTTGAGGCCTGGAGCCGCAGTCATCGCTGGCTGACACCCAGCGCAACGCGCCGGCGGCACAGGACGTGCCGACGCCAGCCTCAGCCACACCCACCTCGGCCAGGGACGGCGTCGCTGCCAGAGATCAGCGGCCGTCCAACACGCGGCGCCGCCCCCTCGCGATCCAGCACTGCGCAACACCCAAACCCATCTGCCGCGCGCCTCAACAGCCTGACAGCGCCACCACAGAGGGCGCCACTGGCCAGCCTGCTCCCGCAACACCGGTCCCAGCCCCGCAACGACGCGTCGCATGCAAGCTTCGGTCGCGATGAGCGGCGTCAGTCGAAACTCATCAACGTCGCCCGAGACCACATCCGATCTGACATGCCTCTCGTCCTGATCGCCGTCCTTTCGCTGATTTCGTCACCGAGATCCTCAACCCAGCCATGCGCCACCAGCGCGGCGCAGCCGCGCTCTCCCAACAAAACCAAACCAGCCCGGCCCCGCCGGGCACCGCTTAGGGAGCCCCCTTGGGGGCGGACGGGAGGCGGGCCCGAGCACGGCGGCGGAGGCCGCCTCGCGGCCGCAGCGGCGCGCGCAGTGACCGCCGGGGCGGGCGGGGGGACTCAACGCAAGCAACCAAACCCCGGCTTTACATAGCGCAAATTATGCGGCGAAGTGGACGGCGAGCGCAGCGAGTCGCGCATAATTCCGGGCGTTATGTAACGCTGGGGTTGCCGCTTTCTTCTGGCTGGCCACGGGGCTGCGCCGACCTTGAGCGCGGCACGACAACGACTGGCGCGCGGCCCAGCGACAAGCGAAGGCCCAGCCGCCGGGCGAGCTTGCGAGCTGGGCGCGTCGGCCGCAGCGCGGAGCGGCACCATCGCGCCCTGATGCGCAACCCCCAATAGCATAGAGCCGCTTCGATCCTCCATTCGTTGATTCTCTGGCGGGCATCGGCATCAGCATTCAGGCGCTTTTCCTCCCAAAGACCATATCTCGAAGAAGTCGAGAGTAAGCGTGTGAGAATAAGCGACGTAGTGCGACTCCAAGAAGAGACTGACCGGGTCGTCTTTTCCAATCATGCGATTGTTCACTACAACGTGAATCCGTGAGGTGAATGGCGCCAAACGGCGGCTTCCATCGAATGGCATGCACCCAGGTCAGCAATTGGTCACGA
>NZ_CAJXWY010000070.1 GCF_913062725.1 uncultured Thiohalocapsa sp.
GCGGGGGTCTCGACAGCAGGGATGCTGTCGTGAAGCCTACAGGGACGTATTCACGGCGTCCCCCGCCAGCTGCAACCTAGCCCGCAGAAAGCGAAAACCGAGATGCGACGGGTATATCGGTGATTCCATAGTGGGCATCGTGGCCGCGCAGCTTGCGGCTGAGCGTCTGCCATTCATTGACCGAGATCCATGACCGACCGAGACATCCCTGCGCTCGATGCCGCGGGCCTGCGCCGCTTCGCGCTCACCACCGCCGCCATCGTCGCCGCACTGTTCGGGCTGCTGCTGCCCTGGCTCGGCGGCTTCGGCTGGCCCCTGTGGCCTTGGGCCTTGGCGGCGGTGCTGGCGCTGTGGGGGTTGATCCGCCCCGCGGGCCTGCGCCCCGTCTACCGTGGCTGGATGCGCTTCGGTCTGCTCGCAAGCCGGATCACGACACCGTTGATCCTGGGGCTGGTGTTCTTCCTGCTCTTCGTGCCCATGGGACTCGTCATGCGCCTCGCCGGACACGACCCCATGCGCCGCAAGCTGGACCCGCAGGCCGCCACATACCGGGTTCCGAGCCGGCCGCTGCCGCGGCGCTCCGTCGAAAAGCCCTACTGACAGGGCGCCGCGCCCATCGGATTGATGCGCCGCGGGCCATCCGGGTGGACACAGCCATCATGAAGCACATCCGAGCACGGCACCGGCGGCAACGGCGTGCTCGTCCAGCCGGCAGACGGCCATGACCGACAGCAAGCACCAGGCAAACGCCAGTTTCGCCGCACTCGACAGAGAGCTCGGCGGGACTCGCTGGGGTGCCGACAACGATGATGCTATGGTGACGCCTCAAGGGACGTGAGGAGGGTGTCTGCCGCCGGCCGCCACCCGACGCGTCAACTCCACCCCCCGCTGTGGCGGGCACCAAAGCCAGACCGATACGGCCGAGTCCCATGTCCGATTACCCCGATCGCCACGAGCAGATCCGCCTGGTGCACGCCGAATTCATCCGCCAGGTGGCCGCCACCTGCGGCAACGCCGAGCGTCGCGCCGAGTTCACGGCCCTGTTGAACCACGCCGAGCAAAGCGGCTGGGCGGCGCTCGTCGGCGCCCTCAAGCGCATGGCCGCCGGCGAGCGCGGCCCGGCGGTGTTCCACGGCCTGGACGAAGAGGACCAGATCGTCGCCGACGCCATCCTGCGCGGCATGCAGGATCCGGCCACCCTGCCCGACCCGGCCCAGCGCCAGGATCCCACCATGGCCGCCCCCGGCTTGGCGCACATGATCCATGCCGCCGCCACCGGCAATGCCCAGGCGCTGGCACTCATCGGCAATATGGCCGAACAGATGAACACCGTCGGCGGTCAGATGGCCCGTCTGGCTGGGATTATCCGGCCGATGATCCAGGGCGAGCGCAACCCGGACAAGCTCACCCAGGGCATGGACAGCCAGGGCGAACGGCTGGTGTTGGACATCCTGGCGGAGCTCGGCAAGCTGGAGGCGCACTGAGTCCAGCGGCGAGCGATCGCCGCCGCGGCGGTGAACCGTGGCGACGCAGTCGAGCGGAAGGCGACGGGGCGGCGGCCGCGTTTTCGGCCACCGTTGCGCAGTAACCTCGCTGACTGCGCGCCGATGCGGCGCGGCGGGGTCACCCTGGAGCGCGCACTGGTATCCGCCGGCCGCCCAGCGGCTTGAGCAACCGGGGCGGCGGCCGGCGCGTGCCCGTGGCACGCCGCCGTGCCGGGGTCAGGTTCCGCAACCGGGCGGGCGCGTCACCCGGCACCCGGGTTTCGCAGTCGCGCAGCCGGCGCCGATGGGCTCACGAAGAGGCCGGCTTCGCCAACAACTGCTCGATGGTGCGCACGAGCTTGCCGCTGCTGGGCGAGGTGATGCTGGAGTAGACGTCCACCACCTTACCGTCGCGGTCGATGAGATACTTATAGAAGTTCCACTTGGGATAGACGCCGGTTTGCTGCGCCAGGTATTGGTAGAACGGGTCCGCCTTGCCCTTCTTGACGCTGATCTTCTCGAACATCGGGAACTCCACCGAGTAGGTGAGGCGGCAAAAGTCCTTGATCTGCGCCTCGCTGCCCGGCTCCTGGTTGCCGAAATCGTTGGACGGAAAGCCCAGCACTTCCAGGCCCTGGTCGCGATACTTGTCGTACAGCGCCTCCAGCCCTTCGTACTGACCGGTAAAACCGCATTTGCTCGCAGTGTTGACCACCAGCAGGACCTTGCCCTTGTAGGCGTCGCAGAAGTTCACGGTCTCGTCTCCGGCGAGACGGCGCTTCTCGAAGTCCAGCGTTGGCGCGCAAGCGGCGTTGGCAGTGTCGTTCATCAGCAAGCCTCCCAGCAGCAGGGCCAAAATCAGATAACGGGTGTGAAACGTGTGGAACATGGGCAAGCCCCAGCGGTTTGAGTTATACAAAACCTGGACATGGCCCATATGGTGGGGGCGCCGCGGAACACAATGCACCGCCGAGCGGCTCCGGCGGCGCGGCAACCTTCGCAACGGCAACCTGCGCGCCCCTGTTCAACCTTTGAAAAGCCAGCAAACCGAACCAAATTTGGCGGTTTGGCACAAGCGAGGAGCAGCATCCATGGCCAAATGGCTCGAAGGCAAGATCGCCGGTAAGCGGCACTGGTCGCAGGCGCTCTACAGCCTGCAAATCGACGCCCCGCTGCCGGCATTCACGGCAGGGCAGTACATCAAAGTGGCGTTGGACGTGGATGGCGAGCGTGTCGGCCGCCCCTACTCCCTGGTCAACGCTCCACACGAGCAGCCGCTGGAAATCTACTTCAATGAGATCCCGGAGGGCCCGCTCACGCCCAAGCTGTCCGACCTGGAGGTGGGCGAGCGCATCTGGGTGTCGGACAAGGCGAGCGGCGTCTTTACCCTGGACAACGTCGTCCCACGCCGACACCTGTGGATGCTGGCCACGGGCACGGCCCTGGGCGTCTATCTCTCCATGCTCAAGACCGGCGGCCCCTGGGAGCGCTTCGAGCGCGTGATCCTGGTGCACGGCGCCCGCAACGCCGGCGAGCTCAGCTACGCAGAGACCATCGCCGAAATCCAGGCGGCGCACGCGGACAGCTTCACGTTCATCACCGCACTCACCCGCGACAACAGCGAGACAGCGCTGCAGGGTCGCATTACCAACCTGTTGGCGCAGGGCAGCCTGCAGGCCGCGGCCGACGCCGACATCACGCCCGAGGACAGTCATTTCATGCTGTGCGGCAACTCGGCCATGATCAAGGACGTACGCGCCTGGCTGGAGGCGCGCGGCATGCGGCGCCACAAGCGCCACGAACCGGGCCACTACACCACCGAGCAGTATCACTGAGGCGGGCCGTCCCCACGGCTGTCGCCGAGCGGTATCCGCCCATGGCCCCGTCGCCGCGCCCCCCGCAGCACCGACCCCCGCGCCAGTCCGACATGCTGAGCGTCCAGGCGCTGGCAGCGACCTCCGCGGACCTGGTGGCCACGCGCAGCCGCGGTGCCAAAGTCGCCCGGCTGGCGGCGCTGTTGCGCGACGCCGCAGCCGCGGACATCGGCACCGCGGCCCGCTGGTGTACCGGCGAGGCGGCGCCCCGCAGTCTCGGTATCGGCCCCGCACAGGTGCGCGCAGCGGTCGCCGCCGAGTCGGCGGCCACCGCCACCCTGACCGTCGCCGACACCATGGCAACCCTGACCGCGGTCGCCGGCATGACCGGTGCCGGCGCCAGGGCGCGCCGGGCGCAGGCGCTGGCGGAGCTGTTCGCCCGCGCCACCGCCGCGGAGCAGCAGTTTCTGCGGCGACTGCTCCTCGGCGAGTTGCGTCAGGGTGCACAGGCGTCGCTGGTGGTGGAGGCCATCGCCAAGGCCTTCGGGATACCGCCGGAGCGGGTGCGCCGTGCACAGATGCTGCGCAGCGACATTGCCGAGGTGGCCGCCATCGCCCGCAGCGAGGGCCGTCCGGGGCTCGACGCCCTGCGCCTGCAGCTGTTCCGCCCGCTACAGCCCATGCTGGCGCAACCGGCGCAGGACCTGGACGACGCGCTCTGCCAGCTGCGCCGCCCCATCCTGGACTACAAGCTGGACGGCGCCCGGGTGCAGATCCACAAGCGCGGCGACTTGGTGCGTGTCTTCAGCCGCCAAGGCAACGAGGTCACCGCCGCCGTGCCGGAAATCGTCGCGGCCGTGGGCGACCTGCCCGCCCGCGAGCTGGTGCTGGACGGCGAGACCCTGGCACTGGCCGCCGACGGTCGCCCCCAGCCCTTCCAAGTCACCATGCGGCGCTTCGGCCGCCACAGCGATGACCCCGAGCTGCGCGCCCGGCTACCGCTGACGGTGCTCTGCTTCGACTGCCTGGCCTGCGATGGCGCCACCCTCATCGATGCCCCCACCCGCGAGCGCCACGCCGCCCTCACCGATGCCCTGCCGCCGGCGCTGGTCATCCCGCGTCTCGTCGACGGCGACGCGGCGGCGGCGGCGGGCTTTCTGCGAGCGGCGCTCGCCGCCGGCCACGAGGGGCTCATGGCCAAGGATCCATACGCCCCCTACGCCGCCGGCGGCCGCGGCAGCCACTGGCTCAAGATCAAGCAGGCGCACACGCTGGACCTGGTGGTGCTCACCGCCGAATGGGGCAGCGGCCGTCGCAGCGGCTGGCTCAGCAACCTGCATCTCGGCTGCCGCGACGGCGCCGGCGGCTTTCTGATGCTGGGGAAGACCTTCAAAGGGCTCACCGACGCGCTGCTGGCCTGGCAAACCGAGCAATTGCTGTCCCGGGCGGTGGCCCGCGACGGCCCGGTGGTGCACGTGCGCCCGGAACTGGTGGTGGAGGTCGCCTGCAACGAGTTGCAGGAAAGCCGCCACTACCCGGCAGGGCTGGCCCTGCGCTTCGCGCGGGTCAAGGCCTACCGCGGCGACAAGACCGCGGCCCAGGCCGACCACATCGACGCCGTGCGCGCGCGCTTCCACGGCCAGCTCGCCTACCGCCGCGCGGCAGCAACCTCGGCGCCCGCCGGCACGGTCAGCACCTGAGTATCGACCCATGGACCCGGCGCAATCCCCACGTCGACTGCTGCTGGTGCTCGGCGATCAGCTGAACGCCGACAGCAGCCTGTTCGACGATTGCGACCCCGAGCAGGATCTGGTGTGGCTGTGCGAGGCACCGCTCGAGGCCACCCATGTGCCTTCCCACAAGGCCCGTACGGTGCTGTTCCTGTCGGGTATGCGGCATTTGCGCGAGCGCTTGCTCACCGCCGGCCTGCGCGTGCGCTACCTAGCGCTGGATGCCCACGACCACCCGAGCATCGGCGCGGCGCTGGCGGCAGACCTGGCGGCGCTGGCGCCGCGGCAGGTGCGTGTGGTGCAGCCCGGCGAATACCGGATGCAACGGGCGCTGCAGCAGGCCTGCGCCGAAGCCGGCGTGGCGCTGAGGGTGCTGGAAGACCGCCACTTCCTCTGCCCGCTGCCGGACTTCGACGCCTGGGCCAAGGGGCGCAAGGAGCTGCGCCTGGAGCACTTCTACCGCTGGATGCGCAAGCGCCACGACCTGCTCATGCACGACGGCGAGCCCGCCGGCGGCGCCTGGAACTTTGACAAAGACAATCGCAAGACCTTCGGCAAACGCGGGCCTGGCCTGCTGCCGGCGCCGCTCGGCTTCGCGCCGGATGCCATCACCCGCGAGGTCATGGCCCTGGTGGAGACGCGTTTCCCGAACGCTCCCGGCGGCCTGGCGCATTTCGACTGGCCGCTGACGCCCGCGCAGGCCCAGGCGGCGCTGGCAGATTTCATCAGCCACCGGCTCGCCGCCTTCGGCCCCTATCAGGATGCCATTTGGACCGGCGAGCCCTACCTCTACCACGCCCGCTTGTCGGCGGCGCTGAACCTGAAGCTACTGGATCCGCGGCGCGCCATCGACGCGGCCGTCGCGGCCTACCACGCGGGACAGGCGCCCATCGCCTCGGTGGAGGGCTTCGTGCGCCAGATCCTCGGCTGGCGGGAGTACGTCCGCGGCATCTACTGGCGGCAGATGCCGGGGTATCTCGACGTGAATGCCCTGCACGCCCACGCCCCCCTGCCCGCATTCTACTGGAGCGCCGACACCGACTACGCCTGCCTCGCCGACGCCCTGGGGCAGGTGGTGGCGCGCGGCTATGGCCACCATATCCAGCGGCTGATGGTCACCGGACTCTTCGCGCTGCTGCTCGGGGTGGAGCCGCGGCAGGTGCACGCCTGGTACCTGGCCATGTTCGTGGACGCCGTGGAATGGGTGGAGGCGCCCAACACCCTCGGCATGAGCCAGTTCGCCGATGACGGCCTGCTCGCAAGCAAGCCCTATGCCGCCAGCGGCGCCTATATCCAGCGCATGAGCAACTGCTGCCGCCGGTGCCGCTACGACCCGAAGCAGGCGGTGGGCGACACCGCGTGTCCGTTCACCACCCTGTTCTGGGACTTTCTGGCGCGCCACCGGGCGCGCTTCGCGCAACACCCGCGCACGGCGCTCATGTGGCGCAACCTGGACCGCCTCGACCCCGAACGGCTGGCCGCCATCCGGGCACAGGCGTCGACCCTGCGCACGTCCCTGGCAGCCGCCTGATCAATGCGGGGTGCAAGGCCGCAGCCAGTCACGAATCAACCACCACGAGCCCCAGCCATCAACCAGAAGGAGTCCCACACGTGGATGCGGATGTGATCGTCGTCGGCGGCGGCCTCGCCGGTCTCGCCTGCGCCCTGCGCCTGCAGCGCGAAGGCCTGCGCCCCCTGGTCATCGAGGCGGCGGACCGCACCGGCGGGCGCGTCGCCACCGACCTGCGCGACGGCTTCCTGCTGGACCGCGGCTTCCAGGTGCTGCAGACCTGGTATCCGGCGGCCCGCAAGCTGCTGGACTACGAAGCCCTGGACCTGCGCCCCTTCTACCCCGGCGCGCTGGTGCGCATCGGCGACGCCTTCCACCGCGTCAGCGACATCTGGCGGCGCCCGGCCCAACTGCCGGAGATGCTGACCTCGCCGGTGGGATCTCTCGGCGATAAGCTGCGGCTGCTGGCGCTGCGTCGCCGGGCGCTGAGCGGCGACCTGGCGGCGCTCTACGCACGAGCGGAGCAGCCGGCACCGGCACTGCTGCGCCAGCTCGGCTTCTCCGAGCGTATCCAGTCCCGCTTTTTCCGGCCCTTTTTCGCCGGCGTCTTCTTCGAGCCCGAGCTGAATGTATCGAGCCGCGCCTTCGAGTTCGTGTTTCGTGCCTTCGCCCTCGGCGATACGGCGCTGCCGGCCCGCGGTATGGAACAGATCGCGCTGCAGCTGACGGAGCGACTGGCACCACAGAGCCTGCTGCTGGGCCAGCGGGTGGAGCGACTCGAGGCCGACGGCGTGCGCCTGGCGGACGGTAACCGACTGCGCGCGCGCGCGACGGTCCTGGCCACCGACGCCAACACCGCCGCCAACCTCCTCGGCCGGGAGCCCGTGGCGACCCGCGGCACGACTTGTTTCTACTTCGCGGCTCCGGAAGCACCCTTCACCGGCCCTTACCTGGTGCTGAACGGCACCGGCGCCGGGCCCATCAACAGCCTGCTCTGCCCCAGCAATCTGTCGCCGCACTACGCCCCCGCCGGCCAGGCACTGGTGTGCGTCAACGTCTTCGGCGCCAACCACAACCCGGATGCGCTGGAGACCGCCGTTCGCCGCCAGCTGCGCGACTGGTATGGCGAGCACGTGGCGGGATGGCAGCGCCTCGCTGTCTACCGGTTGCCGGCGGCCCTGCCGGTACAGCACACCGGTGTCAGCGCGCCGGGCGCCCCGGTGCGTGTGGGTGAGCAGCGCTGGGTCTGCGGAGAGCTGGCGGCGCCGCCGTCCATTCATTGGGCGCTGGCCAGCGGTGACGACACCGCCACCGCGGTGAGTCGGAGTCTGCGCAGCGGCCGCAGCCCCGATCCCCGGCCGCGCACGGCTGCGTGAGCAGCGCGCCCGGCGCAGGCGACGGCGCCGCGGTGGGCATCGACGGCTGCCGCGGCGGTTGGGTATGGTGCCGGCACCGGGCCGGCTGCTGGGACGGCGGCCTCGCCGCCGACCTGGCGACCATGCGGGAGATTATCGCCGCCAGTGTCCTGACCCTGGTGGATATGCCCATCGGCTTGGTCACCGCCGGCGCAGACGAACGTCGCTGCGACCGCGCCGCCCGGGCACTGCTGGGGCGCCCGCGCGCGAGCAGCGTCTTCCGTCCGCCCTGCCGTGCCGCCCTCGATGCACACGACTATACCCACGCCTGCGCAATCAACCGCCACCACACGGGCCGAGCGCTGTCCCGGCAAACCTGGCATATCGCCGGCAAGATCCGCGCGCTCGACCAACTGCTCGCGACCGACACGACGCTGCGCACGCGCTTGCGCGAAGCCCACCCGGAGCTCTGTGCCTGGGGACTCGCCGGCGGCGTGCCCATGCGCCACAATAAACGCAAGGCCGCGGGACAAGCCGAGCGACGGGCGTTGCTCGCGCACCTGGACCCGACCTGTCTGCCCCATCTCGACGCCCTGGCGGGGGCACATCCGCGCCGCAGCGTGGCGGTGGACGACATTCTGGACGCGGCGATACTGGCCGTGACCGCCGCCATGGTCCTCAAGGATGCGGCCGCCATGAGCCGGCTGCCCGCTGCGCCGGACCAGGACGCCTTGGGCCTGCCCATGGAAATGATCTATGTGCGGCGCTGACCCTCATCCCATGCCACGATAACCGTGACCATAAACCCCCAAAATGCTCCGCGGTTGCAGGCGCTTGAGCGATCTTCTATGTTACCGGCGGCTGCAGGGTGCTGGACACCAAGGATTCTCGGACAGGTCGCGCCGAAAGCCTGACCGCGGACGCCGCCCCGTCGCCGGGGCCGGCAGCGCTCCCCGGAGCGTCACGCACAGCATCCGAACCGACAATAAACGCGGTGGTCGTGCACTTTTAGTGAACGACTTCACGGCCCGAGCGACGACAGCCGACGGGCTGATTACCCCATTAGGACCCTGGAGCGTCTGCACATGCCCCCGAAGCGCCCTCTTACGCCAAGTACCTTCGCACCGATCGCATCTGCACTGCGTCTGCTCCCACTGACGCTATTGCTGGCGGCACTATTCATCGCCCCCTGCGCCATCGCCGACGAGGAGGAAGAAGACGCCACTGACCTGCTGGATATGCGGCCCGACCGGGCTGCCGGGGAAGTCATGTATCGCCAGTGTGCGCTGTGCCACGGCAAGCACGGTCAAGGCATTCTGGGAGGCAAGTATCCACGCATCGCCGGCATGCCCGAGTATTACCTGCTGAAGGCCCTGAAGGACTACCAAACCGGCGCGCGCGGCTACGATGCCATGCTGGTCGTGGGCGCGCTCAAGACCGCCGACGACCAGGACCTGGTGAATCTGTCGGCCTACATCTCGGACATGGAGCTCGACATCGACGTGCCGGGACCGGAGGACGGCAGCAGCCGCAGCGGCAAGCGCTTGTATCGCTACGACTGCAAGAGCTGCCACGGCCGCGAGGCGGAGGGCAAGACACGCAGGGAGTCACCGCCGCTGCGCAGCCAGTACCACGAGTACCTACTCCGACAGATCGAGATGTTCAAAAGCAAAGAGCGCTACCACGCCAACGATCCGGAAGACGAGACCTTCAAGGCCTACGAACAAGAGGAGCTGTTGGACATCCTCGCCTGGATCGCCTCGCTGGACGACAAGAAAGATACAGACGACTGAGCGCCGGCCTGCCCGAGTGCGATCAAACCGGCCGCCGACAGGTTGCGGCCGGTCTGCATGACCGCCGGCCCGATCAGGGCCGGCCCCATCCGCCAAGGAGTCGACCCGCATGACCAGAACACTGCTCCCACTCGCCGCCGCCCTGCTGTTGGGCACGGGCTTACCGGTGGCCACAGCGCTCGCCCAAGACTCGGCACGGGCGCCGGACGTCAACATGTACGAGATCGGCCAGACCGTTCTCAAAATGGGCCTCGCTGAAGGCGTGACGCCGGACGACGCCATCGACGCCATGAACTCCAAGGCGGTCGAGCTGAACATGAAACTGGTAGGTCACCAGAATGTAGGCAGAGAGCTGGAGTCCCGGGGCCTCGAATCGCCGCGGCTGGAGATCTTCCAGTTCTGCCGGCCCGAGGACGCCATCAAGATGGTGCGCTTCAACACCATCTACGCCGCCTACATGCCTTGCAGTATCGCGCTGGTGGAGGACAACGACGGCGAGTACTGGCTGGAGATGCTCAATCTGGACATGATCATCAATGCCTATGAGCTGCCTCCGGAGCTTCAGGCCATCGCCATCTCCATCAACGGTGAGATGTTGTCCATCATCACCGCGGGTGCGACCGGTGCGTTCTGAGCCACGGCGGCTCAAGCCGGCTCGGTGGCGCTGGTCTGCGACTGGCGGACCGCCGCAAGACCGCCTTTCAGCATGACCAGGTCGTGCAGCTCGGAGAGCAGGAAGTGTCGATCGGCGGGGTCGCGCAGCCGGGTCACCGTGGGCTGGTGGCCGTCCCGGTAGCGGCGGGCCACCCTGCGAAAGGGCTCCGGCAGCTGCAGGTTGAAGGGTGAGGGTCTCATCAGCAACCGCATGATCTGCTCGAACAGCAGTGCATAGCGGTCGTCATCCGGGGCTTGATAGAGCTCGGAGAGATTGCCGCCATATCGGCGAAACAGCTGCAGGTAGTCCTGCACATCGGGCTTGGTCGGAGACATGGGTGATCCTGAAGGCCAGCGTCGGAGCGTGTCGCGGTTACGAGCGGTCGAGCACGACGTATGCACGACATCAGTGACCGCGGTGCAAAAAACGCGCCAGCAGCCGTCCAGTCACCGTGCAGCCGGCGGGTTGCCCAGCAGCAGTGGCTGTGGCGCGGCAAGCCGCCACAATTCTCACGCACGATCGCGCTGTCACGGTCACGACAAATGCGAGGCTTCCAACAACCTCCCCCAACCTCCCCCAACCTCCCCATGCATGAGCCCGGCCACTGAGAGCGACAGGCTCAGTCGGCACCCTGCACCCGGCGGCGCAGCAGATAGGTGTCCATGAGCCAGCCCTTGTGTGCCCGCAACCGGGCCTTCACGCGCAGCAGTTCTTCCAAGACCTCGTCCAGCGCTCCGGCAACCAGTACCTCGTCATCCCCACCCAGGTAGCCGCCCCAGTAGATCTCCATGTCCTGCCCGACGAAACGCCGAAAGGAGGCGTTGTAATCCAGCATGACGATGACGTTGTGTACCTGCGCCGGGTCGACGGTTTCCGCCTCCCTGCCGGTGATGATCTGCACCGACTCGCCGACCCGATTGAGGGGAATGCGGTGCCGGGCGGCGAGCACCTGCACGGCGCTGATGCCCGCAATGACCCCCACCTGCACCGGCTCTGGCAGCGTCCTCACCACCGCCTCAACCATGCTGATGGTCTGGTCATAGAGCAGCGGATCACCCCAAAGCAGCAGGCCGGCGGTCTCGCCGTCGCCGAGCTCGCGGGTCAGCAACTCCGCAAAGATGCGCCGTTTCTCGGCGTGCCAGTCGGCAACGATGGCGCGGTAGGCGGCACCGTCCAGATCGACGGCGCGCGGGCGCGGCGGGCTCGGCACCCGTACCTCCCGGTAGCCCCCGTCCGGGCGCACGCGCCGCATGATGTCCCGGCGCAGCGCGAGCAGCTCATCCTTCCCGCGGCCGGCCTTCTCCAGCAGGAAGAACACATCCACCCGGCGCATGGCGGCCATCGCCTGGAGGGTCAGGAAGTCCGGGTGCCCCGGACCGATACCGATCAGCATGCAGTGCTTCATGGCGAAGGCTCGTGTCTGGGTCGGTGTCCAGAAGGCTTGACACCAGTCAACGGAAAGGCCGATTGACAGTTATTTCGCTGGCGACGCCCGCCATGCGCAGTACCATCCGGGGACAAGCGAGTGGAAACGGCCCGTGCCAACCAAGCGGCACAGCACCGGCAATTGCGCAACGATAGATGGGGCTCAATGACGCGAACGGGTGCCGTCGCCCACACTCGCCCTGACCAGAACCGCCGCAGCACGCCCGCCGCCCACGCCGGCGCGGCGTGCCGCCACCCCAACGCAGTCGCCGGTGCCTGTCCGCGACCGACGCTCACCGACACGGAGCCGATCCATGCGCATCCTCTTCGTCCACCCCAACTACAGCGCCGGCGCCGCCGATATCGCCGGTAACTGGTCGCCGGCCTGGGTCACCTACCTCGCCGGCTACCTCAAGGCCGGCGGCTACACCGATTATTCGTTCGTCGATGCCCTGGTGGACGACCTCGATGACGCCCAGTTGCGCCTCGCCATCCGCGAGGCCGGGGCCGACGTCGTCGCCACCACGGCCATGACGCCCATGATCTACGCCGCACAGCGGGTGCTGCAGATCGCCAAGGAAGAATGCCCACACGCCGTCACCGTCCTCGGCGGCATCCACCCCACCTTCATGTTCAAGCAGGTGCTCGCGGAGGCATCCTGCATCGATGTCATCGTCCGCGGCGAGGGCGAGGCCGTGACGCTGAACCTGGTGCGGGCCATCGACGAGGGCCGCTGGCCCCACGAGCGCGACCAGATCAAGGGCATCGCCTTCCTGGGCGACGACGGCGCCGTGGTGGCCACCCCAGCGGAGCCCTCCATCCGGGACATCGATACTATCAAGGCGGACTGGGGCCTGCTGGACTGGAAAAAATATACCTACATCCCGCTCGGCGTGCCGGTGGCCACACCGAACATGGCCCGCGGCTGCCCCTTCACCTGCAGCTTCTGTTCCCAGTGGAAGTTCTGGCGCGACTACCGCGTGCGCAGCCCGAAGCAGATGGTGGACGAGATCGAGGAGCTGAAGAAGGTCCACGGCGTCGGCTTCTTCATCCTCGCCGATGAGGAGCCCACCATCAACCGCGCCAAGTTCATCGAGTTCTGCCAGGAGCTCATCGACCGCGACCTCGACATCCAGTGGGGCATCAATACCCGCGTCACCGACGTCATGCGCGATGAAGAGCTGTTGCCCTTCTACCGCAAGGCGGGGCTGGTGCACATTTCGCTGGGCACCGAGGCCGCGGCACAGCTGAACCTGGACCGCTTCGTCAAGGAGACCACCGTCGCGCAAAACAAGCGGGCCATCCAGTTGCTGCAGCAGAACGGCATCGTCACCGAGGCGCAGTTCATCGTGGGGCTCGAGAACGAGACCCGCGAGACCCTGGAGGAGACCTACCAGATGGTCATGGACTGGGGTGCCGACATGGCCAACTGGTCCATGTTCACCCCCTGGCCCTTCTCCGACATGTTCACCGAGCTGGGCGAGAAGGTGGAGGTGTTCGACTACTCCAAGTACAACTTCGTCTCGCCCATCATGAAGCCGGACAACATCGACCGCGCCGAGCTCCTCGATGGCGTCATGGCCAACTATCGGCGCTTCTACATGAAGCGCATGTTGTTCCAGTACCCCTGGGTGAAGGACCCCTTCCGCCGCAGGTATCTCATCGGCTGCATCAAGGCCTTCTTCAAGAGCGCCTTCGAGCGCAAGTTCTACCAGCTCGGTCAGCAGAATTACTGGGGGCCGATGTTCAAGAAGCTCATCCGCTTCGACTACGACAAGTCCGCCGCCAAGATCGAGGAGCCGGACCACAACGCCTGGAAGAAGGCCCCGCCCGCCAAGCGCCCCATCGACGGGACGGTCAAGCCCGAGGTCGTGAAAAGGCCGGCCGGCCTGAACCAGCCCAGCGGCGTCATGGCCTCCGTGAAGGCCTGCGGCGGCGCCGAGCCGGCCCATGCCGCCATGGCCTGCGGCGGCGGCGACCAACAGATGACCGAGGCGCAGATCGCCGCCTACAATGGCACCGGCGAGGTGGCGGTGCCGATCACCGCCATCGGCAAGCCAAAGGCGAAAGCGGCGGTGGCAGAGGCGGTGGCCGAGGAAGCCTAGCCATCGCCGGCCACGAGGGCCGCCGCCATCGGCCCTAGCCGGCGCCAGCGCAAACGCCCCGCCAGGGGCGTTTTTTTTGCCCTCAACAGTCAGTAATTGCGCGCGGCGTCCATTCGCATAAGCGCGTGGTCCCACGTCGGCGCTTCCCATGCGGGCTGCTGCGGCGCAAGTCCGATGGTCACGGCGCGCGCCGCAGCGCACCGCTCACCATGGCACAACCGGACGCATGCGTTGTGGGCGCCCGCGGGTACTCATGCCGGCGCCCGGTCTGCCAGACGGCCTCGGAGCACCCGCCCGTCTCCTGATGCCGCTGCCAGCGCAGCCACCGATCGCCATATCCGGGCCGTTCGGCATCGCCGCATCGATCCCTTCACGATCAGCGGGAGAACCGCACCGGCGGTCGCTGCGGCGCGCATCGCCGCCGAGCGTCGCGGTACAAACGTCACTTAATTGTCACACATAAGGCCGCGCTCCCAGCGTCTGCGCAGACGGTCACTGGGGCGGTCGCCGGGAGCTGACGTCGACCTTCGGCGTATTCAGGGAACCCCGAGGCCCTACTGCGGAGCCCGGACCCGGTCACACCCCTTGCCACAGCGATGACGGCGGCGACGGCCGTGCCACAGCCACACACAGCACCGATGGACCCGATCTTCGCCTTTCTCGACGATGCCGAGCGTGCCCAGCTGCAGGCCCTGGCGTGCGATGCGCCCCGGCCCGTGGATCCGGCCCGCACTGGCCCACACTGGCCGATGCTCGCGACGCCCAGCCATGACACCGTCAGCGGCCCCGGCTGGCTCTACGAGCGCATGCTCGACGGCGAGCGCTGCATCGCCATCCGCAGCGGTCATGAGCTCCGGCTCAATTCCCGCACGGGTCAGCGGCTGAATCAGGCCTACCCCGAGCTGGTGGAGGCCCTACTGAAGCAGCGCTGCGACGACTTCGTCGTCGACGGCGAGGTGGTGGCCTTCGACGGTCCGCGCACCAGCTATCGGCGTCTCCAACAGCGCATGCGCCGGCCGGCCAAGACCTGCGAACCGGGCCAGGTGGCCGTCTTTTTGTACCTGTTCGATCTCCCGGTCCTGCTCGGGCAGGACTGCCGCCGGTTGCCGCAGGCCTCACGCAAGCTGTTATTACGCCGGGCGATCGACTTCGCCGATCCGCTGCGCTTCACCACACATCGCGAGGCCAACGGCGCCGATCTGCTGCGCGAGGCCTGCGAGCGGGGCTGGGAGGGGCTGATTGCCAAGCGGGCTGATGCGCCCTACGCCAACGGCCGCTCAGAAGACTGGCTCGAGCTCAAGTGTGAGCACCGCCAGGCATTCGTCGTCGGCGGCTTCACCGAGCCCCGCGGCGGCCGCCCGGGGTTCGGCGCCTTGGTGGTGGGCTACTACCACGGTGACACTCTGGTCTGCGCTGGTAAAGTGGGCACGGGCTTCGACAACCAGACCCTGCATGACCTACGTGTGGCGCTCGGTCGCATCGAGTGCGATATGCCGCCTTTCGAGCAGGGTCCGCTGCCGGTAGACGGACTCCATTGGGTGGCGCCGGAACTGGTGGTGGAAGTGGCGTTCACGGAGTGGACGCGGGATGGGCGGCTACGTCATCCCCGCTTTCTCGGCCTGCGCCGGGACAAGCCCGCACGCGCCGTAGTGCGCGAGGCCACGGGCAAGGATGGCTGAGACGCGGCGCCGCGCCCACAGCGGATGGCGCGCCCACAGGCCAAGCGCGGCAGCAACAGACTAGGCCTCTGCGCGCCCGCGACGCACGCGCACCGCCTCTTCGCGCTCCAGTTCTTCCAGGACGTTGTCGATGACACCCAGGCGCTCGTCGATTTCCGGCAGCAGCACGTCCTCCAGCGCTCGAGCCCGCCGCGACGTGCGCAAATACTCCACCCGCAGGCGCTCGAGGTTGCCGGTGAGCACCGCCAGCCGCGCGGCCATGGGCATCAGGTCCGCGAAGGCGGCCCGACAGGCCTGCGCCTCGGGACTCTGGATGGCGATCCCTCCCCCCGCATCCCCGCACTCGGTCTCGCTACCGCCATCGGGATGGCGTTCGCCAGCGCGTTCGCCAAAGCCGCCACGCGCGCCGTCCGCCGGCGCCGAGGCCCCATCCGGGTCTCCGCCGCCGGACGCAGCCAGCGCCTCGATCCTGACCCCCAGCACCGACCGACTGCTGGTGGCGAGCCCGCACTGGGCCGCCAGCGGCGGATACACGCCGAGCTCGTCCAGCCCGTGGCGCCCCACCGCCGCCCGCAGCGCCGCCCGCGCCCGTGCCTCGGCCCGCCGCCAGCGCGCCATGGTGGCGTCATAATCCCGCAGGTTGGCGAGGATCTCGCCGGCCAGAATGAGTCGCTTCTCGTCCAGGAAGCGATAACCTTCTTCCATGCCGGCGCGCTCGGCCTTGAGCGCCAGGTAGGCACTCTGGGTGGGGACCAGCTCGCGGTCGGTCATGAGCCCATGCCTCCGCCGGCGCTCAGGCGGGCACGGTCGCCGCGGACCGCTCGGCGACGCCGGGCTCGGCCCGGACTTGCACCGGCTGCCCGGCGCTTGTCAGATGGGTGCGAATCTGCTCATCCGAGAGGCGGGTGAGCGAGGCCGTCGGCAGCCCGCGCAGCGCCTGCCAGCCCGCCTCCATGCTCTGGTGGAGGCTGCGGCGGGTATCCTGGGCCACCACCGCGGTCTCGAACCGCTCGCCGAAGGCCAGGTACAGCCGGTCGGTCTCCGACAGACCCTCCTCGCCGACCACGCTCGCCAGGATGCGCGTCTGCTGCGCCTGGGCATAGGCGGCATAGAGCTGCGCGGCCAGCGCCGGATGATCCGGATCCGTCAGCCCCTCGCCGGTGCCGTCCTTCATCAGGCGGGACAGGCTCGGCAGGACCTTGATGGGCGGGTAGCGGTCGCGGCGATGCAGCGCCCGGTCCAGCACCAGCTGGCCCTCGGTGATGTAGCCGGTGAGGTCGGGGATGGGATGGGTGATGTCGTCGTTGGGCATGGTCAGGATGGGCACCTGGGTCACCGAGCCCGCTTGTTCGCGGATGCGCCCCGCGCGCTCGTACAGCGTCGCCAGGTCGGAGTACATGTATCCCGGATAGCCTTTGCGGCTCGGCACCTCGCCGCGGCTCGCCGAGACCTCCCGCAGCGCCTCGCAGTAGTTGGTCAGGTCGGTGAGAATCACCAGCACGTGCTTGCCTTCGGCGAAGGCCAGGTACTCGGCGGCGGTGAGCGCAAAGCGCGGCGTCAGCAAGCGTTGTGCGCTGGCATCCGACGCCAGGTTCAGGAACAGCACCGTGTGCGCCAGCGCCCCACGCTGCTCCAGGGCGCTGCGGAAGAACTCGGCGCTGGCGTGGGGGATGCCGATGCCGGCGAAGACAATGGCGAAGTCGTCGTCACGCCGTGGCTCCGCAGCCCCGCGCTCACGCGGGGTCCCCGGCAGCCGGGCGTTGCAGGCAATATCCACGGCGATGCGGTCGTGCGGCAGTCCACCGCCGGAGAACAGCGGCAGCTTCTGCCCGCGCACCAGGGCATTCATCAGGTCGATGGCCGTGAAGCCCGTCTCCAGGAACTCGCTCGGCGCCTGCCGGGCCGAGGGCTTGAGCGGCAGTCCGTCGACGCGAAATGCCTGCTGCGCCGCCAGCGGCGGACCGCCGTCCAGCGGCTTGCCGACGCCGTTGAAGATGCGCCCCAACAGGCCCGGTCCCACATGGAACCGCAGCGGCTCGCCGAAGAAGCGCACCCGCGTGCCGTCGATGCGCAATCCCGCGGTATCGTCCAGCATCTCCACCGTGACGCTGTCCTCATCCAGCGCGGCGATCCGCCCCAGGCGCACGGCACCGCTCGCGTCTTCCACCTCAACGGCCTCGTTGAGGCCCACATCCACCGTGCGCCGCAGAAACAACAGCGGCCCCTCCACGCGGTTGGCGATGTCTTCGCCGGTGAGTCTTGCATACATGGGACGCTTGATCCTGCCTGACCTGAGGTGCTCGTTGTTGGGTGATTGGTGCGGCGTCTGGAGCCTGTCGTGCTGATCGACCTGGGACTATCCGTTACAGTCGGCTCAAGCCTCCCCCGCCGGCGCCTCGTGGCGTAATCGCCGCACCGTCGCCGTCAGCTCCCGGTCCAATGCCGAAAAGCGCTCCCAGTCCCCCTCGGGGATCTCCTCGCCCATGCGCATGAGGGCGCGGAAGATTGGGGCCTCGTTGAGGTGCTCGGGCGCCACCCCCGCCTCCAGCAGCATGCCGCTGGCGTCGATGAAGCTGCCGATGAGGCGCATCATCACCGCCTGGCGCTGCGGGGTGGCGTAGCGATCGATCTCGGAGAACGCGGACTGGCGCAGGAAGGCCTCGTTGACGAGCTGGGCGCAGAGCAGGGTCAGGCGCTGGCGCGGCGGCATGGCGTCGCGCCCGATGATGCGGGCCATGCGCTCGAGCCGGGCTTCGTCCTCCAGCAGCGTCAGGAAGCGCCGGCGCAGGGTCTCCCAGCGGGTGCAGCCCTCGCTGTGCCACCAGCGCGCGAGACCCTGGGCGCTGTCGCTGTAGGACGTGAGCGGATGGATGGCCGGGTAGAACCGGGCCTGCGCCCGGCGCACGTCCAGCGCCCACAGGCAGCCGACATAACGGCGGGTGTGGTTGGTCACCGGCTCCGAGAAGTCCCCCGACGGCGGGCTCACGGCGCCCATGATGCTGACGCAGCCCTGTGCGCCGGCCAGGGTCTCCACCCGCGCCGCGCGTTCGTAGAAATCCGCGAGCCGCGACGAGAGATAGGCGGGATAGCCGCCCTCCCCCGGCAGTTCGCCGAGGCGGCCCGAGACCTCGCGCAGGGCCTCCGCCCAGCGGCTGGTGGAGTCGGCCA
>NZ_CAJXWY010000071.1 GCF_913062725.1 uncultured Thiohalocapsa sp.
CGGATGCTGTTCGTTGTGCGCGAACACCGCGGCGATGTTCTCCAGCGCATCATTGCCGCTGTCCAGGCGCAGCAGCACGCCCTGATACGTCGGCAGCAAGCGCCGAGTGCGCTCCAGCACCCGGGCGAGCAGCGCTGGGGTGCCGTTCTGACAATGCTGGCGGCCTTCACGCAGTTCGACTTCCACACACCAGCCTTCTTGGCCCAGGTAGGCCAGCATTGGCGCGTAGCCGTCGCAGCCCTTGTACGTGCGCGAGACGCCCTCCTTATGGGTGCGCCCGTTGTCGAACGGGCTCACATCGCAGTCCAGTGGCACCAGCCCATTGGCCAGCGGGGTGATCGGGGCACCCACCCGCCGCAGAAAGTCCTCCGAGGCCTGATCGACCGCGCGGCGAAACGCGTCGGCGTGCTCATCCAAGCGCTGGCGCAGCGTCGCCTCCGAGGGGACGTCACGCAGGCCCAGGGCCTCGTAGAAGAACGCGTCCGCGCGAAAGGCCGTGATCGCCTCAAAATCGCTCTTGCCCAAACACACCAAGGCGACATAACTGGCCAAAATGTCCCGGTGCTGGATCGCGTCCGGGCGCACGTCCGAGACCGCAGTGGCCGCATCGGCCAAGTCGGTATGATGATGCAGTGCCCGACCAATGAGTCCAAGGCCCGCGTGGGAGGTCAGATCAGCCGCGGATTGCTCAATGACAAATTGCCGCATGGGGCCACCGAATGGGTGATGTGGTAAAGATGCCTATTTTACCACGATCGCCCTGTTTTGGCAGCAGTTTTCGCCATTACTCATTCATTTAACTCACGGATTCAGGTTTATGTGGCGGCAATCTGTATCCCTGTGGAAAGCAATATATTGCGTACTCTTCCGACCTGGCGAATGTCCCTTGCTCAACACCCTTCTCGTTCGTAACTATCGTGACGACTTGTTGCTTGAATGACGAAAAGATCTCCTTGAGCAGCACTCCCAAGAAGAGCATTTCATGCTCATCGATGGTCACGATCAGAACGCCCGTATCGGGTTTCAGCAACCGTTTCGCCAGCCGCAACCGCTTCTCCATGAACGACAGCCACTTCGAGTGTCGCCAAGCGTCGTTGGCATCCACGTAGTCGTTGTTGTACTTCCAGTCCGTGGCGCCGGTGTTGTAGGGCGGGTCGATGTAGATGCAGTCCACCTTGCCGGCGTAGAGATAGTCGAGCAGTTGCAGAGCGTGGAAGTTGTCGGCCTCGATCAGGCAGTGCCAGGGCACATCCTTCGGCCCGTTCTGGATTTGGTCCACGGGCGTCAGCGCCGGAAAGATCGGCTCGCCGAACTGCCGCACCACCACCAGCTCGTCCAGCGGCCAGTTCCGAGCATCGCCCGCTCCTGCCGTCCCTTCAGGCCGCGCACACTGGACCGTCTCGCCACTCACGCGCCGCACTCGCCACAGATCGGTCAGCGATCCACCCTTGCGCGCAACCAGGTCGCCGCGCCGCGGCCGGGCCTTCGGAATGGGCACGAGTTCCGGCAGGTGCCGGTCGAACACCAGACCGAACTTTTTGGTCTTCTGCACCTCGGCCCACTCGCGCTTGAACTGTTCGCGAAGCCGGGGCTCTTGGATCTGGGCAATGAGGTCGTCGATAGCGGACAAGGGATGTTCCTTTTTGTTATCGAACCGGACTGTTCGTGTCAGGGCATATCAAGACGTCTGGGTGCATCGAATCAATCGTCCTCTTTCGAGGGGCTTGCACCTCGTGTTCGGCACGCGGCTTGACTCAACAGCGTCAGGCCGCGCCCCTCCTGACCCGCTCCTCGCCCGGCACGTAGCCGGAACCGGGTTTCGGCATCCGCCTCGGCCAACAGAACGCTGGACATGTCCTCGAAGAGCTGGGAGACACTGATACGGCGCGCCTGAGCAAGCCGCTCCAAGCGTTTCAGCAGATCCTCCGGTAGGTCCAAGGTCAGCCGGGTCATCGGCACACCTCTTCCGACCGCGTTCCCGGCGGACACGTCACGCCAGCGCCTCTAGGTAAGGCCGCATGACGTTCGCGACCCGATCCAGGCGCGCGTGGTGCCACAGCGCGTCGATGCTGACCCGACGATCCCGCGCACCCTGCCCCAAAACCTCCTTCAGGGCCTCCAGCGCCACATCGAGACCGACCTTGTTGCGGTACTTGAAGCAATCCGCGATGGTCTTGGCGACGTTGGTGATGCGTACCGGGACCCCGTCGATCCGGTGCTCGTCAACGCCCGCGCGCATCGCGGCATCGGCGAAACGCGCGACCCGGATCGGCGGATACTCAAGGCGGGGGGCTCTGGCCTTGTTCGGGATCGCGATCCACACCTCATGCGGCACCTGGGTCGTCAGCTCATGGAACCGCAGCGCCGAGAGCAGGCACACCACGGCACGCGGATGTTTACGAGAAACCTCCGCGAGGGCAGTGTGCTCGGACACTTCGCGGCCCGGTAGCGCATAGAGTCCTCGACCAACCCGCGCGAGCCGCCCCTGGCGGACCAGCCTGGTCAGCGAGACCCGGGGCAGCCCGTGGGACTCCAGGTCTACAGGACGGAGCAGACCTTCGGCTCGCGCCAGGTCAAGGATGGCGTCTTGCGTGCTCGACATGACGTGAGGATGTTCCAGATGCGGTTTGGATGTCAATAAATACCGACATAAAGGAACGCCACTCGTGCTGCATCGAGGATCGATCTGACCGGAACTCGTGGCGTCGTCGGACAGAGAACGCAGGGCCGCGGAATAGCCCCTTCTCTCTCCTTGCTCACAAACCCGCGTCATCGGATCTCTTCGATGGTCACCATCGCGACCGGCTTCAGTGGGACGCAAAGGTGATAACGGGTTGCCTTGCGCTCGCCCGTGCGCCGCAGCACCTCCAACGCGACGAGATCGGCCAGATCGCGCGTGGCGGTTGCGGGCGTGGCACCGGTGATGCCGCGGTAGTTACCGGCGCTGAGCCCCCCGGTGAAGCCGTCGGGGCCGGCGGCGAACATCCGCAGCACGGCCTTGTCCTGGCGCGCATTGAGCTTGCCGCGCACGCGCTCGAGCAGTTGCGCCTTGCCGATGATGAACTCGACCTGCGCCAGGCCGCGCCGCTGCGCCTCGATCACCTTGGCCGCGAACCACAGGAGCCAGTCCGTGACCTCCAGGTCGCGGGTGGCCGCCTCCAGCGCCCCGTAGTACTGCTTGCGGTGCTTGAGCAGGGTGCCCGCGACGGCAGTCAGCACCCGGTCCGAAAGACCCTGGGCCAGGGCCTTTTCCGCGATCGCCCGGCCGATCCTGCCGTTACCGTCCTCGAACGGGTGAATGCTCTCGAACCAAAGGTGCGCGAGTCCCGCCCGGGTGAGCGCCGGCAAGGGTCGCGATCCCATCGGCGGCTCGTATCGTCCAGGTGTCGAGAGGAGCCGATCACCATCCCGGCTCCCTCCGCGAACAGGGTCTCGGCCCGAGTGAGCCTGGTCTGATCCCAGGTGAATTCCGGCCAATCGGGGCGCTGCCAGTTCCAGGTCATGATTGATAACACATACGTTTATCGCTCAAGATAACGTACTTTCACGAGCCATAAAAACCCCGGTATCGCTCACGCCCGGGCCTAGCCTGCGCCGGTTTCCGGGAAATTCCGAGCCATTCCGGGGATGATGGTGCACTCGCGCCATGCACACCCACCGGAGTGACCAGTTTCCTGCACTGAACAGTCGATGAAGAAACCGACCCACAAGTGGGCCTTTCGCTCGCGCTTTCGCGCCGACGCCTTCGGCTGGGAGGCCCCGAAGCTGGCTTCGCAGCGGCTTACGGAGACGCTCACCGAGATCAAGGCGGTGGCCCGCGTCGATCCGCTGGTCGCCGCCGACAGCGCCATCGTGCTGATGGAGCAGATCTGGCCTGCGCTGGCGCATGTGGACAGTTCTTCCGGCGCGCTCGGCAACCTGGTCAACTAGACGGTGCACGAGCTGGTCGATCTCGTCGTCTCGGCGCCGGCGGATGAGAAGAGTTCCAGGCATCGAATCCACGCTTCGCCTTGCAGGCCGCGGTCTCGGCCCTGCGCTGGATGGCCGCGGGAAGCTTCTACGAGCTTCGCGCCGTGGACGTCTGGGATGCCCGTCGACTAACCTTCCCCCAGCAGCCAGAGCACCTGATACGGGGCCAGCGTCAGCCGGGCATCGAGCTCGGCGCCGTCCGCCTGCCAGCCGCCGATGAGCTCGCGCCAGCGCAGGCGCCGCCAATGGCGGTGCAGCCGGCTCAGGGCGCAGCCGCCGGCGCGGTTGCGGACGTTGGCGAGCACCCACAGCCGCTGGCCCGTCGCCGGCACCTCACGGCGCACGCCGAACAGCCCCTGGGGCAGGTCCAGCACCCGCTGCGGGGCGTCCGGATGAAACGCCGGCTGGGCCGCACGCAGCTGCAGGCGGCGCAGATACTCCGGCAGCACCAGCGCCGCCTGATGCCTTGAGCCGTCCGCGAGCATGGCCGCCAGCTCGTCCCAGGTCCACTTATGGCGGTTGATGCTGCGCGCGCGGCCACTCGCCGCCACCGCCGCAAGATCGTTGTCGGCGCCGAGCAGGCTGTTGAAATAGATGCCGGGAATGCCCTGCAGGCTCATGGCGATGGTCTGGGTGCACAGGAAGCGGCGAATGGAGGCCTCCCGGTCGCCGGGCACGCCGACGGCGTCGAAATAGGTGAGGTTCAGCTCGTAGGGCGCCGCCGAGCCGTCGGCGCGGCTGCGCCGGCTCACCAGGCCGCCGCGCGCCTCCATGGCCGCCACCAGGGCGTCCAGCTCCGCCGCCGGCACCAGCCCTTCCAGCGGGCGCAGGCCGATGCCGTCGTGGGAGGCGGTGAAGTTGAAGAAGGTGCAGCCCGCCGGCGGCGGCGCCAGGTCGGCGGCCCAGGCGGCGAGGTGGCGGGCGTCGCCGGTGTGCAGGGCGTGCAGCAGCAGCGGCGGCAGGCTGAACTGGTAGACCATGTGCGCCTCGTTGCCGGCGCCGAAGTAGCTGACGTTCTCGGCATGGGGCACATTGGTTTCGCTGAGCAGCAGCACACCCGGGGCGAGCATATCCAGGATGTCCCGCAGCAGCTTCACCAGCTCGTGGGTTTCGGGGAGGTGGATGCAGGGGGTGCCGATGCGCTTGAACAGGTAGGCGATGGCGTCCAGGCGGATGATGTCCGCGCCGTGATGGACATAGCGCAGCAGGATGTCCAGGCACTCGAACAGGACATCCGGATTCCCGAAGTCCAGGTCCAGCTGGTCATGGCTGAAGGTGGCCCAGAGATGGCGCTCGCCGGCGGGGGTCTGCACGGCGCGCAACAGCGCCGTGGTGCGCGGGCGCACCACGGCGGCGAGGTCCGCGTCCGGGCTCACTTCGATGAAATAGTGCCGCTCCGGCGCCAGGCCGTTGCAGTAGGCGCGAAACCAGTGACTTTGCCCGGAGACGTGGTTGATGACCAGATCCACCGCCAGCCGATAATCGGCGGCCAGGGCCTCGATGTCGTCCCAGCCGCCGAGGGCCGGGTCCACCGCGCGGTAGTCGATGACGGCGAAGCCGTCATCGGAGCTGGACGGGAAGAATGGCAGCAGGTGCAGCCCGGACACCGCATCACCCACCCGCTGCGCCAGAAAACGCCGCAGGGTCGCCAACGGCGCCTCGCCGGCGCTGCGCACCATGTCGCCGTAGGCGATGAGCACGGCATCGCGCTGATCCCAGCCGCGGCAGCGGGTGGGCGGGGCGTCCGGCGCCAGGCAGTGGCTGCCGACGCCGTAACGCCCCACCAGCAGTTCCAGGCGCTGCAGCAGCTGCGGCACCTGCGCCTCGCCATAAAGTCGGCGGAGGCGGCCGCGGATGCGCTCGAACACGGCGCGGTCGACCACGCGCATGGCGCTACTCCGTCATGTTGCGGATGTTGTTGATCATGCTGCGCAGACTGTCGCGGAGCACACGGTAGCTGAAGAAGCGGCTCGCCACCTGGTAATTGTGCTCGGTGAGCGCGTGGCGGTAGTCGGCATCGTCGATGATGCGCCGGCATTCCTCCACCACGTCGCGGTCCACCACGCCGTCGATGGTGGGCAGCCGAAAGCCCTTGGGCTCGATATCGCGCTGGTAGACGGAGTAGCGGCCCACCACCAGCGGCTTGCGGAAGTAGATGGCTTCCAGCAGGGCGTTGCCGAAGCCCTCGTACAGGCTCGGAAAGGTGACGAAGTCCGCATGCGGGTACAGGTCCCGCAAGACGTAGACCTTTTGCCCCTCCTGGTTGAGCTGGCGGCGGTCGGCCATGCGCTCGCCGAAGAACTTCAGCGACACGCCCTCGTCGCGGGCGAGCTGCAGCAGCTGGCGGCCGTATTCCAGGCCTTCGTCGCCGCTGTCGTGGGAGACCACCAGGTGCGCGCGGGCGAGCTTGAGACGGCGGATGAGGTGGATGGCGTTCTCGATGCCCTTGCGTGGCACCACCCGCGTGGGCTGGAGAATCAGCAGGTCGTCATCCAGCAGGCCGAGGGCGTGGCGCACATCGGCGGCATAGGCATCCGGGGCGCCCGGCGGCTGCTCGAAGTCGAAGACATTGGGCACCAGGATGCTCGGCAGACCCTTGCGCCAGGCGATCTCCTCCCGGGCCGCCTGGTTGATGACCACGTGCTGCAGGTGCGGCACCCGCGGCGGGAAGGCCATCTCCAGGTAGTCGTCCACCGCCGAGATCTGAAAGCGCTGGCGCTCCCACATGAAATCGTGGTGGTGGGCGATGGCCGGCATGCCCGTCTCCAGCAGGAACTCCGTAATGGCCACCCCCAGGGGAACGTGCATGGGGATGGTGAGGGCGTTCTCGATGATCAGGATGTCCAGATCGAAGCGGGCGCGGAACGCGTAGAGCGTGGACTTCAGATACTCGGCGAGGGCGCGGATGCGCTGGCTCGCCTCGGCGCTGCGGCGCGTGCGCCCCCAAAGCTGGCCGTTGACCCAGGCGTTTTCCGCATGATCGAAGAAGGCCTCCGGCACGCACAGGCTGATGGCCGGGTCGCGGTCCAGCACACCTGCATACCAGTAACTGACATGGCCGTTGAGCCAGAGCACTTCCGCCCACTTGGCGGCCTCCAGGGAGACGCCGTCGGTGCCGGCGAAGCGGGTGGAGACGAAGCCGATGTTTTCGGGTTGCTTCATGGCTACAACGATCAGGGCGCGGCCATTGCCGGGACAGGCGCGCAGTTGGGCGTGCCGGCGCCTATAATGCCGCCGTGGCGCAGCCGTGGAAACCAGACACCGCGTCGAGCCCGTCGGCGCGGGCACCATCGGCTCGTGCCGGCCCGGCGGTGCCAACCACCACATGCGACGCGAGCGCATCCGGCTGCGTTGACTTGCAGCTGCCGTGCCGACATCGTCGGCGCCGCGCCCAACGTGGGGCAGGACACGCCGGCGCGCCCAGCGAATCGACGGCGACCCTCGCAAACCTAACCTGGCAATCCATCGGCCATGCGCGTCTGCATCGTCCACTATCACCTGCAGACGGGCGGCGTGACCCGCGTCATCGAGCACGCCGCCACGGCGCTGCGCAGCCGCGCGGTGCGGGTGGCGGTGCTCAGCGGCGAAGCGCCACAGGCGCCCCTGCCGAATGGGGTGGAGACCGCTGTGCTGCCCGGACTCGCGTACGAAGAGCGCCGGGCGCCGCAGTCGCCGGAGCAGCTCGCGGCCGCCATGGCGCAGGCGGCCCGGAGTGCCCTCGGCGGCGTGCCGGATGTCTGGCATGTGCACAACCACAGTCTCGGCAAGAACACCGCGCTGCCGGGTGCGCTGCTGCGCCTCGCCCGCAACGGCCAGCGGCTGTTGCTGCAGCCCCACGACTTCGCCGAGGACGGCCGCCCGCGGCTCTATGGGCGTTTGCGCCGACAGCTGGCCGACGGCGACGTCGGGCGCCTGTCCGCCCTGCTCTACCCGTTGGCGCCGCAGATCCATTATGCGGCCATCAACCGGCGCGACCGCGAATGCCTGCGCGCCGCCGGCGTGCCGGCCGCCCAGCTGCATGCCCTGGCGAACGCCGTAGCCCTGGACACGGCGCCCGATTCCGGGTCGCAGGACACCGCCGTTGCACAACAACGGCGCGGCGACCACCGCCGGCTCTGGCTCTATCCCACCCGCGCCATCCGCCGCAAGAACCTCGGCGAGCTGTTGCTGTGGGCCGTGCTGGCGGGGGCAGCCGACCGCTTCGCCGTCACCCAGGCGCCACAGAATCCGCAGGAGCAGCCCGGCTACCGCCGGTGGGTGGCCCTGGCGGCGGAGCTGGGCTTACCCGTGGCATTCGAGGCGGGTGCCGGCGACCTGTCCTTCCCGGCATTGATGGCCGCAAGTCATGCGCTGGTGACCACCAGCATCGCCGAGGGCTTCGGACTGGCGTTCCTGGAACCCTGGCTGCTGGGGCGCCCGCTGGCGGGGCGCGATCTGCCGGAGATCACCGCGGACTTCAAAGCCACCGGCGTACGCCTGCCGGGGCTCTATCAACAGGTGGCCGTGCCCCTGGACTGGCTGGATCTGCCGCGTCTGCGCGCCGCCTTCGCCAGCGCCGCCGCCGCGCGCGCCCACGCCTTCGGACGCCCGCTGGCGGACAGCGCCGAGCGCGCCTGGGAGGACGCGGTCGCCGACGGGCGCATGGACTTCGGCCGCCTGGACGAGCCCGCACAGGCACAGGTCATCCGCCGGCTGCACGGCAGCCCCAGCGCGCGCAGCGAGCTCGGCCGGCCGCCGTTGGCGGCGCCCGCGGACGCCGGGCTGATCGCCGCGAACCGTGCGGTGATCGCCAGCCATTACTCGGTGCAGCGCTACGGCGAGCGTCTCGCCGCCATCTATGACGCCCTGGTCGCGGCACAGCCATCGGCCCGCATCGCCGCCGCGGACGGCGCCGCCCTGCTGGAGCGCTTCCTGGCGCCCGAGCGACTGTGGCTGCTGCGGGGCTGAGCGCGCCGGTGTCACGGGGAGACCGCATGGGCACAGAAAGTGACCGACAGCTCATCGCCCGGGTGCGGGCGCTGACAACGCCGCTGACACCCCTGCCAACGGCCGCCGAGGCACGGCTCGAGCCCCTCGGCGGCATTCGCGCCGTGCTCTTCGATGTCTACGGCACGCTGCTGATTTCGGGCTGCGGTGATATCGGTGTCAGCGCCGCGCCCGCCACGGGCGACGCCTTCGCCACGGCCTGGCGGGCCGCCGGGCTTGCACCCGCCGCTTTGCCGGCGGGCTTCGACGGCGCCGCGGCGCTGACGGACGCCATCCGGGCGGATCACGCCGCCAGCCGCGCCCGGGGCGTCGAGCAGCCCGAAGTGGATATCGTCGTGATCTGGCGGCGGCTGCTGGCGGATCTCGGTATCAGCGCCGACGAACCCCGCCTGCGCCGGCTCGCGCTGGAGTACGAGCTTCGCACCAACCCGGTCTGGCCCATGCCGGGGCTCGCCACGGTGTTGTCCACGCTCGCCGCGCGGGGCCTGGTGCTCGGCGTCGTCTCCAATGCCCAGTTCTACACGCCGCTGATACTGCAAGCATTTTTGGGGCAGCCCCTGGAGGCCCTCGGGCTCGATCCGCGTTGCTGCGCCTGGTCTTACGGGGCGGCGGTGGCGAAGCCGTCCACGGCCGTCTACGCCCCCGCCCTCGCCGGGCTCGAGCGCCGGCACGGCATTGCGCCGCCGGCGGTGCTCTATCTCGGTAACGACATGCGCAACGATATCCAGCCGGCGCAGGCGCTGGGCTGTCGCACGGCGCTGTTCGCCGGCGATGCCCGCTCCCTGCGCCGGCGCGAGGACGACCCCGACCTGCGGCGGGTGGTACCGGATCGCGTCATCACCGACCTGGGGCAGCTCACCTCGCACCTGTTGCCCGGAGCGCCGGCCTGAGCCTCAGCGCGCCGAGGTGGCGCTGCCCGGGCTCCAGGTGTAGACAGCGGTGACCGCATAATTCCAGACGGCGCCGACGATGATGCCGGCGGTGGCGGAGATGATCCACCACAGCCCCCCGGACGGCGCCGCGTGGAACAGATAGGTGGCGATGCCGACATTGGCCACCGCCCCCACCGAGCAGGCGAGCGTGAACGACAGCCAGCCGCGCAGCAGGCCCCAGCCGCGCAGGCGGCGGTCGCGGTAGGTGAAGAGGTTGTTCAGGAAGAAGTTGAAGGTCATGGCCACCAGGGTGGCGGCGGTTTGCCCCGCCACGAAGCTCGCCTCCAGCCCCCGAAACAGCGCCCAGAGCACGCCCATGTGCACGAAAACGCCCAGCCCGCCAATGAACGCAAAGGGAATGAAGCGCGTCGGCACGTAGCGCCCCAGGGTCTTGTCCAGCAACATCAGGATGTATTCCGTGGCCACCATGGCATCCAGCTTGCTGCTGCCGGCGATACGCACGCCGAAGGTGTAGGGCAGCTCCTTGAAGCGCAGCGGCCGCTTGGCGCTGATGAAGATATCCAGCAGGATCTTGAAGCCGATACCGGAGAGATCCCGCACCACCTCATCGATGAGCTCGCGCCGGAGCATGAAGAAGCCGCTCATGGGGTCCTTGAGGTCTGCCTTCAGCACCAGCTGTGACAGCCGGGCGGCCACACGGCTCGCGAGCTGGCGGTCTTCCGACCAGGCGCCAAGACTGCCGCCGGCGACATGCCGGCTGCCGACGACGATATCGAGCGCCTGCGCTTGCAGGGTGTGGAGCATATCGGGCAACAGGTCCGCATCATGCTGCAGGTCCGCATCCATGACAGCCACATAGGGCGCGGTGGTGGCGAGCATGCCCTCGATGCAGGCACCGGCGAGCCCCCGGCGACCAACACGCTGCACCAGGCGCACGCGGGCATCCTGCGCCGCCAGCGCGCGCACCACGGCGGCGGTGCCGTCGGGCGAGTCGTCGTCGACGAAGACCACTTCCCAGGCAACGCCCGCCAAGGCGGTGGCCAGCCGGGAGACCACCAGTGGGATGTTCGCCGACTCGTTGAACGTTGGCACCACGACGGCGAGCTGTGCGCCACCGCTCATGACCCTGCCTGCTCCGCCGGGAAGTCCCGCAACCGCGACACGGCGGCCTGCAGCCGCGCCATGGGCTCGGTGTAGGCGAACCGCAGCATGCCGGCACCGGCGCCTGCGCCGAAGTCCGAGCCCGGGGTCACGGCAACACCCGCGCCCGCCAGGGCGGCTTCGGCGAACGCCAGTGGGTCGGTGGCGCCCGCCGGCAGGGCCGTGAACAGATAAAACGCGCCCTCGGGCACCGCCGGCAACGCAAAGCCCGCCGGCGGCAGTGCCTGCCGTAAAAAGTCACGGCGCTGCCGCAACGCCTCACGGCGCTGCTCGAAAACCGTGAGCGCCGCGGGCTGCAGGGCCGCGAGCGCCACGTGCTGACCCAGGGTCGGCGCCGCCAGATAGAGATTCTGCGCCAGCCGCTCCGCCACCCCCGACCATCCGGGCGGCACCACCAGCCAGCCCACGCGCCATCCGGTGAGACCGAAGTACTTCGAAAAGCTGTTGACGACGAAGATTCCGTCGTCACCGCAGGCCAGGGCGGTGATATCGGCCGCGTCATAGACGAGGCCCTGGTAGGTTTCGTCCACGATGAGGGCCGCCATGCGCTCGCGCACGGCCGCATACAGTGCCGCCAGGGAGGCGGGCCCGATGACGGCGCCGGTGGGGTTGCCCGGGGTGGTGAGCATCAGCGCGCGGGTGCCGGGGCGCCACTGCGCCGCCAGCGCCGTCGCCGTGGGGCACCAGCCATCGCCGGCATCCAGCGCCAGCGCATGCACCTGCGCGCCGGTGACCGCGGCGATGTGACGGTGACACGGATACCCGGGCTCGGTCACCATGACGCCATCCCCGCGCTCGAGCACCGCCGCCAGTGCGAGCTGCAGCGCCCCGGAGCCGCCGGGGGTCACGATGACCCGCGCCGGGTCGAGGTCGATGGCGTAGCGATGGCCGTAGTGATCCGCGATGGCCCGCCGCAGCGCCGGCAGCCCGGGACTTGGCGTGTAGCCCATGGACGCACCCGCCAGGGCGCGGTGCGCCGCCTCCAGCAGCGGCTCCGGCAGCGGGAACCGCGGCTCGCCCACCTCGAGATGAATGATATCCCGGCCGGCGGCCTCGAGCGCCTGTGCGCGCTCGAAGATGCGCATGACTTGAAAGGGCGCAATCGCCCGGGCACGGGCGGCCGGCTCGAGCATATCGGTCTCGGTGTCAGGAACCCGCAGCCGCGCAGCGATGCAGTGCCCGCAGCACCGCAAGATCCACGCAACCCGCATCGCGCAGCGCGGCCGCCACGGGATCGGCGCAGCCCCCGCCCAGCACGCGCGGCGGCGGCGCGTCCGGCTCACCCAGGCCATCCAGCACCAGCGCGGCGTCGCCGAGATCCTGATCCTGGGTGTAGGAGCTCACGGTCACCAGCAGCGCATCGAGGCCCGCACCCAGCGCCGAGCGCACGCCGTTGTCGGAGTCCTCCACCGCGACGCAGGCCGTTGCGGGTAGCCCGAGCTGCGCCAGCGCCAGGCTGAAAATATCCGGCGCCGGCTTCTTCGCCGGGACCACATCGCCCGCGGCCACCACCTCGAACCAGTGCTCCAGCGCCGGGTAATGGCCGGGCACGGCCACCGCCGAGAGCAGGGCCGAGACATTCGCCGGCGTGGTGGTGGTGGCGATGGCCAGTCGGATGCCGGCGTCCATGGCCTCCCGCAGCAGGCGCAGCACCCCCGGCCTGAGGCCGATGCCACCGGCGCGCATCATCTGCGTGTAGTGCGCCGTCTTGCGCTGGTGCAGGTCGCGCACGAAGTCATCCAGGGGCTCCGGCGGCGCGAAATCAGGCCGATGCTCGGCGAGATAGGTGCGGATGCGCTCTTTACCGCCGGTGACCCGCAGCAGTTCGCCGTAGAGCGGCACCGACCACTCCCAGTCGAGCCCGGCGTCGGCGAAGGCGGCGTTGAAGGCGACGCGATGGCCATCGCGCTCGGTGTCGGCGAGGGTACCGTCGACGTCGAAAATGATGGCTTCGAGCTGGGGCATGCCGGCGGCCTCGGTGCGGCTATGGTCATCAGGGCGCGGAGACTAGCACAGCGCTCGCCGTTGCTGGTGCTGAGCACAAGCGCAACGCGCGGCGCCGACGCGCATTGCCCAGTTGCCGAGGGTTGCGCTCTCTGGTAGAACCGCGGATTCAGCGCTGCTCGAGCACCGTGTTCCACGGACTCTGAAGCACAAGACCCGGCGGGCCGAGCAGCAAAGACGAGCCACTTTGTCTGCGGGAGCACATCCATGGCCGAGGCGAGCACACGAGGCGCAAAGGCGTTCGGTTTCGAGCCCTATGAGGCCGGCAAGGACGAGGAGTACATGAGCCCTGAGCAGGAAGCGCACTTCCGCAAACTGCTCATGGAATGGAAGCGCCAACTGATGGAGGAAGTGGACCGTACCGTGCATCACATGCAGGACGAGGCGACCAACTTCCCCGACCCCAACGACCGCGCCACCCAGGAGTCCGAGTTCAGCCTGGAGCTGCGCACGCGCGATCGCGAGCGCAAGCTCATCAAGAAGATCGACGAGGCCCTGGAACGCCTGGACGAGCACGAATACGGCTACTGTGAGGCCTGCGGCGTGGAAATTGGCATCCGCCGCCTCGAGGCCCGGCCGACGGCCACCCTGTGCATCGACTGCAAGACCCTGGACGAGATTCGTGAAAAGCAGCGCGGCTGACGCGCGGCCGCCGCACGGCGGGGGTGGCACATCCGCCGGAGCCGCGCCGGCGCACAGTTGACCGCCCCGACCCCCGGGGCACGGCGACGCGGGCGCTTCGCCCCCTCCCCCACCGGCCCGCTCCACTTCGGCTCCCTGGTGGCCGCCGTCGGCAGCTTCGCCGACGCCCGCGCCGCGGGCGGCGCCTGGCTGGTGCGCATGGAAGACCTGGACCGCCCCCGGGTAGTGCCCGGCGCCGCCGACGCCATTCTGCGGACCCTGGATGCCTTCGGCCTGCATTGGGACGCATCGGTGGCCTTTCAGAGCCGGCGCACGGACGCCTACGCCGCCGCCATCGAGCAACTGGCGCGCCAGGGGCGCGTCTACCCCTGCGGCTGCACGCGCCGGGAGATCGCGCTCGGCGCGCTGCCCGGCGCCGAGGGGCCCATCTACCCCGGCACCTGCCGTCATGGCCTGCCACCCGGGCGTGCGCCACGCAGCCTGCGCCTGCGCGCGCACGGCCCGGCGCTTGGCTTCGTCGACCGCATCCACGGTCCGCAACGCCAAGACGTCGCCCGTGCCGTGGGTGATTTCGTGCTGCGCCGCGCCGACGGCCTGCACGCCTACCAGCTCGCCGTGGTCGTGGACGATGCGGCCCAGGGCATCACCGACGTGGTGCGCGGCGCCGACCTGCTCCTGTCAACGCCACGCCAAATGCGCCTGCAGGCCTGTCTCGGGCTGTCGCAGCCGACCTATGCCCACCTACCCCTGGTGTTGGCCGCCGATGGGCGCAAGCTCTCGAAATCACAGGCCGACCTGCCGGTCGACGCGGCACACCCGCTGCCGGCGCTGCTGCGGGCCTGGGCCGTGCTCGGACAGGCACCACCGCCGGCCGCGCCCGATGGGGTGTCGGCCTTCTGGGACTGGGCGCTGCCGCACTGGGACATGGGACGGGTACCCGCGCGCAATGGCCCCTGCGGCAACATGACAACCGCCTGAGCCCACATCCGCCCGGCGCCCCAGCCCGTCGGCGCCGTCACATCGTTTTAACGTCCAGGTCTTACCCTGCGATATCAGCCTGTTGACCAAGCGCGGAGGATCGCATGTCCGAGCCCACGCCGACGCCCCTGAGCCCCGAGCAGCTCGAACGCCTCGACGCCTACTGGCGTGCCTGCAACTACCTCGCCGCCGGCATGATCTATCTGCAGGACAATCCCCTGCTGCGCGAGCCGCTGAAGCCGGCGCATATCAAGCGGCGCCTGCTCGGACACTGGGGGGCGAGTCCCGGCCTCGCCTTCATGTACTGCCACAGCAACCGCCTCATCCTGGCGCATCAGCAGGAGGCCATCTTCCTCGCGGGCCCCGGCCACGGCGCACCGGGCGTGCTGGCCCCGGTCTACCTGGAGGGCACCTATTCCGAGCTCTATCCGAACAAATCCGAGGACGAAGAGGGCATGCGCGCCTTCTTCAAGCAGTTCTCCTTCCCCGGCGGCATCGGCTCCCACTGCACGCCGGAGACCCCGGGCTCCATTCACGAGGGCGGCGAGCTCGGCTACTCCATCAGCCACGCCTTCGGCGCCGCCTTCGACAACCCGCAACTGCTGGTGGTGGTGGCGGTGGGCGATGGCGAGTCCGAGACCGGGCCGCTGGCAACCGCCTGGCATTCCGGCAAATTCCTGAATGCCGCCCGGGACGGCGCGGTGCTGCCGATCCTGCATCTGAACGGTTACAAGATCAACAACCCAACCCTGCTCGCACGCATCCCCGAGGCGGAGCTCGCCTCCCTGATGCGCGGTTACGGCTGGGAGCCGCACTTTGTCACCGGCGATGAGCCCATGGCCATGCACCAGCAAATGGCGGCGACCATGGATGCCTGCTACGCCCGCATTCAGGCGTTTCAGGCCGATGCCCGCGCCAAGGGCGCCGCCAATGTCCGCCGCTACCACTGGCCCATGATCGTACTGCGCACGCCCAAGGGCTGGACCGGTCCCGAGACGGTGGACGGGCACCAGGTGGAAGGGTTCTGGCGCGCGCACCAGGTGCCGCTGTCGGGCCTGCACGACAACCCCGCGCATCTGGCGCAGCTGGAAGCCTGGATGAAACGCTACCAGCCCGAGGCGCTCTTCGATGAAAGCGGCAAGCTGAAGCCCGAAATCCGCGCCGCCGCGCCCACCGGTCGCCTGCGCATGAGTGCCAATCCGCATGCCAACGGCGGGCTGTTGCGCCATTCGCTGCGGATGCCGGACTTTCGGCAGTTCGCCTGTGAGGTGGAGCGCCCCGGCACGGTACGGGCCATGAACACCAAACCCTTGGGCGCCCTGCTGCGGGAGGTGATGCGCCGTAACAAGGAGCACTTCCGTGTGTTCGGACCGGATGAGAACACGTCCAATAAGCTCGACGCCATCTACGCGGTGTCGAAGAAGCTCTGGCTGGAAGCGTACCTGCCGGAGGATGCGGACGGCGGCGAGCTGTCACCGGACGGCCGGGTCATGGAAATGCTGTCGGAGCATACGCTGGAGGGCTGGTACGAGGGCTACGTGCTGACGGGTCGTCATGGCTTCTTCGCCAGCTACGAGGCCTTCATTCATGTCATCGACAGCATGTACAACCAGCACGCCAAGTGGCTCGCCATTTGCAATGAGATCCCCTGGCGCGCCCCCATCGCCTCGCTGAATCTGCTGATCACCTCCACCGTCTGGCGCCAGGATCACAACGGCTTCACCCACCAGGATCCGGGCTTCTTGGATGTGGTGGTGAACAAGAATCCGGAAGTGGCGCGCATCTATCTGCCGCCGGACGTGAACTGCCTGTTGTCGGTGGCCGACCACTGCCTGCGCAGCAAGAACTACATCAACGTCATCGTCGCCGATAAGCAGAATCACCTGCAGTATCTCGGCATGGAGGATGCGATCAAGCACTGCACCAAGGGTGTCGGTATCTGGGACTGGGCGAGCAATGACGAGGGCTTTGAGCCCGATGTGGTGATGGTGGGCTGCGGCGATATCCCCACAAAGGAGGCGCTCGCCGCCACAGCCATGCTCCGCGCCGAGTTCGACGATATCAAGATCCGTTTCGTCAATGTGGTGGATCTGATGACCCTGCACCATGAGGGCCCCCATGCGCTGAGCTGCCGCGACTTCGACAGTATCTTCACCGAACACCGTCCGGTCATCTTCAACTTCCACGGCTATCCCTGGCTCATTCACCGGCTCACTTACAAGCAAGCAAACCACTCCCAGTTCCATGTGCGCGGCTACAAGGAGCGCGGCAACATCAATACGCCGTTGGAGTTGGCCATCGAAAACGAGATCGACCGCTTCAGCCTCGCCATCGATGTCATCGACCGGGTGCCGCGGCTCTCGGTGGTGGGCGCACATGCCAAGCAGCGCTTCCGGGATATGCAGATCGATGCGCGCAACTACGCCTTCGAGCACGGTATCGACGCGCCCGAGCACGAAGACTGGACCTGGCCCCTGTGAGGGCGCAGGGCAGGTAGATGTCGCTGCGCCCGGGCCCTGCGTCAGGGCTTCGGCCAGCCTCCGATCATCGTCACACAACCGCCGGCAGGCATCCGCGCGGGGGAGCACACCCACATGAACGACGCTGCCAAGCCCAATGGCGCACAGCACCGCACCCGCACCGGCCTCGACAAGGACGCCCTCAAGCGCGCCTATCTCGATAACCTGTTCTATGTCCAGGGCCGCTTTCTTGAGGTGGCGACGACCAATGATCTCTACATGGCCGCCGCCTACACGGTACGCGACCGGCTGCTGGCGCGCTGGATCAAGTCCGCCCAAACCTACAGGCATGCCAACGCGCGGACCGTCTGCTATCTGTCGGCGGAGTTCCTGCTCGGACCACACCTGCTGAACAATCTGGTGAATCTGGGGATCACCGGTGCTGCGCGTGAGGCCGGCGAAGCGCTGGACCTGGATTTTGCCGCCATCATCGAGGCCGAAGAGGAGCCCGGGCTTGGCAACGGGGGCCTGGGCCGCCTCGCCGCCTGCTACATGGACTCCCTCGCGACGCTGCAGATCCCGGCCATCGGCTACGGCATCCGCTACGAGTTCGGCATTTTCGATCAGGTCATCGTCGACGGCTGGCAGTCCGAGCGCAGCGACACCTGGCTGCGCGCCGGCAACCCCTGGGAGATCCCGCGACCGAAGCTGACCTTTCCGGTCGGCTTCGGCGGCCATACCGAGCAGTACACCGACACGCACGGGGCGCTTCGCAGGCGCTGGCTGCCGGCTTTGGTGGTGAATGGCGTCGCCTATGACACGCCCATCATGGGCTACGGCGTCGGCAACGTGAATCTGCTGCGGCTGTGGAAGTCGGAGGCGCCGGAGTCCTTCGACTT
>NZ_CAJXWY010000072.1 GCF_913062725.1 uncultured Thiohalocapsa sp.
ATCGCGAACGACGCGGAAGACGGCCTCCGCTGCGTCGAGTTCACCGTCCTCCATGAGGGTATTCGCGCATCGCAGAAAAGGCGGTGCATCATCTTGTATTGACGGACGCTTTGAGCTCATGTCGTCGTCGCTTGCCCGGCTTGTCCAATATTCTTGTGGGGAAACGCGCTGTCGGGTGTCGGCTGGTCGAGGAAGGCACACAGCTCGCCCCATCCGTGGCCATCGAAAACTGAAAACCGCAGGAGTTTGTCCGCTGGCTTGTCATTGAAGAATGATGCAACGCGAGCCTCGTGGGCATCGTAGGCGGCATCCCAAGTGATGTGGTCTGCATACAGTTGCTTGTGGATCTGACCTACTCGACCTCCATAACGTCGATCGCGGCCTCGCTCGAGTAGTTCATTCGGCATACGCACTCCCGAGTGCACGAGATAGTGTCTCTGCACGGAACGTATCCAGGACGCCTGCGGTCGTGTCGTCTGAATGAAGCGTGCGTTTGGGAACCGCGCGTAGAGAGTCTCGAATCGCGCCGTTACGGAAATGTCTCCGCAGGCATCGAAGAGATCCATGTCCCGCAGCCTCAGAAGGTCTTTCGTCAGAGTATTTGTGTAGTGCTGACTTCGGTAGCCGAGGCGGGCCAGCGCCCAGTGCATGGACAACGTTCCAGTGCGACTCAGCCCGATGACAAACACCTTGGGTGCAGCCCGGTCCGGAAAGGTCGGAGCGCTCCACCGAGCGGCGGCATCTTGGACACACAGCACTGCTGGTTGATTGGTATGACCAGCCTTCAGGCCGCGCACGGTTTCCGCGAACGCGTCACGCTGCCACAACCCCAACAGAATGCCGGCATGTGAGACGCGAAGTAGCGTGGCCTCGTGACGGGTACGGGGAGTCGAGCTATCTATCCAGGCGAGTACGGCCAGAAGACGATGATTGCGGTCTTCTTCGGAGGATGCGTAGTGGATTGCTTTGAGGAGTTGGTTGACGGAATTCGGGTCGGCCCGCTGTTCTTGGACAGGACCGTCGAGGATCGCGTCGATCTCCGCCTCAAGATCACCCGCTTGGCGGGTCTGGTCCAGCAGCCGCGCTAATTGAACACGTGCCGAAATATTTTTTGGCGCTGCGTTCACGGCTGCGCGGAGCAATTCGATGGCCTCCGCGGGTGCCTTAGCTCTCAAGCTAGCACGCACCTGCACGAGCAGATCATCTACAAGTGACAAAACCGACCGTCTCCTCGTGCCTAACGGCGCTTTGCTGAGGAGGCGAACGGGCGGCAAGTAGCGCCTTCGCCCGCTGCGTGCGTCTGATACATCGCCGGCGGTGAGATTAACGAAGGCCCGGCGAGCGGTCAAGGCGCGTCGGGGTGTGCCAATAATGACCGCCGGCGTGTGCCTGGGTGGACCGTACCCGGTAGTTGGCAGCGGCGCGTTGCGGCGGGCAGGTGGGTGTAGCACCGCGTATGGCGATGCGCGCAGGCACCTTCAGCGCTGGCTTGACGGATCAGCTCGGCATGCGCTTGCTCGCGGCCTATCAGGATGTGGCATCGCCTTGACGGTGGCGTTGCAGCGAGCATCTTTGGCTGCCGGATCGGGGTGTTCAGGTACCGGAGGTGTAGAGGTCTTGCATTTTCCGGGCTTGCGCGGCGACGATGTTGCGTAGCTCGTCGGGCGCGACCACCTCCAGGTTGTCGCCGGCGCCGAGCAGCCAGCGCAGCAGTTGTCCGGTCTGCGGCAGGCGTGCGCTGACACTGAGACTGAAGGGCGAGTCTTCGGGCTCGTCGTGTGTTGTTTGTGTGTCGTTGAACGGGCAGGCCAGCAGCACGGGCGTGAGGTAGCCGCGCACGCGGATGGTGAGGTCGATGAGCGTGCCCTGGCCAAAATCCACCAAGCCGTCGGCGATGGCCTGATCGAGGTCGAAGCCCTCCGCTGCACGTGCCGTGCGCGACTCATCCACCTCGGCACGAATGAATCGATGCAGCGCGTACAGTCGAGGCTGGTCTTCGTTGTTCTTGAGTGCGATGAGATAGGGAATGGGTCCACGTTGGATCAGTGCCTGCGGATGCAGGATCGGGCGACTGCGCTTTCCCTCGGCGTTGCGGTACGTGACTTTGAGCGCAAGCTGCTTGGCCAGCGCGCTGATGACCGCCTGCAGCACCGTGGGATAGAGCTCCACCGGGCGCAGGCGCAGGTTGTCGGGCACCACGCGCAGCTGTTGTTGGCTGAGCAGTGGCTCGTCGAGCTCGTGCAGCAGGCGTTCCCACAGACGATTGAGCTGGCGTTGGGGGATGGCCTCGGCGATGAGGTCGTGCACCTGATGTAAGGTGTATTCCCAGATCAGCGCATCATCGTCGATGCAATCGAGGACACGACGGTAGCGCAGGGGCTTGCCGCCGGGGTTGACCGCCTCGATGCGCCCGTCCTTGACCAGTGTCATCAGATCCCGCTGCAGCGCCCGGCGACGTGCGTCGGGGGAGCCGTCGCCGTAGACCTCGCCGAGGATCTCGAGCAGTCGCGTGCCGGTCAGGCACTGGGCGGGCGCAGTGCCGGGTTGCGGCAGTAGCGCCTCGAGGCGGCGCAGCCGTTGGATGCGGGTCTGGTAGGCGGCGGCCATGGGCTTGAGTTTACACGAAACAGTAGCGACATGTCTTGTCCTGTTTTTGTGCTTCGATGTCCATGCGCATCGACGTAAAGCGCTTTTGGCCGTTTCACGTCGTGGGAGCCCGAAACGGCCTGAGCAGTGCAGCAGTCATCACTTGTTATTCAATTGGCATATGCAAAGGGAGACCTGATGGGTCATATTTTTTATCTGCACGGCTTCGCCAGTGGTCCAAAGCCGCAGAGTCCGAAGGTGGCGCTATTGCGGGAACTGGGGCATCAGGTGCGATGTCTGGACACCGGGGGAAATTACCGGTCGGCGGATTACCTGAACGCGTTGTATACGACCGTGCGGCGCTCAGCATTCCCAGACCTATTGGTGGGCACGAGCCTGGGCGGCTTTTGGGCTCGCTATTTCGGCGTGCAACTGGACTGTCCATGGGTGGCCTTGAATCCAGCGCTGCACCCGTCGCAAACCCTTGCCCGAACGACCGGCACACTGCAGCGCTTCGATGTCGATGCCACCTTCGCGTGGAGCGACAGCAATGCCAGCGCGTATCTGCCCTTCGAAGATCGATGGCTCGATAGCGAAGTGCCTGGACTGATCATTGCGGCGGCGGATGATGATGTCGTCGACGCGGAGGAGACACGGCGACTTTGCGGTCGTAGTCGGTTCGTCAAATTACCGCGCGGCGGTCATGCGCTGGCGAATATCGATGATTATGCGGATCTGCTGGCGGACTTCATCGCCAGCGTGGTGCGCTGAGCGCAGGGGGGCCGTTGGCGGACCCGGGAGCTTAGGGGTTTCCCTAATGCGGGTTTTCCCGTATACTTGCGCGATCAGGTGTCATCACGCTGGTCTCGCAATGACGTCGTCGTCCGTCTGCCGGCGGCCACGGTTGCTTGCGGGCACGGCGTCTTCGCAAGGGTCCCAACATGATCAAGCTTCTTGGCTCGGCCGCCGCCGCGGCGTCTTTGTTACTGCTGGCTGCGCCCACGGTCGCCTCGCACCCCGGTGCCGTCGAGCGGGGTATCGCGTCCTACTATCACGACAGCCTGCACGGCAATCCCACCGCCAGCGGCCAGATTTACGACAAGGGCAAGATGAGTGCCGCGCACAAGAGCCTGCCCCTCGGCAGCCGCGTGCGTGTGACGGACACGCACACCGGCAAGAGCATTGTGGTGCGTGTGAACGACCGTGGTCCGTTCATCCAGGGGCGCATCATTGATCTCTCGCGGCGCGCGGCCCAGGCGCTCGGCATTATCCGGCGCGGCATCACGCCGGTGGAGGTCGAGGTGTTGAGCCTGGCGAGCGGGCGCGGCGCCTGACGGCGGCGGCTGCTCGCCGGCGAAGTCCCAAGCGCCGGTTCCCACGCGCGCTGTTCCCGGTTACCGTGTCGGATTGTTGAGCCAGCGGCGATCGGGGGCAGTTGCGGTGGGTGTGGTGACGGCGATATTGGCCATCTTGGGCGGCTTTGCGCTGCTGGTATGGAGTGCGGACCGGTTCGTGGAGGGGGCGGCGGCCACCGCCGGGCATGCGGGCATGCCCTCGCTGTTGATCGGCATGGTGGTCGTCGGCTTCGGCACCTCGGCCCCGGAGATGGTGGTCTCGGCGATGGCGGCGCTGGACGGCAACCCCGATCTGGCCCTCGGTAACGCACTTGGCTCCAATATCGTCAACACCGGCCTGGTGCTCGGCGTCACGGCGCTGGTGGCGCCCATCGCGGTGCACTCCAAAATCATCCGCCGCGAACTGCCGCTGCTGTTCGGTATCGGCCTCGGCGTGGGGCTGATGCTCTGGGACGACGCCCTCACGCGCACGGAGTCGCTGTTGTTGCTGGCGGGCTTCTTCGGGCTCATCGGCTGGTCGGTAATGGCGGCGCTGCGTGGTCACGGTGATGCGCTCGAAACGGAAACCGTGCACGAGCTGGAAGGTCATGCCATGACCCTGGGCCGGGCGATCTTCTGGCTGGTGCTGGGCCTGGTGCTGCTGATCGTCAGCTCCCGAACCCTGGTCTGGGGCGCCGTGACCATCGCCGAGGTGCTCGGCGTCAGTGACCTGATCATCGGCCTTACCATTGTGGCGCTGGGCACCTCGCTGCCGGAGCTGGCGGCCTCGGTGGTGGCGGCGCGCAAGGGCGAGCACGACATCGCCATCGGCAACGTGGTCGGCTCCAATATGTTCAACCTGCTGGCGGTGGTGGGCATCGCCGGTGTCATCGCGCCCATGCCGTCGATGGCGCCGGAAGTGCTGACCCGCGACTGGCCGGTGATGATGGCCCTGTTCGCCGCGCTGTTCGTCATGGGCTACGGTTTGCGCGGACAGGGCCGTATCAACCGCATCGAAGGTGTGCTGCTGCTGCTGGCATTCGTCGCCTACAACGCCTGGCTGGTGCGATCGGTGCTGGGCGCGTGAACGGCATGCGCCCGCGCGGCGGCTGGCCCGGCCGGGGCCACGGCGAGCCAAGGCCCGTCGGCACGCGAGCGGGGGTCATCAGCCGGCCGTGCGTGACGGCTTGGCCGCGCAGTCAGTCACAGCGGGCATGCGGGCCGCAGCCGGAGGCGGCGACCGGCCCGGTGGCGGCGCCGGCCGGGTCGGCGTCGGCCGTGTCGGTGTGCAAGATGCCCGTGCGCGCGCTGCCGGCTCTGAAGGTGGACAGGGACTTGAGCCCGGCGCGCCAGGCATCGAAGTACAGCGCCCGGATCTCCGCGGGGGTGGTCTCAGGGCGCAGATTCACCGTTTTGCTGATTCCCGCATCGATGTACGGCGTCAGCGCCGCCAGCATGGCCATCTGTGCCGTCGCATCGATCTGCAGTGCTGAGACGAACGCGTCGCTCAACGGCGCCTCGGCCCCGAAGCGGGCGCGAAACAGCCGATAGGCGTGATCCTGCAGCTGGTAGGTTTTGCTGTCATCGCCGGCGAGGCGGCGTTGCCGGACGTAACGCCAGGCGTAGGCCGGCTCGATGCCGCTGCTGACATTGTCCGTAAAGGCCAGCGAGATGCTGCCGGTGGGCGCGATGGCGAGCAGATGGCTGTTGCGCAGGCCATGGGCGCGGATCAGCGCCCGCAGCCGCGTCGGCAGCCGCCGGATGAAGGGGGCGCGCAGCAGCGTCTCGGCGTCGAACAGGGGAAACGGCCCCTTCTCCTGCGCCAGTGCCACCGAGGCCGCGTAGGCGGCGTCGCGCAGGCAGCGGACGATGGCGGCGGCGGTGCGACGTGCGGCCGCGCTGTCGTAGCGCTGGCCCAGCATGATCAGGCAGTCGCCCAGACCGGTCACGCCGAGCCCGATGCGCCGCTTGGCGTGCGCCTCCCGGGCCTGTTGCGCCAGCGGCCAGCGCGTCTGGCTCAGCACCAGGTCCAGCATGCGCACCGCATCCGGCACCAGTGCGGCCAGGCCCGTCAAGTCGAAGCGCGCGTCCGGCGTGAAGGGCGCCTGCACCAGGCGGGTCAGATCGATGGCGCCGAGACAGCAGCAGCCGTAGGCGGGGAGCGGCTGCTCGGCGCAGGGATTGGTGGCGACGATGTCTTCGTGCGCGCGCAGATTGTTCTCGCGGCGGACGGTGTCGATGAACAGCATGCCGGGATCGCCATGGCGCCAGCTGCGCGTGGCGATCTGCGCGAACAGCCGCCGGGCGGATACACGCCGGTAGACCCAGAGACCGTCGGCACGCCGGTGGCTGTCGGCGCCGCGCCGGTCGCCAAAGGGCTCGGCGGGATGCACCAGCTCGATATGGTCGCCGGCAGCCACCGCCCGCATGAAGGCATCGCCGGCGGCCACCGACAGGTTGAAGTTGGTCAGTTCCCCGGGCTTGTCCTTGGCCGCGACGAAGGCCTGGATGTCGGGGTGATCCACCCGCAGGATGCCCATCTGCGCGCCGCGCCGCGCACCCGCTGACTCGATGGTCTCGCAGGAGCGATCGAACAGGCGCATGTACGACACGGGCCCGCTGGCGCGCGACTGGGTGCTGTGAACCAAGGCGCCCGCGGGACGGATGGCCGAGAAGTCGTAGCCGACACCGCCGCCGCGGCGCAGGGTTTCGGCCGCCTGCTGCAAGGCGGGGTAGATCCCCGGACGCCCATCCTCGGCGCCGGCGATGCTGTCCCCCACGGGCTGGACGAAGCAGTTGATCTGGGTGGCCCGCAGCGCGGTGCCCGCCACCGCATTGATCCGCCCGGCGGGGATGAAGCCGCGCTGCTGCACCGCCAGAAAACGCGCCGCCCAGGTCTGTGCATCGGCCTCACCGGCCGCCAGTGCCCGGGCCACGCGGCGGCGGATCGCCTCGGCATCGGCCTCGCCGGGGCGCGCATATTTCTCCCGCAGGACATCGACGGTGATCTGCTGCGGCTGCATGTTCGCGGTGCCCATGACAGGACTATACTCGGCCTCCAAGCATTTGCCGCCGCACACCGCCGTCACCCAACCCACGACAACCGACATCGCCGACCGGTCCAGCGTTCATGGAAGCCCAATTCGCCCTCTTGCTGGCGGCGGTGCTGCTGGATGCGCTGCTCGGCGATCCGAACTATCCGCTGCATCCCATCCGCCTCCTGGGGCACGCCAGCATCGCGCTGGAGCGTCAATGCTTTGCGCGGGGCTGGAACCACCGGCTAGCCGGAGCGGTGCACGGGCTGGTCGTGACCCTCGGAGCCCTCGCTGTCTGGTGGCTGGTGCACCTGAGCCTCGCCGCACTGCATCCGGCGCTCGCCTGGCTCTGGGATCTGTACATCGCCTACAGCCTGCTGTGCACCAGAGATTTGTTGGACCATGGGCGTCGCGTGCTGGCAGTGCTGGATGACCTGCCGGCGGCGCGCGCGCAGCTGCGCTGGCTGGTGAGCCGGGATACGGACGCATTGGACCGGGGTGGGGTGGTGCGCGCCACCATCGAAAGCCTCACCGAGAATCTCACCGACGGCGTGCTCACGCCGCTGTGGGCGCTGGCGCTCTTCGGGCTGCCCGGGATCATCATCGCCAAGGCCATCTCCAGCCTGGACTCCATGGTGGGCTATCGCACCGAGCGCTATCGGCGCTTCGGTTGGGCCGCGGCGCGCACCGACGACCTGCTGCACTGGCTGCCGGCGCGGCTCTCGGTGCCGCTGCTGGCCGCCGCCGCCGCCCTGACGGGTCTGCACTGGCGCCGGGTGTGGCCCGCTGCCCGGCGCTGGCATGGGGCCTTGTCGAGCCCGAACTCCGGCTGGAGCGAGGCCGCCGCCGCCGGCGCGCTCGGGGTGCGCCTCGCCGGCCCCGTCAGCTACCACGGCGCGTGGCAGCCGAAGCCCTGGATGGGCGACCCCGCCTGGCCCGCCGACCTGGATGGCCGCCACCTGCGCAGCGCCCTGCGGCTGGTGGGCGTGGCGGGCGGATTGGCACTGCTGGTGGCGGTGGCAGTGTTTCTGCTGGCACAGGGTTAGTGCCGGGCGCACCGGGCCGTCGTCAGGTCCTACCCAGTATCCCCACCGATAGCCATCGCATTCGGCTTTCCGGCTACACGTTGGCCGACGGCTGGCGTTGGTACTATTGATACAATAACCCGGAAGACGACCGTCGGCGGCGAGGTCGACACGTTTCGACATAACACGAGACCAATCTGTATGCGGGTATGTATCGACGGACATAATTTGGCCCTACGAAACGGGACGGGTATCTCGACTTATACAAACAATCTGGTCAAGACCGGCCGTCAACTGGGGCACGAGATATGTGTGCTGTATGGGCATCACGATGTCGGGAGTAAGGACCCATTGCTGCGGGAGATCCAGCTCATGGACACCGCGGGCTACAAGCCATTTCGCAAAGATCGTCGACGGGCGCGCTTGGCGCGATTGGCTCGCTCGCTTCGCAGCGCGCTCACTGCGCGGCTCGAAGCGATGCAGATCGACCGTACCGGGCGGATTATCCCAACATCTCGCATGGCTCGTCTCCCACCGACCGGCGCCCTCTTCAATGCCCGCGACCTGCATTTTTGCGCCCGCCTGACCTTTCAAAGCAGCGGACGCTGGCTGCAGGTGGAGCTTCCAGAGCCACCGGACATCATGCACTGGACGATGCCAATCCCCGCGCGTGTGCGCGGTGCCGTTAACTTCTACACCCTGCACGATCTCTTGCCACTGAAGCTGCCTTACACCACAAAGGACATCAAACGCGAGTATCTATCTGTTTGCCGCAAGATCGCGCGCGAGGCTGACGGCATCCTGACCGTCTCCGAGACGTCCAGGGCCGATATCATCGAGCTGCTGGATGTTGCGCCAGAGCGTGTCATCAACACCTATCAGGCCGCTGAAGAGGATCTGATTGATGCTGCCAAGAACCCAGAGGCGGGCGCGGGGCGGCTGGCACGTCGGTATGGTCTGCGTAAAAGAGGCTTTCTGCTGTTCGCCGGTGTATTGGAGCCACGCAAGAACATCGACCGCCTGCTTCATGCTTATCTGGATTCCGGCGTGACCATGCCGTTGGTCCTGGTCGGCCCGGTGACCGACGCATCCGATGAGATGATCAAGCGCATACCCTTTGTTTCGCCCCTTGATATTGGCAACGGCTTCGATCCCTTGCAGTCGGGGGCGAGACTGCTGCGACTGGGACATGTATCCAGGCCAATGCTGACCGAATTGATACAGACGGCTCGCGCGGTGCTGATGCCCTCCCTGTACGAAGGCTTCGGCCTGCCACCGCTCGAGGCCATGTTGCTTGGCACACCCGTGCTCACATCGAACAACAGCAGTCTCGGTGAACTGTTCTCATCGGGTAGCCTGACGGTGGATCCCTACGACAGTGAGCAACTGGCGACCGGTATCCAGCGCATTAGCGAAGACGATGCTCTCTGTATGGAGCTGACCGCAAGAGGCCATCGCGTCGCCGGAGCATTTTCCCAGGCGCGGTTCGCTGAGCGCATGGCCGCCGTTTACAGCCGCTATGGGTTCGATGCGAGCTAACGCGACTCCGTAATCGCCAGGCCTTGCTGCGTTGTGTTTGCCAGACCGGGATTTACCTCTGCCGCATCGACCGTGGGCTTGTTCGTGCAAAATTCCCGATGCGAACTCGTCTCACGGCCCCATGCGCGTGATAGCCGCCTTCGGGCATTACGAAGCGCATGATCCTCTCCCGCTCCGCAGACATTGGGTGCAGGACGCGGACCATTTGCTCGGCGAACGCCCTGGGGTCCGCCTGGATCGCCTCGACCTGGAATACGTGATACGGCGGGCTCAGCGACGCCTGGAACCGACGAACCTTGGCGGTATGGTTGATGGCAACCTGGAGCAGACGCTCGCCCTGCGCCGCCCAATCGCGTCCATCGTGACGGGCAGAAGAGCGAGCGATCTCGTGGGGGTCGCGATACACGAACAAGAAGCAGGGATTGATCAGCAGAGGGAGGACCCGTTCGATGTAGTAAATAGCGTTCGGGAATTTCCATCCCCAATAACGGCGGGTCAGGTTTCGCGAAAGAATAGTCCGCGTCAACCGCTCGCGCGCCTCACACGCTTGGTGCGGCGGTATCTTGAACGCGGGATCTTCGTATTGCAGCGTTTGGTAGTGTCCCATATAAACACCCGCCGCGCTCAGCGCGCCGGCCAATAGACTGGTCCCGCCCCGCGGACAGCCGAGCACGACGAAGGTGCGCCGAGTCCGGGCCGGCCAAAGCTTCAGCAAGCGAGTAGTCATTCTGCTCGATAGTCGGCTCATCCCGACATCACCTCGAGCCGGGCGGAAAAATCCGCGAGCCAGTGCTCACATCGATCGTTGACGTAATCGAAGATTTGGTAGTCCAATCGGTTGGCCCGGATGAACAGCTCTCGGCCGTCATCGCATGCGTCATGAGATGCACCGACATTGCGACTGGCGCCGGTTGGCTGTTTCGCATCCAGTGCGCTCGCCAGGCTGGCAACGAGACGCGTGACCTGTTGATGCGGGACGACCGCAACGTAGCGCTTTTCCAGATGCGTCCGCACTCGTGCGAACCGGCGCCATCCGCCCGCGGCGCCGAGGTACCGTGCCAGGTAGTCTGTCGCGCAGGGGTGACGCTCCCGCAGCGTTGCCTCCACCGCCTCGCGCAGCGAGCGCTGACCGATCAGTCGGTAAGCAGGGTGGCCCGGTCGCGTGCTAACGAAGGCGTGAAAGCTCCGGAAGCGCTCGAAGGGCTCGCGCACCGCCGCCAGGTAGATACAACGGCGGTCGAAGCACCGATCCCATTGTGCGAAATGAAAATGGCCGGTTAAGAGTTGGATCAGCTCGCGCTTGGCCGGCGCAAGTTCGCCTGGCCGTTCGGCATCCTGCTTGCGCAGATCGATCACGAGTTGCGGATTCAAGATGCCCTTCAGCAAGTGCACAAGCGTTGAGCCCGCCGTCTTCTCCAGATGCGTGTGGACCAGCAGATTGCGTGCAAAAAAATCCGTCATGCGCGTCGAAATAGCGGGCATCCGTTTGTTTTTGGCAGGCGACAGTGGGGGGCCCTGTCCTACGAATTCCTGCAGGATATCCAATGCCATCGGCGGGAGCTGACGCGATGCGTGGAGTAGCGCATGGTCGACGGCGTCCAGATCTTCAGCCATGTATTGCTCGATGTGCGAACCAAAGCGCTGAAGCAGAAATAGGGTTTGGTTGATCGTGAGCTCGTCGCGATGGCGACGCCTGATGGCTTTGTTGTACTGCGTAAAGGCAGTCGCTTTGACCTGTTCGGCGAGCTGGGTCAAGTCCAGATCGTCTGGTAGCGAAAGCTGCAGTTGCGTTGCGACTCGGCGCAAGAAGCTCTCGCTGCGGAACGCAACCTCTTCATAGTGGGTGCCAATGAAGCCAGGCAGGCGCATCCATTCTTCAAAGCGGGCAAGCTGCGCTCTGTGACTATCAAATGCCGCTTGCCAGCTCTGGATATTCTGGAAGGCGCCCCGACCGCGTTGGCGTGCACGCTGACCCGCGTCAAGCAGTGAGAGGAGATTGTCACGCGGATCACGGAAATTTGCCTGTCCCATGATCCGACCTTCTGCGGCCAGCTCTCGGATTGCATCATGGGGTGCGCCGTGTGTCTTAAAGGTGATAATTCGGGGGGATGGCAGAATTTTTTCGATGACCTGAACGCTGTCGCGATCGAGATCACGGATTTTGCGACTCGACAGGAAGTTGACCTTCCTGTCGTCCCCGATCAACGGGATCTGCAATCGCTCCTGCGGTTGCCCAAGGGATTGCAGCAATGCCCGGGTCAGCTCAAAGGCTAGGGTGCTGCCCGACTTTTGAATACCGTAACAGAGATAGATCATTGGGTCTCGGCACCCGCGAGGGTCTCGGGGAAGCCATAGCCAAAGCGCTCGAGCTCGAGTGCGTAGCGTTCTGCGACACTGGCTCGGCTGGAATCTGTGTACATCATATCGATGGTCGCCCAAGCGGGGCGTATTTGCGATTTTTCCTTACCGAGTCGCTCAGGCTCGAAGGCGACTCCAAGTGTTGAGCAGATGCGTTCCAGATCGGGTAGCAGAGATTCGAAGCGAATCACATCAGAGAGACAGTATTGCTGTCCAATCATGAATTTGTTGCGATTATCGGGCGGCTTGTCGCCAGCGAGCCAGGCTTCGAATGCCACGCGCTCGGTGGCCGGATCGGCGACGGGCGCTCGTCGGCGGTACTTCTGGAAGAAGTAGGCGGAAACGGCGATATCATAAGGGTTGCGGATCGTCGCGAATCGAAAGTAGTTGGTCCAGACGTCTTCGCCGAGGCGCTCACGAATCTTAGTCGCCGGCATGTGCGCCACCCATCCACTTCGCTCGCGCCCGCGACTGGCGCGAGCGCCGATGATACCGTGCTTCGAGATGTAGGCGCGCTTGCTATCCCGCTCAAACGCGGCCTTGGCATCATCGGGTGCCATGCAATATGGCTCGAAATAGCACTCCACCGAAGTACCGGCAGTCTTTGCGGTCTTCATGAAGATGAATCGATAGCGATGGCTGATCAACAATGGCGTCTACCTTCGAACGTCAAGCGCGTGGCGCGGGGCGGGGGATGCCACATCCGGATGCCTGTGAGAATAAGCGATTTCAGGGTGCATCCGTCGTATCTTCTGCGGTAGTCCCTGACTTCCTGGCGAAGGGGCAGCGGGGCGTCGATGAGCTCTGCTGCAGGTCCGCATAACATTGCAGGAGTGGATGGATGCGACCAATGAGCATGAACTGGTCCGCGAGTCGCTGAAGTAGCCCTATCGCCTTGCGTAGCAGAAGGAGATAGGTGACGGTTGGCGCCAATAGCGTGCTGAGTCTAGTATCCGGATCTGCGGCGATCAGCATCAGGAGGGGGAAAACGACGAGCGCGACTGGAAACAGGTACTCGACGAGCATCGGGCCACGCTTCATTTCGCGGCGGATATGCAGCTTGTTTTCCATCGAGTCAGCAACCGGGCCTGTCCTTAGCATGGCCCGCACCCGATCATTTATGCGGATTGTTCGATCGGAGTCCGGCTGATCGGCGTCGAGATCCGCGGCTAGCGCGTTGATCTCCTCGCGGGCGCGGGAGGCCAGGGCTTGGGAGTTACGGATCGCCCCGGTCACCGAGCCGAGTGAGCGGGCGTAGAGCAGGGCGGCGAGCACTGCGCCGACTAGGAAAAGTGCTGTAAATGCCGGACTCAGCCACAATAGCACGCTGAGAAAGACCAGCAACTCCAGGAGGTCGGAGAGCGCGGTGGCCAACTGCCGCATCAGGATGCCACAGGCAAAGGCCACCGGGCCCAAAACATCGTGTGCTGCCAGACGCCGAAGCTTGCGGTGTCGTAGGCCTCTAATCGTTTCCAGTCCCCGCACTGCGGCGGCGCTCGCGGTGCCGCGCACGAGCCGCAATGCGAGTTGGTATCTCAGATAGTCGAGCTGCAATGCAGCGACCATAAGTACCACGATGACACCGATCAACAGCCACAGCAGGGTATCGTTGGCCGGGATGGACCAAGGCCCGAGGGCGAGCGCTGTGCTGTCCTGGGTAGCAAAGCCGATTAGTGGCATGAGGGCCAGGTAGCCCGCGGCGTTCAAAGCCGACGCGACGATGCCGAGTAGTCCGATCTGTGTCAGCGCCTTGGCCTTCGGAGGAGCGAAGCTGCGCGCGACCAAGGCGACGGGCAGGGAAAACTCATGAAATCTATCGATGACTCTTTGGACGTTAATAGTCACAGGGTCTATATGTCAAGCTGCTCTCAAGCGGCAGCCGCCTAGGTTAGTTGAGGCGCCAAGGCGTAGCCAGGCATATCGGCGCCCGGAGCTGCCCCGAGCCGACGACCGGGCAGACGCGCATCGTGCGGCTGGGGGCGCAGAACAAGGAGACGCGGTTGACACGCGCCAGCGCCAGGCTGCCCCAGCGTATCCCCGTCGCAGGCGCCCCCATCCGCCGTCGCACAAAGCACCAATGTCGCGAGCGCACAAGACTAGCTATGCCGGGTGGACATCCGTCAGCGTGCGCGCCAGCGCCGCGATGCTCAACGGCGACGAGCCCTCGGCCTTGTTGTTGACGATGATGAAAACCTCCCGACCGCGGGCCAGCGCCGCGGCGGCCAGGGCGCGAATGGCGGCGCGGGTGTCCGGATCCGGCTCGGCGAGCTGGCTGAAGGGGCCGTAGCGCTCGCGGGCTTCTTCGTAGCCACGGTTGCGGCGCAGCAGCCAACGGAGCACCAGCGGGCCCTGGGCGGCGTCCTGCAACAGCGACGCCTGCGCCGAGAGCGGGGGCAGGCGCGGATGGGCGGCCAGGGATGGCACCGCGCCGCCGTGGTGCAGGGCGGCGGCGAAGTCCGCCGTGAGCAGGTGGGCATCGCGGACCTCCACCGCGTAGACGGGGCCCGGGGGTAACCGCTTCAGGAAGCGGTAGAGGTCCTCGGCGAAGCGGCGCGGATGCGTGCGACCGCCCTGGGGCGGGAACTGCAACAGCAGCACCCCGGCGCGCTCGCCGAGGCCCCGCCGATAGGGCTCCACGGCCTGGCGCAGCGCGATGTCCGGGCTCAGGAACTCCGGATTGTGCCGCCATCGGCCGTCGCCCCCGCGCTGATGGCGCTGGGTGACCGCCGCCGGGGCCTTCACCAGGAAGCGAAAGTCCACCGGCACCTGCGCCGCCCAGCGGGCCAGACGGTCGGCGTCCAACGGGGCGTAGAAGCCGCTGTCCACGCCCACGGTGGTGAGCAGCGGGTGACGGGCATAGGCCCGCAGGCCGTCACGGGAAAGCACGGCCGTGGGGGCGGGCCCGCCGTAGACCAGCCCTGCCCAGCCGGGAAACGACCAGCTGGAGGTACCGAGCCGCAGCCCCGATGGCAGTCCCCGCGCCAGCACCGCGAGCTCGGACGACGGCGGGGCGGGCGTCACCGTCGGCGCTCCAGGGGGCGCGCCGGCGGTGGTTGCCGCCGGCTGCGCGGGCTCGTCGTCGAAGAGGCTGAGCTGGCTCATCCCCGCAAGGTGGGGATGGCGTCCGCGGCGCGCCAGCGACGGGCTAGGCATTGCGCCGGTGGACATCTGGGGTTCTATCTGTTGAATAAAAATCTCGGCTTTGGCACTTTTCGGCCCTTTAGGCCGTCGCGGCAAGCTGATCGAGCAAGCGCTCAGCCGTCGACTGCCCTCGCAGGGGCCACCCTCCGGGCACCAGCACGCTCGGCGAAAATGGCCAAAGTCGAGTTAAAGATAAGTAAAAGAATTGCAGAGTTCAATTTTTCACTCTACAATAATTGAATTTCGAAACTCTGCGTAGGCAGGAGACAATAAATAGCGCGCCTCGGAGCCTTTCATAAAAAAGATACCATTCCCATTAAAATCGATGCCGGCTTGCTTCATATTCATGGCGGGATTCTTGGATAGTTCCGATCTAACTATTTTAGTAAAACGACCAGTGGCTGTAAACATTAAAATTCCGTCTTTAGGGACAACAAACTCCTTTGACCTATAAAGCTCATAGTCATCTTCAATGCTTTCAATAACTGACTTTAAAATAGGATGATTTTGAACAAAACCAAACCCCCAACACAATATATACTTTTCCGGGTGTAATAAAAGACTAAATGAGTCTTTGGGAGGCGGGTAATGTAACGCGTTATTCTCAAAAGATATTAAAGCTTCAGACTCAGGGTCATGCAAATCCTGAAGTGGTATAGAGCAGCCTTTCGAAATATCGAAATAATACCCTCCGTTTTTATATAGCACACAATAACGCCATATATCTGCTTTGCCCGGATTGTATTTTAACTTATGATAAATTTCAAAGATTGCTGTACCCTGATAATTTTCTCGCATCCATTCATTGCGAGCGCTTTCGTCAAAAAATTTAAAATTTAAAGAAGGATTTAACGATCGAAATTTCTGAATTTCTTTATAATGCCTTTTTCCTATTAAGTTGGTTTTGAAAGTCTGAAATACAACTTTTGGTATCGACTGTTTTCGGCCAATTTCTAACGGCTTCCTGTCATGCAAAACCTGAAAAGGCGTCTCAGTGAGTTTCAACTTTTGTTTTTTCACCAATTGGAGTATTTTCTTTAGTTTGTATTTCATTTTTTCTCCAGCAACTGTTCAAAATACTCAATCGTCGACCTGAGGCCTCGTTCCAGCGCAATGGTCGACTCCCGCCCATCATCTCTTTGGCGAGGCGAATGTCCGGCTGACATTGTTTGGGGCCATCAGTTGGCTGTGGCTTTTGAATACGCTCAGACTTCGAGCCAGTCATGGCTTTGATGGTCTCGGACTCCGTTCGGACACAGAATTCGGCTCAGCTCTCTGGATGCCTTGGCGTCATCCACATGCTACAGCACATGATTTGCAATGAGCATGTGTCGCCAAGATTCAGCATCAAACAGCGTCATGCTGCTAGCGAATCACCTCAACAACGACTGGCAAGTCCAGAGCTTCCCATACCCGGTCGGCCGTGAGTACCGGCGCTTCCTGTTCCACCGCGAGCACCAGGCATGCGCGGTCCGCCAGCGAAAGTCCACTGACACGGGTGATTTGCCAGAGTTCAGCCGCAATCAAGGCGTGCCGCACGCTGAATGGCTCAATCCGGATTCCCAACTCGGTCAGATCCTCGTCAAGGCCCGTCGTATCGGCCCCAAACTGCTGGGCTTTTTGTACTACCTCACAAAGATTGACACTGGTAATGAGCGCCCCGTCAAGACAATCCCTCACTCGCGAGCCGCCCGGTTCATCGTGCAGATATGCCAATAAGGCGGAGGCATCGATCACATGAGGTGATGCGGTCACTCCGGGCCCCTTTCCGGTACCGTTTCTCGCGCAGCTTCCGCGCGGCGCTCCGTGATCAAGGCATCCGCCAGGCTGACATGAGGATCGACTTGTCGAAAGCGTTCTCTCAAGCGCCGCTCCACTACTTGGCGCGGCTCCAGAATCAATGCGCCGTCTTTCACGCGCACCAACAGCCGATCGCCGGGATGAAGCCCAAGCTCTCGTCGCAACGCAGACGGCACCACCAAGCGCCCTTGGGGTCCTATTTGGATTTCGTTACTTAGCGTGGCCATTGATGCCTCTTGTGGCATAGAGTTTTCTTTAATCTTGGCGTCGAGACCCAGCGTCAGTGGAGCGATCTCGCCATCGCCCGCACCACGCCGGTGCTGGCCCTGTTGTCGCTGCTCTGCCTGATGGTGCATCGCTGGCGCGCGCACTGGCCCACTCTGGCACGGTTTCCAGCGTCACAGCCCCCTGAGACCCCGACTATACTCAACCTAGGGTTTTGCGCCGGATGACCATTCGTTGAGGTTCTGCGGCGTGCGTCTGCCTTGTGCGGGAGGTTCCATGAGCGGTGCTTCGGGTGTGGCGGCGGCGCAGGGCGGTGCACGCGTGGACCCGGCCCGCATCGAGCGGGTGCTGCGCGGCTCGCTGGCGGCCCTGGGCCGCGGCCCCGAGAGCGTCTTGCAACATTTGATTGCCCAGCAGCAGGCCTTTTCCCACGTGCCGGCGGCGGCCATCGACCGGCTGGTGCAAGCGCTCGGCGTCACCCGCGCCCAGATCCTCGCCGCCGTGGACTTCTACGCCTTTTTGCACCTCACCCCCCGCGGGCGGTTCGACATCCTGTTCAGCGACAACATCACCGACCGCATGCTGGGCAATGCGGCGCTGATGACCCAGCTGTGCGACGCCCTGGGTGTGCGGCCCGGCGTGCCGCGGGCCGACGGCCGGGTGAGCGTGGATGTTACGTCCTGCACCGGCATGTGCGATCAGGGCCCCGCCGCGCTGGTGAACGGC
>NZ_CAJXWY010000073.1 GCF_913062725.1 uncultured Thiohalocapsa sp.
GCGTCGAGCAGGGCGGCCACGATGAGCAGATGGCCGTCTGCGGCCTGGATGCCGACGGCATCGAGCAGGCGGTGCGTGCCGAGATGGCGGCGCTGGACGTGGAGCCGGACCGGCTCAAGCGGCGGGGCATGCGGGTGGTTTAGGGGCGCTGAGCACGCGAGGGTGCGGGCTTCGGCTCTTGCCGGATTGCTTGCGATCAGGCAGACAGGACGCCCGCTGTCACCGCCTCAGCCAGCGTTGTCAGGCTCACGGCCGTCGGCGTGGGCGCGAAGCGCGCGCTCGCAGCAGCAGATCGAGCACATGCGACAGCCCCGCCAGCGCCAGCAGCAGGGCCATCCAGGCCCAGCCGGCCTGGGTGAGCGCTGCGCGGGCCACCAGCAGCAGCAGGACGCCCGAGAGCAGGGTCGGCCAGACGGCGGCGAGGCCCGGACCGCGTTGGAAGCGACGCCGCAGCCACCGGAGCAGGAGCGCCTCGGCGAGCACCAGCGCGATGATCAGGTCGATGACGAGCCCGGAGCGCAGGGCGCCCGCAAACAGGGTTTCGAGCGCCATCGCGGCCTCTTGCATGGGCTTCGGCGTCCGCCGGTGTTGTCGGTTACTTCCGCCGTCGCGGCATCCGATAGGGCAGCATGTGCTGCACGATGGGGGAGCGGAAGCGGTTCAGTGACAAGCTCTCGTGCACCGCGGTGATGGATCGCCCGAGCAAGTGGGTGGCGATGACCGAGCGCGAGTAAAAGGGCGTGTCTTCCAGCGTCTTGGACACCTTGGGCGGGCGCTCGGCATCCGCCTGGCTGCCGCGTGGCACCTGCCAGATCGGGGTGCGCGGCAGGCGGTGGTTCGGCGGCGGCTCGAACGCGTCGACCCCCTGGGGAGAGAAGCGCAGCGCGAGCTGCTTGGGCCCGCCGTGGCGGCGGTTCATGTTGTAGAGAATGGCGCTTTCCTGCTCACCGAGCTCGCCGCGGGACCAGTCCCAGTAGACGAACCCGTCCTCGATGGGCTCATCCCCCCAATTACGATCGAAATACGCATGACCGCTCCAGCGCAGCGCCGGCTTCTGCAACTCCACGTCCACCCGCGCGCTCGGCGCCACCGGGCGCCAGCGGTGGCGGCCGGCCTCGTCCAGTGTGAACACCTGCTCGTTGATAAAGTGCGGCATGACATGCACGCGCCCGCGCACCCGCTGCGGGATGGGTGTGCCGATCTCATCGATGGCGATGATGAGGCCGTGGTCCGGCGCCCAGTGCAGGCGGCTCGGGCCGATGGTCAGCGTCGACGGTGTCTGCGATAGCGAGCCCGCCCGGCGCTCGGTCATGGTCCAGCGGCGCTCCCCGCCGTAGAGGCAGACGTTGAGCGAGACATGATCCTGCGGGTCCGCCTGTCCGCGCTTGCGACCCTTGAAATAGTAGGGCGAAAAGACGCTGCCGATGAACGCGATGAGCGTCAGCCCATGCTTGCCGTCGTCGCTCAGGGCGTCGACATACCACCAGGCGTAGCCGCGAGGCGGGACGCTCAGGTCGAGCTCAGGTCCGCCAGCACCGCCTCCGCCGCCAGGCGACCGGAGATCGCCGCCATCGGTACCCCCGGCCCCGGGTGCACGCTGCCCCCCGCCAGGTACAGCCGCGGCACCTTCGAGCGCGCCCCCGAGCGGCTGAACGGCCCCTGCCAGCCATGGGACGTGCGCCCGTACAGGGCGCCCCCCGTCGCCGGGAACAGGTGCTCGAACTCCGTGGGCGTGGTGATGACCCGGCGCTCCGGCGCCAGGTCCACCTGCAGGCCGCAGCGGGCCAGGAGGTTGAAGGTGTGCTCCTCGCATTGCTCGATTTCTCCGGCATCGAAGGGTTGGATGTCGCCGCGCGGCGGGGCGTTCACCAGGCAGAATAGTCGCTCCGGGCCGCCGGGGTCGGTGCCGGCGTCGTCGCGGTCCTGGGCACAGACGTAGACCGTGGGCTCGTCCGGGAGGCGGCCTTGCTCGAAGATGGCCGAAAACTCCCCCGCATAGTCGCGGCTGAAGAAGACATTGTGCCGCACCAGCGGGAAACCGGACGTGGGTGCGTTGATACTGAAGGTCACCGCCGACAGCGACCGGGCCTTGATACCGTGCCGGCGCACGGCGCGGCGCGACTTGCGGCCGAACAGACCGGCGGCCAGGGCGGCGCTGTCGGCGTTACAGAGCACCGCATCTGCGGTGATCGCTTCGCCGTCGGCGAGGCGGACGCCGGCGGCGCGCCCGTGCTGCACCAACACTTCGCTGACGGCGGTGCCATAGCGCAGCACGACGCCGCGCTCGGCTGCCAGGGTCGCCAGTGCGGCGGGCAGCCGGTGGATACCGCCCTCCACCAGCCAGACACCGCCCAGCTCCACATGCGCGACGATGCCGAGCGTCGGTGGGGCCTGGAAGGGCGAGGAGCCGACATAGGTGGCATAGCGCCCGAAGAGCTGGCGCAGGCGCTGATCCGGGAAGAAGCGCCCGAGGTCCTGCCACAGGGTCGAGTAGGGCTTGAGCCGGGCGACGGGGATCAGCCCGGAGTCCAGCACCAGTGACAGCGGCGTCGGCGCCGGCTCATGGATGAAGGCGCGCTCCAGGGTCTGGAACATATCGTCCGCGCGGGCGCAAAAATCCCGGAAGAGCCTGGCCTGGCGGCCGCCGGCGAAGTCGCCGATAGCGTCCACCGAGCGCTCGATGTCGGCGTACAGATCCAGGCGCTCGTCGGCGCTCCAGGCATGGCGGGCGAGGATGTCGGCAGGTCGCAGACGCAGGTGATCCGAGAGATTTGCGCCGGCGGCGTCGAAGAGGTCCTCGAATACCCCGCGCATGGTCACCACGGTGGGCCCCGAGTCCACCAGGGCGCCGTTGACGGCCACCTCGCGCATCTTCCCGCCGGGCTTGGTTGCGCGCTCCAGCACGGTGACGCGCACCCCGCGGGTGGCGAGGCGCAGCGCGGCGGCGAGGCCGCCCATGCCGGCGCCAATGATGACGACGTGGTGCTCAGCCATGGCAGTGTGCCGGGTGTCGGCGCCGGTGGTTGCCAGCGCCTGCGCAACCGCGGTCGGCGGCGGCGGTGATGGAGAGGGGCGCCGGCAAAGGGGCGCGCTGGGCCTTGGGCATGGGTGGACGAGGCGGTGCTGGCGGGCGGCGGGCTCAGTGCGAACTGCCGGCGCCGAGATCGGCGAGCACCTGGTCCGCCGCCAGGCGCCCGGAAATGGACGCCATGGGGATGCCGGGCCCGGGGTGAGCGCTGCCGCCGGCGGTGTAGAGACCCGGAAGCTTGGTTACGGTGCCGGGGCGGTCGAAGGAGCCCCACCAGCCATGATTGACCCGTCCGAAGACGGCACCGCCGGAGGCCGGGTAGGCCTGCTCGAAATGGGCGGGTGTGGTCACGGCCACTTCTTCACTATCGGCGAGGGTCAGCCCGCAGTGCTCGAGCAGGCGCATGACGCTTCCCTCACAGCGGCGGATCTCAGCCTCCGCAATGGTCGCGGTATCGCCGCGGGCGGGGGCGTTCACCACCAGCAGCAGACGCTCCGGATCCGTGGGCGGCGCCGCATTCGGGTCGCCACGGTCCTGCGCGCAAATGTAGACGGTGGGATCCCGGGGCAGATGCAGCTCATCGAAGACCGCCTTGAACTCCGCCTTGTAATCCGGCGGAAAGAAGACGTTGTGATAGTGCATCGGAAAGCCTTGCGGGCGCGCCACGAGGTTCCAGGTCACCACGGAGTGAGAGCGCTTGGCGGCGGGGATAGGCGGTACCGCCGCCCGTGCCTGCGCGCCGAACAGGCCGGCGCCGAGGGCGGCGGCGTCGGCGTTGCAGATGACGGCGTCGGCGTCCAGGCGCTCGCCATCGTCCAGCAGCACGCCGCCGGCATGGCCCTTCTGCGTCAGGATCTCCGCCACCCTGGCGCCGTAACGGATGGTGGCCCCCTGCTCCGTGGCCAGCGCTGCCAGGGCTTCCGGCAGTTGATGGATGCCGCCGTCTACGGCATAGACGCCGCGGCTCTCGACGTCTGCGACCAGCATCAGCGTCGCCGGCGCCCGGTAGGGCGAGGCACCGACGTAGGTGGCATAGCGCCCGAACAGTTGGCGCAGGCGCGGGTCCTTGAAGTACTGCCCGAGTGCCTGCCAGAGCGTGAACACCGCCTTGATGCGCATGAGCTCGCTCAGGCCGTTCCAGCCGAAGCGCCCGAAAATGGTGATGGGCGTCGGTTGCGAAGAGCGGATGAAAGGCTCGTCCAGCGCCTCGTAGACGCGCTTGGCGTGCGCGGCGAAGCGCCGAAACCCGTCCGCCTCGGCCTGACCGGCAAAAGCGGCGATCGCCTCAGCCGAGCGCTCGTGATCGCCATACAGATCCAGGCGCTCGTCCTGACTCCAGGCGTGGCGCGCGAGGATATCCGAGCAATGCAGCTTGACCCGCTCCCGGAAGGCGGCGCCTGCCTCTGCAAAGATCTCCTCGAACACCCAGGGCATGGTCAGCACCGTGGGACCGGTGTAGAAGGACCTGTCGTCCTTATGCTGCTCGCGCAGCTTGCCGCCGGGGCGATGGCCGCCCTCCAGGACGGTGACGTCGACACCGGCCAGCGCCAGTTTCAGGGCGGCGGCGAGACCGCCCATGCCAGCGCCGATGATGATCACACGTTTATTGAGCCGGGGCATGCCGTCTTGAACCTGTTTTGCTGTAGGCTTCGTTCATGTGTCTATCCTTCTAGACACCTGGTCGTGTCCAGTCTACACGACAGCCGTCGGGGTCCCCAAGTGACGGGGCGCAAGCAACGACGTTGATACCCGCCGCCGTGCAACCGGCGGCGCGATCACAAACACCGCGCAGCGCTTGTGGGGCCAGCGACACCGGTTCCGTGCGACAAGGGTTTCCATCGAGAGAGGAGCGAGCCATGCGATACGCAGCAAGACGAACCTGGCCCGACAAGATCAAGGGATGGGAGTACATCAGCGAGGCCGAAGACATGGAGGCCTTCGCGCTGATGTTCGCCGAAGACAAGCATCTGGAGGCAGACTGCGAGTTCGTTGTCATCGAGAAGGCGGGCGCCGAGTCGGAGATCGAGTTCTTCAAGGTCTCCCGTACTCAGCCCTACGCGCTCATCACCGCCGAGCCGCGGGTGGAGAGCGCATCCAATCCGGCGCCGGCCCCCGCACCGGATCATCCGGCGCAGGGCAAGGGCGGTCTGTCGTTCGGGCGCCAAGGGCAGCCCATGGATGGCGGCGCCGAGGCCATCGCCGGCGTTTGGCGCGCCATGTTCGGCAATGCACTGTTCTTCGGCAAGGTCGGTGCCACGGCCATGTTGATCTTCGTCACCATCATCTTCTTGGCGAAATGGTGGTTCAACGCCTGGTGACGGTCATCCGCGCCTGCCCGGCCTGCGCCGCCGGGCATCAGGGCCAGTCCCGCTGAGCGGCGCCTCTGCCGTCGCTGAGGGGGCTGGTCTGCTACCCGCCCCCCACGCCGAGTGCTGGGCGCACCTCACGAAGTGCGCCGTGCGGTCGCTGAACCGCTACCCGTCCGATACCTGCACGCACTCGCTGAAAACAGCCCAAGCGGCTCCGCCAGCCAGCCTGTCGCGCCAGCCTGCGGCGGTCTGCTGGTGAGTGGTGAGTTGCATGGGCGGCCAAGGCCCTTGGCGCCCGTGTCGCCATCGTCGCAGCGCTCGATACCCCGCACCCGCAGCATTCATCCCGGCCCGGCCCGGCCCGGCCCGGGACGGGGCGCGCGCGTTTTCCTGGGCGGGCCAGCGTGCCTGTGGTGTCAAGCCCGGTTAGGGCACGCGCAGGGGCATGCGCAGGGGCGCCTGGTCAGTCATTGACCATGCAACCTCAGTTTTTAGTGTAAATTGGTCTTGACACATACGAATGTCAGGTTAGACTAACACCTGTGCCGCGTCGTCGCGGCCGGCCCGCCGCCCCGCCCCATGGGCTTATCGGCAGACGGGCGGCCCAGCGCCGATGGGCCTTGGCGGCACTGTATCGTGCCAATAGTGACGTTCTGTTTCGGAGGTTATTTCGATGGCCGAATCCAAGAACCTGTCGGGCCTCACCGACGAGCAAGCGAAAGAATTCCATGAGCACTGGAAGCATGGCGTGTGGAGCTGGGTCATGATCGCGACCGTAGTCCACGTGGTGACCTGGGTCTATCAGCCCTGGTTCTGAGCCCTGAACGACGAGGAGAATATCCATGAAAGTTCCCTATCTCTTGGCTGATCCCTCCATCGCCGAGCCTGATCATCCCGAAGAAGACTGGAAGATCTGGACCGTGATCAACCCTGCGACCTGGATGGTGCCCTTCTTCGCCATCCTCTTCATCCAGATGTGGATGATCCACTGGTATGCGCTCGGCCTGCCGGGCTATGGCTTCAAAGACAGCGTCCGGGCCGCTGAGACCGCCGCGGTCGTGCAGCCGGCGCCTGAGCAGCAAGTCGCGCAGGTGCAGATCCAGTAAGATCCGCGACCCGCGCACCGGTCGCGTTCAGCCGGCCCGCGCAACGCGGCGCCGATACGGCACGACGCGCCCGGTAGGGCCTGCGGTAACGATGGTGGCCGAGTGCTCCACCGCAGGCCGCAAGGACTTAGGTAACAGGGATGTTGCGGTGACGGCCGTCACCGCTCGGAGCGCTGTCCATGCTTCACGCAACCGACGTTCAAGTCGGCTGCACCATTGATTCCTGCGACGTGACCGCCAGCCAAAGCGGCGCGGATACCGAGGTCATCGCTCCCCGTTGTGAGCGCCGAGTGGTATCGCTCGGGCTCAGGCCCCTGCCGGTCGTTGTGGCCGCTTCGCCCAGCCCTTGGGCGTCCATGGTGCCCCCACATACATGATGCGCCACATGTCGATGGGGTTGTTGCGCATGGCGAAGAAGCGGTGGATCACCGGGTCTGAGACCATGTAGAAGCGCTCCATCAGCCGCTGGCGCTTGGGGCCGTGGAAGAAGCCGAACATCAGCAGGTTCAGGAAGGCCAGGAACTGCGACTGGACGCGCATACGCCGAGTGAGGTGCCGCCATTGTGGCCCGAAGGTGTCGGCGATGGGCACCGCCGATAGGTGCTCGGCGAGCTGCGCGGCGGCGGCCAGTGAATAGCCGGTGCCCGGATTGAACCAGCCGCCGGCATAGCCACCGGTGATGGGGCTCGTGTCCGTCGCCCGGAAATGGCTCCAGGCGGGCATGGGTAGCACGCCCACCTCGGTGCGCAGCACCTCGGCGACCTCCAGGCCAAGCCGCGGCGCCTCGGCGACGATGGTCCGGCTCAGGGCGTCCACATCCAAGTCCGGGGTGTTGGCAAAGTAGGTATCCTCGATCAGCACCCGGTCCGGCGCGAAGGGCAGGACGTAGTGGAACCGAAAGCCGTCGTGCTGCACGCAGCGGGTGTCCATCAAAATGGGCGCGGCGAGGTCCGTCGGTGTCGCGAGCTGGCACTCCAGGCCGACGAACTTTTGATAGCCGCCGCTGAAGCGCCCACTGCCCATGGCGCGAGCCGCCTCCGGACCGCGGGCATCCACCACGACCCGCCCGCGCAGGTGCGTACCATCGGCGAGCTGCACGCTGTGGCCGTCCACCGCCGCCACCGCAGTGCCGAGCCGCACCTCGATACGCTGCGCGCGTGCGGCCGCACGCATGACCAGCCGGTGCAGATGCTCGGAGCTCAGGGAGCGATAGGCCCCCTGCACCCAGCGCGCAGAGTCATCGAAATAGAGCTGATAACCGGGCCACTCGTGCTCGATGATGGGGCGTGCCCAATCCAGCGCGCCGGCGGGCAGATCCAGCGCCTGGAAGGACCAGATGTGATTGCCGCCGATGGCCGCTGACTGCTCCAGCAGTAGCACCGAGGCATCCGGCTTGCGAACGGCCAAGGCCAGCAGGATGAGTCCATTCTGCAGCCCCCCGCCCACCAGTAGATAGTCTGCATCGAAGGCGTTGGGCATTGCTTTGGCCATGCTGAGGCTCCGTTGACAGGGCTGGGGCGGCGTCTGGCCCGTTACCACCGGCGCGTATCTGTGGCTGCAGCCGGATGCGCGGATCGCCCAAGCCTAGCATGGACATGGCGCCCACCAGTCGCGACGCGTGCGATCCCGGCGCCGCTTTGCGTGCTCGCCTGCGACTGGTCAAGGGTCTGGCGGCATGAGCTGCGCCGTCGCCACCCTGTGGCGCGGACGTTGATGGCCGTCAGCGCGCGGCGGCGGGGCGCCGGCTTAGACTGCCGGTTTGTCAGCGGACGCTGCGGCCTGCGCTGGTCGCGGCCTCCGATTCCCGTTCGTTGCGCGCCGTTCGCCAGCGCCGCCCGTCGTCGTCAGGAAATCCATGCCCATGCAACGTCGTCGCTTCATCCGCAATGCAGGCATCGCCGCCGCCGCCGGCACCGCCCTGGGGGCTGCCGGTCTGTATGCCATCCAGCCCCGGCGCAGTGTGCTGCCCTTCGCCACCGAGAACAACGCCGACCTGCCGATGGCGCCGGTGGACAACAAGCGCGTGGTCGTGGTGGGCGGTGGACTCGCCGGTATGGCCGCCGCCTACGAACTGCTGAAGCGCGGCTTCGAGGTTACCCTGGTGGAGCGCGCGGACAATCTGGGCGGGCGCCTCACCGGCTGGAATGTGGACGTCAACGGCGAAACCATGGCCATGGAGCATGGCTTTCATGGTTTCTTCAACCAGTACTACAACCTGAACGGGCTGCTCGACGAGATGGGCCTGCGCGGCAACTTCAAGCCCGTGCTGGACTACCCCGTCATCTTCAAAGACCCCGCCAAAGGGACCGAGAGCTTCACCAACACCACCACGGTGTTCCCGTTCAACTTGTTCGCGGTGGTGAATCAGGCCAAGTCCGTCTCGATCCTCGACTTCAACAACCCCTTCGGCAAGCTCTACGAGTTGATGCGCTACGACCCCGAGCGCACCTTCGCGAACTTCGACGACATCGATTTCAAGACCTTCTGCGAGCGCGTCAACCAGCCGATGGTGGACACCATCATCGAGCCCTTCGCGCACACGTCCTTCAACCAGTTCAATCAGTACTCCGCCGCCGAGGGCATGAAGTTCTTCCACTTCTTCTTCCTCGGCAACCCCGACGGCATGGGCTACGACCAGACCATCGACGATGCGATGACCTCGGTCATCACCCCCATGACCCAACGGCTGAACCAGCTGGGCGGCCGGGTGATCACGGGCGTCGAGGCGGACCGGCTGGTGGCGGGCGAGGGCGGTGTGACGAAGCTCGTGATGAAGCGCCCGGGCGATATCCTGGACGGGCCGCACACGGTGCCGGCGGCAGACATCGGCTTCGACTGGACGCCGTTCTGGCAGGGCGCCAACCTCTACTACGCCCGCCGCGAGGGAGACGGCAGCTACCGGGCACTGTCCGGGCGCTGCACCCACATGGGCTGCCCGGTGGGTCTGGACGCCGCCACCGGCGGCTTTGCCTGTCCCTGTCACGGCGCCAAGTATGACGCCGAGGGCAGGCCCACCGCCGGACCCACGGTGGTGCCGCTGGTGGCGCTGGATGCCGTCGCCGATGCCGGCGAGCGCGTCACCTTCAGCCCGCGGGCGACGCAGAAGACGCCGGAGATCGAGGCGGACTACTTCGTGCTCGCCTGTGATGTACCGGGGCTAAAAGGTATCGTCTCGCGCTCGGCGCTGCCGCAGCATGATTTCGTGCGCAGCGTCGCCGACCTGGGTGTCGCCGATCCTTACATCGTCTGGCGCCTGTGGCTGGACCGCGAGTGCCCCCCCATGGCCGTACCCTTCTACACCGTCAGCGGCTGGCGCTACACCGACAGCATTGCCATCTACTCGCAGATGCAGCCCGCCTACGAGGATTGGGCGCGGCGCCACCGGGGCTCGGTGCTGGAGTTGCACGCCTATGCCGTAGCGCCGGAGCACGTCGTCGAGGAGGCGGAGATCAAGCGCATCATGCGCGCCGAGCTGGACGAGCTGATTCCCCAGCTCAAGGGCGCGAAGGTGCTCTACGACGTCTACGCCATGCAGCAGAACTTCCCGCGCTGGGCGCCCGGCGACTACCAGGGCCGCCCCGGCATCGACACGGATGTGCCCAACCTCTTCCTGGCCGGCGACTTCGTGCGTCTGGAAGTTCCCGCCAACCTCATGGAAGCCGCCACCATGACCGGGCGCATCGCCGCCAACCGCATCCTCGCCGCCGAGGGCCTGCGCGAGAATCCCATCCCCACCGTGGACCTCAAGGGTCCGCTGGTCCTCTGACGCCGAAACTCTGTCGTTCCGGCCGACCAGCTGGCACCGCCGGCTGGTAGCCGGCGCTGTTCGCCGCGGAGACCGTTCCGGCGGCGGCCCTTGAGCGCGCCTGCTGCAGCGGCGGAGCTCGCGGCCGTTCGTTGTCGTGCCCGTGCTGGTCCCGTCATTGGCCTGGTGCGGATCTGTCGGGGGCGGCACTGCAGGGAAAGGTGCTCAAGCCCTGCCACGGCGCGCGCGTTTCCGCGCCCCACCGCCGGTCCGCCGCGATACTAGCCACGCCCCTGTCGCCATGCCTCACGTGATCGGTCTCGGACGTTATCCAACTGCTCGACCGTCACCCGCGCAGCGGGCGGCATTCCTGTGCCCGCATCTTTGAAGCTCTCCGCGGCCGCCCCCGCTCGAGCGGCGCCGCACGCCCGCGAGCCACACCCGCCGCGGTACTTCCTCAGCGCCGCCTCGCGCCCGTCCTGATGAGCGCGATGCCCGGCTGGCAAGCCAACCGTAAAAATTTTCTGTAAATTGACCTTGACACATAGAACTGTCAGGTTACACTAACACTCGTGGATGGCATGTAGCGCCCTGGATGCCCGGCATCCCCAGTGAGCGCAGGCGCCGTCCGCGCATCGGAGTGTCCCGTTCGGATCCGCCGGGCGGCACTCGAATCAAATCCCTCACCGGAGGTTATTTCGATGGCCGAATCCAAGAACCTGTCGGGCCTCACCGACGAGCAAGCGAAGGAATTCCACGAGCACTGGAAGCATGGCGTGTGGAGCTGGGTCATGATCGCGACCGTCGTGCATGTGGTGACCTGGGTCTATCAGCCCTGGTTCTGAGCGCCGATTCCGAGCAACCGTTCTGAATCAGCCTGACGCTGACTCAAACCACCCAACGCACTCAGTGCGCTCAGGTTTCGTAACGAGGAGATCCCGATGAAAGTCCCGTATTTGCTGGCCGACCCCAAAATCGCCGAGCCTGATCATCCAGAAGAAGACTGGAAGATCTGGACCGTGATCAATCCCGCCACTTGGATGGTCCCGTTCTTCTTCATCCTGTTCGTGCAGATGTGGATGATCCACACCTATGCCCTTGCCCTGCCGGGCTACGGCTTCAAGGACAGTGTGCAGGTTGCCAAGGCGCCGCCGGCCGTCGAGGCGCCGGCCGCTCCAGCGCAATAGGCAGCGAGCCCTCACGACTCCTTAAGGGGTCGACCCCGCCGCGACCTGACGGAGGTCCATCGGACCAGAACCATAGGTCGCCGGCGGCGCATCACCGCTGATGCGTCGCACAAGGCCCGGTGCTGACCGGGCGCTGCTCCCAATGCCCCGGGGGTGACGCCCACGCCATCACCGGGCCGATACCCGCGGGCCGCACCGGCCTGTCGCTCTTGCCCCCGGCACCGTTGCACGCCAGCGCCCCGGCCACAGCCCTTGTGAGCACCGAAACCGCGCGCTCGGAGATCCTGTCCGCCGTGGGCTGCCAACCAGCGGTCATCGGGGGCGGCGCCGCGACGGCGCCCGGCGGTTGCCCGGCGGTTGCACGTCAGGGGCGGGCTCGGCCCGTTGATGCCCGGAGCTAGGGCATCTGGTCCAATCCGAACTGTGCCTCGGCGGGGCGGGTGTGCCGCTGATCGCGGCGGGCGCGAAGCACCAGCGGCACCAGTACCGCCAGGGCGGCGAAGAGCAGCACCACTTCGATGATGTAGACAAAGCGGTAGCCGACGGAGGCCTCCGTCAGGCTCGGTCCCAGGACGCCGTCCACCGCAAGTCCTGTGGTGATATCCCGCAACGCGCCGCCCAGGGCGATGGCCACGCCCTGGGATGTCGCCTGCACCGCACCCCAGGCGCCGAGTGCGAGCCCGGCATGGCCGCGCTCGGCCAAAGCCATGGCGGCGGTCAGCGTGCCCACACCGAGCAGGCCATTACCGAAGCCGATGCATCCGGTGCCAATACGAAACACCAGCGGGGACTCCACCGTGGCCGCGGCGATCACCAGCAGGAAGCCGCCGATGCCGACGACGGTGCCGATGGCTGCGAGCTGGTAAGCATCACCGCCGCGGCTCAGGGCATAGCCGGCGAGCACGAACGCGATGAAGGTGCCGCCGGCGAGGATGGCCGTGAGGGACGTCGTCTGGCTCACCGTGAGCCCGAGCACCTGCGCGCCGTAGGGCTCCAACAGGATCTCCTGCATGCTGAAGCCGGCCGTGCCGAGGCCGACGGCGATGAGCAGGCCCGCCGAGCGCCCGCCCTTGAGGAATGCCTGCCAGGTCTCCTTGAACGGCGGCCGGGGGATCTGTGCCACCGCACGCTTGAGGTCGATGGACTCCTGCTTCCAGGCGGCGATGAGGTTCAGCACCAGGGTTGCCAGCGCCGCCGCATGCACCACCTCGACCAGTCGCTTGTGTGAGAAGTCCTCGAGCAGATGGCCGAAGAGCAGCGCGCTGGCGCCCATGCCGAGCAGGAGGGTCGCATAGAGCAGGGCGACGACGCGGGGGCGCTTCTCCTTCGGCGCCAGGTCCGTCGCCAGCGCCAGCCCGGCGGTCTGGACCGTATGCAGGCCGGCGCCCACCAGCAGGAAGGAAACCGCGGCGAAGAACTGACCGACGAACATGAGCTGATTGGCGTCGTCGGAGAGGATCAGGATGCTATAGGGCATGATGGCGAAGCCGGCGTACTGGAGCATGCTCCCGAGCGCGATATAGGGCACGCGCCGCCAGCCGAAGGCGGAGTGGTGATAGTCCGAGCGGTGGCCGATGAGGGCGCGGAAGGGGGCGGCCACCAGCGGCAGCGCCACCATCAGCGACACCAGCCAGGCGGAGACGCCGAGCTCCACCACCATGACGCGGTTCAGGGTGCCGTAGAGCAGCACCATGGCCATCCCCACGGACACCTGGAACAGCGACAGCCTGAACAGCCTCGGCAGCGGCAATTGCTCGGTGCCGGCGTCCGCGAAGGGCAGGCGGACGATCCAGTTCATCACGCGCTTCATGTCGGGGCTCTCCTGGTGCTGCGAAAAACGTTCAGGTTATGGGCCGGCGCACCCTGGATCGTCATACTCGCGATACCCTGGCGACTGCAGTCATGCTATGGCAACCCGGCGGGTGATCAAACGCGAATCCGCAGCGCTTCGCGTCGACACCCCCGGCGGCGGCGGATGTTGCGGTGGCACCCGGCGCCGCTGCCACGGCGTCGAGCCGCAGCGGCGTCCATGCCACCGACGCTGGCTCGGGCCTGTAGAATTCGCCACGTCGCAGCGCGCCGGTCTGCGCGCTGTCGCTCTTCCCTTCATCCATCACGGAGCAATTCCTATGGCCCTGCCGAAAAACGTCGGTCAGCAAGACAGCACCATCCGGCTCATCGCCGCCGCGGTGGTCATGATCCTGAGCTTTTTTGTGTCTGGCCTGGGCCCGCAGATGCTGCTGGTCGCCGTGGCGCTGGTCCTGCTCTTCACCAGCTGGAGTCGGACCTGCTTCGCTTATTTACCGCTCAAGATCGACACCCGGGAGAAATAGAGCACCCAGCTGAGCCGTCCAGCGGGACGTGCCGGGCTCCATGCCGGGCACGTCGTTCAAGCTTGTCCGCCGCGGTTAGGGCGACGGCAATTGCGCGCCCTGGCCGTCGGTCGGCCCGGCCTTTTTGCGCCAGGGCGACACCACGCCCAGCAGGTGTGCCATATCTTTGAAGAAGATGCGCACGTGCGCCGCCGGCTTGGCCTTCACCAGCCGCTTGTGCATATAGGCCTGCCAGGTGAGATGCTGGATGTCGGGGTCGTCGCAGAGGCTGACGAAGCGCTCGCGGCGCTTGTCGTTTTTGTACCAGAAGCGCTGCATGAGCCCGAGTATCCAGAACACCCGTCCGTGCTGCTTCATGAAGCGCCGACGGGCCGTGGCCAGCGCCTTGGCCTGACCCGTGACCAGCAGTTCCTCCACCGCGTCGGCGGCGAGCCGGCCGCCCACCAGCGCGTAGTAGATCCCCTCGCCCGAGGCGGGCGCCACCACGCCGGCGGCATCCCCCGCCAGGACCACATCGCGGCCGTTATCCCACTTGGGCAGCGGGTGCAGCGGGATCGGCGCACCTTCGCGGCGAAGGGTCTCGCACTGGTCGAGGCCGGTCTCCCGGCGCAGCTGATCCACCGCATCGTGCAGCGAGAAACCCTTGAGCTCGGTGCCGACGCCGATGCTGGTGGTCCCGCCGTGGGGGAAGATCCAGGCGTAAAAGTCCGGTGAGAGCTTGCCCTGGTAGTAGACGTCGCAGCGGCTGGGCTCGAAGTCATGCAGCCCCGTGCCGGACGTCGGCGCCGGCGAGCGCACGATTTCGTGGTAGGCCGCCACATGCGGCAGCTCTTTGGCGCCCGGGATACACTGCTTGGCCACAGAAGACATGGCGCCGTCGGCGCCGATGACGGCCTTCGCCCTGACCTTGACCTCGGCCGTGCGATCGGTGGCTTCCGCGGGGCGGTAGTGGATGTGCGCCACGTCGTCGGCATCCCGGGTGAGCTTGGTGAACGTGCCGTTGCGCCGCTCGGCGCCGGCGGCCGCGGCACGCGCGCGCAGCCATTCATCGAAGGGCTCCCGGTCCACCATGCCGACGAAGCCCCCGTCGATGGGCATATCCACATGCCGGTCACTGGGCGCCACCATGCGTGCCGAGCGGATCTTGGCGACCAGCTGCGCGTCGGGGATATCGAATTCCTCGATGGCCTTGGGTGGGATGGCGCCGCCGCAGGGCTTGATGCGGCCCGGGCGGTCCAACAGCAGCACCCGGCGCCCGCGCCGGGCCAGGTCGGTCGCCGCGGTGGCGCCGGCGGGGCCGCCGCCGACGATCACAACATCGAATTCGGTGGTATCGCTCATCGTATTCTCCGGGGGAGCGTGACAGGCATCGAGGGACGCGTATCGAGGCGGGTGCAGCCCTCGCGCGCCGTCACTCACAAAGGTGTATTGCCGGCAATCGCCGCCCGCACGGCGAAGGCGCTGATCATCATGCCGGTGACGTAGACCGCGACGCCGAGCCCGCTGAGCCAGGTGGCGCGTTGCAGCGGGTTCTCGAGAAAGCGCAGCATCAGCACGCCCTGCACCATCACCAGCCCGGCCACGGCGGCGCCGTGCACCGGCTGGACCCAGGCGAACAGGAATCCGACAACGATGAACTGCGGCGTCATCATCACCACGCAGGCGACCCAGGCTGCGGCCTTCACGCCGAGCTGCACGGGGAGGGTGCGGATACCCAGCTGGCGGTCGCCCTCGATGGCCTTGAAGTCGTTCAGGGTCATGATGCCGTGGGCGCCCAGGCCGTAGAGCAGGGCCAGCCAGAGGATGCGCTCGTCCGGCATGGCGCCGCCGAGCATCACCGCGGCACCGGTGATCCAGGCCAGGGTCTCGTAGGAGAAGCCGACGGCGGCGTTGCCGAGCCAGCCGTTGTTCTTCAGTCGCAGCGGCGGCGCCGAGTAGATCCAGGCGAAGATGAGCCCCACCACGGTGGCCAGAAAGACCCACAGGCCCAGCGCCGCGCCAACCATGAGCGACAGTACCGTGCCCGCCACCGCCATCTTGTAGCCCCAGAGACCCGGCAGCCGGCCGGAGGGGATGGGCCGGTTCGGCTCGTTGATGGCGTCCACGTCGCGGTCGTACCAGTCGTTCACCACCTGGCTGGTGGCGCATACCAACGGGCCGGTGAGGATGATGCCGGCGATGAGCAGGCCCCAGTGCGCCAGCACGTCCACCCCGGATGACACCACGCCGCAGGTGAAGGCCCACATGGGCGGGAACCAGGTGATGGGATGCAGCACCTCCAGCATCGCCTTGGGCTGGGGACGGGCGGGGAGGGCTTGCTCGGTGGCCGTTTCTGTCATGCGCAGTGCTCGATTCGGTGGACGCAGGCGGCTTGAGCACGGTGCGCGGGTGGGTCTACCCGGCACCGGCGGCGCGCGAACTGAATCGGGAGTCTAGCCCGAAGGCTTGGGCCGTTGGCCGCAGCCTGCGACTCGGCTGACCGGCGTCAAGACTGGTTGACGTCAGCCGGGTCAGGCGCGGAGCGTCGGCGCCGAAGCATCCCGCCGGGCGTTGGCGACGGCGGTCAGCAGCCATCGGCGGTCGTCGCCGGACCGCAGGACCCGACCGCGGTTGCCGGCGGGGCGCCGGGCGGATGACACGTGAGTCGGGTGGCTGCCAGCGCGCCGGGGGCGACGCGCTAATCCGCCTCCTGCCCGGGTTCGCTGAGGCCGTAGCGTCGCAGCTTCACGTACAGGCTCTGGCGGCTCAGGCCCAGGAGCTCGGCGGCGCTGGCGCGGTTGTCACCGGTGAGCTCCAGCGCCGCCTCGATGCACAGGCGCTCGATCATGTCCGTGGATTCGCGCACGACCTCTTTCAGTGGCACGCGGCCGACGAGCTCTGTCAGGTGCTCGATGGAGCTCGGCAGCGCGCGCTCGCCGCCGCCTTCTGCGGACACGCGCCGGTCGACGTTGCGGATGATGAAGCCGAAGCTCGGCTGATCGCCGTTGTGGATGGATACGGCGGAGATTTCCACCTCGCTGCTGGCGCCGAGCTCGGAGCGGATCTGCGTCGCGAACAGCCGCACCGCGCCGTGCTGGCGCAGGTTGGCGATGAGCACGTTCAGGTCGACGCCGGGGCGCCCGAGCCAGCGGTCCAGAGACTCGCCGCGCACCTGGTCTTCGGTGGTCAGCTGCGCCAGATCAAGAAAGGCGCTGTTGGCGCTCAGGATACGTCCGTCCTGGGCGGTGAGCACGATGCCGTCCGGCGCCTTCTCCACCATGCGGCTCAGGCGCGAGCGTGGCTGCGGTGCGTGCTGGCGCTCGCCTTCGGTGTCCACCGGCGACAGGCGCACAAGGATCAAGGATGCGCTCTCCTGGCGCACCGGCGCACCGCTGACCTGGAACTCCGTGCCGGCGCGCAGGCGTGCGCGCACGTCATTGGCGCGCCCGGCGGCGCGGATACCCGCGACCAGCGATTGGATCGCGCGCGTGCCCTCCTCGTCGAAGCCCTCGGGGAATGCCCGTCCCACCAGGCGGCGCGAGTCCGCGGCCAGCAGTAACGAGGCCGCCGGATTGGCTTCGACCACCTTACCCGTGTCCGGATCCATGATCAGGATGGCGTCGCTGGCGGAGCGGAACAGCAGCCGATAGCGTGTCTCCAGTTGGCGCAGGCGCCAATAGTCACGCTCCAGTGATTGCTGCGCATCCACCAGCCGCTGCTGCAGCGTGGCGATGCCCTGCAGGTTGCGACCCACGGCGATGAGGTGGCGGGCATCGAGGCGCGCGACCAGGTAGCGCACGGGCAGCTCGGCGCCGGAGTGGCTGATGTGGCCGACTTGCTCCCAGGCGCAGGCGCTCACATCCGTGCTCGCCTGCGCCAGTAATGTCTTGATCCGCGGCCGGCTCTCGGCGGTGACGGTATCGGTCCAGGGTTTACCGATCCAGTCCTCCCCCAAGTCGTAGGACAGCTCGTCGCTGCCGTAGGCGAGGTCGCGGAT
>NZ_CAJXWY010000074.1 GCF_913062725.1 uncultured Thiohalocapsa sp.
GGCTCAGCGAATCACCGCTCGGTGCTGCCGGACTCCGGCGCCGAGGGGGCCGCAGGCTGGGCGTAGCCGTAGGGGGTATAGCCGTAGCCAGGGTAGCCGCTCCAGCCGTAGCCCGGATAGCCGCCCCAACCATAGCCCGGATAGCCGCCCCAGCCGCCACGGTACGGGTAGCCATAGCCGCCGTAATACGGATAGCCGCCGTACCAGGGGGCGCCGTGCCAGGGCCCACCGTACCAGGGACCGTTCCCCCAGAAGCCCCAGAATGCCTGGGCCGGGGTCGCGGCCAGCGCGGCAACCAAGGCGCCACCAGCAGCGCTCAGCATCAAAGTTTTCATGGCTTCGCCTCCTCGTTGTGCTCGTTGGAAGTCGCCGGGACCAATCCGTCCCGCCCCCCGGAGTATACCGGTAGAAACATTGTAGACGATAAGGGTTAGTGCCACGTGCTCCCACGGCCGATGGTCGGCCTCTGGCGCGTTGTTGGCAGCTCGCAGAAGCCGAGCCGACGGTGGGGCCGGGCGGCTGGTACGGGCTGATCGCCGATGTTCAGGTGTGCCATGACTTGTCATTGTATAAGGCAGGGTTATTGGCACATCCGATTGCCGAAATTGCCGGCCCGCGCCCCCTGTGGCAGCCTTGGCATCTCGCCACACACCACACAGAGGAAGCACCATGCGCGTCATCCTGCTCGGCGGCCCCGGGGCCGGCAAAGGTACCCAAGCCGGCTTTATCAAGGCGCACTTCGCGATACCCCAGATCTCCACGGGCGACATGCTCCGCGGCCACGTCAAGGCGGGCACCGAGCTGGGCAAGGCCGCCAAGGAGATCATGGACGCCGGCGGTCTGGTGTCGGACGAGATCATCATGGGGATGGTCAAGGCACGCATCGCCGAGGACGACTGCAAGAACGGTTTCCTCTTCGACGGTTTCCCGCGCACCCTGGCCCAGGCGGATGCATTGAAGGATGCCGGCGTCTTTGTCGATGCGGTGGTCGAGATCGCCGTCCCGGACGAGGAGATCATCAAGCGCATGTCCGGCCGGCGCGTGCACCTGCCGTCGGGGCGCACCTACCATGTGGAATTCAATCCGCCGAAAGCGGCGGGTAAGGACGACGAGACCGGCGAGCCCCTCATCCAGCGCGACGACGACAAGGAAGAGACCGTCCGGCAGCGGCTCAAGGTCTATCACGACCAGACCGCGCCGCTCATCGACTACTACGCCAACTGGGCCGAGCAGGGCGGCGAGGGCGCGCCGCGCTACATCAAGGTCGAGGGCGTCGGCGGCGTGGACGACATCCGCACGCGCATCATCGGCGCGTTGGAAGCCGTCTGACACGCGCCGGCGCCGGGTGGAGCGGCGATGACACGTGGAGCGCCAACATGATCGAAGTACGCGAGCTGAGCCGCAGTTACGGCGTGCTCAAGGCGGTGGATGCGGTGTCGTTCGACATCGGCCGCCGCGAGATCGTCGGTCTGCTCGGCCACAACGGCGCGGGCAAGACCACCATCCTGAAGATGCTCACGGGCTATCTCGAGCCGAGCAGCGGCAGCATCCGGATCGACGGTGCGGAGATCGCCACGCGTCGACGCGAGGTGCAGCGCCGCATCGGCTATCTGCCGGAGAATTGCCCGCTTTATCCGGATGTGACCGTGCTCGAGCACCTGGACTACCAGGGCGCGTTGCACGGCATTCCCACGCGCCAGCGCCCGGCGGCGATCCGCCGCGCCGTCGAGCGCACGGCCCTTGGCCCCAAGGCGACGGCGCGGGTGGCCACCCTCTCGCGTGGCTACCGTCAGCGTCTGGGCGTGGCTTCGGCGCTGCTGCACGAGCCGGATGTGCTGATCCTGGACGAGCCCACCAACGGCCTGGATCCGTCGCAGATCCAGCACATGCGCGCACTCATCCGCGAGCAGGCGAGCCATGCGACGGTCATCATCTCCACCCATATCCTGCAGGAGGTGGAGGCCGTCTGCAGCCGCGTGCTCATCATGCGGGCCGGACGCCTTGCGCTGGACAGCGCCATGGGTGCCATCGGCGCCACGCCCAGGCTGCGGGTGACACTGGATCGGCGCCCGAGTGATGCACGGCAGGTGCTGGGTGCGCTGCCCGGCATCACCGCCGTGGATCACATCGTTGATGAGGGCATTCGCTGCGACTTCGCGCTCACCACGGATGATCCCAACGCCGCCGCCCCCCGCGTGGCGGCGGCCGTCGCCGAGCGCGGCTGGGCGCTCTATGCCCTGGCGCGTGAGCGCCACGACCTGGAGGCCGTGTTCGGACAGCTCGCCGAGGCGATGCCCGCGGCCCCCACGGCTGGCGCCGGGGCTGACGGTGCATCGGAGGCGGGCCATGTCTGACATGCTGCACGTCACCCGCAAGGAGCTTTCCAGCTTCTTCGATTCGCCGGTGGCCTATCTCTTCATCGGTGCCTTCCTGGCGGCCTGCCTGTTCGTGTTCTTCTGGGTGGATGCCTTCTTCGCCCGTAACCTGGCGGATACCCGACCGCTGTTCGACTGGATGCCGCTGCTGCTGATCTTCCTCGCCGCCGCGCTCACCATGCGGTTGTGGAGCGAGGAGCGCCGGGCCGGCACCCTGGAGCTGCTGGCGACCCTGCCCGTGGCCACCTGGAAACTGGTGCTGGGCAAAGGCGTTGCGGCGCTGGCGCTGGTGGCCGTGGCGCTGCTGCTGACGCTGCCGCTGCCGGTCACGGTGTCCATACTGGGCCCCCTGGATTGGGGGCCCGTGCTCGGGGCCTATCTGGCGACGCTGCTGCTGGCGGCGGCCTACATCGCCATCGGCCTCTTCGTGTCGGCGCGCACCGACAATCCCATCGTTGCCCTCATCGGCACGACGCTGCTCTGTGCCGTGCTCTATCTCATCGGCTCGCCGGCGCTGACGGGGCTGTTTGGCCATGGCGTCGGTGAGGTGCTGCGGCTGTTCGGCACCGGGGCGCGCTTCGAGTCCATCACCCGCGGCGTCATCGATCTGCGCGACCTGTATTACTACCTGAGCCTGACGGCGGTGTTCCTGGCGCTTTGCATCGACAGCCTCGAGCGCCTGCGCTGGGCCGCCGATAGCGATCACCGCATCCGCCACCACCGCTGGACGCTGATCACGGTGTTGGCGGCGGCGAACCTGCTCGCCGCCAACCTGTGGCTGCAGCAGGTGGGCACCCTGCGCAGCGATCTCACCGCGGGCAAGCGCTATACCGTCTCCGAGGCCACCCGCACCTATCTGCAGCAGCTGCGCGAGCCGCTGCTGATCCGCGGCTATTTCAGCGCCGAGACGCATCCGCTGCTGGCCCCGCTGGTGCCGCAGCTGCGTGACCTGCTGCGGGAGTACGAGGTGGTGGGCGGCGCCAATGTGCAGGTGGAATTCGTGGACCCCGCCACGGCGCCGGAGCTGGAGCGCGAGGCCGGCGAGCAATACGGCATCCGCCCGGTGGCCTTCCAGACCGCGAGCAAGTACCAGGCGGGTGTGGTGAACTCCTACTTCGACGTGCTGGTGAAGTACGGCGATCAGTTCGAGACCCTGGGCTTTCAGGATCTCATCGAGGTGAAGGTCCAGGGCGAGACAGACCTGGACGTGCGCCTGCGCAATCCGGAGTACGACCTCACGCGCACCATCAAGAAGGTGCTCTACGGCTATCAGGCCGGGGGCGATCCCTTCGCCGGCATCGGCGCGCCCATTCGCTTTCGCGGCTTCATCTCGCCGGCGGCGAGCTTGCCGGAGCCGTTGCCCGCGCTGCGTGCCGACCTGGAGGCGGTGCTGGCGCAGCTCACCGCCGAGGCCGCCCGCGGCGGTGCCGGGCCGGCGGCCTTCAGCTGGGATATCGTCGACCCGGCTGAAGACCCCGCACTGGCGCAGGAGATCGACGAGCGCTTCGGCTTCCAGCCGCTGGTGCTGGGCCTGCTGGACCCGCAGCCGTTCTATTTCTACATGGTGCTGGAGCAGGGCGAGCGCGCGGTGCCCGTGCCGCTGCCCGAGGGTTTGGACAAGGCGAGCCTGGAGCGCGCCCTGGTGGCCGGCCTCAAGCGGTTCGCCCCCGGGGTGCTGCGCACCGTCGCCCTCTACACCCCGGAGCCGCCGGCGCCGTCCATGCCCGGCCTGCCGCAGGCCGCGGGGCCCGGCTACACCCTGCTCAAGGACACGCTGCGGGAGGGCTTTGCGCTGCGGGAGACCGACCTCGCCGCCGGCCAGGTGCCGCCGGACGCGGATCTGTTGCTGGTGGTGGACCCCACGGCGCTCGACGATCGGCAACGCTTCGCCGTGGACCAGTTCCTGATGCAGGGCGGCACCGTCATGGTGGCCGCGGCCCAATTCGACGTGGACCTCACGGGCAGCGAAATCACGGCAGGACCGGCGCAGACCGGCCTCGGCGACTGGCTCGCGGGCCACGGCGTGACGCTGGAGCAGGCCCTGGTGCTGGACCCCCAGAACACGCCGTTCCCGATCCCGGTGCCCCGGCGCGTGGGCGGCTTTACGGTGGAGGAGATCCAGACGCTGGATTATCCGTACTTCCCGGATGTGCGCGCGGATGGCCTGTCCGCCGATTCCGGCATCACCGCCAATCTGGGTCAGATCACCATGAACTGGACCTCGCCCATCGCGCTGGACGCCGCGGCGAACGCCGAGCGCGTGGTGACCCGGCTGATCGAGAGCTCGCCGGCGGCCTGGACCACCGCGTCGCCGGACCTGCAGCCGAACTTCGAGCAGTATGGTCGGCTCGGCTTCCCGGTGGGCGATGACCGCGGCCGCAAGCTGCTGGCGGTGATGGTGGAAGGTCGTTTCGAGTCCGCATTCGCCGGCGAGCGCTCGCCGCTGCTGCCGGCGGCGGATGCACAAGGCGAGGCGGGTGTGTCCGCGGAGCCAGAGGCGGCGGCTGCCGCCGATGATGACGTCGCGGGCGCCGAAGCCGGCGACGCCGAGCCGCCGGTGGTCTCCGCGGTGGTCGAGCACTCACCGCCATCGGCGCGGCTCATGGTCCTCGGCTCCGACAGCTTTCTGTCGGACACCGCCATCAGCCTGGCCACCGAGGCCACCCAGAGCCGCTACCTCAAGCCCCTGGAGCTGGTGCAGAACGCCGTCGAATGGTCGCTGGAGGACCGCGGCCTGCTGGCGCTGCGCGGTCGCGGTCAGTTCAGCCGACTGCTGGAGCCCGTCGGCCGCCAGGCACGGATGTTCTGGGAATCTCTGAACTACGCATGGGCCGCCATCGGCCTGGGGCTGGTGTATTGGCTGCATCGGCGACTGCGTCGTCGCCGTGAGCGCACGCTCGCGGCGATGCTGCACGCGGACACCGAGGGGAGGGCGCTGGCATGAGCGAGACGACCCCGAGCGCACGGGCCGACGCCGCCGGGCGTCGCTTTGGCCTGGACGCCGCCTGGCGGCCCGCGCTGCGCAGCCCGCTGGTGCTGTTGCTGGCGGCGGTGCTGGCGGTGCAGATCATCGCCGCCCTGCTGCTCGGCGGCGGGCGCAGCCTGGCGCCCGCCGCCGGAGGCGCACCGCTGCTGGCGCTGGAGACCGCGGGCGTGAGCACCCTCGAGCTCGTCTCCGGCGACGGCGATACCGTGGTGGTGGCGCGCAGCGGCGACGACTGGGTGCTGCCGGCGCTGGACGGCTTTCCCGCCAGCGGCAGCCGCGTCGATGCCCTGCTGGATGACCTGGCGGGCCTCGAGCGCCCGCTGCCGGTGGCCACCAGCGCCGATGCCCAACGCCGCTTCCGCGTCGCCGACGACGCCTTCGAACGGCGGCTGACGCTGCGCGGCGACGGCGGCGAGGTCACAGTCTTGTTCGGCGATTCACCGGGCTTCCGGCGCCTGTTCGCCCGCGTCGGCGGCGAGGATGCCATCTACGATCTGCGCCTCACGCTGTTCGACCTGGGTGCGACGGCGGATGACTGGATCGATCGCGGCCGCCTCCAGCTCGACCGCGGCGAGCTCACGCGCATCGCCGCCGACGACTGGGAGCTGGTGCGCACAGAGGACGGTTGGTCGCTCGCGGACACCGACGCGGCGCTGGACACCGTCGCCGTCGAGACGCTGGTGAACGCCGTCGCCACCGTCGGTTACACGGGCGTGCTCGGCGGCGACGGTGAGGCGCGCGATGACCTGGACGACCCCGCCCGGGTGCTCACCATCGAGCACGGCGGCGAGACGCGTCGTTACCGGCTCGCGCCCATCGCCGACGGCGAAGACTTCGTGCTCAAGCGCGATGCCGAGCCCTACGTCTATCGGCTGAGCGCGTTCGCTGCGCAGCCGCTGCTGGAGGCGGACCGCGCGCAACTGCTCGGCGAGACGGCCGCCGACGACGGCGGCGATGCCGGCGCCGGTGCGGCTGAGGAATCGGCGGCAAGCCCGTCGCCGTCCGCGTCCTGAGCGGGCGCGCGGGCTTGTGGCTGGTGACAAAGCGCCATGCTGCATTGCAGCGTAGCCGCCGCGCCCGCATACTGCCCTCACGGAGCGGGACCGCCCGCCGCAGCCGGAGGCCGCCATGGCGCGCATCAAGCTCGAGTTCCAGAACACGCAGGGCCACACCCTTTCGGGACTCCTGGAAACGCCTCCGCCCGGCGTGCCAACCCTGCGTCATGCCCTGTTTGCGCACTGTTTTACCTGCGGCAAGGATATCGCCGCGGCGACGCGCATCAGCCGGGCGCTGGCCGCCCGCGGTATCGCCGTCCTGCGCTTCGACTTCACCGGGCTCGGCAACAGCGACGGCGATTTCGCCAACACCAGCTTCACGTCCAACGTGCAAGACCTGGTGGCCGCCGCCAATGCCCTGGCCGCGGAGCATGCGGCTCCGGCCATGCTCATCGGTCACAGCCTCGGCGGCGCGGCGGTGTTGGCGGCGGCCCATGAGCTGCCGAGCGTCGAGGCCGTGGTCACCATCGCTGCGCCGGCGACGCCCAAGCATGTGGAGCACCTGTTCAGCGGCGTGCGCGGTGAGATGGAGGCCTCCGGCGAGGCCGAAGTGACGGTGGGCCGCCGGCGCTTTCGCATCAAGCGCCAGTTCCTGGACGACCTGGAGCAGCATGCCGACGCCGAGCACATCAAGCGGCTGAAGCGGGCCCTGCTGATCTTTCACTCGCCGGCGGATGAGATCGTCAATATTTCAGAAGCCGCCAGGATCTACCAAGCCGCCAAGCATCCCAAGAGCTTCATCTCGTTGTGTGAGGCGGACCACCTGCTCACCAACCGCGAGGACTCGGAGTATGTCGCCGAGACCCTGGTGGCCTGGGCCAGTCGTTATCTGGGCCTGCGACAGCACGCAGCGGAGGCGGGCCCCGGCACCACGCCGGAGGTAGCCGCCGGCGAGGTGGTGGTGACCGAGCGCGAGGGGCGTTTTCTGCGCGGCCTCTACACCCAGCACCACCAGCTCCTGGCCGACGAGCCCCGGGCCGCCGGCGGGACCGATCTGGGCCCGTCGCCCTACGACCTGCTGCTGATGGCCCTCGGTGCCTGCACCTCCATGACCATCCGCATGTACGCCGATCACAAGGGTCTGCCGCTGGACGACGTGGAGGTGCGCGTCAGCCACGCGCGCATCCACGTGGACGACTGCGAAGCGGACTGCGGCGATGCGGTGCGTGCGGGCGCCGATCAGCAGGGCCGCATCGAGCGCATCGAGCGCCGCATCGATCTCACCGGCGATCTCACCGAAGCGCAGCGGGCGCGGCTGCTCGCCATCGCCGACCGCTGTCCGGTCCACCGCACCCTGGAAGGTCAGCCGGCCATGGTGTCGCGGTTGGTGGGGCAGGATGGCGCGCCCGGTGCCGGGGCCGACGGCTGAGGCCGATGCCCCCGCCGGCCGCCCGCGCGCTCAGAAGTCGAACTCCATCTCCCGGAAGATCCGCCCGGCGTTACGCCGCGCCAGCTCGTCGAAGGTGTCCAGGTGGCGGTAGGCGGACTGGTCCACGGCGTAGGCGTCGGTGAGGCCGCCGCCGGCGTCGATGAGCGCGCCGATCTGCGTGCGCATGTCGACCAGATAATCTTTGGTGTACTTGGTGACTTCCGCCATGTCGGTGGGCTCGCCGTGTCCCGGGATGACGATGTCCGCGCCCAGGGCCTCGAAGGCGTCCCAGGTCTCGATCCAGCCGGCGGTGTCGGTGTCGTCGAACACCGGCAGCAGGCGCTGATGGAAGGCCAGGTCGCCGGCGATGACCAGCCGCTGGTCCGGCAGCCAGACGGAGATATCACCGGGGCTGTGGGCGGGGCCCAGGTGGCGGATCTCGATGCGCTGGCCGCCGAGCGTCAGGATCTTCTCGTCCTCGAAGGTCTCGTCCGGCATGACCACCTGCGTGAAGCTGCCCTTGTCGCGCCGTCCTTGGCGCATGCGATCCAATATCTCGGCGCCGTGGGCCTCGATTTCGGCGGCGGCGTCGGCGTGGGCGATGATGGTGGCGCCCTGTTCCCGCCAGTAATTGGCGCCCAGCATGGCGTGGCCCTGGCCGTTCTCCAGCACCACATATTTCACCGGCTGATCGGTGATTTGCTTGATCTCCTCGTGCAGGGCCCGGGCCAGGAGATAATTGTCGCCGGCGTTGATCACCACCACGCCGTCGGCGGTGACGATGAAGGACAGGTTGTTGTTGTGGCCGGCATTCTCGTAGGTGGGCGGGGCGGTGGCGCCGATGGCGGACCAGACACCCTCCGCCACTTGCATCGGCAGCCGGTAGAGCATGGACTGGGGCGCCGGGTCCTGCGAGGTCACCGGCAGTCCGGCGTCGCGCCAGGCGGAAAAGCCTTCGGCGTAGTTGAACACCCGCGTGTAGCCCATGCGCTGGAGCGTTGCCGCCGCCAGCGGGCTGCGCAGATTGGTGCCGCAGTACACCACCACGGGCGTGTCCCGGTCTGGCACCGCGGTCTCGATTTGCAGCTCCAGCCAGCCGCGCGGCATGTCCAGATGCCTGGGGGCGTCGATGCTGCCGCCGGCTTGCCAGGCCTCGCGGGGGGTGCGGATATCCACCACGGCGGTGGTCGGCTCCCGCTCGAGGAGCGCCGCCAACTCGTCGGTGGCAATGTCCTGGACCGTTGTCTTCGCCTGCTCGAGCAGCGCCTCGCCCGTCGGCGGTGCGGTTGCATCGGCCGCGGCGTCGCCCGCAGCCGCGAGCAGCAGCAGCAGCAGCGGCAGCAGACGGGCGGGCGGCGGTTGTGTCATCGGGGGCATGATGGGCTCCTCAGGTGGTGCGTTTGGGTTTCTGGATACTTGTGTCGGCGCAGTGCGCACAGATTGTCGCGCAGCCGGATTGTCCCTCAGAAAGCCCGGCGCGTTGAGCCGGGCTTGAGCCTGTCTGCGCGGCCCGGCGGCTGCGTCGGCGCGGGGCGGCCCGGCGCACGCACCGCAGACGTCCAACCCTGGTGGACGCACACCCCCGCCACTGTCGAATTCGCTTTAGCCAACATCAGCTTATGCACACAGAACCCGCCGCGAACAATCATGTCCGCCTCGCCTACCAGGGCGATGATGCCGACGTCCAGCTCAACGCCGATGTTGCCCGCCCCGCCCGGGCGGCGCTGGCCGCCATGCCCTGGGAGGCGTCGCCCCAGCCCGGCGTCGAGCGCAAGCGCCTGGAGCTGGTGGGTGCGAGCCTGCCGCGGCTCACCACGCTGGTCCGATTCGCCCCCGGCAGTCACTTCGCGGAGCATGGCCACGACGGCGGCGAAGAATTCATCGTCTTGGCGGGGACCTTTTCCGACCACACCGGAGACTTCGACGCAGGCAGCTACGTCCGCAACCCCGTCGGCTTCGTGCACACCCCCTACACCGACGCCGGCTGCACCATCCTGGTCAAGCTGCGTCAGTTTCAGCCCGACGACCGCCAGCGGGTGATCGTCGATACCCGCGCCATCGACCAGAGCAGACCGGATGCCCAGGGCCACGCTTGGCTCGAGCTGCATCGCCATGGCAGCGAACGGGTGCGCCTCTGCAGGCTGTGCGCCGGTGCGGCGCCGCTGCAATTGGCCGATGCCGGCGGCGTCGAGCTGCTGGTTCTGGAAGGTGAGGTGCAAATCGACGGCGAAGTGCTGCGGGCGCCCCACTGGCTGCGGTTGCCCGCGGGTGCAGCGTGCACCCTCGAGCCGAGCGGTCATTGCCGGCTCTGGATCAAGCAGGGACACCTGCCGGCATAAGCCTCTGGCCCGACATGGCCTTCGGCGCATCCTGTTCCGCGAGGCCTGCGAAGAACTGCTGATCGCTCTCCGCCGGGGGTGGGTCGCAGGCGAGCACCAGTGAGCTGAGGACAAGCCTGGGACGCGGGACGAGCGAGAGCCACCGCATGGGGATCGCTCCATCGACGGCAGTCGGTCACTGCCTGTCCATCAGCATAGGCTGATGTTACGGCGATGCCCTGAGCGTACACCCTTCATGCGCTGCGCAGCCGCGTCACCGTCACCAGGCCGATGGCCGCGAAGGGCAGCAACAGCGTCAGCGCCATCACGGTCCACAGCATCCAGCCCAGTTCGGAGTAATCCGCCGGCACGGTCACGACGCCGGCTTCGCGCACCTCGCGGGTCACCGTGTAGAGCTGGTTCAGGTACTTGGTGCCGAGCTGGCTCGCGGACAGGGCCAGGTTGACGAAGGATGACATGACGGCGAAGAAGGTCGCCTTCAGGTGCGCCGGGGCGGAGTTGGCAATCCACGCCAGCATTGGAATCATCGCCACCAGTCCCAGCGGCGACTCCACCGCCGTATCCACCAGGGCGATGAAGCGGGCATCGACGATGCCTGCGGTATGGGCGGCGGTCCACTCCTGCAGCCCGTAGTACAGCGCCAGGTTGGGCAGGGACAAGAGCGCGGTGAGGATGCTGAGAAAGCCGACGATGTAGACGATGGAATGATCCGCCAGGAAGCGGCGGAAGATGAACATGGCCGCCAGCGCCATGCCGCTGCCCACCAATTGCAGCACGGATACGAACTGCTGGTCGAAGCCCAGGTCGTCGATCATCCACCAGGTCTGGCCGGCGCCCGGGTTGGGCAGCGCCCGAAAGGCGAAGATGACGATGGCCGTGCCCAGCAAAGTGCGTGCGGCCTCCGGCGAGAGCTCCTTCAGCAGCCTGGAGATCAGGAAGCCGACGATGGCCATGGACCCCAGGAAGACGATCTCTTTGTTGTAGGGCAGCTCGCCCAGGCCGACCGCCAGGGTGAACAGCACGAAGGCCAGGCTGCCGCCGAGGATCCAGAAGTTCGGCCTGGTGTCCTGCTCGCCGCCGCGGATCAGGCGTGCCGCCGCCGCGGTCTCCCCGAGCCGCCGCAGACGGCGCACTTCGCGCTGCTTCAGCACGCCGCCGAGCAGCACGCCGGATACGGATGCCAGCGGAATCACCAGTGCCAGCTCGTAGATGTGGATATAGGTGGCGAGCTTGGCGGCTTCGTCCATGGCGTCGGCGCCGCGGAAGAGCCAGACGTTCAGCAGGGCCACGAACACCGAGCCGCCGATGATGGCGACCCGTCCGAGGGTCTGCATGGTGGTGTGCATCAGCCGGCGCTGCTCGGCCTCGATGGGCTGGCCGTGGGCGTCCAGCGTCGGCACGGCCTCCACCGTCATGGCATCGGCGACGACGTCCTGCACCACGTAGCCCAGCGGCGCCAGCAGCACGCTCACCACATACCAGGTCTCCACGGGCATGACCGCACCCATGCGCTCCGGTTGCGCGAGCAGGCCGAGCATGATGACCAGGCTCGCGGTGATCAGCGCGGCGCCGACGTAGACCAGCAGCGACTTCCAGCGCCAGATCAGGTCCACCAGATGCCCGAGGGGCATTTTCAGCGACCACGGGATCATGGCCCAGAAGCCGAGCGCCGCCAGGAACTCCGCCGAGAGGCCCAGGTAATCCTTGACGAAGAAGGTGCCGACGATGGCCGTGAGCCCCTGGATGCCGGCGGCCACGTAGATCATCAGCGGCGGCAGGTAGGACAGCCGCAGCTCCCGGCCGAGCTCCAGCACGGTGCGGTCGAACCATTGGTAGATACGGGAATCCATGAGCGGTAAGTGAGGCGGCAGGCGCGCTCGCACAACTGTGCTGGAACCGAATCTACGGGTGGACATCAGCGCAGTGCAGGGGCGCGCGACGGTGGCGATGGCGTGTTTGGCGTCGCGGTCGTCCGAACGCGATCATACGCCCCAGATCACGGCACTGAATGACTACCACGGTGATAGTCTATCGACACCGACGGCAGCAGCTGAGGCCTTTGTTGTTATCCAGCATGACGAGCGCGCGGATTTTCGCCGCATGCGGTCGGCGGAGTGGCCGTCCCCATTGATCTGGCAGACGGAGCAGGAGCGGCGGCAAATGCCGTCATCGCGATGGTGGCGGCGTACGCGCCCGCTGCGCATCGGCGCGCGGTTGTTGCGCGCAGTAAGCCGGGCTCCACGCCTGCTGGTGCGGCGGTTTCTCGGGCCGCGAACACGACTGACCGCCTTTTTGCAGACGGCGTTTCGGCCGCTGCGGCCGTTATGGGTACCCGGCGCCGAGCGGACGCTGCTGCAAGAGATGCTGTCGCGGCGCTTGCTACCGGATGCCGTGCCCACCGGCGGCTGGCGCACTGTGTGCAACGCGGTCATGCCGGCGGAGGGATGGCCGGCCGTCACCGTTTCGGTGGTAACCGAGGACAGCGAGCGCTGGCTGCCGGGGCTGCTGCAGAGTTTGCGCCGGCAACATTATCCGCTGGCACGGCTGACGTTGGTGCTAATGGACAATGGTTCCAGCGATGGCACCGTTGCGCTGCTGCGTGATTTTCAGGCCCGGCACGGGATGCTATTTGGCGCGGTGCGGTTGCTGCAGTTACCGAATCCCGGCTTTGGTGTCGCCCACAACCAAGCGGCGATGCAAACCGCCGACCCCTTCCTGTTGGTGATCGATTCCAAGGTGGAGCTCACGCCACAGGCCCTGGCGCGGGTGGTTGCCATGGCGTTGGTGGATGCGGGGGATGTGGCTAGTTGGGAGTTGCGCCAGGCACCTTACGAGCAGCTGAAGCACTACGATCCGGTGACTTGGGAGACGCTGTGGTCGTCGCATGCCTGCATTCTCCTCCGGCGCTCGACGTTTGTGGCCTTAAGGGGATACGACGAGCGGCTGTCCTCGTGCGGCCAGGACGTGGAGTTTTCATTCCGTTGCCGAGAGGCGGGCTATCGGCTGCGCTATTGTCCGCCGGCACAGGTGTGGTGTCACACAGATGTCGCCGCCAACGCGTTGAATCCGGCACAACATGTCGGCCGCATCGGTGCGGGCCTGTTCCTACGGCTCCGCTACGGTGCGGCACGGGACATCCTCGCGGCGGTGCTGCTGGCGCCGGTTGCGCTGCTGCGGCGGGGTGCTACCGGCGCTCGGCGGCGTTTGCTGGGTGCGTATGCAAGGCTGCTGCGTCAGGCGCCTGCGCTGCTCTCACAAAATGCCGCAGGGCGGCACCGACCCGTGGGAGTGTTTCGACGCTTCGACTACGGCATGGTGCGCGCGGGCGGGACCGAGCCCGCCGCAGCACCGCCGGCGAGCGACCATCTCCCCTTGGTGTCCGTTATTACCCGAACCTATGCCGGGCGGGATTGGTTGCTGAGGCAGGCGGGTCTGTCGGTGCTCCAGCAAACCTGGCCCAGCCTGGAATGGATTGTGGTTGAGGACGGCGGTGATTCCTGCGCTGCGACGGTTGCGGAGTTGGCTGAGCACGCACCATTCCCGGTGCGCCGCCTGAGCCAGCCTAAGCGCGGCCGCAGCCCTGCGGGTAATCTGGGGCTGGCTGCGGCGACGGGCCGATGGTGCCTGTTCTTGGACGATGATGATCTGCTGTACGCCGATCACGTCGAAACCCTCGCCGGCGCGCTGCTGGCCAACCCGGGCGTTGCGGCTGCCTATTCGCTGGCATGGGAGGTGCGCTGCGACATTGATGCCGCAACGCACCGCATCCATGAAGACGCATATCTGCTGGACCCTTGGTATTTGCAGCCATTCGATCGGGCAGAGCTGGCATGGCGTAATTATATCCCGATTCAGGCCATCCTGTTTGAGCGATACCTTTTCGAAGCTTATGGTGGCTTTTGGGAGCACCTCGAGCAATTGGAGGACTGGAACCTGTGGCGGCGCTATGCGGCGCACGCCGACTTTTTGCTAATACCAAAAACGACGTCGCTCTTCCGCAAGCCCGCCAATCCCGAACGAGCCGGCGCACGACAGGCAGCCCTGGATGACGCTTATGAGCAGGTCAAGGCGGAAACGGATGCCGCGCTGGCCGTCCGCGCCAGCGCATCCGTCCACGGCTCGCCCCCCCCGAGATGGTCCTGACGCATGCTAGCGCACGCCCAGCGTCGGCATGCGATACCGCTTGATCTCTGTGACCTTTCTTGAGTGTTGTTGAGGCGGATAGGCGCCTAGAAACCGCCCCTGTCCAACGCCCTGTTTCTCCCGTTAGCGCCACGCGTCACTGTTGCCTTCCGCCAATACGTTCTCGCAGTCGTCCCACGAGCTCACTGACGACGAGATCCGTGAAAGCGTAAGGTAAATGAAGCATAAACAGGGGCTCAGTGCTGCGCATCATACGGATACTTCGTCTCGACGGCATGCAGCTGTGCATCAGTGACTGGCAGACATGTCGCGCCATGAAATGGCGCATCTTCGCACGGGAGCGGCGGGAAAGAATCCCAGACCGCTTCAAGAACTGAAAGATATACGCAATCTCTTCAAGATACCGCGGATCATGATAGTGCCGATGCAGCGTCGAGCCCGCATGAATACGCATGCTGCTCATGTGCTTGTCCACGTAGCCAACATCGGAGTCCAGCAACATGCGGACATATAAAAACCAATCGCCGCAATAGCGCATCCCAACATCGGCCAAGCCTGATTTTAGATAGCGCGACCTCCGCAAAAGTGCACCGCTGACAGTACTGATGGTGTTGCGTGCGCAGAGCTGCGTTGAGATCTCGTGCATCCCACTGGTGGTTCGGTCTGCGGGCGTGCTCGAGCCCGGGCGCTGCAGTCTTGTCCGGGCTAGGACGTTGCCCTGTTCATCGATGTAACGCATGCCACTGTAGGCCAAGCCAATGCGGTCGTCTTGGCGCATGACTGCGACCAGGCTTGCAAGCAACTCCGGATCCGCCACATCATCGGATTCAGCAATCCATACATAGCGCCCGTGTGCCTCACGCACACCATAATCCCATTGCCTGAATGGGCTGCCGCTGTTGCAGTCATTGATCAGAACACGGGTATCCGGGTGATACGACTGGAATTCTCTGATGATCTCCAAACTACCATCGGTGGAGGCATCATCAAGAATGAGCAGTTCATAGTCCTGAAAGGTCTGCGCAAGGATGCTATCCAGCCGCTGCTTCAGGAAAGGCGCGTGGTTATAATTGGGAACGACAACGGATACTAGCGGCATTTCTCATCCACCGGGCTGTGCAATCGTAGGTCGTGGCCGCTGCTGAGCAGGCGACGGAACAGCGGGTTTCGATCGCTGATGGTCTTCACGTCGATGAGTTGTAGTGGTACCAGATCCTTCAACCATCAATCATGCGCTGGCTGTCACGCGGTAGACAGGGTGATGCGCAATCGTCTTGCGTGTGGTGGAGCCTTGAATAGCCTATCGGCGTGCATCAGTGCCCGCTATAGCACACTGGAAGTGCCGCCGCTTGAGTTGGATCGGCGCATGGTCTCCGGTGCAGGTCAGCGTCACGCCGTGCTCGCCGACGCCATGCCGCATCGGATCTATTTTGGTCGCCTGTGTTGCCATAGGCGTCTCAATTTCGCGGTTAATATCCATAGGCGACTACGTTGCCAGAGGGTCGATGCGTCCACGCCCGTCGTCTCGTAAAAGACAAGATCACGCAGCAAGGTGCCCCGACCTTGTCCGTTCTTGAATAGTGCCCGCATGATCCGGCGTCCCTCCCGTTTGAGTCCGAGAGAAAAGGCCATCTGCGCCAGGCGTCGGTAATGGATATCAAACAGTGCCGGAAACGATGCGATAAAATCGGAATGTCGCTGGAGTGTGCTTGCATACAGCTCGAAGCGGCGCATGTCATATCTTGGTCCTGTAAGTCGACTCTGGCTGTGGTCATGGATCGTGACAAGGACATGCGGTACCGTTTTGAAAGAGCAGTGCTTGACCAGTCGAAAATAATATTCCGTATCTCCTCCAACGCGAAAGGTCTCATCGAAAAACCCAGCGACATCGGTGACTCCTCTGCGAATGGTCAGGCCGAAGCCACCGCCGATCGTGGTCGCCGCCACAACAGCCGCTTCGCGAGGCTGGATACATTCTGGCCAAACACGCTCATACAAAGGGAATGCACCCGTTGTTGTGTCACGAACGCATCGGACACCAGCCCAGGCGAAGCCAATCTCGGGTGACGCTTGAAAGAGGGCGTAAGTGTTTTCCAGAAATAAAGGCGAAAGCTCGTCGTCGTCGTCAAGCCGTGAAATCAATGCGCCATGGGCTGCCTCAATGCCCGTATTAACTGCCGCAGACGCCCCCTTGTTTGTGGGATGACGAATTAACCGCAGTCGAGCGTCGTTGAGCTGTCGCAGGATAGCAACGGTGTCCGTATCACCGGCGTCATCCACGACAATACATTCCCAATTGCAAAACGTTTGAGCCAGGACACTACGAAGGGCCCGCGCGAGTAACGTCGGGCGGTTGAATGTGATGACAATGATCGAAAATACGGTGCTTTGATGCATGATCGGAGCGCGCCGTGGCGTTCACCGGCGCATGGACGATGGTGAGCAGGGCATGTAGACGCGCGGCCTGGGATTGTAGCGGGCGGGTGACGGCATCAGTTGAATCAGAGCCGATTAACGATGCTTTGGACAAACAAGTCGACGGTGGAGCGGAGAAGGGGATAGTCACGTCCCTGCTGCAGCCCCGGTTGTATGTTCCCGTCTGCCGGTGGTCAGGAGGCATGCCGGCGGCGGGCGGCGAAGAATGTGCGCAGCAGATCGGCGCAGTCGGCGGCGAGGACACCGCCTGCACAGTCGGTGCGGTGATTGAAGCGCGCGTCCGACGGCAGCAGGTCGAAGACACTGCCGC
>NZ_CAJXWY010000075.1:0-15000 GCF_913062725.1 uncultured Thiohalocapsa sp.
ACACGACGAGCAGATGGCCGTCTGCGGGCTGGACGCCGCCGGCATCGAGGAGGCGGTGCGCAGGGAGATGGCGGCGCGCCGGATCGAGCGCTCCGCCCCGCAGCCGGTCGGCGGCGAGCACACCGAGTCCGATTCGGCACCGGCTTCTGCGCAGGGTGGTGCAGCCAAGGGCGCGCTCAAAGGGGCCGGCGCTGCGTGATGCGCCGCCTCATCGTCGCCGCTCTCCTCGTGGTGGCGGTGGCGGCGGCGTCGCCGGCGGGCGTCGGGCTGTATCTGAAGTATCGCCAACAAGCGCTGCTGAGCGGGCTCGCGGAGCGCGGCTATCGCATTCTCGACGCCGACTACCAGTGGGGCTGGTCGCGCTCCGCCGCCCGCGCCGAGATTGCGCCCCAGGCGGATCGCACTGCCGCGACACCGCCTTCGCGGTTGCGCATCGACCTGCGTCTTCAGCACGGCCCCCGCCTGTGGCTCGGTGCCCGGCCGGCGCCGTTGGCACAGGCACAGGGCCGGGCCAGGCTGCTCGGCGCGGAGCGGGCATTACCGCCGCTGGTGCTGAACGCCCGCCTGTTTCCGGATGGCCTGCTGCAGCTGCAGGCCCGCACACCGGATGTGACGTATTCCGGTGCGGTGGGGCAGGTCCAGCTTGCCGCCGTCGAAGGGCAGCTGCGCTGGCCGTCGGATGGGCGCTGGCTTGCGCGGGGAAGCCTTGCGTCGCTCACGGCGACGGCACCCGATGGCCGGCAGCTGCGCCTCGGTGACCTGGCGTGGCGGGTGCAGGCGGCGCCGGCGGCGGCGCTGCCGGTCTCCCGGGTCGAGCTTGAGCTGGGCTCGTTGCGGCTGGATGCCGCCGCGGATCAGCCAGCCCTGGTGGTGGCCGATGCAGGGCTGCGGTTGACCGCGGCGAGCGATGCCGCCACTGTGCGTCTTGGCGCCCGGGGCGATGCGCAGGCGTTGGAGATCGACCGGGCGCCGTACGCGCCGTCCCGGCTCAAGCTCAGCGTCGCCGGCGTCGATGCGCCGGCGCTGCGGGCGCTGCGCACGCGCCTCGCACGGCTGGATCGGCACGCCCTGTCGCCCTCGCAGCAGGGATGGGTGACCGGTCGGCTGCTGATGGCAGCTTGGCCCGCGTTGCTGGCGGGCGCGCCCACGGCCGAGTTGGAGGACCTGGTGCTGACAACGCCCTTGGGCGATGTCACCGCCGAGGCGGCGCTGCGGCTCGCCCCCGGCAGCCCCGCGGTGGATGCGACGGCAGCTGCCCCGGCAGCCATGCCGCAGGGCGCTGATCTGTGGGCGGCGCTCGCCGAGCGCCTGCGCGGCAGCGCGAGCCTGTCCGCCCCGCAGGCGTTGGTGGTGGCCCTTGTGGCTCAACGCCAAGCCGAGCGCGTACGCCGAGAGCTGGCGCTGCGCGGCGAAGCGACGGCCGCACTGCCACCGACATTGGCCGCCGACGTGGAGGCAGCGGCGCAGGCAGCGACGGCGCGGCTGCTGCGTGATGGCTGGCTGACGGCCGACGGCGGGCGCCTGCACGCGCGGCTGCACCTCGATGACGCGGGCCTGAGCGTCAACGGGAGGCCGGCCGCACTCCCCGGCTGGCTCGACCCGCACACGCCGCCGACGGCGCCCTAAGCTGCACGCCCAGCGCTTCACGCCCCGAGCTTCACGGACCCGCGCAGGGCGGCCCCTCAGGAGACCAAGCCATGCTGCACATCGAGCCCATACCCGCCTTCGACGACAACTACATCTGGCTGCTGCGCGATGCCGGCGGCCAGGACGACCGCGCCGTCGTCGTCGACCCCGGCGACGCGGAGCCCGTGGTGGCGCGTCTGCGCGCGGATGGCCTGCGGCTCGGGGCCATCCTGCTGACGCATCATCACTACGACCACCAGGGAGGCGTGGCGGACCTGCTCGACCTGTGGCCGGACGCGCTGGTGACGGCGCCGGAAGATCCGCGCATCCCCCAGGCCACGCGGCGGGTGGGCGATGGGGATGAGGTGACGCTGCCGGGGCTCGGCGCCACCTTTCGGGTCCTGGCGGTGCCGGGCCACACGTCCACGCACATCGCCTATTGGGGCGCGGGTGCGCTGTTCTGTGGCGACACGCTCTTCGCCGCGGGCTGCGGGCGGGTCTTCGACGGCACCTTCGAGCAGCTCGCGGCATCCCTGCGGCGCATCGCTGCGCTGCCGCCGGAGACGCGCTGCTATTGCGCGCATGAGTACACCCTGGCGAACCTCGGCTTCGCGCAGTGGGTGGAGCCGGACAGCGAAGCGCTCGAGGCGCGCATTGCGGCCTCCCGGGACCTGCGTGCCCGCGGCGAGCCGACGGTGCCCTTCACGCTCGCGCAGGAGCTGACGACCAATCCCTTCCTGCGCACCGCCGAGCCTGCGGTGGTGGATGCGGCTGCGGTGTTCGCCGGGCAGGCGCTGGAAGACGAGACCGCCGTGTTCACCGCGCTGCGCCGCTGGAAGGACGAGCGCTACGACTAGCGCAGCGCTGCCGAAAGCGTGGGGGCAGGGCGCTCACTCCCATCAACGGACTGAAGGCCGTCGGCTCCAGGGTGCCGACTGACGTCGGCGCACCCGGGCATCGAGGCGACCTGCGCAGTGGTGTACTCGACTCGCGTGCCAGGCGTGCTGGTTTTGGCTTCAGTCTGTGGGCAGCGCCGCCGGTGCCGATGCGGCGGCCTCACGCTGTCGGTCCGCGACCGCGCTCAACTGTGCGGTCATGTCGTCGCACAAGGCTTGCACCCCGGCCGCGAGCGCCGGCGGCGGGCGCTTGCCGATGGAGCCGGCGACGGGCATGCGGCGCATCTGGGGCGTGTCGCTGATGCCGGCGTGCTCGCAGATGCGCCTGCAGTGCAGCGCCGGCTCCCGGGCCAGGTCTTCGTAGCGCAGTGCGAGCACACGTACATCCGCATCCAGGCCCTGCTCGAAGAAGAGGCGGTTGCGATACCACCAGAACAGGGCGTGGCCGTCGGCGTCCGTCAGCGCCTCCAGGTCCTGATCGAGCAGGATGCGGTAGGTATCATCGCTCATGCCCCGTGAGCGCCAGCCGGCGCCGTCCCGTGCCGCATGCAGCCGCTGCATCTGCTTGAGCCCCGCGCCCGGGAAGGAGCGGAGCATGGAGTTCACCGCGTCCCGGTAGTCCCGCAGCATCCACAGCGCGCGCGCCGGTGCGAAGTGCCCGAGGAGCGCGCGCACCTGATCGGCTTCCAGCAGCGCCTTGATGACGATGCGCCGGGACGGTGACGCGGCGAGCCGGTGCTGCACGTCGGCCAGCGGTCGCATGTGATAGTCGTCGAAGGCGCGCGCATCCCACTCGTGGTAGACGTCTGTCTGCCAGTGGGTGTCCAGCATGTCCATCACCAGGTTGGTACCGGAGCGCTGGACGCCGGAGACGATGAGGGTGTGTCGCGGCGGCGACGCCCGCAGCAGTCCGCTGCGCTGGATGAGGCGCTTGGCAGGGCGCAGCAGGCGCTGGCCCGGGGTGCCGTGGTAAGGGGCTGCTGTGCTCATGCGTCCCGTGGGGTTGCTGGTGCTGATGGGTGGGACGCCGGATTATCCCAGAAATCGCGCCAGCGCTTGATCCAGCGCCGGTGCACTGCCGCCGGCAGCACCGCCGGTGCGGCCCACGCGACCCACTCCCGGTGCACGTCGAGCCAGATGGCCGGGCCGCGCCGGCGGATCTCCTGACCCATGCCGTGGACCGGCGCCGGGGTGCCGACGCCGCCGGTGATGTGGCGGATGCGCAGCAGATGCAGCGGTCCGCCGATGAGAAGGGCCTGTTCTGCTGCCGTCCTGGGCATCAGCGCCAGGGCCGATTGCCAGTTGCTGCCGGTGTCGAAGGAGCTGGCGTCGTGTCGGACATGCGCGGCGGGGATGCCGCGCCGGATCAGTGCTGCGGCCATCAGCGCGGCACCGGGCTCGGCCCGCTGGCTGCGACTGCCGCCCACGCAGACGAGCTGCTCCAGCAGTCCTGCCCGGGCGAGCGCCGCGGCATGCTCCACACGCGCCAGGCTCCCTGCGCCGAGTCCCTCCCGAGCCCCGAAGCCGTCGAAGAAGACCACCCCCACCGGATGCGGCAGCTGCGGCGTCGGTGGCGGCAGGCTCAGGGCGCCCCAGGCAAGGTAGAGCATCGTGCCCAGCAGGTCGGCGGCGAGCAGCGCGGGCAGCAGATAACGGAGCAGCCGGCGGCGCCCGCGGTGCCGCCGGGCCGGTCGAGCCAGGGGCTGCCGGGGTGTCGGCGGGCTGTGGCGCGGGGCTGGCAACGCGGCTCTCGGCAGGTTTTCGGCTATGATGGCGCGGCGCTTCGCCGCAGGTGGTCGCACGTCGCCGCTCTCCCGCCGCATTGCTCGCCAGGTTGTCAGCCCGTCACTGCGATGTCTTCCGAGGATCGAACCCGCGCCGGCCGCCTCCTGCGCCGGCTGGTGGCCGTGGCCGCCGGTGCGCTGATGGTCCTGTCCTTCGCGCCCTTCGGCTGGTTTCTCACCGCACCTCTCAGTATCGCGGCATTCTATCAATTGCTGCCCGAGCGCCGGCGCGGCGGCTTTGCGGTGGGCTGGCTCTACGGGCTCGGGCTGCTCGGCTTCGGCATCTTCTGGATCCGGATCAGTCTGAACGAGTTCGGCAATATGCCGGCCGTTGCAGCCAACGCCCTGATGTTGCTGCTGGTGGCGGCGCTCGCCCTCTTCTATGCGCTGGCCGGCCTCGCCATCGCGCGCCTGCGGCCGGCACCGGATTCGGCGCGCTGGTGGGCAGGCCCGCTGCTGCTGCTGCCCGCGGTCTGGGTGCTGCTGGAATGGCTGCGCAGCTGGCTTTTCACCGGCTTTCCATGGCTTCTGGCCGGCAATGGCCAGATCAACCCGTTGCCGCTGCTCGGGGCGCCCTTGGCCGGTTGGGCGCCGGTGGTCGGCGTGCATGGGCTGAGTCTCGCCGTCGCCCTGTCGGCGGGGCTGCTGGTGGTGATGCTGCGCGGTGGCGGTCGCGCCCGACCGGCGGCGCTCGCGGCGTTACTGGCGCTTTGGCTCGCGGGCACCTTGCTGGCGCGCGTGGAGTGGACGCGGCCGGCGGACGGTCCACTCACGGCTGCGGTGGTGCAGGGCAATGTCGAGCAGTCGGTGAAGTGGGCGGCGGACGGTGTGCTGCCCACGCTGGAGATCTACCTGGGCCTGACGCGGGAGGTGCTGGCGGCGGCCGACGTGATCGTCTGGCCCGAGACCGCCGTGCCGACCTTTCTGCACCAGGTGGAGTCGGCGCTGGTGACGCCGCTGGCGGCGGACGCGCGTGCCGCGGGCGCCGAGGTGGTCATCGGCGTGCCGGTCATGGAGACCGCCGAGCGCTACTACAACGGGCTCATCAGCATCGGCAGCGCCAGAGACCACTACTACAAGCGCCACCTGGTGCCCTTCGGGGAGTTTCTGCCCTTCGAGCGGCAGCTTCGCCCCCTGATCGACTGGTTCGAGGTGCCGATGTCGGACTTCAGCCGCGGCGAGGCACCGCGACCGCTGCTGCAGGTGGGGCCTTACCAGGCGGGCGTGTCCATCTGCTACGAGGATGTGTTCCCGGCCGAGGTGCGCCAGGCCCTGCCGGCGGCCGCGTATCTGATCAACGTGAGCAACGACGCCTGGTTCGGCGACTCTCTGGCGCCGCACCAGCACCTGGAGTTTGCCCGGCTGCGGGCGCTGGAGAACGGTCGGCCCCTGGTGCGGGCGACGAACACCGGCATTTCCGCCCTGATCGACCACCGCGGGCGGGTCAGGGCGGCGCTGCCGTTGTTCGAGCGCGGGGTTCTCTCGGGCAGCATCCAGCCGCGCAGCGGTGCCACACCCTTCGTGCGCTTCGGCAGTGTGCCGGTGCTGCTGCTGGCGGCAGCGATGCTGCTCGTCGCGCTGCTGCTCGGGCGTGCATCGCGACCGCCGGGCTGACGTGCCCGTCCGCATGGATAGGCCCTTGGCGTCCGTCGGGGCCCTCGGGGTATGATGCCGCGTCTTTTCTCCTGTCCACTGATCCGCCCGCCCACTCGCCTTGCTCGCGCTCGTCCACTTCTTCATCGAGCTGTGCCTGCTGCGCCGTAACCCGCAGGACCTGCCGGCATCGGCGGCGCTGTTCGGCCTGGTGCTGGCGGCGGCAGTGCTCGGCGGCCTGCTCTTGTCCATCACCGCTGGGGCCTCGCTGGCGGGGGGGCTGGCGCAGACGCTGCTGGATCTGCTGCTGATGCTGGGTGTGCTGCACCTGGCTCTGAAGGCGCTGGACAAGCAGGCGCGCTATCTGCAAACGGCGACGGCGCTGGTGGGCGCGGATGCGGTGATCGGGCTGGTGGCCCTGCTGCCGGTGTCCCTCGCCCGGCCCGTGGCCACGGGTGCGGAGCCCGGGGCGGATGTCCTGTTTGCGGGGCTCATGTTCCTCGCCCTGGTGGGCTGGAGCGTGCTGGTGGTGGGCCACATTCTGCGCCACGCCTTCGGTCTGTCGCTGGCGCAGGGCGTGGTCATCGCCATCGCCTTCGATGTGTTGAGCTTCGTCGTCATCAGCGCCTTGACCCAGGGCTCCGCCTGACATGCATCTCCACATTCTCGGCATCTGCGGGACCTTCATGGGCGGCATCGCGCTGTTGGCGCGGGCGTTGGGGCATCGGGTGACCGGCTCGGACGCCAACGTCTATCCGCCCATGAGCACGCAGCTCGAGGCCTCCGGCATCGAGCTGATGCAGGGCTACGCTGCGGCACACCTCGACCCGGCGCCGGACGTAGTGGTGGTGGGCAACGCCATGAAGCGCGGCGTGCCGGCGGTGGAGTACGTGCTGGACGCCGGTTTGCCCTATGTGTCGGGCCCGCAATGGCTGGCGGAGCACCTGCTGCCCGGCCGACATGTGTTGGCGGTGGCGGGCACCCATGGCAAGACCAGCACGTCCAGCATGTTGGCCTGGCTGCTGGAGGACGCGGGGCTGGCCCCGGGCTTTCTCATCGGCGGCGTGCCGCAGGACTTCGGTGTCTCGGCGCGGCTTGGCGAGGGGCCGTATTTCGTCGTCGAGGCGGATGAGTACGACACCGCCTTCTTCGACAAGCGCTCGAAGTTCGTTCACTATCGGCCGCGGACGCTGGTGATCAACAATCTCGAGTTCGATCATGCGGACATCTTCGATGATCTCGCCATGATCCAGCGGCAATTTCACCATCTGGTGCGAACCGTGCCAGGTGCAGGACTTATCGTGCATCCGCAGGGCGAGCCGGCGGTGGACGCCGTGCTCGACATGGGCGTCTGGACGCCGACCCAGGCCACCGGCGCCGGCGGTGATTGGTCTGCCGAGTGGCTGCACGACGATGCCTCGGCCTTTCGGGTGCAGGCGCCGGACGGCGGCGTGGCGGAGGTGCGCTGGGAGCAGACGGGTGCGCACAACGTGCAGAACGCGCTGTCGGCGATGGCGGCGGCCGCGCATGTCGGCATCGCGCCGGCGCGCTCGGCGGCAGCCCTCGGGCGCTTCGCCGGCGTCAAGCGGCGGATGGAGCTGCGGGGCGAAGTGGGCGGCGTGCGGGTCTACGATGACTTCGCGCACCACCCCACGGCCATTGCCAGCACGCTGCACGGGCTGCGTCGCCGCGTCGGCGATGCGCGCATCATCGCCGTGCTGGAGCCGCGCTCCAACACCATGCGCCTGGGCGTGCACGCAGCGGCGCTCGCGGACTCGCTGGCCGCGGCGGACCAAGTGCAGGTGTACGCGCCGCCGGACCTAGATTGGGATGCGGCGGCGATGCTGGCGCCCCTGGGCGAGCGTCTGCGGGTGGGTCGCTCGGTGCAGGAGATCGTGGCGGCCGTGGGTGCCGAGGCCCGCGCGGGGGACCAAGTGCTGGTCATGAGCAACGGTGGCTTCGGCGGCATCCATGCGTTGCTGCTGGAGGCGCTCTCTGCCCGTGCCTGACGCTCTGCCGCCAGGTGCTCCGGGCCGCGTCGTGGCTTTGATTTCGCTGGGGTGACCGCCACTTCGGCCCCGACTCGGGGCAACCGTGCGGGCGCTTGCGGGATCGGCCCATCCCATCCCAGCCCGGCCCATCCCAGCACGGCCCATCCCAGCCCAGGTCAGCCCGGCGCGCCCATGCCCCAGCTCATGCCCCAGGGCCGCGCCCGCCGGCCCATCTTCAGCCAGAGCCCCACGCCGCACCAATGACCAGCCAGCCCCTGCCCAGCTGGAGCAAGACCATCGCTGTCGGGCTCACCGGCGCTTCCGGCATCCACTACGGCCTGCGCGTGCTGCGCTGCCTGGTGGAGGCCGACGTGCGCGTCTATCTGTTGGTGTCTCAGGCGGCACAGGTGGTGATGCAGATGGAGGCGGGCCTGGACGCGCCGGGCCGCCCGGCGGAGGCCGAGCGCTTCTTCACCGAGCATTTCGACGCGGCGCCCGGGCAGATCCGGGTGTTCGGCCGCCAGCAGTGGACGGCGCCGGTGGCGAGCGGCACCAACCCGCCGGATGCGATGACCATTTGTCCCTGCACCACCGGCACACTGGCGAGCATCGCCGCCGGGCTGAGTCAGGACCTGATGGACCGCGCCGCCGATGTGGCCCTCAAGGAGGGCCGCAAGCTCATTCTGGTGGTGCGCGAGATGCCCTTCACCGTCGTGCACCTGGAGAACATGCTGCGACTGGCCCGCGCCGGTGCGGTGATCATGCCGGCGAATCCAGGCTTCTACTTCAACCCGCAGCGGGTGGATGACATCTACGATTTCGTCGCCGCCCGGGTGCTGGACCACCTGGGCGTGGCCCACGGGCTTGCCGCGCGCTGGGGGGATTGACCCGCTGCCCGCAGGCAGTCGGGCGCCAGGGCGGCGGGAAGGGGGTGTCAGCCCCTGCTTGCCGCCCTGTTCGGCTCAGTGTTCGGCCCAGTGTCCGGCCCAGTCTTCGGCCCAGGCTTCGGCCCAGTCTTCGGCCCAGTCTTCGGCTCAGTGCCCGGCGACCGCCGCAAAGGCCTCGCGGGCCGCGGCGAGGGTGGCGTCGATCTCGGCCTCGCCATGAGCGCCGGAGACGAAGCCCGCCTCGAACGCCGAGGGCGCCAGGTAGACCCCGCGCGTGAGCATGGCGTGGAAGAATGCCTTGAACTGCTCCTGGTTGCAGGCGGTGGCGCCCGCGAAGTCCGTCACCGGCCCGTCGGCGGTGAAGAAGAGGCCGAACATGCCGCCGGCGCGGTTGGTGGCGAGGGGCACGCCCGCCGCCTCCGCGGCCGCCTCCATCCCGCTGGTGAGGCGCTCGGTGGTGGCGGCGAGGGACTCGTGGAAGCCCGGTGCCGACAGGAGCTCCAGCGTCTTGAGCCCAGCGGTCATGGCGATGGGATTACCGGACAGGGTGCCCGCCTGATACACCGGCCCGAGGGGCGAGATCTTCTCCATGATGTCGCGGCGCCCGCCGAAGGCGCCTACGGGCATGCCGCCGCCGATGATCTTGCCGAGCGCCGTGAGGTCCGGGGTGACGCCGTAGAGCGCCTGCGCACCGCCGCGGGCGACGCGGAAGCCGGTCATGACCTCGTCGAAGATCAGCACGGTGCCGTGCTGGTCGCAGACCTCGCGCAGTGCCGTGAGGAAGCCCGGCACCGGCGGGATGCAGTTCATGTTGCCGGCCACGGGCTCGACGATGATACAGGCCACCTGATCGCCGAGCTTGCGCATGGTGTCGCGCACCGCGTCGGCATCGTTGTACGCCAGCGTGAGGGTGAGCTCGGCGAGCGCGGCGGGCACCCCGGGAGAGCTCGGCTCGCCCAGGGTGAGCATGCCGGAGCCGGCCTTCACCATCAGCGAGTCCACGTGGCCGTGGTAGTTGCCCTCGAACTTGATGATCTTGTCGCGGCCGGTGAAGCCGCGGGCGAGGCGGATGGCGCTCATGGTCGCCTCCGTGCCCGAGCTCGTCATGCGCACCAGGTCCATGCTCGGCACCAGCTCGCAGACGCGGTCTGCCATCATGGTTTCGAGCTCCGTCGGGGCGCCGAACGAGAGCCCTTTCTCGACTCGCGCCGTCACCGCGGCGATGATCTCCGGGTGTGCGTGGCCGAGGATCATGGGGCCCCAGGAGCCGACGTAGTCGATGTAGCGCTTGCCGTCCGCGTCCGTCACGTAGGCACCGGACGCGGACTCGAAGAAGACCGGCGTGCCGCCGACGCTGCGGAAGGCGCGCACGGGGGAGTTGACGCCGCCCGGGATGTGGCGCTGGGCGGCCGCGAAGAATTGTTCTGATCGGGACATGAAAGGCGGCTCCTGTCGACGTTGGGTGGCGGCGTGATGGGCATGCGCCGTCGCGCAGTCGCGGCAGACGCCCGCCGCCGGGCTGACCGCGCGCATGGTAACAGCGCCCGCCGTGGTTGCGATTGCGCTGCGGCAGGGCCGGGGCCCGATCCGGCCTGGCATCGAGGACGCAAGGCGGCGTATCGTCCCGCGCGCCGCCCGCTGGTGGCTGGAGGGCTCCTGGCTGGGCGGCGCCTGGCCGGGCGTTGCGCCTGCACCGAAATGTGGGCGGTGGACCCGCCGTGTCGGCACGGGATTGGTCAATCTCAGCATCATGGCCAAGGCATTGAAAAGCTGCATCCTGGAACAGACGTGGCCCGGCTGCGCGGGCTCCGGCTGGGCGTGCAGCGGCTCGGGAGCGGGCGATCAGAGGAGACAAGAACGGAGAGCGAGACGTGAAGCGTTACATGTGTATGGTTTGTGGCTTTATTTACGACGAGGAGCTCGGCTGGCCGGACGACGGCATCCCCCCGGGCACCAAGTGGGAGGACGTGCCGGACACCTGGGTCTGCCCGGAGTGCGGCGTGGGGAAGGAAGACTTCGAGATGGAAGAGCTGTGACGGCGCCCGTTGCGCCGGCGCAGATTACCTGAGTATTCCTTGTGGAAATGCCTCATGCGCTTGTGCTAGCGTGAGGTACCGACAGCGAATATGCGGCTCACGCGTTAAGGAGCGCAGATCCCATGGCAGTTCTCAACGAAACCGACCTGACCCTCACCGGCGCCGCTCAGGGCAAGATGAGCGAGCTGTTTGCGGACATCGAAGACGGCATTGCCGGTGTGCGCGTCTACGCGGCCCCCGGCGGCTGCAGCGGTGTCAGCTTCGGCATGACGTTCACGGACGTCATCAACGACAATGACGGTGTGCGGGATTTCGGCGACTACAAGCTGGTGGTCGATGACGGCACGCTGAGCTATCTCCGCGGGGTCGAGATCGACTTCGTGGATCGCGGCGATGGCCAGGCGACCTTCGTGTTCAACAACCTGCCGGCCTCGGGCGGCGGCTGCGGCACCTGCGGCTCAAGCTCGGGCAGCTGCTCCTGACGTCGCGCTCCCATGGCCACCATCGGCATCGTCGGCGGCACCGGCTACACGGGGTCCGAGCTGCTGCGGCTGCTGACGGGTCACCCCCAGGCTGAAGTCCGCTGCATTACGTCCCGCGCGGAGGCCGGCCAGCGGGTGGCCGACGCGCTGCCGATGCTGCGTGGTCGCTCGGAGCTGGTGTTCGAAGACCCGGCAGGCGCGCCGCTGGCGGAGTGTGACCTGGTTTTCTTCGCCACACCGAACGGGACGGCGATGGCGCAGGCGCCGGCCCTGCTCGACGCTGGGGTGCGCGTCATCGACCTGGCTGCCGACTTCCGCATCAAGGATCTCTCTGTCTGGCAGCACTGGTACGGCATGGCGCACACCGCCCCGGCGTTGGTGGACGAAGCCGTCTACGGGCTGCCGGAAATCAACCGGGCCGCCATTCGGCAGGCACGGCTGGTCGCCAACCCCGGCTGCTACCCGACTGCCATCGTGCTCGGGCTGCTGCCGTTGCTGGAGGAGGGCTTGATCGACCCGACTCGGGTCGTTGCAGACGGCAAATCGGGTGTCAGCGGTGCAGGCCGTACGGCGGTCGCCGGACTCCTGATGGCCGAGGTCGGTGAGAGCTTCAAGGCCTACAGCGTCGCCGGTCATCGCCACGAGCCCGAGATCGAGGAGACCCTGCGTCTGGGCACGGGGCAGGCGGTGAGTCTGACCTTCGTGCCGCACTTGGTGCCGATGGTGCGCGGTATCGAGGCGACCATCTACGCGCCTGTGACGCGCGCCAGCAGCGATCTGCTGGGAGCCCTCCGGCAGCGCTACCGCGACGAGCCCTTTGTGGATGTGATGGCGCCTGAGCTGCCGGTCGAGACACGCTCGGTGCGCGGCAGCAATCTGTGTCGCGTGACGGTGACGGAGCCGCAGGGCAAGGGCGTCGCCGTGGTGCAGTCGGTCATCGATAATCTTGTCAAGGGGGCTGCCGGCCAGGCGGTGCAGAACATGAACCTGATGCTGGGCTTCCCGGAAACCGAGGGTTTGGACGGCGTTGCCCTCGCTCCTTGATTGGCGCCGTGTCGGCCCTGATGCAGCCCCGACGGCGCAGGCTCGCAGCCACGGCTATGGACGCTGGCTGCTGGTCGGTGTCGGCTGGCTGCTGGTCGTCGGGGCGGCGTTCGTGCTGGGGTACCTGTTGGCGGAGCATGACGCCCGGCAGGCCTTGGCCCGCATTCAAGCCCTGCAGACGGAGCGGGATCTGTTGAGCGAGCAGCTCGCCGCGCAGCGTGATGCGCAGATCAAACTGGAGCGCTCGCACCAGATGGATGTTGCGGCGCAGCGGGCTGCGCAGTCGCAGATCGCGTCGCTTGAGCGTGAGCGCATGCGCCTGGAGCAGCAGCTGAAGCACCTGCGCGCCCTGGTCGGCTCCGGTGGACGCGGACTTGCTGAAGTCGAGGAGCTGGTCCTGATGCCTCGTGCAGACAACGCTTACGCCTACCGTTTGACCCTGGGGCAGCTGGTGCCGGACTTCGGTAGGACGGAGGGGGAGGTGGTGCTGTCCGTCGTGAGTGAATCCGATGGCGAAGAAGCCACCGTGCCGGTTGCCCGACTCTCCGACGGCTCGGCTGGGCGGCACGTCATGGCGTTCGAGCATTTCCAGGTGTTCGAGGGCGTGTTCCAGCTCGACAGCGGTACGGAGCCGCTGGAGCTGGTCGTTGAGATTCTGCCCAAGGACGACAACTTAATGGCCACTCAGGAAGTGGTCCGGTGGGCGTCTGCGCTGACGCCCGATCCGGTCACGCCCCTGGAGTCGCCGTATGCGCAGGGGGTGAAGCTCAGGCTGGCACCTGCGCACGGCGGTTCCGTGCCGACGACCGAAGCCGTTTCCGATCACTAATGCAACAGAGGAGTCCCAGACATGACTGACATCGTCGCGGAAGAAGCGCCCTTGGTGTTCACCTCCCAGGCTGCGGCAAAAGTCGCCGACCTCATCGCCGAAGAGGGGAACGATGAGCTGATGCTGCGCGTCTACATCCAGGGCGGCGGCTGCTCGGGCTTCCAGTACGGCTTCACCTTTGCCGAGAATGTCGACGAGGGTGACACGGAGATTATCACCGACGGTGTTAAGCTCTTGGTCGATCCAATGAGCCTGCAGTACCTGATGGGCGCAGAGATCGACTACACGGAGGGACTCCAGGGCGCCCAGTTCGTCATCCGCAACCCGAACGCGAGCACAACCTGCGGGTGTGGGTCGTCCTTCGGCGTTTGACGGCTCGTGTGAGGGCAGTGAGCCGGATCTGACATCGCCGCCGCTTCGCGGCGGCTGTGTGCTGGCCGCAGAACTGAAAAACCCTGGACTACGGGGCGTGCGCTTGCCGGCGGCGTTCGGATAACGCCCTGCTGCCTGGCGCTGTCTGAGCACGCTCGCTAGGAGGTTTCCCCGCGTCTTTGTATGCTCCAGATGTAATCTTGCGCTGTTCAGCGGGCGGACAGCTCACCGTCCGCATTGGCTCGCGGCGCAGATTGCCCCGGCGGGGGCAAGGTCAGGGGTATCTCACCGGTGTCCGGGGCGCTTGATGCCGCTTGGTCGCTCGCGCCGTCCGACGACCTGAGCGTCAGCCAACCCAGCAGTAGGGCTGTGGCGAGCGCTGCTGCCAGTCCCAGTAGCGTTTTCCCCGCGAGCTTCGGCTTGTGCGCCCGCTCTGCTCGGGGGCTCCGATGCGAGCCTGCGCCTTTGTAGTCGCGCATGTAAAATCGAGGTTGGTCGGCCGAAACTGTCCCCAGTCTAGACCATGTTGAGCGTCCCCGGGAAGGTGGACGCCCGGCTCTGGATATGGCGCATCGCACCGTCCATCCTATCGGCTGTCAGGACGGCTCTGGAGAATGAGATAACCGCATGCCAGGTGTAGAACAGGCGTTGGCCACACTGCAACGTGGGGCCGTGGAAACGATCGGGCTCGACGCGTTGCGCCAGCGGCTAGAGAGCGGGAGGCCGCTGCGCGTCAAGGCGGGCTTCGACCCAACCGCGCCCGACCTGCATCTGGGGCACGTCGTGCTGCTGCAAAAGCTGCGGCAGTTCCAGCAGCTCGGCCACAAGATCGTTTTCGTCATCGGGGACTTCACCGCCATGATCGGTGATCCCACAGGGAAGAGCGTTACCCGCAAGCCCCTTTCCCGCGAACAGGTGGCCGCCAACGCGGACACCTACCGCGAGCAGGTGTTCCGGGTACTGGATCCGGATGCCACAGAGGTGGTCTTCAACGCGTCCTGGGTCTCGGAGCTCGGTGCCGAAGGGATGGTGCGCCTGGCATCGCGCCACACCGTGGCCAGGATGTTGGAGCGGGATGACTTCTCGCGTCGCTACAAGGCCCAGCAACCGATCGCGATTCACGAGCTCCTGTATCCGCTGATCCAGGGCTACGACTCCGTTGTGCTGCGCGCCGACATCGAGCTCGGAGGCACGGACCAGAAGTTCAATCTGCTGGTGGGGCGGCAGCTCCAGGAAGCCGAAGGCCAGCCGCCGCAGGTCGTCATGACCCTGCCCATCCTCGAGGGTCTGGACGGCGTGCAGAAGATGTCGAAGTCGCTCGACAACTACGTCGCCATCACGGACGCGCCGGCAGACATGTTCGGGAAGCTGATGTCCGTGTCGGACGACCTCATGTGGCGCTACTTCGACCTCCTCAGTGATCGGCCGACGGCGGAGCTTGAGGACTTGCGGCGCTCGGT
>NZ_CAJXWY010000076.1 GCF_913062725.1 uncultured Thiohalocapsa sp.
GTCTTGCCATGGTCCACGTGACCAATGGTGCCGACGTTCACGTGTGGCTTCTTGCGCTCGAACTTGGATTTGGACATGACCTGTACCCCTGGATTCGAAATCGGTTACTGCTTCTTGGTGACGGCTTCCGCGATGCTCGCCGGCACTTCGTTGTATTTGGCAAATTCCATGCTGTATGTCGCCCGGCCCTGAGTTGCCGAGCGCAGGTCGGTGGCATAGCCGAACATCGACGCGAGCGGGACTTCCGCCCGAATGATCTTGCCGGAAGGCGCGTCGTCCATGCCTTGGATCATGCCCCGACGGCTGTTCAGATCGCCCATGACATCGCCCATGTTCTCTTCGGGCGTCACGACTTCCACCTTCATGATGGGCTCGAGCAGTACCGGCTTCGCCTTGCCGGCCCCTTCTTTGAGGGCCATTGATCCGGCAATCTTGAATGCCATCTCGCTGGAGTCGACTTCATGATAGGAGCCGTCGTAGAGCGTTACCTTGACATCCACCATCGGGAAGCCGTAGGTCACACCATTGCCCATCGCCTCCTGAATGCCCTTATCGACAGCGGGGATGTACTCCTTAGGGATGGCGCCGCCCACGATCTGGTTGACGAACTCATAGCCCACGCCGGATTCCTGCGGCTCCAAGCGGATATAGACATGCCCAAACTGGCCGCGACCGCCCGATTGCCGCGCAAACTTGGTTTCCTGCTCCACGGACGCCCGGATGGTCTCGCGATAGCTCACCTGCGGAGCGCCCACGTTGGCCTCGACGTTGAACTCCCGCTTCATGCGATCGACGATGATTTCCAGATGCAGTTCGCCCATGCCGGAGATGATGGTCTGACCGGACTCTTCATCAGAACGAACGCGGAAGGACGGATCCTCCTGTGCCAGCTTGGAGAGGGCAACGCCCATCTTTTCCTGGTCGCTTTTGGTCTTGGGCTCGACCGCCACCGAGATTACCGGCTCCGGGAATTCCATCCGCTCGAGGGTGATGGGCTTGTCGAGGGCGCACAGGGTGTCACCCGTCGTCACGTCCTTCAGGCCGACGGCGGCGGCGATGTCGCCGGCACGCACCTCCTTGATCTCCTTGCGGTCGTTGGAGTGCATCTGCAGGATGCGGCCCACCCGCTCTTTTTTGCGCTTGACCGGGTTTAACACGGTGTCGCCCGAGCTCAGTACCCCGGAATAGACCCGGAAGAAGGTGAGCGTGCCGACGTACGGATCGGTCGCAATCTTGAATGCCAGGGCAGCGAAGGGGGATTCGTCGTTGGAGCGCCGCTCCTCGACGGTCTCCGCGGCGTCGTCGAGCACACCCTGGATCGCCGGAACGTCAGGCGGTGCGGGCATGTAGTCGATAACGGCATCCAGCATGGCTTGCACGCCCTTGTTCTTGAACGCCGACCCGCACAGCATAGGCACGATCTCGTTGGCGAGTGTGCGTGCCCGCAGACCCTTCTTGATGTCCTCGGCGCTCAGCTCACCTTCTTCGAGGTAGCGCTCCATCGTCTCTTCGTCGGCCTCGGCGGCGGCCTCGACCATGTTCTCGCGCCACTCCTGACACAGCTCGACCATGTCCGCCGGAATGTCGCGCTCCTCGTAGGTCATGCCCTTGGAGGTATCATCCCAATAGATGGCCTTCATGCGCACCAGATCGACGATACCGGCAAAGTCCTCTTCGGCACCGATGGGCAGCTGGACGGGCACAGCATTACCGCCGAGTCGATCCTTGACCTGCTGGACGACACGCAGGAAGTTTGCCCCCATGCGGTCCATTTTGTTTACGAACGCCAGCCGCGGCACGCCGTATTTGTCCGCCTGGCGCCACACGGTTTCGGACTGGGGCTCGACGCCACCGACAGCACAAAATACCGCACATGCACCATCGAGCACTCGCAGCGACCGTTCCACCTCGATGGTGAAATCCACGTGCCCGGGCGTATCGATGATGTTGATCCGGTGCTCCGGATATTGCTTGTCCATGCCCTGCCAGAAGCAGGTGGTCGCAGCGGACGTGATGGTGATGCCACGCTCCTGCTCCTGCTGCATCCAGTCCATGACGGCGGCACCGTCGTGCACCTCACCGATCTTGTGGGACAAGCCGGTGTAGAACAGGATGCGTTCTGTGGTCGTCGTCTTACCGGCATCGATGTGTGCCATGATGCCGAGATTCCGGTACCGATCGATGGGTGTACTGCGTGCCACGGCTCTGTCCGCCTGTCTGATGGTTGCGGTGCTGCCCCGGGCGTAGCGCCCGGGGCTCGAATGCGCCTACCAGCGATAATGGGAGAAGGCCTTGTTGGCCTCCGCCATACGATGTGTGTCTTCCTTCTTCTTCACGGCCGTGCCGCGCGCGTCGCCGGCATCCATGAGCTCGCCCGCCAGTCGCAGCGCCATGGATTTCTCCGAGCGCTTGCGGGCCGCGTCGATCAGCCAGCGCATCGCAAGCGTGTTGCGACGCGTGGGACGCACCTCCACCGGCACCTGATAGGTAGCGCCGCCGACCCGCCGGGACTTGACTTCTACCGCCGGGCGAACGTTTTCCATTGCCGAATCAAGGGTCTCCAACGGATCGACACCCTTTTTTTCGGCGACGCGCTCGAGCGCTCCATACATGATTCGCTCGGCGACGGCCTTTTTGCCGTCTTCCATGAGCATATTGATAAACTTCGTGAGCAGCTCGCTCCCGTGCTTGGGATCGGGGAGGATCTGGCGCTTTGCGATGACGCGTCTTCTCGGCATCTTGGGTTTGGCTCCAACCAGTTCTTATGCGCTATCGTTGCGTTGCGCGGACCCAAGTCACGCGCGCCGTCAACGCTTGCGACGCTTGATTTCGACTCGTTGTTAAGGGCCCGAGCGCTCGACGCCAATGTGTCGGACGGCGATCGGCTGCAGTCCTGGTGCGCCGCTTGGCCAGCACCCCAGTGCGTGCTGCTATTGGCGCGGGCTCAGCAGTGGGCGGCTCTCACTCCTGAATCAGCTCACCATTAACCCTTCGGGCGTTTGGCGCCGTATTTGGAGCGGCCTTGGCGACGCTTCTCGACACCGGTGGTGTCCAGGGTGCCGCGCACCGTGTGATAACGCACACCCGGCAGGTCTTTGACGCGCCCGCCGCGGATGAGCACCACCGAGTGCTCCTGCAGGTTATGCCCCTCGCCGCCGATGTAGGACGCCACCTCATAGCCGTTGGTGAGACGCACGCGAGCGACCTTCCGTAGAGCCGAGTTTGGCTTCTTCGGCGTCGTCGTGTAGACCCGGGTGCAGACACCACGCTTTTGCGGACAGGCCTCCAGCGCCGGCACGTTACTTTTTTCTGCCCGGCGCTTGCGCGGCTTCCGGACGAGCTGATTGATAGTCGCCATGAAACGCTCCATCCAAACCGGCCCGCACCGTAGAACACGACACGACCCGAGCCCGCAGTGCCGCAGCCTTGACGCGGCCCCGCGGATACGAACGAAAATCAGGAAGTAAAAAGCGAGGTTTTACGCCTGACTGAGGCTCGAACCCCGGGAATAAACACGCCGGCACGTTGGCCGGCGAGCTAAGAAGAGAAGCGTAACAAGGCCGCTTTATGCTGTCAACCGGTAGGGGCTTTTTTTGCCCTCCCGGCACCGCGGCTGTCGTCTCGACGGAGGGAGGCGCGACGCACGCCGCGCCCCCCCTCCTTATTGCGTCTCGGAATCGGAGGTATTGAGCGCCTGCTTCAAGGCTTGTGTCAGTTCCTCCGCGGCGAGCTCCATGCGCTCGTCGGCGGCGGCGCCCGTATCTTCCTGGCGCTTGCGCCGACGCTCGTTGTGATACGCCAGCCCCGTGCCCGCCGGAATCAGCCGACCGACGATGACGTTCTCCTTGAGCCCGTTCAGCCCATCCACGGAGCCGCGAACGGCGGCCTCGGTGAGCACGCGGGTGGTCTCCTGGAAGGAAGCCGCCGAGATGAAGGAATCCGTGGCCAGCGACGCCTTGGTGATGCCGAGCAGCAGCGGCTCGTACAAGGCGGGATGCTTGCTCTCGGCCTGCACGCGTTCGTTCTCCACCAGCAAGGTGCCGTAGTCCACCTGCTCGCCGCGCAGGAGCCGGGTGTCGCCGGCATTGGTGATCTCGACCTTGCGCAGCATCTGCCGCACGATCACCTCGATGTGCTTGTCGTTGATCTTCACGCCCTGCAGGCGATAGACGTCCTGGATCTCCTTCACCAGGTACTCGGCCAGCGCCGTGATGCCCTTCAGCCGCAGGATATCGTGCGGATTCAGCTCGCCCTCGGAGATCACCTCGCCCATTTCGACGCGCTCACCCTCGAAGACGCTGACATGACGCCATTTGGGGATGAGCGACTCCACCGTCTCGCCGTCGTCGGTGGTGATGACCAGGCGCTGCTTGCCCTTGGTGTCCTTGCCGAAGCTGACGGTGCCCGTAGCCTCGGCCAGTAATGCCGGCTCCTTCGGCTTGCGGGCTTCGAACAGGTCCGCGACACGCGGCAGGCCGCCGGTGATGTCGCGGGTCTTCGAGGACTCCTGCGGGATACGCGCCAGGATGTCGCCGACGCCCACATCCGCGCCATCGGTGACGCTGACAATGGCGCCGGACGGTAGCAGGTAGCGTGCGGGCAGGTCGGTGCCGGCGATCTTCAGGTCCTCGCCCTGCTCATCGACGAGGATGACCGTCGGGCGCAGGTCCTTGCCTGTGGACGGGCGCTGCTTCGGGTCGAGCACTTCCACCGAGGCGAGGCCCGTGACTTCATCGGTCTTGCTCTGTACCGTGACGCCGTCGACGAAGTCCGCGAAGCGCAGCTTGCCGGCCACCTCTGTGACCACGGGGTGGGTGTGCGGATCCCAGTTGGCGACGACCTGACCGCCTTCGACACTGTCGCCATCGCCGACATTGAGGGTGGCGCCATAGGGGATCTTGTAGCGCTCTTTCTCCAGACCCTTCTCGTCGCTCACCGTCAGTTCTCCGGAGCGCGACACGGCCACGAGGTTGCCGCTGTGGTGCTGCACGGTCTTGATATTGTGCAGGCGCGCGGTCCCATCCGTTTTCACCTGTACATTGCTCACCGCCGCGGCGCGGGAGGCGGCGCCGCCGATGTGGAAGGTGCGCATGGTGAGCTGGGTGCCCGGCTCGCCGATGGACTGGGCGGCGATGACGCCGACGGACTCGCCCTGATTCACCAGGTGGCCGCGGGCCAGATCACGGCCGTAACATTGCGCACAAACGCCGAGGCGCGCTTCGCAGGTAATGGTGGAGCGCACCAGCACCTGATCGATCCCCAAGGCTTCCATTTCCTGCACGCGGCCTTCGTCCAGGAGCGTGCCAGCCTCGAAAGCCACCTCGTCGGTACCCGGCTTGTAGACGTCGACGGCCGTGACGCGTCCGAGGATGCGCTCGCGCAGGGGCTCCACCACATCACCACCTTCGATGATCGGCGTCATCAGCAGGCCCTTCTCGGTGCCGCAGTCCTCTTCCAGCACCACCATATCCTGGGCCACATCCACCAGTCGTCTGGTGAGGTAGCCGGAGTTGGCGGTCTTCAGCGCCGTGTCCGCCAGGCCCTTACGCGCGCCGTGGGTGGAGATGAAGTACTGGATAACGTTCAGCCCCTCGCGGAAATTGGCGGCGATGGGCGTCTCGATGATGGAGCCGTCCGGCTTCGCCATGAGGCCGCGCATGCCCGCGAGCTGGCGAATCTGCGCCGCCGAGCCACGGGCGCCCGAGTCGGCCATCATGAAAATGGAGTTGAAGGAGTCCTGCTCCTGCGTGTTGCCCTCGCGGTCGGTGACCTGATCCTTACCGAGCTTGCGCATCATGGACTTGGCCACCTGGTCATTGGTGCGCGACCAGATGTCGACGACCTTGTTGTAGCGCTCGCCGTTGGTGACCAGTCCCTGGGTGTACTGGTCCTCGATCTCCTTCACTTCTTCTTCGGCGCGGCCCAGAATCTCCGGCTTCTCATCCGGCACTTCCATATCCTCGAGGCCGATGGAAACACCGGCGCGGGTGGCCATGCGGAAGCCGAGGTACATGAGCTGGTCCGCGAAGACCACGGTGTCCTTGAGGCCGAGCTCGCGGTAGCACTGGTTGATGAGCCGGGAGATGGCCTTCTTGCCCAGCGGCTTGTCCACCAGCTCGAAGGGCAGGCCTTTGGGCACGATCTCCCAGACCATGGCCCGACCCACCGTGGTGTCTTTGATGCTCCAACGCTCTTCCATGTCGCCGTGCTCGTGCTTGAGCTCTTCGCGGATGCGCACCTTGACACGGGCGTGCAGCGCGGCGACACCGTTGTCGTAGGCGCGGTGCGCCTCGTCGACACTGGAGAGCAGCAGCCCTTCGCCCTGCGCGTTGATGCGCTCGCGGGTCATGTAATACAGGCCCAGCACCACGTCCTGCGACGGCACGATGATGGGCTCGCCGTTGGCCGGCGACAGGATATTGTTGGAGGACATCATCAACGCCCGGGACTCGAGCTGCGCCTCCAGCGACAGCGGCACGTGCACCGCCATCTGGTCGCCGTCGAAGTCCGCATTGAACGCCGTGCACACCAGGGGATGCAGCTGGATGGCCTTGCCCTCGATGAGCACCGGCTCGAAGGCCTGGATGCCCAGGCGATGCAGGGTCGGCGCCCGGTTCAGCATCACCGGGTGCTCGCGAATCACCTCTTCGAGGATGTCCCAGACCTCGGCGGTGCCACGCTCCACCATCTTCTTCGCCGCCTTGATGGTGGCCGCCAGACCGCGGCTCTGGAGCTTGCTGAAAATGAACGGCTTGAACAGCTCCAGGGCCATGCGCTTGGGCAGACCGCACTGGTGCAGCTTGAGTGTCGGGCCCACCACGATGACCGAGCGCCCGGAGTAGTCCACGCGCTTGCCGAGCAGGTTCTGTCGGAAGCGGCCCTGCTTGCCCTTGATCATGTCGGCCAAAGACTTGAGCGGGCGCTTGTTGGTGCCGGTGATGGCGCGGCCGCGGCGGCCGTTGTCGAGCAGCGCATCCACCGCCTCCTGCAGCATGCGCTTCTCGTTGCGCACGATGATGTCCGGCGCCACCAGATCCAGCAGGCGCTTGAGGCGGTTGTTGCGGTTGATGACCCGGCGATACAGATCATTCAGATCCGATGTCGCAAAGCGGCCGCCGTCCAGTGGCACCAGCGGGCGCAGTTCCGGTGGCAGCACCGGCAGCACCGTGAGGATCATCCACTCGGGGCGATTGCCCGAGAGCTGCAGCGACTCCATCAGCTTGAGCCGCTTGGAGAGCTTCTTGATCTTGGTCTCGGAGTTGGTGGCCTCGATCTCTTCGCGCATGGTGCGGATCTCGGCGTCGAGATCGATGGTGCGCAGCAGCTCGAAGACGGCCTCCGCGCCCATGCGGGCATCGAACTCGTCGCCGTTGGCCTCCAGGGCGTCCAGGTACTGCTCATCGGTGAGCAGCTGGCCGCGCTCCAGCTCGGCGGTCATGCCCGGGTCGACGACGACGAAGGACTCGAAGTAGAGCACCCGCTCGATGTCGCGCAGGGTCATGTCGAGCAACAGGCCGATGCGCGAAGGCAGCGACTTCAGGAACCAGATGTGGGCCACCGGGCTCGCCAGGTCGATGTGGCCCATGCGCTCGCGGCGGACCTTGGCCAGGGTGACCTCGACGCCACACTTCTCGCAGACCACGCCCCGGTGCTTGAGGCGCTTGTATTTCCCGCACAGGCACTCGTAGTCGCTGACGGGCCCGAAGATCTTGGCGCAGAAGAGGCCGTCGCGCTCGGGCTTGAAGGTGCGGTAGTTGATGGTCTCCGGCTTTTTCACCTCGCCGTAGGACCAGGAGCGAATCATGTCCGGAGACGCCAGCCCGATGCGAATGGCATCGAACTCCAGCGCCTGACCCTGCTGCTTGATGATTCTGAGCAGATCTTTCAAAGCCGATCTCCTGCGAAGAAGGTTTCGAGTATCGAATGGCGAGGAGCGAGTGCCGCGGACCGCGGGTCGACCCTCGAGGGTCGGGCACCGGCGCCGACGGGCACCCGGCGCCCCGCGGTCCCGGTCATCCTATGCAAGGCTAATCCTGTTCCAGCTCGACGTTGATGCCGAGGGAGCGGATCTCCTTGACCAGCACGTTGAAGGACTCGGGCATGCCCGCCTCCATGCGATGGTCGCCATCGACGATGTTCTTGTACATCTTGGTGCGGCCGTTGACGTCGTCAGACTTCACCGTCAGCATCTCCTGCAGCGTGTAGGCCGCACCATAAGCCTCCAGCGCCCAGACCTCCATTTCGCCGAAGCGCTGGCCGCCGAACTGCGCCTTGCCGCCGAGGGGCTGCTGGGTGACGAGGCTGTAAGGTCCAGTGGAGCGCGCATGCATCTTGTCGTCGACGAGATGGTTCAGTTTCAGCATGTACATGTAGCCGACGGTCACCGGCCGCTCGAAGGCCTCGCCGGAGCGGCCGTCGTGGAGGGTGGTCTGCCCGGATTCCGCGAGTCCGGCGAGGCGCAGCATTTGGCGGATCTCCTCCTCGGTGGCACCGTCGAAGACGGGCGTCGCCAGGGGCACGCCGCCGGTGAGATTGCGCGCCAATGCCAGCAGCTGCTCGTCGTCGAGCGCGTCGAGGGCCTCCTGCTTACCGCTGGTGTTATAGAGCTCGTCCAGGAAGCCCCGCACGTCCGCCGCCGGCGCGTCGCCGCGCAGCATGGCATCGATGCGCTCGCCCAGACCCTTGGCCGCCCAGCCGAGGTGGGTCTCCAGCACCTGGCCCACGTTCATGCGCGAGGGCACGCCCAGCGGATTCAGGACAATGTCCACCGGCTCGCCGTCGGCACTGAAGGGCATGTCCTCCACCGGCACGACCCGGGAGATGACGCCCTTGTTGCCGTGACGGCCGGCCATCTTGTCACCGGGCTGGATACGGCGCTTCACGGCCACGTAGACCTTGACCATTTTCAGCACACCGGGGGCCAGCTCATCGCCCTGGGTGATCTTGCGCTTTTTCGTCTCGAAGTGGTCGCGGAACTCCTCGCGCTGCTGCTTGATCTGCGCCCCGGCGGCCTCGAGCTGCATGGCCGCCTCTTCGCTGCGCAGGCGGATCTCCAGCCAGCGATCACGGCCGTGCTCATCGGCGAGCTCGTTGAGATAGGTCTTGGTGATCTTGGCGCCGGCCTTGAGCCCCGACGGGCCGCCGTCGGCGGTCTTGCCCACCAACAGCTTCTCCATGCGCTGGAAGGCATCTTTCTCCATGATGCGCTGCTGGTCGCCGAGATCCTTGCGGATGCGCTCGAGCTCCATCTCTTCGATCTGCAGCGCGCGCTTGTCCTTCTCGACGCCATCGCGGGTGAACACCTGCACGTCGACCACGGTGCCGGCCATCCCGGAGGGCAGCCGCAGCGACGTGTCCTTCACATCCGAGGCCTTCTCGCCGAAGATGGCGCGCAGCAGTTTCTCTTCGGGCGTGAGCTGGGTCTCGCCCTTGGGCGTGACCTTGCCCACGAGAATGTCGCCGTCGCGCACCTCGGCGCCGATGTAGACGATCCCGGATTCGTCGAGCTTCGACAGCGCCGCTTCACCCACATTGGGGATATCGCTGGAGATTTCCTCCGGGCCGAGCTTGGTGTCGCGGGCCAGGCAGGTGAGCTCTTCGATGTGGATGCTGGTGAAGCGGTCCTGCTGCACCACCCGCTCCGAGATCAGGATCGAGTCCTCGAAGTTGTAGCCGTTCCAGGGCATGAAGGCGACGCGCAGATTCTGCCCGAGCGCCAGCTCGCCCATGTCCGTGGACGGGCCGTCGGCGAGCACGTCGCCGCGCTCGATGATGTCGCCCGGCTGCACCAGCGGGCGCTGATTGATACAGGTGTTCTGGTTGGAGCGGGTGTACTTGGTCAGGTTGTAGATGTCGACGCCGGACTCACCGGGCTCGGTCTCATCGTCGTTCACCCGCACCACGATGCGCGCGGCGTCCACCGAGTCGATGGTGCCGCCGCGGCGCGCCCATTGCACGACGCCGGAGTCCTTGGCCACGACCCGCTCCATGCCGGTGCCCACCAGCGGCTTCTCCGCCCGCAGGGTGGGCACCGCCTGGCGCTGCATGTTCGACCCCATCAGCGCGCGGTTGGCATCATCGTGCTCGAGGAAGGGAATCAGGGAGGCCGCCACCGACACGATCTGGCGCGGCGAGACGTCCATGTACTGGACCTCCTCGGGCGCCTTCATGGTGAACTCATTCATATGGCGGCAGGACACCAGTGCATCGGTGAGCCGGCCCTCGTCGTCGAGGGTTGCGTTGGCCTGGGCGATGACGTAGCCGCCTTCCTCGATGGCCGACAGATGGTCGATCTGATCGGTGGCTTTGCCGTTCTCCACACGCCGGTAGGGCGTCTCGAGGAAACCGTACCGGTTGGTGCGGGCATACACCGCCAGCGAGTTGATGAGGCCGATGTTCGGACCTTCCGGTGTCTCGATGGGGCAAACCCGGCCGTAGTGGGTGGGATGCACGTCGCGCACCTCGAATCCGGCGCGCTCGCGCGCAAGGCCGCCCGGGCCCAGGGCCGAGACGCGGCGCTTGTGCGTCACCTCCGAGAGCGGGTTGTTCTGGTCCATGAACTGCGACAGCTGGCTCGAGCCGAAGAATTCCTTGATGGCGGCGGACACCGGCTTGGCGTTGATGAGCTCCTGCGGCATCAGGCCTTCCGACTCCGCCAGCGACAGACGCTCTTTCACCGCACGCTCAACGCGCACCAGACCCACACGGAACTGGTTCTCGGCCATCTCGCCGACGCAGCGGATGCGCCGGTTGCCCAGGTGATCGATATCATCGACGCTGCCGCGGCCATTGCGCAGCTCGATCAGGACCTTGAGCGCATCGACGATATCCGAGGTCTCGCCGTAGGCTGCCACCAGCTGCGTGGAGGTGTCATCGCCGCGGGCGCTGAAGTATTTGTGGTCGTAGAGGATGCCCGTGCCTTCGGTGGCCTCGCGCCCGAGACGCCGGTTGAATTTCATGCGACCGACGGCGGAGAGGTCGTAGCGGTCCGACGTGAAGAACAAATTGTGAAACAGGTTCTGGGCCGCTTCCTTCGTGGGCGGCTCCCCCGGGCGCATCATGCGGTAGATCTCGACCTGGGCTTCGAGGTCCGAGCGCGTGGCATCGATGCGCAGGGTCTCCGACAGATAGGGACCGTGGTCGAGGTCGTTGACGAACAACGTCTCCACCCGCCCGATACCCTTCTCACGCAGCGCGGCCAGCAGCTCGTCGGTGATCGCGGCATTGGCCTCGGCGATGACCTCGCCGGTGTCTGTGTCCACCAGCGTCTGCGCGAGGGTGCGGCCCAGCAGGAATTCCTCCGGCACCGCCAGCCGCTCGACCCCCGCCTTCTGCAGCTCGCGAATATGCCGGGCGGTGACACGCCGGCCGGCCTCGACGAGCACCGTGTCGCCGATGCTGATCTCGAAGTTGACCGTCTCGCCCCGCAGGCGCTCGGGCACCAGCTCGAGCTCTGTGGGATCGCCGAGATGGAAGGTGTCGGTTTCAAAGAACAACGCCAGCATCTCGTCGGCGCTGTAACCGAGCGCACGCAGCAGCACGGTCGCCGGCAGCTTGCGGCGGCGATCGATGCGCACGAACACGTTGTCCTTGGGGTCGAACTCGAAGTCGAGCCAGGAGCCGCGGTAGGGGATCACGCGCGCCGAGAACAGCAGCTTGCCGGAGGAATGCGTCTTGCCCTTGTCGTGGTCGAAGAACACACCCGGTGAGCGGTGCAGCTGCGAGACGATGACCCGCTCGGTGCCATTGATGATGAAGGTGCCGTTCTCGGTCATCAGTGGCAGGTCGCCCATGTAGACTTCCTGCTCCTTGACATCCTTCACCACCTTGCTGCCGGCGGGTGCGTCTTTATCGTAGATCACCAGACGCAGCAGGACCCGCAGGGGTGCCGCATAGGTCGCCCCCCGCAGGTTACACTCGCGCACGTCGAAGGCCGGCTCCCCAAGCCGATAGCTCACATACTCCAACACAGCGTTGCCGGAGTAGCTTTCGATGGGCAGCACCGAGCGAAAGGCCGCATGCAGCCCCATGTCCTCACGGGCACCCGCGGCACGATCTGCCTGCAGAAAATCCCGGTAGGAATCGATCTGCGTGGCGAGCAGAAATGGGACTTCGAGAATGGTCGGGCGCTTGCCGAAATTCTTGCGGATACGCTTCTTCTCGGTGAACGAGTAGGCCATACTTGCCTTCCCTCATCTGTGGGGTCAGGGCCGAGCCACGCGTGCGATGGACTCGGTGGAGATGTGTGCAGCCCGTCGGGTGGCGATAACCGACCGCCGCGAGCGGGCTGCTGCGCAATCGTTCAGCGCTGCAAACGCGCCAAGACGCCAACAATGCAACAACGCCGAGAGGCCGGCGACCCTGGGCCGCCAGCCTTCTCAATGGGGCTCTGCGCTGCGGCAGACAATGCGGCTTATTTGACCTCGACAGTGGCGCCGGCTTCTTCCAACGCCTTCTTCGCCGCTTCGGCATCGTCTTTGGAGACGGCCTCTTTCAGGGTCGTCGGAGCGCCCTCGACGGCCTCCTTCGCCTCCTTGAGACCGAGGCCGGTCAGCGCCCGCACCGCCTTGATGACGCCGACCTTGTTGGCGCCGAAGGATGCCAGCACCACGTCGAACTCGGTCTGCTCTTCGGCGGCCTCGGCGCCTTCAGCGCCGGCGGCGCCTGCGGCCGGTGCCGCGGCGACTGCGGCGGCGGCGGTGACGCCGAACTTCTCTTCCATGGCGCTGATGAGGTCCACCACCTCCATCACGGTCATGTTGGCAATCGCGTCGAGAATTTCGTCTTTTGAAACGGCCATTATGGTCTCCTGGGAATCGGTTGTCGGTCAGCGACCGACGCGTTTTGTATCGTCTTGAAGCTTGGTTGGACGGCGACGTGCGCGCTTCGCGCCACTACGCGGCTTCCTTCGCCTCGCGGACAGCGGCGATGGTGCGCACGAGCTTGCCGGGCACTTCGTTCAAGGTGCTGGTGAGCTTCTGCACGGGCGCCTTCATCGTCGCCATCAGGAGACTGATGGCCTCGTCGTAGGTCGGCATTTTCGCGACCTTGTCCAGCTCCGTGGGTGCCAGCAGCTGCCCCGACAGGGCGATCATCTGCACCTGGAATTTGCCGTGATCCTTGGCGAACTCTTTGGCGACGCGCGCCACCGAGCCCGGATCATTGCGGCCGAAGGCCAGCACCAGCGGCCCCTTCAGCGCTTCCGTCATACATTCGAATTCGGTGTCGACGAGCGCGCGCCTGGCCAGCGTGTTTTTCACGACGCGCACATAGACGCCTGCTTCGCGCGCCTTGAGACGCAGCGCCGTCATCTCCGCGACCGTCAACCCGCGGTACTCGGCGCCGATGGCGGAATAGGCATTCCGTGCGACTTCCGAGACCTCCGCGACGACGGCCTCCTTCTGAGCAAAGTTCAGCGGCATAGGCTTCTCCTGTGGACTCCCGCTCTGTTGCGGGAGGCACCCTGGCACACGCGTCCGAGCCGCGTGCCGGGCAACGTGCGTGCTCCATCACCAAGGCCGTCGGCTCGAAGCTCCGGGCCACTGCGAGGGCACATCTGCGCAGGCGACATTAAGCTCAGCGGCACCGCCATCCCGGCGGCTGAGTGAGCACCTGCGGTCTTTGACGGACCTCGGGTCGATACCACCGATGTCCCAAAGCCAGCTCAGCGGCCGCCGGCGGCGGTGACCGACGCGACGGCCGCATGAATGTCTGAATAATCATCCCTGTGTGCGCCATTCGGCACGATTTGTCATGTGGCGCATGGCGGCCACCCGGTGCGATCGGGTGTGGGCCGTCGACACCCGCCGCGGCCCCACCGCCGGCGGCACGCGCTAAAAAGATAGCGCGGCATGATCCACGGTGAGCCCCGGCCCCATGGTGGAGGACACCGTGACTTTTTTCATGTACACGCCCTTGGCGGCACTCGGCTTCGCCTTCATCAGATTGCCGAGCAAGGCCTCGAGGTTTTCCCGCAACTTCTCCGCCTCGAAGTCCATCTTCCCGAGCGGACAATGAATGATGCCGGCCTTGTCGGTCCGGTAACGCACCTGGCCCGCCCTGGCATTGCGCACCGCCTCGGCCACATCCGCGGTCACGGTTCCCACCTTGGGGTTGGGCATCAGACCCCGGGGGCCCAGGAGCTTACCCAACTGACCAACAACCCGCATGGCGTCCGGCGAAGCGATGACGACATCGTAGTCCAGCGCACCGGCCTTCATGTCCTCCGCCAAGTCCTCCATGCCGACACGATCAGCACCAGCGGCGGTGGCCAGGTCGACATTCGCGCCCTGCGTGAAGACGGCGACCCGTACCTGTTTCCCCGTGCCGTGTGGCAGCACAGTGGCACCGCGCACCACTTGATCTGATTTGCGCGGGTCGACACCCAGATTCACCGCGACGTCGATGTTCTCGATGAATTTGACCTTGGAGATGTTTTTCAGCAGCACGAAGGCCTCGTCGGCGGCATACACCTTGCCGGGCTCGATCTGCTCGCGAATCGCCTTTTGGCGTTTGGTCAGCTTGGCCATTTACTCCACACCCTCCACATCCAGTCCCATCGCGCGGGCGCTGCCGGCTATGATTCGTACGGCGGCATCCAGGTCGTTGGCGTTGAGATCCGCCATCTTGGTGCTTGCGATCTCCTCCAGCTGTTGGCGGCTGACTGTGCCGACCTTATCGGTGTTCGGTGCGCTGCTCCCCTTGCTCACGCCGGCGGCTTTCTTGAGCAGCACGGAGGCGGGGGGTGTCTTGGTGATGAATGTGAAGCTGCGGTCAGCATAAACGGTGATGACCACCGGAATGGGCAGTCCCTTCTCGATTTCCTGGGTCTTGGCGTTGAACGCCTTGCAGAACTCCATGATGTTGACGCCGTGCTGGCCAAGTGCAGGCCCAACGGGCGGGCTGGGGTTGGCCTCTCCCGCCTTCACCTGCAGCTTGATGTAGGCGTTGATCTTTTTTGCCATGATTGTCTACCTCGACGGGTCCCAGCGCCAACCTCGTCGGCTGGCTCCCCGTGCAGTCTCTCAACCCGGCGGCGCCGGGACCAAAAAAACCCAACCGATACCATCGACAAAACCAGCAGCGGCGACGGTCGGTCGCCGGGTACGACGCTGACGCGACGGCCTGATCATGCGATGCGGTGTCAGCACCGGCCGGCGGTTGGATTGCCTGAGCCACAGTGCACGTGGTTGCGCCGCAGACACCCGCATCGAACAACGGTTGGGCCAGCGGAATACGACGGAGGGCTCCGACGGCCTTGCCTTGCAACCGGCGGTACGCCTGCGTGCGGCAACCGTCTCAGCCTTTTTCGACCTGGCCAAACTCCAGGTCCACCGGGGTGGAGCGACCAAAAATCAGTACCGAGACCTTCAATCGGCTCTTGTCGTAGTCGACTTCTTCGACGACACCGTTGAAATCCGTGAACGGTCCATCAACCACCCGGACCACTTCGCCGGGCTCGTACAGCACCTTCGGACGAGGCTTCTCGACACCTTCCTGTACCCGCTCGAGGATCGCGTCCACTTGGGCGTCGGGTATCGGTGCCGGCCGATCACCCTTGCCACCGATGAAGCCCATCACTCTCGGGACTTCCTTGACCAGATGCCATGTATCGTCGGTCATATCCATGTTGACCAGCACATAGCCGGGGAAGAACTTGCGCTCGCTCTTGCGTTGCTGGCCGCCGCGCATCTCCACGACTTCCTCCGTGGGCACCAGAATCTCCCCGAACGCCTCCTCCATGCCGGCGCGGGCAATGCGCTCCTCGAGTGCGCGCTTGACGTGGCTCTCGAAGCCCGAGAAGGCATGAATGACATACCATCGCTTGGCCATGCTCAGCCTCCTTGCCCGGTCAGGAATCGAAGGATCGCCATCAGCACCATGTCGAACAGCCAAAGTAGGATGCCGAGGATCAGCACCATCACGATGACGATCAAAGTGGTCTGAATAGTCTCCTGGCGGGTGGGCCAGACGACCTTTCGGACTTCCATGCGCGCATCGACGGCAAAACGCCAGAGCTGCCGGCCCGGCAGAGACGTTAGCGCAACGGCTGCTGCGCCGCCCGAGAGCGCCAGGAGCACCACAACCCGTAAGAGCAGCGACAGCTCGGCGAAGAAATAAAAGCCCCAGAGCGCGACGATGATAATCGCCGCAGCCACGACAAGCTTCACGGTATCGAGACCGGATGCCCCGGCGTCGGCTTTTGCGTTCATGCTTCCCGCAAGCGGCCTAGGAGCCGCGATGTATGGCAGGCCAGGAGGGACTCGAACCCCCAACCTGCGGTTTTGGAGACCGCTGCTCTGCCAATTGAGCTACTGGCCTAGAAAAATGTCAGGGGCGGCAGTTTGCGCTGCCACCCCGGAGCGCCCTCGACGGAAAGGTCCGTGGGCGCGAAGGCGATCGCCTGCTACTCGATGATCTTCGCCACCACGCCGGCGCCGACGGTACGACCGCCTTCGCGCACCGCAAAGCGCAGCCCCTCCTC
>NZ_CAJXWY010000077.1 GCF_913062725.1 uncultured Thiohalocapsa sp.
TGCTGTGCTTCGTCCATGATCGCTACCAACGGCTCAACGACGGCCTGATCCCGATCTGGGCTGGGCGCCTTCTGCTCCCTGGTGCGCCGTTACGTCGACGAGGTGGCTGCCGCCACCAAGGAGGCCATCTACCGGTTCAAGCTTCAGACCAGCGACGATGTGGAGCAAGGGGCGAAGATCCTGGCCCTGTTCCTGGATCCGGGCATCGACGGGCAGACGCCGTTCGCCGCCGTGCGCGAGCAGGCCCATGCCCTCCTGGCCCCGGAGCGACTGCAGCAGCTCTGTCGCCATCTCGCCGGCGACGGCTCTCTCGACGAGGGCGCATTGGAGTGGCGGGAGGTCGACGGGATCATGGCCAAGGTGAAACGAAACCTGCGGCCTTTGCTGCGTTTTCTCTCGCTCCAGGGCACACCGGCCAACGCCGTGCTCCTGGAAACCCTTACGGCCATGGTGGAGGCCTTCGAGCTCGGCGAGCCGCTGCCGATCCGCGACGTCTCCGCCTCCCTGATCCCGGCGCGGTCCAGGCGTTACCTGCTCGAACCCGCGGGCGCGATCATCCGTGACCGCTACGAATTCATGGTCTACCGCCAGTTGCGCGACGGGCTCGAGGCCGGCGATCTACACTGCCGCGACAGCGCGCGTTACCGCAGCTTCGACGATGACCTGATCGACGACGCGACCTTCGATCGTCGAGCCGAGCTGTTGCCCCGTCATGGGCTGGAGGTGGCGGCCCGACCCATCCGCGAGCAGATCGAGGAACTGCGGGACTTGGTCGAGGCACGTTTCGAGTCGGTCAACCGGCGCATCCTGGCCGGGGAGAATCCCTTCGTGCGCGTGCAGGAGGGTCGCACCGTCTGGGAACGGGCGACGCCCAGCGAGGAGCCGTCGGCCAGCGACCCCCACCTGGTCCCATTCTTGGGACATGGTCGAGCGACTGGACATCGACACCCTGCTGCTGTTCGTCGACCAGCGCAACGGGTTCATGGCGTCCTTCGAGCATGTGCTCGGGCGCTACCGGAAGTCCGCCCCGTCGAAGCCGGCGATCATCGCCAGCCTGATGGCCTATGCCACCAACATCGGTTTGGGCCGGATGGCCGACATCTGCAACCTGAGCTATCAGGAGATCTCCACCGCCGCCGGCAACTACATCCGCCTGGAGACCCTCAAGGAGGCCCAGAGTCGCATCGCCAATGCCACGGCACGTCTGCCGATCTTTCGCCACTTCGACATCGACGAGGCCGTCCACTCCAGCAGCGACGGGCAGAAGTTCGAGGCCGCGATCCCGACCATCAACGCCCGCCACTCGGCCAAATACTTCGGCCTGAACAAGGGCGTGGTCGCCTACACGCTGCTCGCCAACCATGTGCCGCTGAACGCCCGCATCATCGGCGCCAACGAGCACGAGAGCCACTTCGTCTTCGACATCCTGTTCAACAACGCCACCGACATCCTGCCGGCGGTGCACTCCACCGACACCCACGGTGCCAACCAGGTCAACTTCGCCCTGCTGCACCTGTTCGGCTACCGTTTCGCCCCACGCTACCGCAACGTCCGCGGCAAGGTCGAGACCGGACTCTACGGCTTCCATCCGCCCCGGCACTACGAGAAGGACTGGCCGATCAAGCCGATCCGCCGCGTTCGCGAGGGGTTGATCGTCTCGGAGTGGCCGAACATCGAGCGGATCCTGCTGTCGCTGGCCTTGAAGACCACGACCCAGAGCGTGATCGTGGGAAAGCTCAGCGCCTACCGGCGCAAGAACCGCACGAAGCGGGCGCTTTGGGAGCTCGACAACATCGTCCGCAGCCTCTACCTGCTGGACTACATCGACTCCCCGGTGCTGCGGCACAATGTCCAGCAGGCGCTGAACCGCGGCGAGGCCTACCACCAGCTGCGCCGCGCCATCGCCTACGCCCACGGCGGCCGGTTCCGGGCGCGCTCCCAGCACGAGCTGGAGGTGTGGAACGAGTGCGCCCGGCTGGTCGGCAACGCCGTTGTCTACTACAACGCCCTGATCCTGTCCGAGGCGCTGGCGGAACTTGAGCGCCGCAGCGAGCTGGTCTCTTCCGAGGTCATCAAGCGCGTCTCCCCGGTTGCCTGGCAGCACATCAACTTCTACGGCCGTTACCAGTTCGACGCCGACTTCACGCTGATCGACTTCGCCCGGTTGCGGGAGCAGCTGTCTTCCGAGGAGGTCTCCAGGCTCTACGCCAACGCCGGTCACTAGTGCAGATTTTTGACGGTTTGGGCCAAAAACCCCTGGCAAGGTTCGAGGCGCAGAGTGCATGGGACCTGCGTCTCTACGCGCATCTCGAACGGAAGTGCGAGCGACGCGTTTGACCGGGCCATCGGCGGGCTCACAGCGGTCGCGGACGGAGCATACGCCTCACGTGTTGGCCGAGCCGAACGCCGAGTCTCCCGAGCCGCTGCCGCTCTCGTCGCAGCCAGCGTCGCAGTCGCGGTCCCGGCCGCTCGCCGATGAGCCTGATCCGACCCGACCATTTGCGCACCAGCAGGGCCTCGTGGCGCGCCTTGCGCGGGTCGTCGGCGCGCGTGTCGATGGAGCGGTAGCGATGACGCAGCCCGGGCCCGGGAGCGAGTCGATGGATGCGGAACCCCCGGGCCTTGGCCTGGAAGCAGAAATCGGTATCCTCGCACCAGAACGGTGAGAAGGCGGTATCGATCTGGACCTGTTGCAGGAGCTGCCGCGGAAACACCTGGCAGAAGCCCGAGACGCAGTCGACGCTGCCGTCTCTGGTGTAAGGCTTCAAGTGGAGTTGGCCGCCGCTGAAGTGGACCCGGTAGCCGGAAGCGCCGCAGATGCCGATGCGCGGGTCGCGCACCAGCAGCGCGCGCGCGTCGCGGAAGAATCCGGTCCCCGCGATCTCGACGTCGCTGTCCAGGGATGCCACGATAGCGCCCCGCGCCAGCGCGAACAGCCGATTCCGTCCGCGCGCGACCCCAAGATTGCTGTCGCTGCGGATCACCCGGACCTTGTCGATGCTGCCCAGCGAAAGGACGAGCTCGCGGGTCTCGTCGGTGCTGGCGTTGTCGAGGAGGATCAATTCCTCGAACATCGCATCCGGCAGCACCGCGAGCATCGACTCCAGACACCGGCGCGTGCCGTGGTGGTCGTTGTGCGTCAGCATGACCACCGAGATACGCGCGTCTTGACCGAGCTTGTCCATGTCACGTCATACAGTTTCGGGCCCGCCGGGGAGCGCCCTGACCGGCAGTCGATCTGCGACGCGCTCGCGCGCGTTTGCGGCCAGGGGCGTGGCCATCGGTGCAGCCATGCGTGCACTTTGGTCCCGGCCGTGAGCGAGGGCACCGCCCTGGCAGGGCTGTGGCGCTACCGCGGTTTCGCCGCCGCCGAGGTCGCACGACAATTTCGAGCAAAGTACCACGGCTCGGCGCTGGGCGTGTCCTGGACCCTGCTGAATCCGCTGGCGACGATCCTGATCTACACCTTGGTCTTTTCGCAGTTGATGGGCGCGCGGCTGCCGGCGCTGGACAGCCCCTTCGCCTACGCCACATACGTCTGCGCGGGTCTTCTGACCTGGGGCCTGCTACAGGACGTGCTGACCCGCTCGGTCGGGCTCTTCATCGGCTACGCGAACCTGATCAAGAAGGTGGCCTTTCCGACCTCCACGCTGCTCGCGATCGCGGTGCTGACGGCGCTGCTGGACTTCGGACTCATTTTCGGGGTGTTCCTGCTGCTGCTGGCGGTCACCGGCAGCCTGCCGGGCCTGGTGCTCGCGGCGCTGCTGCCGTTGCTGGCGCTGCAACTCGCGCTGGCGATGGGACTGGGGCTGCTGATTGCGGTGCTGAATGTCTTCTTTCGCGACCTCGGGCACATCACGGCCATCGCGCTGCGGCTTTGGTTCTGGCTGACGCCCATCGTTTATCCGGTAACCATCCTGCCGGACTGGGTCCGCTTCTGGGTGCAGTGCTTGAATCCAATGGCCCCGCTGGTGGACGGCTACCAGCGCATCCTGTTGCTGCACGAATGGCCCCAATGGTCCAGCCTCTGGTTGCCTGCCATTGCGGCCACTGCCGCGATCTGGTCGGCCCTGACCCTTTACCGCACCCGTGCCGGGGAAATAGTCGATGAGCTGTAGGTCGCCGCGTCCCCGGTCGGCATCGCCGCGGCGTGCCCGTGGTGCCCTGTGCTCGGCCGTCGCCTTGCGCGCGCCCGGGGCCATTTGATGCGGCTTGGGCCGTCACATCTGGCCAGCGCCGCCAGGGTCAGCCGCCTTCGTCGGCTGCTGGGCGGTCGATTCGACATGGAGAGAGCGATGGCCATCATGGAGCAGCCGTCATCGACCATCAGCAGCGCGGGAATGCGCGGTCTCAATGGCTGGAGGCAGGTGCTCAGTCCGGGGCAGGTATCCAGTATCCTCGTGGTAGTCCGGGGCTTTGGTCTGTCCTTCTATGGCGATACCGATGGGCCGGATAACGCGCGCTTGTACGCGCCCGATCTGGCCGCTCGAGTCCGTGCGGTGGGCGGTGGACCGCGGTGACGGTGGGTGGCGGGATCGAGGCGCGCAGGCTCGGCAAGGCCTATCGCGCCTATCCGAGCACGCGGGCGCGGTTATCGGAGTGGATCCTGCCGTGGCGCGGCCCGCGCCATGCGCTGCGCTGGGTGCTGGAGGACGTCGATCTCACTGTTCCCAGCGGCCAGGCGCTCGGCATCATCGGGCGTAACGGCGCGGGCAAGAGCACCCTGCTGAAGCTGATCGCCGGGACGCTCCAGCTCACCACCGGCAGCCTGTCGACGGGGGGCCGCGTCAATGCGGTACTGGAGCTTGGCCTTGGCTTTCATCAAGACCTCACCGGGCGCGAGAACATCCGCCTTGCCGGTCGTCTCGCCGGGATGGACGCTCGCGAGATCGACCGGCTGATCCCCGCCATTGCCGCGTTCGCGGAGCTCGGCGGGGCGATGGACGCGCCCCTGCGCACCTACTCCACCGGCATGCAGGCACGGCTCGGCTTCAGCCTGGCAACGGCACGTCGGCCAGACATCCTGATCGTGGATGAGGCCCTGTCGGTGGGCGACGACGCCTTCCAGCACAAGAGCTTCGAGCGGATTCGCGCGTTTCGCCGGCAGGGCACGACGCTGCTGCTGGTGTCCCACGCCGGGCAGTCGATCACGAGCGTCTGCGACCGGGCGGTGCTGCTGGACCGGGGGCGTCTCATCAAGGACGCCGACCCGGAGACGGTGTTCGACTTCTACAACGCCCTGTTGGCCGCTGACGACGAGCGGCGGATTCGGCAGGCCGAGACCCCGGGAGGTGGCATCATGACGGTCTCCGGCTCCGGGGAGGTGCGCATCGAGGAGGTGTGCCTGACCGATCCGGGCGGCCGCCCGATTGCCATCGCCGAGGTCGGGACCGATGTGGTGCTGCGGGTCAGGGCTCGGGCCAGCGAGGACGTGCCGAGCCTGGTGGTCGGGTTCCTGATCAAAGACCGCTTCGGCCAGCCCATCTACGGCACCAACACGGCGCTGCAGTCACGGACGGTGGGCGCGCTGCGCGCCGGCGAGCGGGTCACGCTGCGCGCCGCGATGGACCTGCGCATCGGCGCCGGCAGTTATTCCATCGCAGTGGCGCTGCACGCCACCGAGACCCATCTGGAGCGGAGCTTCGACTGGCGCGATCGCGCCCTGTTGTTCAAGGTCGTCAATCCCCGGCATGCGGCCTTCGTCGGTTCCAGCTGGCTGGAGCCCAGACTGGAGATCGAGCGATGAGCGGATCGGGCGGCTTCGACTTTGCCACGGGCGACGGCTACCTCGGGCTCGAGGACCGGTTTCGCGGCTCGCGTGCGTCGGTGCGTACGCGCCTGGCCGTCTATCTGCCGCTGATGCGTGCGGCATCGGGCCTGGCCGCCAGCGGGCCGCTGCTCGACATCGGCTGCGGCCGCGGCGAGTGGCTGGAGCTGGCGCGTGATGCGGGCCTGGAGGCAGGCGGCTGCGATGCGGACGCGGACATGGCGGGCCTGGCCCGCGGGCTCGGCCTTGATGTCGCGCGGCGTGACGGCCTCTCGTACCTTCGGGGCCAGGACGCCGGTAGCCGCGCCGGCATCACCGCCTTCCATGTCATTGAGCATCTCGATCTCGGCGCGGCGCAGGCCCTGGTGCAGGAGGCATTCCGGGTGCTGGCGGGCAACGGCGTGCTGATCCTCGAGACGCCGAACCCCGAGAACCTGCGTGTCGCCGGTTGCGACTTCTACACCGATCCGACCCACCATCGCCCGCTGCCGCCGCGCCTTGCCCTGTTCGTGCTCGAGCAGGCGGGCTTTGCCGCGGCCGAGATCGTGCGGCTGAATCCGAGCCAGCTGCACACGCGGCGCCTCGCCGAGGCGGGCACTGACCTGGAGCGCGACCTGGTCCAGGCCCTCTACGGCCCGGAGGACTATGCGGTCATCGGCCTGAAGCCGGACACCGGCGGCAGGATCGGGCCCGAGTTGCTGGAGGCCGTGAAGGAGTTGCGGCGTTGGAGCGAGCGCAGCCTGGGGCTGTCGCGCCCGGAGGGCGATGCGGATACCCTGCAGCGGGTGATCGCCGAGCGCGACGCCGAGCTGCGAGCCGCCGATGCGGCGCTTGCCGCCTGCCGGATCCAAGTCACCGGGCTGGAGGAGACGCTGCAGCGCATGCAACGCGGCGTCAACGAGCGCGATACCGAGCTCGCGAAGCTGCGCGCGAGCCTGTCCTGGCGCGTCACGGCCCCGCTGCGGCTGCTTTGGCGCACGGCGGTGACGCTCAGGGACGCCGCCGGCCTGCCGCGACTCAGGCCCAGCCTGGAGGCGACCACGCGCCGCCTGCTGCCGCGGCGCCTGCCCACCTCGCCGCTGATCTCCTGCCTCTGCGTCACCCGCAAGCGCCCCGGCCTGCTCGCGCGCAGCATCCGCTGTTTCCAGGCCCAACGCTGGGCGCCGCGCGAGCTGTTGGTCGTCTACGAGGACGACGACCCAGAGACGCGGGACTATCTGCGCACGGTGACGGACCCGATGATCCGCGCCATGGAGGTCCCGACCGACCCCAAGATGACCCTGGGCGAACTGCGCAATCTCGCCATCGCGGCCGCCCGCGGACGCTGGTTCTGCCAGTGGGACGACGACGACTGGCATCACGCGGAGCGCCTGTCGGCGCAATGGGCGGCGCTGCGCGCCCGGCGAGCCGATGCGTGCGTGCTGATGCACTGGCTAGTGTATGACGCCGGCACCGGGCGCGCCTTCATCTCGCCGCGCTGGCACTGGGAGGGCAGCCTCCTCTGTGACAAAGAGGTGCTCGCCGGCGGTCTGCGCTATGCGGCGGCGGCGCGGATCGAGGACACGCCGTTCGTACAGGCGCTGGTGCGGCGTGGAGGGCTCGCAACGCTGTTACGCCCGGCACTCTATGTCTACGTCTATCACGGCGCCAACGTCTGGGACTACGGCCATTGGCAGCGTCATATCCTGAGCCGCAGCCCGTGCGAGCTGAGCGCCGCCGATGCCGCCGAGGTCCGCGACATCCTCGACGGCGCCCGCCCGGTGGCCGAGGGCTCCGCGGCGCTTGATGCCATGCTTGCGCGCCTCGGCACGGACTGGCAGGCGTGATTCCCCGCGTCATCCACCAGACCTGGAAGGGGCCCAGGCTGCCGGCGCGCTACCGCGCCTTCGCCGACACCTGGCGCAGGGCGCATCCCGACTGGCAGTGGCGGCTGTGGACCGATGCTGACAATGCGCGTTTCGTGGCGCAGGAGTTCCCGGAATTGCTGGCGCTGTACCTGGGCTATCCGCAGCACATCCAGCGCGTCGACGTCATCCGCTACCTGCTGCTGTACCGTCTCGGCGGGCTCTATGTGGACCTGGATTTCGAGTGCTTCAGGAGTGTCGCGCCGCTGCTGCATGGGCAGCAGTGCGTGCTGTCCCTGGAGGCGGACGCCCACAACGCCGTGCACCGCACCCGGCGCATCGTCAGCAACGCCTTCATGGCCGCGGTTCCCGGCCATCCCCTGTTCGCCGCCGTGATCGAGGACCTGAAGACCCATCGCAGCCGCCAGACCAGCCCGGACCGCATCGTGCTCGACACCACCGGACCGATGATGCTGACCCGGGTGCTCGACCGCCTCGGGCCTGACGCGGCGGTCAGCGTCCTGGGGGCCGAGCACCTGTTTCCGCTGTCGCTGACAGAGGCCGACCGGCTGGGCGCGGCGGGATCGGTGGCCGCGGCCGGCCCGGATATCCGCGCAAAGCTCGAGCCGGCGTTCGGCATACATTGGCACGATGGCACCTGGTGGCGGCCGCAGTCGGGCACCATGCCGCGGCGGCGCGACCCGTTGCGGACCCTGCGGCGTTGGCTGGCGTCGGCCCGCGGCGCGCGATGAGCCGCCGCCCCTATCTGCTGTTCTCCTCGGTCGGCGACGCCTACGACGACGCCGTGCTGTCCTGGAGCCGCGGCCTGCGGTACCGCCGGCGCCGGGAGTACGACATCGCCCTGGTCTACTACGGCGACAGTGCGTCACGCTACGCCGCCCTCGCCGCGCAGGCAGACCGCATCTTCTGGTCCAAGGGCAGTAAGTTCCAGAACCTGGTCCGACACCTGAACGCCGTCGCCGCGCTGGACTACCGCTGCGTCTGGGTGGTGGATGACGACCTGGCGTTGGCGCCGGCGGGCATCCATCGCCTGTTCCACATCACCGAGGCGTTTGGCCTCGCCGCGTCTCAGCCCGCGTTATCGCGCCACGGCGAGCTCAGTCATGCCCCCACGCTCGCCCGCGGCGGCTGGACGCTGCTGCGCTACACCAACTTCGTCGAGATCAACTGCCCGGTGCTGTCGCGCCGGGCTTTGGCGACGCTGATCCCGATCATCCAGCCGCACATGGACCTGCTCACCTGTTGGGGCATCGACATCCTGCTCGCGCACCATGTCTGGGGGCCCGAGGCGCCCTTCGCCGTCATCGACGCGGTGACCGTGCGCAACCCGCCTGCGCGGGAGAAACGCGGCCGCGGGCGCGAATGCGAGCGCATGGACGGCATCGACAACCTGCACCGGCGCTGGCTCGCGGTGCGCGAGCGCATGCGGCCGGACCCACCGCCGGCGGAGGTCCAGATGACAACACTCGATGTCGTGCGACGCTGGCCCTTTGTGCGGGCTCCACGCAAGCCCTGACCCATCGCCGGGGGTTGGGCATGGGTCAGGCGTCGACGGGCTCGACCAGCGGCGGCTCTGGCCGCCGTTGTGCGGGCTCAGTCAGCGCCGAGGGCGCGCTCCAGGCGCAGTAGCAGCGCGAGCAGCCGGGACTGGCCCCAGGCCGGCAGCAGGGCCGGCAGCACGGTGCGCAGATCCAGCGGCGCGGCCCGCAGCGCCAGTCGTCCATAGCGGCGCGCGGCCCGGGGCCTGCCGGCGCGCAGGTAGGCGAGACCGGTCTTGGCACACTGCAGCGCCAGCGCCCGCGGCGAGGCGCCGACGGCATCGCGATACCGATGCAGCAGCCGGCGCCGTGCCCGCGCGACCGCAAGGTGCCCCGTGGAAACACCGGGCCCGGCGTGGTAGTGCACCAGCGGCGTGTGAATGGCGGCGAAGTCGGTGATCCGGGCCAGCCGCAGCAACAGCTCCAGGTCCTCCAGCGCGCGCAGGTCCGGGTCGAAACCGCCGGCCCGGTCCAGCACGCACGCATCCACCATCACCGACTGGATGCCGAGGCCCTTGGTCTGGTACTCCCCGGTGCGGCGGTCCAGCACTTGTCCCCGACGCACGTCGGGTGTCCGCATCACGCGTTTTCGCCCGTTCGGCAGGATGCGCAGCAGGTCGCAATGCACAACGCCGGCACCGGTTCGCCGCTGCACCTCGAACTGACGCCGCAGCTTGTCCGGCGTCCAGCGGTCATCGCTGTCGAGGAAAGCGATGAAACGCCCCCGCGCCAGCCGAATGCCTTGATTGCGTGCCGCCGCGGCCCCGCCGTGCATGACCCGGATGCAGCGGATGGTAGGCGCTCGCGCCCAAGATGCCAGCACGGCCGCGGTGGCATCCGTCGAGCCATCGTCGACGACGATGGTCTCGTGGTCCTGCCATGTCTGGGCCTGGATGCTCGCGAGCGCCCGCGGGAGGGTATCGGCCCGGTTGGAGGTGGGCAGGATCACGCTGACGGTGGGACCGGGCATCGCTCGCGGTTGCGTCGCTTTCCAGTGGCGGATTCGGATGCATTCGATCGCGGGTGCCTGTCACCCGTGGCGCACCGTTGCGGTCGTTGCGGTCGACCGATTCGCTGACCACCGACGCGTTGTCCACTGCACGAGCCTGCTGCGGGGTGCTTACGTTTGGGCGCGTCGGTTTTCCTTGGCATCGTTGGTGGTGATCTCTCTGCCGCACCTTTCCCGCCGCGCCGGTGGAGCGGTTTCACGGAGCGCTCGCAGCAGGGCCCGCACCTGCGGCCAACGGCGACGCAGCGTGCAGGCCAGGGCCTCGAGCAGCAGCAGGCATTGGATCACGGGCAGCAGGCGTGGGCGGTGGATGCGGGTGAAGCGCAAGCGGCTGTGCGCCAACCGATAGCGGGCCCGGGCGTCGCGCCCCCGGCGGCGGGTACCGGTGCCGGCGCTGGCCCCCTTGCGGTGGTAGACCAGGCTGTGCTGCGCATAGCCGAGGCGCCACTGCACGCCGCCCCGCAGCGTCCAGTCCATCTCTTCATAGTACAGGAAATAGTCTTCCGGCAACAGACCCGCCTGCTCGATGAAGGCCCGGGTCACGAGCATGGAGGCGCCGTAGAGGTGATCGAGCTGGCGCTCGACCCGTGCCGCGGGCAGCGCCCTATGCCGCGCACGGTCCTTGCCGATGAATCTGGACAGGGAGGCGAGCCGGTAGAACCGCGCGCCGGCCTGGCACTGTATCCTGTGCGGCGCGTCCTGGTGCAGGAGCGTCGAGCCGCACATGGCGAGCCCCGGCTCGGCGAGGCGCAGCAGCAGCGCATCGAGGGCGTCGGGATCGACGAGCGTGTCGTTATTCAGCAGCCAAAGTGCGTCGCAGTCTCCCCGGGCGAGGGCGTAGCGGATGCCCAGGTTACAGCCGGCGCCGAAACCCCGGTTGGCCTCGGCGACGATGAGTGTCAGGGGCTCGGCGGTGGCGTCCGTTGCGCGATCCCATGCCTGATCCCGGTGGGCTCCATCTTGGCCGGCGGCGTCGGGGCTTGCTGAGACCACGCGATGGGGGAGCGGCTTGGGTGTCGGCGGGTGACTCAGGCGGCGCAGCGGCCCGCGCTCCGGCAGCACGTCCAGGCGGCCGCTGGCCCAGTCGACGATGCGCCGGGCGGAGTCGTCGGTCGAGCCGTTATCGCAGACGATGACGCGCGCACCAGGGGTGCGCAGACGATACAGGCTCTCCAGACAGGCAAGCGTCTGCGCCCAGCCATTCCAGTTGACCACCACGACATAGACCGATGCCGGCGGGCAGTATCCGCCGTCACCAGTGTCGCTGAGCTTCGTAACCATGGCCGGACGGATTCTTTCGCTGTGTGCCTTCGATGTGCTGCCGCCAGCCTCGGGCGGTGCGCTGCGCGTGGCCGCGATCAATCAAGGTCTCGCCGCGCTTGGCTGGCAGGTCACGCAATACATCGCTTTCCCCTCCCTGTCGCGGCGCTTGTCACAGGGCCGCTCGCCGATGCGGTCGCTGCGTCCGGGTTGGCGGGAGCACTATGCGCGCGGCCTGGCCCTGAAGCTGCCGGCATGGCTGCTGAACCGGCTGGGGCTGCCGCCCCTCGCCGCCGACCTGAGTCCGCGCTGCCTGCTCGGTGAGCCGGCACTGCGGCGTTTGCTGACGCAGGCGGATGTGGTCATCGCCGAGCATCCGTGGCTGTTCCGCCCGGTGTTCAGGCTGGGTGGCGCACAAGCGGCGCGTTGGGTGCTGGATGCGCACAATCTCGAGTATCCCCTCTACGCCGCCCGTGGCGGCGGGCGTCTGCACGCCCTCGCTGCGCGTCGCGTGCGCGCGCTGGAGGCGTTTGCGTTTCGGCACGCGGACATCAGCTTCGTTGTCTCCAACGAAGATGCCGTCGCAGCGCACGATCGCTACGGTGTGGCGCCCGGGGCGCTGGCGGTGGCGCCGAACGGCGTGGATTGTACGACGCTGCGGCCGGTGACCGCCGCGGTGCGGCAACAGCGCAAACGCATGCTGGGATTGGGCGACGGGCCGGTGGTGTTGTTCGTCGGCGCTAACTGGCCGCCGAATGTCGAGGCGGCGCGAGCGGTGCTGCAACTCGCCGCCGCGTTGGCGGATACACCGCTGCTGTTCGTCATCGCCGGCGCCGTCGGCGACGCCTTGGCCCACGATCCGCGGCCGGCGCGGGTGCGGCTGACCGGGGCAGTAGACGAGATGCGGCCTTGGCTGGAGGCGGCGGATCTGGCCCTCAACCCCATGCGCTCGGGTGGCGGCTCCAACATCAAGCTGCTGGAATACCTCGCCTGCGGGCTTGCGGTGATCTCGACCCCATTCGGCGCGCGGGGGCTTGATCTGGTGCCGGGGCGAGAGGCGGTGATCGTGCCGTTGGCGCAGTTTCCTGCGCAGCTGCGCGCCGCGGCGGCGGCACTACAGCCCGGCGCACAACATGCACACGCCCGGCGCGGCGAAACGCTCCGCGCCCTCGGGCATGCCGGCCGCCGCGCGGTTGTGGCCCGCTTCGACTGGAGTGCCATCGTCGGCGGTATCCATACGGCATTGACCGCGCCCGCCGCCGGCCGCTGAGCCCCGGCGCTGCTCACGCCTTGGCGGCGGTGCGTGCGCTCAGGCGGTCGAGGGTTTCGATCTGGTAGCGCACCGGGTCGAGCTTGTCCTGCAACAGCCGGCCGCGGCTGGCGACGAACGCCGCCCGCTGCGAGCCGAGCAGGATCGCCTGTGCCTGTGCCAGGGCATCCTGCACCGCGTTGACCGGGAAGCGAAAGCACAGGCCGTAGCGCGTCGACAGATCATCCGTATAGCCCCGGCCCCGGTCATCGAGATAGATCGCGGGCACACCGAGCACCGCCGCCTCGGCACACATGGTTGCGCTGTCCGCCACGAACAGGGTCGAGCCTGCGATCAGGTGATGGATCTGGTGCACGGGCAGGGGACAGCGCAGCGGGGCGAGCGCGGGCGGCAGGGCCGCCTCGGTGCTCACCTTGACCTCCGCCCAACGGCCCAGGGTTTCGATCAGGTGCCGCCGCGCCGCATCATCGAGCCCGCGGGCGCCGAAGTCGTGCGATGCCGTGCTCTCAACGAAGCGGACCACGACGCGCCTGCGCCCGGGCACCAGGCCCGCCCGGGCCAACAAGTCGGTGTCCCAGGTGAAATGCGCCGGGTGCAGGTAGGCGAGCGCATGGTAGCTGGGGTACAGCCGGTGCTTGCGCCCGAGCCGCATCCGGAAACAATCCGGCGAGTGCACCTCGGTCACCGCAGGCAGGTACAGCATGCGGTTCAGCCGATGGATCTCGGTGTCGTCGAACACCAGCGACGGGATACCGAGCAGGCGCCCCACATGGGCAGCACTGGGGCTGTTGTTGGCGACGGTGATGTCGGGCGCGAAGGCGCGCGCGGCGCGCAACAAGCGGCTATCCCTGAGGCCCAGTTCCAGCAGCAGCCCGCCCATACCGCGCCCGCGCCGACTGATGACCTGATGGCGGATGCCGAAGGCATCGAGCAGGTCCACCGTCACGTCCTTGTGGCGGCTGGTCACCAGCACCGCATCGCCGCGCGCCAACTGTTGACCGATCGCCCGCCGAAAAAAATGTACGTCCGCGGGATGGACGATGTCGTACAGCGTTCTCACGGACCGGCGTGCTACCTCGTTTCCCGCCCCCTGGCGGGCCGCAATCTTGCCATACCCAAGCGGGCTCGACGGGCAACGCAGTGCAAACGAGCCGGCGCCTTCGCCCCAAGCCCCGGCGAGCCCCTGATCGATACTCTGCGGCTGTGAGCCGCCCGGGCAAGAGTCTCTCGCGCCAGCGCCAATTCGGCAAATCCCCGTTCCTCGATACGCTGACGGGATTCTTCGCGGGCAACCGGGCGTTATTCTGTGGCCTGGCTGCGCTGCCGGCGAATGACAGCCCGTGAGAGGTATTCGGCATGGGGTGCCGGCTGATATGAATCCCGACCTGCGAAGCTCGGTGTGCGCTTCAAGCAACTGTCCTGCCAGGGGAATGGCTGATGGCCACACGGCAGAGCCTGCGCGACTGCGCGACGTTCGCCAGCGGGCTCGCCATCGAGCATGCGGCTAAGCGGTTGCCCGGTCCAACTGCGCCTGTTTCCATGGCCTTGGGCTCCCGTTCGACTGCGACCGCGAGTGACTGGTTCTGTCCGGACCGCCCGCAGCAGCAGGTCAACGCATGAGTTGCATTGATCGAGTACAAAGAAGCAGATATCTGGATTCCATAGCCCAAGGCAAGTGGCGGATGGGGCTTGCCTGGTAGCGTGCGGCGCGGGCCAATGGGATCTCTCGGTGGATCGCCGATGTTGCAGGTTCCGCGCGGAGGTGCGGCATCGGGAGCAGGCTCAAGTCGCGATTGGACGATGAGGCGGGCGGCTTATTAGGCCTTAAGTGCGTTGCGCTTTTGTCGTCGCTACAATTAACCAAGGAACGAGGCCCACCGATTGATGGGCCCCGTGCGGTTCAACGTAGACGCGCGACGAATCAGAATTTGTGGATCAGGCCGAGTGAAAACGCATTCCAACTCGGGTTGGCTGCGGTCGCCTCGTCTTCATGCACGTCAGCATAGATCGCATAGACGCTCGTCCGCTTGCTGAAGCTGTGATCGAAGCCGATAGCCCACGAATTCAAATCCTTCTTAGAGACGTTGCTATCCCGATCTTTTTGGCCATACATGCCTTTGATCTTGTTGTTTCCGAAGCTGTAGCCAGCCTGGAGCTGCCAGAGGCCGTTATCATCCCCCTTCACGCCGTTGACATCCGACTGGTTCTCGTACACGCCCGATACGGTAAAACCGTTTAGGTCGAGGATACCAAGGCCGATACGCCACTTGTCGTAATCGCCTGAGTCAGCGACATAGTTATCGCTGTTGAAGCTTTCGTATGCCGCACTCGCATACCACGGCCCATTGCTGTAGATACCAGCCACCGAGTAGGCTGAGGCGAGACTGTCGTTGACGTCGCCCTGAGGACCAGTCGCTGCTCCGGGCACGACCGCTCCGGCGAAACTGAAGCCGCTGATTTTGGGGCTGATGTAGGCGATTGCCCGAGCCGCACGAACATCGTTGAAGCCGATGGTCCCGTTGTAGTCACCGATCGTGTCGCCGAACTGATCCAGCTTGCCCGTGGACATCTTCATGGGAGTATCGTGACGACCCACACGAAACTGACCCCAGTCGCCCGCCATTCCGACCCACTGGTTTCGCTGGGAGATTGTCGTTCCACTGGTAATGCCAATACCAAACTCAAGCTGGTAGATGGCCTTCAGACCTCCCCCAAGGTCCTCGGAGCCTTTAAAACCAAACCGACTGGCACGACCCGAACCTTCGGCGTTGTTACCGTTCAGCGTCCAGCCGTTGAAGCCATCCTTGATGTCAAAGTAATCGATCGACTCGTTGATCTTGCCGTACAGCGTCGCGTCTGCACTAGCGATCATGGGTGCAGCTAGCGCGGCTGCCACCGCGAACGTAAGGGCATGCGTTTTCATATTAGTCACCGCTCAAATCGGAAAGTGTGTTACGGCGCTCCTCAGTAAGGTGTCGCCAAACTGCACCTACATGCTAGACCAAGAAACAACAGGCCGCAACATTTTTTTGGGAAATTTGCTAAAACCGAGAGTTGTTGCATATTTACTACAAGCGGCGTACCTGGGCGTCGGGTATCGAAGCTCAACGCTAGTATGCCAAGCCCGGCTGTCATCGCGGCAAAAGATACCAAAAACGTACACTATCCTATGCACATACATCGAGTCTGCTGGTTAATACACTAAAAAACAAAAAAGTGTTAAAAAGGACACAGATCAAGGGCACCTGAGCGACCAAAAACCGGCCCGCCTGCGCATGAACACCCCAAAACTCGGATGTGTCAGGATGTACGCTGGCTCGGCCACCCACGCCGTAATAGACAACAGCGATTCTCGAGATATCGCCACTCGCCATGACGGACTTCATCGCCCGACACCATGCCCACGTGCCCGCCGACACCTGCGAGGCGCTGATACAACTCTTCAAAGACGCCGACAAGCGCAAGGCCACCCACCAGGGGCTCACCGGCGCGCGCGTGGACAAGGCGCGCAA
>NZ_CAJXWY010000078.1 GCF_913062725.1 uncultured Thiohalocapsa sp.
ACGCGCACGCTGACGCGCCCGGACGCCGGGGTGGTGCCTTGGGTCGCGATGGGTGCGCCCGACGGCGTGACGGGCCTGTGAGCGCGCGTAGCGGGCGTGCGATGCCGGCGGCTCGATAGACGCGCGCGCGCAAATCGGCGGGCACGTCGGGCACCAGGCGGAGCACAACACCCTCGGGCACGTCGGCGAGCACACCCACCAGGTGCAGGAGCCCCGCGCGGCGGAGCACTTCGCGCGCTTCGGCGGCGGCCAGCGGGCGCGGGCGGTAGTCATCGCACCGACGCCAGCGGCCTGGGTGCGGCATGTGCACCACGAACGATTGACACCAATCCTGTTCGTCAAGCCAGGCGCAGTGGTTGCACTTCACGCGGTCAGCCATGGTTGTCTGCCCTCCAAGCTGCGCACCGATGCTCACCACGCGGCCATAGGGCTGGGGGAACGCGTGCACCAGGCGCATCAATCCCGCATCGGCCCAGCCCACCAGCACCATGCTCGTTGGCGATGTAATGCTGGCAGGTCTCGCAGGTGACGGTCGGCGCCGGCGGCGGTGTCGCTGGCCTCGGGATCGGGCGGCCGTTGATGCGGTTGTCGCACCAGACGCACGCCATGACGCGGCTGGGTGCGCCGAACCACAGCAGTACCGGGCCGCAGCCGCCGCAGTGGGCGGGCTGGGTGTAGTCCGGCGGCGCAATGCCCTCGGTGCGGGCGCGCTCCGCCTCGAGGGCGGTGCGCAGTGCCTCCAGGGCGGCGGGATCGTCCCTGATGACTGGCCAGTCCGGGCCGGCGGCGGTGCGCAGGCGCTCCAGGTCGTCGTCGGCAGACCGGCTTTCGTCTCCCGATTTCTGCGTGCTACCCGTGCTACCCGTGCTACCGCTTTGATTTTCCTCAGAAAACTGGGTAGCACGGGCGATGCTACCCGGTGCTACCCGTGCTACTCGGTTGTTTTCATTAGGATTTTCGTGCGGTGCTACCGGTGCTACCTGCCCATGGGTGGACGCCGGTGCTACCTGTGCTACCCGGTTGGCGCCGTCCGCCTCCCTCAGCGCGCGGGCGATGATGTCCTGCGCATTCATGGCTCGCCCTCCGTGTCGTCAGGGATGCGCACGGCGTAGACGCCGGTGTTGCGGCCGTCGATCTTGCGCTGTACGCGATGCTTGCGCCCGGCGCCGTGGATGAGCCAGCCGGCGGCGGACAGGGTTGCGAGCGCGCGCGTCAGGTCGTGCCCCGCAACGGCGTCGCGTAACCCGCTCGGCAGAAACAGATGCACAACGCCATCGGGGCCATCCTCGGTGTAGCCCGCCCGGTCGCGTATCAGGTGCCGACTACCGGTGCTGCGGTCATCGAACCGACTATCTCCATGTCGTTCGATGTAGCTGCGCACGGCGTCAAGGATTTGACGATCCTCTGCGTTGCCCCTGCCCCGCTTGGCTTGCCACGCACCGAACGCGGCGCGCGCGGCCTGGGTCGCGACGCCGGCGGGCCAGCCGGTGATGCCGGCGCTTGTGGCCAGCTCGCCGGCCACCGCGATCAGCCCAAGCTGATGAGCGACGCGGGACTCTTGTCCGCCGCCGCATTCCATGGACGCCACAACCTGCTCAACGGCGGCGCCGATCTGCGGGTCGGGGTTGTCCACCAGCCAGCGCACGAAGGCGGGGCCGGCGGTGCCGTGGTGGCGCTTGGTGGCGGTCTTGAGGCTATTGGCGAAGGCGCGGCCGTCGGCGGCGCCATGCAGGTCATCAAATACGCCATGGGTGCGCTGGCCAACCGGCAGGTTCACCAGCCGCACATCCTGGCCTGCGTGATACCGGGCGCCCTCAGCGCGCATGTAGTCCTCAACGGTTTTCTCGCCGCTGGACAGTAGGACGGTGCGCCACGCGCTACGGCGGCGTGATCCGCCCTTGGTGTTCGCGCGTGACTTCCCCTGCCCGTTGGCGATGCGGTAGATGATGCTGCCGATTTCGCGGCCGGGGGCCTGGCCAATCTCGTCCAGGGCGAGCAGGCTATCGTTGGACTCTGCGGCGGCGGCCTCCAGGCCGTTGGCGGTGGCGCTCCAGGTCCGCAGTAGGTAGCGCCCACCCCAGACCGACACGGCGCATTGGACGATCGTTGTCTTGCCGGCCGAGCTGTCGCCCCAGAAGTGCAGCCCACCATGCTCGACATGGGCCAGCTCCAGCAGCGGGCCAGCCAGGGCGGCGCTGATGGCCAGCGTCAGCGCGTCGTTGCCGGGCGCACGCTGCGACACCTCCGTGCGCCACCCTTCCAAGGTGCCCGTGCGCTCGAAGTCTGGTGGCGATGCGCTCTCCGACTGGAACCTGATGTCGCCGTCGCCAATCACCTCATCGGGTAGCACGAACGATCCGTCGTGCCAGCCGAGCGCCAATGCAGCCAGTACACGGCGCTTCGGGGTGAGCGCCATCAGGTAGTGCGGCAGCTTGGCGCGTGACTTCGGGTCGATGCGCAGACCCATGTGGAGCAGCTCCCCGCGCAGGTCTACGCAGTCGCCCCGCAGCATCGCCATGGGCATGTTCCACTCGTGCCAGCGCCCGGTGTTGTCCCTGAACCGCAGCAGGCGGCCGAAGCTCTCGCCACGCCGGTCGAACGTTGTGGCTTGGATTAGCAGCGGGTCACACACCCACTCATCAATGCGCTCGGCGCCATCCTCGGTATCGCGTCTGCCGTGGTAGTAGACGCCGGGGCGGCGCTTCGGTGTCCCTGTACCCCACCAGTCGAGGTAGACGCGCCAGCACGGGCACTTGGCCACGTTCGGCGGCTGCTCGGTCACGATACTGTCGTCGTCCGGCGGCGCCTCCACCGGGTCGATCGCGGCGCCCAGGGGGTCGTCGCCGTCGTCGATGGGTAGCACGGGTAGCACGGCGCCACCCACCCCGGTGCTACCCTCTTTTGCTTGCCCATTCAACGGGGTAGCACCGGTAGCACCGGTAGCACCTTGTTTTTCGTGATCGGGCTCGGTCTCAGGCTCGGGGCCGCTGGGTAGCACCGGTAGCACGGTGCTACCTGCCGTGGTGCTACCCTCTTTTGCCTTGCCGTTCAGTCGGGTAGCACCGGTAGCACCGGTAGCACCGGTTTCTGCGGGTGCGGACTCGGCTCCAGGCTTAAGGCGGATGCCCCGGCGGGCGGATTTGGTGCGCTTGGCGCTCATGCGGCCGCCCTCCCGGCGGCGGCGCGGCGCAGCCTGTAGCAGTCGTTGAAGTCGGTGGGATGGCCGGACAGGTCGAGACCCGTCCAATCGGGCAGCAGCAGCTTGGCGCCGATGTCCAGGGCGGCGGCTCGGGCCTTCGCGGCGCCGGGATTGCCCTCAGTCCAGCGGTCGTCATCACCGCAGACGATGACCTCGCCCTGGGGGCGCTGGCGGCGCACGGCGCGTGCGACGTGCAGCAAGTTGCCAGCGTTGAAGGCGCACCAGACGGCGGCGCCGGTCTCTTCGTGGAGCGTCGCGGCGGTGGCGAAGCCCTCGCAAATCAGCAGCTCCGGGCGGCGGGTGCCGTCGTTGAGCAGGTAGCAGCCGCCGCTGGTGCGCCCGCCGCTGAGGAAACGCTTGTTCCCATCGGGCTGGATGCTCTGAACGCTGGAAAGCTCCCCATCGGCGTAGACAGGGATCAGCAGCGCGCGGCCGAGCTGGCGGATGCCGTGCGTGCTTATGGCCTTGCGCGCCAGGTACGGATGATCCGGGTCGGCGGGCGCGGCCTGCTCCAGCATGTGCTTGGCCTTGGCGGCGGCTGCTGCGTGCGCATCGCGACGCTCGGCTTCGCGCTGCTGGCGGGCGCGCTCCATGAGTCGGCGCATGGCGCGGCGGTCGGCCTCGGTGGCGTCGTCACCAGCGGCGCTCCAAGTCTCGGTGATGCCGGCCCTCCAGCTCCCGAAGGCGCCGGCGGGGGTGCCATCGACGTGGAGCACATACCAGCCGTTGCGGGTGCCGGGCTTGTCGTCGGCGGCGCGGAAACGCTGGATGTTGCCATCGGCGATGATGGTCTCAGGGGCGCCAAGACCGGCGGCTGCCATCGCGGCGCCGAAGTCGGTGACGGGGGATGCGCTCATGCCTGCACCTCCCGCACCAGCTCACGGCGCAGTAGATACAGGTCAGCCGGCAGCGGCGGCAGGCCGTGGCGTTCGCGGTAGCGGTCTGCGCAGTCGCGCAGGCTCATGAGTCCAGCCGCGCGGCGCCATGCGCGGCCGCCGAGGGGGTGCAACTGGACGATGACGGCAGGTTGCCGCTTGAGGCGATGGGTAGTCATGGGTCGATCTCCACGATTGGAGACCGCCACGGAAGGCGCAGGCGCGCGCGTCCGGTGCCGCGATGCGGTACCATACTGCGTGCCGGTGCCCTACCGTTGCGGCGGTCGGGCTTAGCCTCCAGGGTGCGTCAACACCCTGGGGGACGGTTTCACGGTATCACAATATCGGTCTCTGAAGCCCTCGGTGTCGGGCGCACCGGGGGCTTTCTTTTGCGCCGTGTCCGCCCAGCGGCGGCGCTCCTTGGCACGTCGGGCTTGGCGGCGGTCTCGGGTGCGCTTGCTCATTCGTCGCCCTCCTTGCCCGTCATGCAGGTGGCCCGCTCTACCAGCAGGCTCAACTGCTCGATTAACTCCGCCAGGAGTGTATTCGTATCCGCCAAGGCGCGGATGTCCTCACCCTGCGGCGGCGCATCAGCCGCTAGCGTATTAAGAAGCGCCAACCCACGGGCCAAGGTCTGAATATCGTCGGCGGCGTTGGTGGTGATCCAGTCAATACGCTCCTGGGGCGCGTCGCACAAATACTTGAGCCGCTCCATGTCGATACGCGCAGGGTCAGCCTCGGGCAATGCTTGCTGAATCAAGCGGCCAATGCATGATGCGTAGCAATCACCCATGACGCGCCTCCTGCTCGCTGCGGCGGGCGGCTGCATCGAGCGCGGCCAGGAACTTGCGACGACGCCAGTAACGGCGTCCTTCGATGTAATCCGGCGGCGGGATGATCCCCTTGCGGGTCCACCGCCACAAGGTCATGTCGGAGACATCACCCGCGAGACGGCGGGCGGTTGGGGCGTTGATCCGCTCATCGGGATCGGCGCTGTCGATCAACTCATCGGAATCGGCGGATTGAAGGTGTGCGGCGGTTGCCGCATCGCGGAGATGGGTCTGCATCGGTATGCCTCACGTTGTTGAACGTGGGCACAAGGTATATCGATTGAGGCAGCAACCCTAGGCAAAAGATCGGCTATCTTTTGCCCTTGAGTGATGCGGCCACAACACGTCGGTATAGGTCGATTGACTCCCTGTTCGCGCGAGCAAATTTCTGCATCGCTGAACCGTCCGAGTCCTCGTTCAAGCTGTGCGCGTAGTCGCGCGCCGCTTCGTTCAGACTCAGGCCATCAACGACCATAATCTTCGCTATCGCGTGCATCCGCTGGTGCTTCACATCTTCCGGCAGGTGCCGCTGTCCCCTGCGGCGCTTCGTGCCAAACACGCTATCAGGTGATTCCCCCCGCCAGATGCGCTCCAGCCTTGAAACGAGCCAGTCGGCCAAGTACGGGTTTAACGGTTGACCGACCGTCACGCGCAATCGTTGCGCCACAAATAAGCACGCCTCCCGCGGGTCCTTGGTATCGACAGCGGCCATAACCCGACGCTCCGCCTCGTCAGCGTCATGGGGGGGACCGAAGTACCTGGCCATTTCTTCGTCGGTGAGCTTGCGACTAGCCATTGGCCACCGCCCGCAGCGCGACGACGTTCGTGTCAGCGGACTGCTCACCGAACTCCCTCATCAGGAGCGCGGCCCATGCGTTGAGGGCGTCCCGGCGCTCGTCCAGGTGCAGCGCCTTGTTGTAAACCCCCGCCACGCCGGCCTTCGTGCCGCTGACATGGTTCAGCGCGGCCTCGATGACGTGGGGCGCGATGCGCAGGTGCTCGGCCATGTGCGTCGCCACACTGCGTCGCAGGTCATGCAGCCGCCACGGCGCAAGCTCGGTGCCGGCCTTGGCGATGCGGGCGTCCAGCAATGTCTTGCCCCGCGAGAAGCCACTGAACGGACTCGTGCCGGTGTTGGTGAAGGCGAGCGCGGGCGCGGGCTTCGCCTTGGTGGCGATGGCCTTCTGCGTCGCCTTGCGGGCTTCCAGGATGGCGAGCGCCGGCGGGGACAGCGGGATGATGTGGTCGCGGTGGTTCTTGACGCGGGCGGCGGGGAGTGTCCACACACCCGCATCGGTGTCGACCTCGCTCCAGCGCAGCTCCGCCACCTCGCGCAGGCGGGCGCCCGTCATCATGAGCAGCCTCACGATGGCGTTGAGCTGCGTACGCTCGCCCTCGGTGGCCTGCCAGATGATGCGCAGCTCGTCCAGAGACAGCACACGGTCGCGGCTGCGCTCGCCGCCGGGTTTCTTGATGCCCGTGGTTGGGTCGGCCTCGATGATGCCCCGGTTCACGGCCCAGCCGAACAGAAGTTTGCTGTAAGCTAGGGCTTTGTTTGCTTGTCGCTCCGCTCCGCGGCCCATGAAGCGGTCGAGCGCATCAAGCACGTCCCGGCGACCAATTTTGGCGATGGGGTTGTCGTCCCAGCCCGCGAAGTCATCGCTGGACAGGATGCGCGTCATTTCTTCCAGCGTGCTCGTGGCAGGGCGGCGGTTCTGTCGCCCCCGGTACTTCTCAAGGAACTCTGCCCGCACGACGGCGAACGTGTTGCGGCTGTCGTCCACCAGTTGCTTGCGCTCAGCCTTGATCGCTTCCGCCGGGTCGTCGCCCCGCTTGGCGGCGGCCTTGGCGTCGTCGGCCTTCTGGCGAGCGTCTGCCAGCGTCAACGCCGGGTAGCTGCCCAGCGTGACACGCTGCTGCTTCCAGGCGCCGGCCCTCAGCGATCGGATGATGACTACCCAGCTCTGGACGCCACTGGCAGACAGGCGCAGCCCGAGGCCCTTGGTGTGACTGTCCCAATACTCGATGCGCCCCGTCGCGGGCCGCTTGAGCCGCTTCACCGCCGCGTCGGTGAGCTTGATCGTCGGCATGGTGCTCCCCTCTGGTCTGTTACCCCGGCCCATCCGGGGTAACACTCGGGGTAACAGAATGTCTGGTTAAGGACTGTTACCCACGACGGCTAACAGTCTATAACAGACAGGCCAGAGATCAAGCATGGCAGGGCTTTAGGTGCCCTTGTAGCAGGGGACGGTGTTAGGTGGCGGGAGGCCGAAAAAGGGGATAGCGCAGGACTCATAATCCCTTGGTCCTAGGTTCGAATCCTAGGCGGCCCACCAAACGCACGCCCTTCGTCTCTCGGTTTCCGGTGTCTGCGGTCGTGAAGCTTACAGGGATGTATTCACGATGTCCCCCGCCCGCCGCCATCCAGCCCGCTGAGGCTTGCGTCGGCTATTGCTGTCCGTCGGGTATACGCCGGAATCGGGCGCCCATGATACACATTGTGTGATATCTGTCGCCGTCGCACGCTCGTTTGATTGTGGGCCGTATGAGTCACCGGATTACACTCGACTCCAAAGCCTGGCGCTCGCTTTTTGGCATCGCCGGGAGGCAATCCCGGTTGAGCGGCTGGACGCCGTTTCACCATCCCCAACTGATCGCCGCCGTTGCCGCATCACATGCCCTCGAGCCCCTTGCGCTGGGCGAGCTCGAGGCTGGCCAGCTGCGCGCGGGGCTGGTGGTGCTAAAGCCAAGCCATGGCACGGCGTGGCCGATTTCTGCGTGTCCATATAACGGGCCGATGATCGCGCCGAGCGCCTCAAGCTATCCGTTCAAGCGCGATACACATACGGGGCGTCTGCTCTCGTCGCTGATGCACTCGCTCATCGCGACAGAACCCTGGGCTCATGTGCGTATCCCCGCTGGGATCTTTGATCCTCGCTCACTCCTCGCATCGGGGTTTCGGATCACACCGAGCTTCACTTATCACATCGAGCTCGCATCGCCACAAATGCTGGCCCAGCGAATTGCGCCCGACCGTCGTCGTCAGATCCGCAAAGCCGAGCGCGCCGGCGTGACCCTCTGTGAGATCGCGCTCGATTCCGCGTCGGTCGCCCGCGAGTGGGGACTCATCACGCACAGCTTGCATGCGGACCAAGCTGCACGCCATCGCCTACCGCCGGATACTGATACCGCCGGATTCACCACCTTGCTGGCGCACGCCGCCGGACACGACTGGCTGCGCCTGTTCGTGGCCCGAACGGCTACGGGACAGCCGTGTGCTTTCCAGCTCACGACCGTCCAAGGCACCCGGGCGGCCAATCTCCTCACCGGCGCGCTCGGCGATGCACCGACGGGCGCCAACGCCTTGCTGCGCCTGCAAAGCTTTATCATGCTCGCCCACGAGGGCGTGCAGCAGTTGGATCTGAACGGTGCAAGATCCGGCCCCGGCGGACGCTTCAAAGCATCACTGGGCGGGCACCTGGTTGAGCGTTGGGATATTGCGCCGCCCCAAGATCCGACCTTGGCACAAAGACTCGAGGCCCGCCTGCGGCGAGCCTGGCGAGGGCTGCGGCGGCGCTGATGATCAGCGCGCGGCTCAATCCGGGCAGGACGACGCCCGCCGACACAACATCCGAGCGCGACGCGCCGAACAGCGCTACCCGCGCACAGCCGCGGCCCGCATCACATCGCCGCGCCCCAGCCACGGTCTGCCCGTCGACGACAGAGAGCCGCATGAAGAACGCAGATACAACATCGGCGCCGATGGCCGCGCTGGGGCAGGAGCACTCGACGCTCAGCGCAGCGATCCGCGCGCACTTTGCAGCGCGGGTCAGAGACACGGCGATTGCGCGCTCGCCATTCCCGCACATGGTGATCGAGTCCGCCCTGCCCACAGAGATCTACCAACGCGTGCTCGCAACGGCGTCCCGCCCAGACCTCATGCCAGATGCGTTCGGTGACCCCGTCTGGACCAGGCGACTCAAATTCAAGACCTGGTACGACCGCCGCTTCCAGCGCAGCCTGGCGCAGCGCGCGCGCAACCCCCAAGACGATCGTTTGCTATGGCAGGCGCTCGCAGCGGTGTTCACCGACGTGGAGTTTCTCGCGCATGTGCTCGACGCGGCGTTGCCCGATTACCTCGCATTGCGCTTCGGCGACGCCCGCAGGTCACCGGGCTTTTGGCAACGCCTTCAGGTGCAGGCCTTCACGCAACGTCACGCGCCCGGTTACCGGCTCGAAGCCCATACCGATATCCCAACGCGCGTGGCGACGATCATTTTTTCTTTCGCCGACAGCACAGATCACGAGCGCGCGGGCACACTACTGCTACGGCCAAAAGATCCACTGCAAGTCTGCTCAGGCAACCTCCACTATCCACTTGCGGGCTTCGAACTGGCCACGATTGCCCCGTACAGGCCGAATACCGCGCTGTTGTTTTTCAAAACCCGTCACTCCTGGCATGCGGTCTCACCCGAGGCGCACAAGGCACCGAACGGCCGCTATGGCATGCAAGTACAGCTCTATGAGCCCGACGGTGGTGTGCTCAATGACCTCTCAGAGCCTGATCTTCTGCGCAATAAGCAGTTCAAGCGTGCAGCCTGGCACACTCGCATCAAGTGGCGAATCCAAAAGCTTCTGGGTGGACGTCAGTAATGCCGCATCAATCGTTCAGAATTTATTGCATGTGCGAGGTAAAGCGTGGCGATGTCATGAGCTTGGCGCGGCCAGATGCAGTGATATTGGTGTTGTCATAGGCATCCGCGAAGACTCATGGGGATTTACTTGCACAGGCACCACGCAAACCATTGCCTCGTTATCGGGGAAAACACATCCAACATCGGTGATCTTTTTCTTCGAAGGCAATTGATCTCGGTTACCCGGGTCATGTTTGCGCCGAATAAGATATTCTCGATCGAATGGCAGGATAATCTGGCCACCGAGGCTGTCTTGCAGTCATGTGGCGCATCTCCCATGTCGATTCGTGCGAAGCCTTTCAGTGTATTGGCCAAGGCTGTTGGTGCTAGCGTTTTTATCGGTCCGGGTCAGATGATCAGGGGTAACGCCAGCGTCTTTTGCGTCCTATTCTATTTGGTGATCGCTCTTGTGACCCGCTTGTCACGTGGCACTGTCACCTTGCATGGTATTGGGATCGGCCGAATGGATAAAGCGCTCCATATATTTCTGTGGAAGCTCATCGGCTCGTTGTGTGGGGCCGGGTATTTCCGTGATGAACCGTCCCTAAAACAAGCCCGGGAGATTCTGGGTATGAAGCAAAACGCTTTCCTTTGTGCGGATTATGCCTTTCTTCAAACAGACCTATCGGCCCTGTTTTGCCGCACAGTGACAGCACCAACCGAGCCGTATATCGTCTGCGCGCCGGTTTATTGTCAATCCGAAGGCCGACTGCTTTCATCGGACGAAGTGGCGACGACAGTTGTCGCGAGCGCCGCATCACTCAAATGTGAAAAGATCGTATTTTTGCTCCATGCACCTGGTATTGGTGCTGAGCATGCGTTTTTCAGTGACTGTGAAAAGAAAGTCCGAGCTATCTCACAAAGTGCGCTTCGGACACGTCAAGTGGAGACGTTCGACCTGGAGATCGTCGCCAAGCTGTACCGAGAGGCGGCTCTTGTGATCTCCAATCGGCTGCATGCCGTTATTTTTGGACTCATTGCGCAAAAGCCGGTCCTTGTGCTTGAGGACGGTAGCCAAAAACTAGCGGCGATTGCCCGGCAGTTTTGCACTCCCGTTGGGTCTATCGCAGGAAGTCTGCGGCCTAGGGCTCGAACGCCAGAATATCGGGATGCCCTGGGAGCCAGCCAGGCCCTCGCCTTTGCCGCTTTTGCTGAGGGAGGGGCCTCCGGATCGTCCAAGACCCGCTGGGCCTCAAACGCTCTTCGCCGCTACCGATCCTGAGGCGACGTTGGAGGCCATCGACGTCGCCTCTCAAGTCGCGAGAGAAGAACGCTTGAAACGCTGAGAAGTTCGTGGTCGTCTGTGCGCGTTTGCGAAGCTCGGGAAGCGATTCGATCGGTTGGGTGGAGACGGAAACGAGCTCCGCGTCGTTGTCCAGTGTGTGTTTGCGCAGCCCTTCAAGGACATGAGTCCGAGCCAAATCGGCCCTCGTCTGGCGCCACGCTGTGAAAATCCCGAGGCCATGTCACAGTCACGCCGCTAGCGGCTTGTCGGTATGGGTCCATCGAAACGGTTTGGCGAGAGTCTCGTTACAGGTATCGATGAACGAGGTGAGCTTGTGATGCAGGTCTTTTGACGACATCGAAGGCGGCGATCAGGGTCAGGGTACCGTGGCGGATGTCCTTGAGCTCGCACTGTTGAACGCAGGCTACAACTTCGGCCGGATCTCGATGAGCACCCCTTCGGTGGTGAGGTAATAATCTGAGGGGTGGAGCGCCAGGCGCATCCGGTACGGTTCTTCTTCTGCCGGAACCAGTCGGAGCTGCCCACCGCAGCGATGCCGGAAATCCTGACTCAGACCATCGGCTTCGGCAAATACGACGCGTGCCGTTTGAGCACTGCCGCACGTGAGACAGCGCGGCGGCGACTGGCGTGCCCGCAGCGCAGCGAGCAGGGCTTCCAATTCCCAGATCGCTTCTTCCAGATTGTCGGGTGGCCGGTTACGGAATGCTTGGACTGAAAGTCGGATCTTTGCACCGGGGCTCAGGGTCGGGTCGTCGAAGACGGCTCTTGCCTGTGCCTTGAAGTCAGGCCCCCGGCCTTCGAGGTGGTCGCGATACCGCTCAAGGGTCTGTTGGAACCGGGCGGCATCGAGGTCTTCAATCTCCCGCAGGTCGTCACAGCTGTGGCACCAGCCCCGGGTGTGGTGGCCTTCGACGAGGATGTTGTCCGCCAGTTGGTAGAGGACGCGTATCGGCTGCTGAGGTTCTCGTGTCTCGTACTCGCACTCTGTACAGACGATCAACCTGGTCGGAAGGGACATGTGCGCTGCACCGTGTGGGATGGTTATGTCATCGACGGAGAGCCAGCGGTCTTCCGTGTTACTCGCCCTGTGGACCCTTGTTGTGCAAGCTTAGCAGGATTTGGCCTGGTTTACTTGGGTCTGAACGTGAAGCCAACGCCGGAGCACCAGCGCGGATGGTGGCTCGACATCGACCAACGCGTGCAACCCCCGAGTTTGCCGCAGCCCTACGGGCTGGCGACGGCGTTCGGCTTGACGTGCGCCGGGCGCATGGTCTGTGCGCGCCGGCCGGCACATGACGACGGTTGGCGGTTCTGATAGGTTATGCTGGTAGATGGTCGCCGCGATCCCCGGCCGGCCCTGTTCTCCGCGCGCGCTCTTATCCCCTCCAGGTCCCACGGTCCCGTGCACTTCGACATCGACGGATTCCGCAACTGGCAGCACCGCAGCATCACGCTGCTCGGCATGTCCGGTGTCGGCAAGACCTACTTGTCGGCGCTGCTGCGTCGCAACGATTGGTTCCACTACTCCGGGGACTATCGCATCGGCACCCGCTATCTGGACGAGCCGATCCTGGATCTGATCAAGTCCAAGGCCATGGCCGTGCCCTTTTTGCGCGAGTTGCTGCGCCGGGACTGGATTGCCATTCACAACAAGATCGAGGTGGATGATCTCGGGCCGGTGCTGAGCTTCGTCGGCCAGCTCGGGGACCCGGATAAGAACGGCCTGTCGCTGCAGGAGTTCAACCGCCGCCAGGCCATGTATCGCCAGGCGGAGATCCAGGCCATGCGCGACGTGCCCGCGTTCATCGATAAGGCGCGTCGCATCTACGGCTACAGCCACTTCGTCAACGACGTCGGCGGCAGCCTCTGTGAGTTGGAAGAGCCGGCGATTATCGATCTGCTGGCCCGCCACACGCTGATTCTGTACATTCGCGTGCCCCAGCAGGACGAGATCAAGCTGATCCGCCGGGCTCAGGCGGACCCCAAGCCGCTGTACTTCCGCCCGGCCTTTCTGAAGTCGGCGGTGAAGGACTACCTCGGCGAGCGCGGACTCACCTATGTCGCCGACATCGACCCGGATGACTTTACCCGCTGGGTGTTTCCGCGGCTGTTCCACTCCCGCGTGCCCCGCTACGAGGCTATCGCCCGCCCGCACGGCTATGTCGTGGAATCCACCGAGGTCGCGGCGGTGCGCGACGAGCAGGACTTCCTCGCCTTGATCGAGACGGCCATCGCCCGCAAGGCGGCGGCGGGCGCCAGCGCCGGCTATCCCGCCTCCACCGGTACGACGCCGCCGGCACCCGCACCCCAAGACACCGACTGAACCAAAGACCTTGCCCATCGTCGCCCACAACGACCTGCCGGCCTTCGAGCGCCTGCGTGAAGAAGGTCAGAATATCCTGCCCTCGGATCGCGCCATCGCGCAGGACATCCGCGAGTTGCACATCGGCCTGCTGAACATGATGCCGGATGCGGCGCTGGCGGCCACCGAGCGCCAGTTCTTCCGGCTCGTGGGCCAGAGTAACCAGATCGCGCAGTTCTACGTCCACCCCTTTTCTCTCGAGGAACTGCCCCGTTCGGCCCAGGCCCAGGCCCACATCGCGCGCTGGTACGAGCCCTTCGCACAGGTGCGCGAGCAGGGCTTGGATGCGCTCATCATCACCGGCGCCAACGTCGCCGGGCCGGATATTGCCCGCGAGCCCTTCTGGCGGCCGCTGATGGAGGTGGTGGACTGGGCCTGTGAGTCGGTCACGTCCACGCTCTGCTCGTGCCTCGCCACACATGCGGTGATGCAGTTCCGCTACGGACAGCCGCGCCAGCCCCTGGGCTTCAAGCGCTGGGGTGTGTATGCGCATCGGGTCGTCGACCGCGCGCATCCCCTGGTGACCAGCGTCAACACCCTGTTCGACGTGCCCCATTCCCGCTTCAACGAGGTGAGCCGCGAGCAATTCGACGCCGCAGGCGCCCGCGTCTTGGTGGAAAGCGAGACCGCGGGCGTGCATCTGGCCGTCAGTGGCGATGGCTTGCGGTTGGTGATGTTCCAGGGGCACCCGGAGTACGACACCGTCTCGCTGCTGAAGGAATACAAGCGGGAAGTGACGCGCTTCGCCGCCGGCGCGCGCCCGGACTATCCGCCCTTCCCGGAGAACATCTTCAGCCGCAAGACCGCGGCGGTGCTCGACGAGCATCGCCACATGCTGGAGCGCGAACTCGACCGCGGACGCCGACCGCCGGACCTACCCGAGGCCCGCATCGCCGCAACCCTGGACAACACCTGGCGCGACACCGCCGAAGGCGTCATCGGCAACTGGCTGGGCCTGATCTACCGCGTCACCAACAACGACCGCCGCATCCCGTTCATGGCGGATATCGACCCGGATGACCCGCTGGGTCTGCGCCGCTGACCCACGGATCGGCGGCTAATCGCCCTGTTCGTCCCTTTTACGCGTGCCTCCTCGACGATTTTGTTGCGATTGCGCAACCGCTGTTGCAAGTGTCTCCTGCGCCGGCGGGGCTCGGCGGCTCTACGGAAAATCCTTACGAAATCTTCATGATGTTCGGGTCAAACAGCTGTTTGCGAGCGGCTTGTCAGGACGCATATCTGTGCCTACACTTGCGGTAACAGACCGCGTGTGGCCTACGAGCCACATGCGCCGTTTGGAACTCCGGGAAAACCCGAAAATCCATCGAAAGATCAAGGGCTAGCACCCGTTTAGACAGCGCCAGTCACGAGTACGACCAAGATGTTCGACGAGCAAGAAAACGTTATCCGCTACAAATGGGACCCCTGCACCGGGTCCGGCTACCGCATCCGTTGCGCCATCGGCGGCGGAGAGCACCACTACTTCGTGGAGGATTGGAGCAATCACGTCGTCGTCGACGACTACGGCTGCCATGACCTCGACGAAGCCCTGGGTGTGCTGAAGCGCTACTGCGACATCGACATCGCGGATGAGCGCAGCCGCATCGCCGCCTGGCTGCCAGAGAACGTGCAGTAGCCCATGGGGCGCAGTGCAGGCTCTTCGCCGTGGACTGACCGGCTCGGCTGATGTCGCCGCATCCTGCGCACCTGCCCGCCGCGGCGCAGCGGGCGCGGGCCAACCGCGCGCGACCCACGCTATGCCTTGACCACCGCCGCCCGCTGCGTTTTAATATCGGGCTTCGTGAGCGACGTGTCGCCACAAGCCCATCCGCCCAGGTAGCTCAGTTGGTAGAGCAGGGGACTGAAAATCCCCGTGTCGGCAGTTCGATTCTGTCCCTGGGCACCATCTTTCAAGCGCTTACAGGGGCGTCAGGGCGCATCAGCCGCGCTGATTAGCCTGTTTCGCGTCCTGCAGTATCACCCATAGGGTCATCCGCGGGCAGCCCATAGATGCAGCAGTGGTGCGGGCTGTCGCGGGTTTGTGCTTGCGAGTGTCACCGACTGTCACCCACAGCACCGCAGCCGGCCCTGTGCGGCGGTCCCGGTGGGCGTTGGCCGCATAGGTCTCGATATCGACCTCCCGCACAGGCTTAGCAGCCAGCTGGTCGGCACGGCGGGCTGCTTCGGCGGGATCGGTCACATACCGGATCAGGGAAGGATCAAGCAAGCACGGTACTCCGGCACGACAGCACAGGGCTGCAGCCTACCAGCTCACGGGACATCTAAGTGCATCAAGCGCGATGTTCAGCCAGCCGTTAGCGAACCCGACATGGGTGCTCCCGCGCATCAGCAGCCCGCTAAACGGGTAGCCCCGATCTGTCAGGGTATCGTGAACGACAGCCTGTAGTTTGAGCGGTGTCGAGGGGGTGCTGCTCATCCCTCACCCTCAGCCAGCTCAAGACGGCGCTCGATCCGTTCCAGCCGATCGGCCAGCTTGTCGAGGGTCAGCTGCTGGCGGGCGTTGGTTTCATCGCCATAGGCCACCTCCCGCTTGACTAGCCCCATGTTGCCTTCGAGGGCAGTCATGCGGTGTTTCAGCTCAGACACATCATCGGCAATCTGATCGACGCGGCCCCGGATATGGCGAAGGTGCTCAAGGATCAGGCTGTCTAAGGTGCTGCTCATTTCACACCCTCTGCCGTGCCCAGCAGCTCATCCGCCATGCCCCGCACCAGTGCATGCGTGTGTTGCTCGCTGAGGTGGGCATAGCGTTTTGTCGTGTTCGCGGACTTGTGGCCTAGGAGCCTGTCCGACTTAGGCTCAGGATTCGGTCTCATCCGTGTGCTACTGCCAAAAAATATACGAATCGGTTTA
>NZ_CAJXWY010000079.1 GCF_913062725.1 uncultured Thiohalocapsa sp.
TTGTAGTGGATGGCGCTGGCGATGAGCTCCTTGCCGGTGCCGGACTCCCCGCGCAGCAGCACCGTGGTGTTCCACTTCGCCACCTGGCGCACCTGGTCGAAGACCAGGCGCATGCGCTCGGTGCGGCCGATGATATTGTCGAAGCCGTGGCTGCTCTTCATGTGCCGGCGCAGGGTGTCGCGCTCCTCGCGCAGGGCGCGGCGCTCGGCCTCCACGGAGCGCGACAGGCGCACGGCCTGGCCGATGAGATTGGCGATCATCTCCGTGAGCCGCGCGCGCTGGGGCATGAGTGTATCGTTCGCCGGCGGCTGCAGCGCGAAGACACCCACCACGTCGTCGTCGCCGATGCGAATGGGCACACCGATGAACGGCAGTTGCGCATCGAACAGCCCGAGCCGGTCCAGGAACCGGGGCTCGTCGCTGACCCGGGGCAGGATCCAGCGTCGGTTGCTCTCGAGCACCTGGCCGATGACGCCCTCGCCGGGGCGGTAGCGGATCTTCTCGAAGGGGGCGGCGTCCTCGTCGTGCAGCGCCGCCACCAGCAGATCGCCGCTGTCGGCGTCGAGCAGGCTTACCATGCCGCGGCAGAGCCGGCCGCGCTCGTGCAGGGTGCGCAGCACCTGGCGCAGGGTCTCGCGCAGCTCCAGCGACCGGCTCAGGATGGAGCTGACCTGGAACAGCGCGGCGAGCTGCTCTTCCAGGAGCTTGAGGCGTGCGGCCTCGCCGTCGTCGGATTGGGAGGGGGATGAGGGAGGTGCGTCGACTTCAGGCATCTCGAGCATGTTGCAATGCGGCCTCGGGTTCCGGTTGGCCGGGCACCCATGCTGGCGCCCGGCTGGCTGCTGAGCCGGACGCTCAGTCGCGCGCGCGGACGTGGCCGAGGGTCACGCGCACCCGGCAGCCGTCGCGATAGTCGGGATCGATCTCGATGGCGCCGTCGTGCTGGTTGACGATCTCCTGCGCCAGCGCCAGGCCCATGCCGGCGCGCCCGCGACGGTTGCGCCAGCCGATGTGAAAGGGCTCGAAGACCTTGAGTCGCTCCGCCTGCGCAATGCCGGGGCCATTGTCCTCGACGATCACCTCCACCGCGTCGTCCAGCGCACGGGTGGCCAGGCGTAGGGCGCGCTGACCGCCGCCGCCCTCGTAGAGGGCTTGGAGGGCATTGTCGATGAGGTACTTGAACAGCGAGCGCAGCTCGTTCTTGTGCCCGGAGAGCTCCGGCAGCACCAGCGCCGGCTGCCAGTCCACGATGATGCCGGCGGCGAGCAGGTTGTCCGTCTCCAGGGCCAGCACGTGACGCAGCAGCTCGTTGACGTTGACGTTGACGCCGGCCTCCGGCACCTGCGTTGGCATGGCCGCACGCAGGGTCGCCAGCGCCGTCTCCCCGGCCTGGGTGATCTGGCCGAGCATCTCGGCGAAGAGGGCTGGATTGCCGGCGCCGTCTTTGAACATACCGCTGGCGGCGCGGATCATGTTGAGCGGGACCTGCAGCTGGTAGCTGGCTGCGGTGAGGGCCTCGCGCATGCCCTGGGCGAGCTGCTGCTCGGCCAGGCGTGCGCGCAGGTTTTCCAGATGGGCGCGCTCGATCTCCCGGCGGCGCCCGGTGATGTCGTTGGCGAGCAGCAACAGGCGCTGGTCGCCGGCGTCGCCGCGGATAAAGTAGCCCGACAGACTGGTATCGGACTCGTTGACGGCGGTGCCAGAGCAGGAGAACCAGCGCGGGCTGGCGCTGCCTGGCACCTCGATGCTGATCTCCACGTCGCGGAAGCCCTCGCCGGCGGCGGCGCGCGCCAGCGGATCGAAGCCCGCCTGCTGCTGCAGCGCCGAGCGCAGCAGCGCCAGCGGCTCGCGCCCGCGCAGGTCGCCGAGCAGCTTCTTGTACTCCTGGTTATCGAGGATGATCCGCCCCGCGGTGTCCAATAGCACGACCACCACCGGTGCGGCGTCCAACACCGTCTCGATACGGGTCTTCTGCTGGCGCAGCGCCACCGATAGCTCGTGCTCCCGCGTCACGTCCCGGTGCATGCCGAGGAAATAGCGCAGGCGCCCGCCGGCGTCGAGCACCGGCGAGATGGTCAGCTCCGCCAGGTAGTCCTCGCCGCCCTTGCGGCGATTCACGAGGGTGCCGGTCCAGGAGCGCTTGCGCTGGATGGTGCGCCAGAGCTGCTGGTAGATGGACTCCGGCGTCGCGTTGCTGGAGAGAATGGATTCGTTCTGCCCCAGCACCTCATCGCGGCTGTAGCCGGTGAGTGCCTCGAAGGCGGCGTTGGCATAAAGAATGTTGGCCTTGGCATTCGTGATGGAGATGGCCACCGGCGCCTGCTCCACGGTCTCGAAGTAGAGCCGCGGCGGCAGGGGATCGGTGGGGTCGCCGGCCATGAGCGTGAGCGCCTCGACGACCTCCGGCGGTGTGCCCGGTGGCGGCGCCTTCAGGAAGGTGCCCAGCGCGCTCGCGGCCGGCAGCTCGGCATCCGGCTTGAAGCCGCCCGGAGCCCCGGGCGGGCGCTGCTCATCGAAGTCGAGGTTGGCGGCCTGCTGGGTATCGATACCTTTGCGAGTGCTCACACGCTGCTCTCCATCTCGTTTTGTGCGGTGGTCTTTCTGTTAGCCGGAAACACCCGTGCCGATGCTGCTGCCGGGAGGGGCCAGGCGTACCATCAGCAGATTTCGTGCCAGTGACCCGCGGGCGGCCCTGCCGGCGCGGGCGCCGCCAACCGGCCGCCGTGGCTGCCTCGGGCGGCGGCACCGACGGTCTCATCTGTTGGAAGTGCGACAATCCTGCTGCGGCGCAGCATCGGGTTGTGGCATGCCCGACAGGCGCCGCCGGGTCGCAGTTCGACATCGAGCCTCGCGCCCCGCGTGCCCTAACGCATTGAGAACGTGCAGTTCCGGCATGGGATGCCCCGCGAGGAGGCGCACCCCGTCGCCAGGCCCGGGGCCTGGCATCCCATTTGCACTGGACTCAGGCAGCAGCGCTCGGCGCCTGCGCGATCAGCGCCGGTGGCATCCGGCGCATCCCGACCGCCGATTGCGCAGGGCCGTCTTCAGGCAGCGCAAACCCCCATCAGGGGAGCCCAGAGAGCGATGACCGAATACCTCATGCTGATCCTGGCCACCGCGTTGGTGAACAACGTGGTACTGGTGAAGTTCCTCGGGCTCTGCCCCTTCATGGGCGTGTCCAACAAGCTCGACACGGCGCTGGGCATGGGGCTCGCAACCACCTTCGTGCTGACCCTGGCGGCGGCGGCGAGCTGGCTGCTGCAGCACCTGGTGCTGCAACCGCTCGACATCGGCTTCCTGCGTATCCTGACCTTCATTCTGGTGATCGCGGCGGTGGTGCAGTTCACCGAGATGGCCGTGCGCAGGCTCTCGCCGACGCTCTACCAGGTGCTCGGGATCTTTCTGCCGCTGATCACCACCAATTGCGCCGTGCTCGGTGTGGCGCTTCTGAACGTGCAGCAGCAAAACGGCTTCTTCGAGAGCCTGCTGTTCGGCTTCGGCTCCGCGCTCGGCTTCACCCTGGTGATGGTGCTGTTCGCGGGGCTGCGGGAGCGGCTGGCCCTGGCCCAGGTGCCGGCGGCCTTCGCCGGCACCCCCATCGCCTTCGTGGTGGCGGGATTGCTGTCGCTGGCGTTCATGGGCTTTGCGGGGCTGGCGTGATGGACATGATGATCGCCGCCATTCTCAGTCTCACTGCCCTCGGCCTCGGCCTCGGCGCCCTGCTCGGCATCGCAGCGCGTTACCTGGCGGTGGAGGACAGCCCCATCGTCGGCCGGGTGGAGGCGCTGCTGCCGGGCTCCCAGTGCGGCCAGTGCGGTTACCCCGGCTGCGGCCCGGCGGCGGCAGCCGTGGCCGGCGGCGACGCACCGGTGACCCTGTGCCCGCCGGGCGGCCGGGCACTGGCGGAGGAGCTCGCGGCGCTGCTCGGCGTCAGCGCGGACTTCTCCGGCATGGCGGCGCAGACACCGAAGGTGGCACACATTCACGAGCGGCTCTGTGTCGGCTGCACCAAGTGCTTCAAGCGCTGCCCGACGGACGCCATCATCGGCGCCAATGATCAGATCCACGCCGTGTTCGAGGACGCCTGTACCGGCTGCGGCAAGTGCGTGGACGCCTGCCCTACCGAGTGCATCGAGCTGCGGGCGCCGACACAAAGCCTGAGCAACTGGGTCTGGCCCGTGCCGGAGGTCGTTCGATGAAGGTCCTGGGCTTCAATCTTTTTGGTGAGCTGCACGGCATCCGCGGCGGCGTCCACCCGGACGATCGCAAAGCCCTCGTCGCCGGCCAGCCCATCGAGGCGCTGCCGCTGCCGGGCCTGCTGCACATCCCGCTGCAGCAGCACATCGGCGCCGCGGCCAATCCGGTGGTGCAGCGCCGCCAGCAGGTTTGCAAGGGCGAGGCCATCGCCCATGCCCAGGGTGCCGTTTCCGCACCCATCCATGCGCCCACCTCCGGGCGCATCGCCGGGCTCGGGCTCTATCCCGCCAATCACCCGTCCGGGCTCAGCGTGCGCACCATCACGCTGCAGCCCGATGGCGAAGACCGCTGGCATCCGGACATCCGCGGCGTGGACGACCCCTTCGCGCTGGCGCCCGCCGAGGTGGCCAAGCGGGTCGCCGCCGCCGGCATCGTCGGCATGGGCGGGGCCACCTTCCCGTCCGCCGTGAAGCTGCACCTGCGCAACCGCTACCGCCTGCACACGCTCGTCATCAACGGCGCGGAGTGCGAGCCCTACCTGACCTGTGACGACCGGCTGATGCGCGAGCACACCGCGCAGGTGCTCGACGGTGTGCGCATCATGGCCCATGCGCTGGGTGTGGGTCGCATCATCGTCGCCATCGAGGGCAACAAGCCGGATGCGCTGGCGGCCCTGCGCGAGGCCGCCGCGGACTGTGCCGGGGTAAGCATCGTCAGGCTGCCGACGCGCTACCCCATGGGCTCCGAGAAGCATCTGGTGCAGACGCTGACGGGCAAGGAGACGCCGGCCCGCGGCCTGACGGCGGACATCGGTGTGGTGGTGCACAACCCGGCGACGGCGTTCGCGGTGCACGAGGCGCTGCGGCTCGGGCGACCGCTGATCTCCCGCGTGGTCACCGTCACCGGAGGCGCGGTGCAGCGGCCGAAGAACCTGCGCGTGCCCATCGGCACCCAGGTGCAGGCGCTCGTCGATCACTGCGGTGGCTTCACAGAAGCACCGGCGAAGCTCATCAGCGGCGGGCCCATGATGGGTCAGCCACTGGCGGAGCTGCGCGTGCCCGTCATGAAGGGCAGCAACGGCGTGCTGGCCCTCACCGCCGCCGAGACGGGCCAGCATACGCCCGCGCCCTGCATCCGGTGTGCGAGCTGTGTCGACGCCTGTCCCTGCGGCTTGGTGCCGCTCACCATGGCGGCGCACATCCGCGCCGGCGACCTCGACGGCGCCGTGGGCCAGGGGCTCATGGACTGCATCGGCTGTGGCTCCTGCGCCTATGTCTGCCCGGCACACATCCCCCTGGTGCAGTTCTTCAGCCACGCCAAGGGTGAGCTCGCCGCCCGCGGCCGCGCCAAGCAGAAACAGACCGAGACCAAGCGCCTCGCCGAGGCCCGCAGCGCACGCATGGAGGCCCAGAAGCAGGCCAAGCGCGCCGCCATGGCACGGCGCAAGCGCGAAGCCGAGGCACAGAAGCGCGCGGAGGCGGCGCTGAGCGAGTAACCAATAACGTCCACCCCGCATCTGAACCCCGTCGTCAGCCGAGCGAGATCGACACCGCATGAACCAACCGCTTGCAGCCAGTCCCCACGCCCACGCGCCGGTCTCCATCGGCCGCACCATGGCGCTGGTGATGCTGGCGCTGGTGCCGGCGTCCCTGTTCGGGCTGTATCAGTTCGGCTGGCCGGCGATCTTTCTGTTCACGGTCACCGTGGGGGCCACCGTCGGCTTCGAGGCCTTGTCACTCATGCTCGCCGGCCGGCCCGTGCGGCTCACGCTGATGGACGGCTCGGCGTTGCTCACGGGCTGGCTGCTGGCGCTGACGCTGCCACCCTGGGCGCCCTGGTGGATCGGCGTGGTGGGTGGGGCGCTCGCCGTGCTGCTGGGCAAGCAGGTATTCGGCGGCATCGGCCAGAACCTGTTCAATCCGGCCATGGTGGCGCGGGTGGCATTGCTGATCTCGTTCCCGCTGGAAATGACCCGCTGGGTGGCACCGGCGCCGCTGTTCACCGCTGACGCGCCGGGCTTCTTCGAGGGGCTCGCCATCACCTTTGGTGGGCCGAGCGGGGAATTCTCAGGCGTCGATGCCCTGTCGGGCGCGTCCATCCTGGGCCACGTGCGCACGGAGCTGGGTCAGCACGAGGCGCTGAAGACGGCGCTCAGCGGCGTCTATGACCCCTTCTCGGCCCTGCTCGGCACCGTGCCCGGCAGTTTGGGGGAAACGTCGGCGCTGCTCATTGCCCTGGGTGGTCTCTGGCTCATCCACAAGGGCGTCATCGACTGGCGCATCCCGGCGGCCCTGCTCGGCACCGTGGCGGCGCTGGCGACGGGCATGCATCTCATCGACCCCGAGCGCTACGCCGCCGCGCCCTATCACCTGCTGACGGGCGCCACCATGCTGGCGGCCTTCTTCATCGCCACGGACCCGGTGACCTCGCCGGTATCCCGCGCCGGGCAGCTGGTCTTCGGCGCCGGTGTCGGGCTGCTGGTCTATGTCATCCGCACCTGGGGCGGCTATCCGGAGGGCGTGGCCTTCGCGGTGCTGCTGATGAACGCCGCGACGCCGATGATCGATCATTATCTCAAGCCGCGCATCTACGGCCGCGACCGCCGCGGTCAGCCGCTGGAGTACCCGGAGCCCGAGGCCGCGGCCAAGCCGGGGGAGGGCCGGTCATGAGCACCACCACCGTCGCCAATCCGGGCTATCGCGAGCGCGTGGGCTACCAGGCGGCCCTGCTCGGCGGCTTCGCCTTCGTCGCCACCGCCCTGCTGGTGATCGGTGATCTCGCCACCCGCGATGCCATCGCCCAGCGCGAAGCCGAGGACCTGCTGGCATCCCTGTCGCAGGTGATCCCGGCGGGGCTGCACGACAACGCTCTGCTGGCGGATGCCATCACCCTCGACACCACCGACGGCGCGCTGACGGTCTATCGGGCGCTGCGGGGGTTGGAGGTGACGGGCGTCGCCTTCGAGACCGTCGGGCCAGGCTATGCCGGGCCCATCCGCGTGCTGCTGGGCATCGGCGCCGACGGCCGGGTGCTCGGCGCCCGGGTGCTGTCGCACACCGAAACGCCCGGGCTCGGCGACAAGATCGAAGTGGCCCGGGATGACTGGATCCTGCGCTTCGACGGTAAGTCTCTGGGTGAGCCGCCGCCGGAGCGCTGGGCCGTGCAGAAGGACGGCGGCGACTTCGACCAGTTCAGCGGCGCGACCATCACACCGCGGGCGGTGGTGCGTGCGGTCAAGCGGGGGCTGGAGCGCTTCGCCGCCCATCGCGACACGCTGACGGCGTCCGCGGTGCAACAAGTATCGAGTGACCCGTGACGCGTGGCGCGCATCGGGGGGAGGCACCCGTGCCGTGGTGCTGCCCCGTCACGCGCGCCTCGGAGCACGGACCGTCCCCGACCGCGAGGTGAGCAAGTGAGCACGGTGGAGAAGACAACGACGCATTGGTCCCGCATCGCCCGCGACGGCGTCTGGGACAACAACGTGGTCATGGCGCAGTCGTTGGCGCTGTGTCCGCTGCTGGCCGTCACCGGCACCGCCACCAACGGCCTGGGGCTCGGGCTCGCCAGCATCGTCGTGATGGTGGCCTCGGGACTGCTGGTGTCGCTGCTGCGGGGCATCATCACGCCGCAGGTACGCATCCCCGTGTTCGTGCTCATCATCGCCACCCTGGTGACCCTGGTGGACCTCGGCATGAACGCCTGGATGCACGACCTGCACAAAGTGCTGGGGCTCTTCATCCCGCTCATCGTCACCAACTGCGCCATCCTCGGCCGTGCCGAGAGCTTCGCCTCCCGCCAGGCGCCGCTGCCGGCGGCCTTCGACGGCCTGATGATGGGGGTCGGCTTCACGCTGGTGCTGGTGGCCCTCGGCGCCGTGCGCGAGGCGCTGGGCGCCGGCACCCTCTTTGCCAACGCCTCCCTGCTGTTGGGCGAGTCGCTCGGCTGGCTGGAGGTGACGCTGATCCCGGACTACCGCGGCTTCCTGCTCATGATCCTGCCCCCCGGCGGCTTCATCGCCATGGGCGTGCTGCTCGCCGGCAAGCGGCTCCTGGACCGTCGGCTTGCGGCGCGGCAAGCAGCCAAGGCGGCGACCGGCCTCGCCGCGGGCGTCTGAGCGCCCCAATCCTCGGCCCCGCGGGTGCCGGCGCCTCCCGCAGCTGGGCGTCGCGCTCCCACGCACACCCGCCAACCCGGAGCGGACAACCATGCACATCGGCGTTGCCTACGCAGACAAGTTCAAGCGCACCTGGCTCACCCTCGACGTGCCGGAGGGCTGCACGGTGCGCGAGGCCATCGAGCATGCCGGCCTGCGCCGGCAGTATCCGGACATCGATCTCGACAACCAGCGGGTGGGCATCTTCGGCAAGTTCACCAAGCCGGACGCCAAGGTGAAGGACGGCGACCGGGTGGAGATCTATCGCCCCATCACCGCGGACCCCGACACCGTGCCGCGGCGGGATGAGGGCGTGTGACGCCCGGTCGACGATCGGGTGTGCGGCCTGCGGTCCACATCCATCAGAACAGCCCCTGTTGCGTCGCCAGCTTCAACGCTTGTAGTCGGGAGTGTGCGCCGAGCTTGTGATAGAGACGGCGTACATGCCAAGGCACGTACCACCTCCGCGCCGGAACAATCCGGCAGGCCCAGATCCACCAGCGCCAGCGCCTAACAAGCGCCCTCGGCGCAGCATGCGATCGCGTCCTCACCGTGGCGAAAGGCATGCGTCACCCACCTGCCCTGTAGCCCCGCCACGGCTGTCGCCAGCGCCCGCAGGAACCACGGCGCATGCGGCGGTCTGCGACCGACGCCGTTCGACGACCCATGAATATGGGTATCCCGGCGTTGCCGTGTCTATGGATATGTGATTGGCGGACCGGACAAAGGCTGCCATGCTTTCCGGCGCCTGCGCTGCAGGCGGTCATCGCACCGATACCTCAATGATCGTGCATCGCCGCGAGCGAATGCCCTACGACCTGGAAAGTCAAGACATTACACCAGTGTTCTTTGTGTTCTTCCTGTTCGACCCATACCAAGTAGCCCGGACGGCCAAATACGATGTGCCATCGGCATGTTTTGAGGCATGAGTAATGAAGCCGTGCGCAGGGGGCGGAGCGGAAACGCCGGCAATCGTCGCATTTTGCTTCTCAGAACGGCGCTTTGCGCCGCTTGACCCGTTTTTCAGGTGAGCGCGTGCAGCAAGCTTTGGTTTGCTGAGCTGGAGGTCGCGCATCAGGTTATAGGTCAGGTTCATGCAGCCGATCTTGACCTCGGCTCGCGCCTTGCCGATGGTGCGGATGAGCTTGCCGCCCATGCTGTTGTGTTGAAAGCCGAAGACGTGCTCGACAAGCGAGCGCGTCTTGGAGCGGAGGCGGTTGGCCGCCTGCTGCTCGTCGTTCAGGGGTTGGTTCCTCCGACCCTTCTCGCAGAGATGGCGCTCGTAGCCCGCTCCGCTCAGGGCGCCCTCGGTCTGTTCGCTGCGGTAGGCGCTGTCGGCCCAGACGTGCGGATCAGCGTTGTCGGAGTCGATGATGGCGTCGAAGACCTGGCTGTCGTGGACGTTCGCCGCGGTGGTCTTGAATGAGCCGCCCGCGAAACCGCCACACCGTGGCGCCGTTGGACACGCTGTCGTGCATCTGCAGGCCGAGCAAGTGCATGAACGACAGACGGTCGCGGATCTGATACTCCACCGCCTCGTTGGCCAGGTTGTAGAGCGTCTGCAGAATCAGAACCCTGAACATTAGCACCACGTCCAACGGCTTGCGTGCGGCCGCGGACTTGCGCGCTTTCTCGTGCACCTGCTCCAGCAACGGCCGGAACAGCTCCCAGGGAATCTCGGCGGCGAGCCGCTCCAACGGGTCGCCCATGCGGCTGATGCTCTCCAGGCGGCGGTCGATGTCGAAGAATCCGGGTTGGGGTATGATGTGCTGACATCGTGGGCGTCCGACCCCGACGAACGCCTCGACGCCGATGACCGACGGCGTCACGCTCGCCGGCAACACCGCCACCCTCACCATCGCTGACAATGGCCCCTTTAACGCCGACCCCAACCAGGGTGGCATCGCCGACCCCCGCGGCCCCGCAGCCCCGCCCGAGTCCATTCCCACCCTCTCGGGGTGGGGCCTGCTCGCCAGCGCCGGGCTGCTGGCGCTGTTCCCATCAACCCCACACCGAGGAACCAACCGTCATGCCCGCACCATCGCCAACGCCCCCCAAGTGCCGTCCCTCGCTGTTGTCGCTGGCCATCACCGGCATCCTGCTCGCGCCCGGGGCGCACGCGGCGACCATCACCGTCGGCTCCACCGCGGATGATGGCACCGGCTGCACCCTGCGCGAAGCCATCACCAGTATCAACGACGCATCGGCGGCGGACGGCTGCACCAACGGCGGTGGCGGCTTTGGCACCGACGATACCATCGTGTTCGATTCGGCGGTGACCGGCACCATCACCCTCGCTGGCAACGAGCTCGGGATAACGCAGTCCGTCTCCATCGACGGCCCGGGTGCGGATGCGTTGGCCGTGGATGGCGGCCAGCAGTCCCGGATCTTCAACATCGGCGCAGGCACAACCGTCGCAATCGATGGCCTGACCATCCAGAATGGATCGACCGCCGATGATGGCGGCGGTATCTATGTGTATGGCGCCACCCTGACAATCAGCAACAGCACCGTCTCCGGCAACTTCGCAGACGATGATGGCGGCGGTATCTCCGCGGATGGCGCCACCCTGACGGTTACCAATAGCACCGTCACCGGCAATTCGACGGGCGGTGATGATGGCGGCGGTCTCTTCGCGGGCTCTGGCACGCTGATGACGGTCAGTGACAGCACCATCTCTGGCAACTCCGCGGCCGATGATGGCGGCGGCATTCGGGTTTCTGTCAGTCAGCTGATGCTCACAAACAGCGCCGTCACCGGCAATTATGCAGCCGATGATGGCGGCGGCATCCGGGTTGTAGACAGTCAGCTGACGCTGACCAACAGCACTGTCGCCGGCAACTCCGCAGAAGATGATGGCGGCGGCATCCGGGCATCATCAACATCTACTGTGACGATTACCAATTGCACGATCTCCGGCAACTCGGCCATCGGCGACGACGGTGGTGGTCTGCGCATAGACGACGTCTCAACCTTGAAGCTGACCAACAGCACCGTCGCCAGCAACTCTGCAGCCAGTGATGGTGGCGGCATCTTCGTGAGTTCCCCCTCAATCGGGAGTTCCTCCAGTATGACCCTCACCAACAGCATCATCGCCAACAGTCCAGGTGGCGGGGATTGTCGGGCCGTGGACGCCGACGTGACCGGTAGCTACAACCTGATCGGGGACTCGGGCGATGATGCGTGCGGCCTGAGCAACGGCGCCGACAACAACATCATCGGCACCGATCCCGACTTGGATCCCCTCGCCGACAACGGTTGCGTGACCAGAGCGGGCGATCCCGACGGCCCGCCTGCGTCCTACGGCTGCGTGCAGACGCATGCGCTGTCGATCGACAGCCCGGCGTTGGATGCGGCCGACGATGCCTCCGCGCCCGAGACAGATGAGCGTGGTGCCACCCGCCCGGCGGGCAGCGGCGATGACATGGGCGCCTTCGAGCTGGGCCCGCCGAGCCCGCCCACCGGCGTCAGCGCCACCGCGGGTGTTGCCCAGGCAACCGTCTCCTGGACACCACCCACCAGCTCAGGGTTGACGGCGCTCACCGCCTGCACCGCCACCGCCGACCCCGGCGGCGCCACCTGCACCGCACCGGCCGGCACCAACCAGTGCACCATCACTGGTTTGACGCTGGGAACGGAATACATTTTTACAGTCGCCTGCGACAACGCATCGGCCATCACGGGTTTTGCTAGTACCACTAGCAACAAGGTCACACCAAACGCTGGCCCAGCGCCCATTCCCACCCTCTCGGTGTGGGGCCTGCTCGCCAGCGCCGGGCTGCTGGGGTTGTTCGGCGCCCGCCGGCAGCGCCGGCGGCGCTGAGGCGCACGCGCTGCCGCCGGCCTGGCGCGCCCGCGGGCTGCGGGCGCGCGGGCGGCGCGACAGGCGTGGCCCATGCGGTCTGCGCAAGCGCCCGCCGCTGGAGTGCCAATTGAGCCGGCACCGCACCCCCCGCCGGCGTCGGCGCTGGTGGGCAGTGCCGGCCCAAGGCACGTACCACCTCCGCGCCGGAACAATCCGGCAGGCCCAGATCCACCAGCGCCAGCGCCTAACAAGCGCCCTCGGCGCAGCATGCGATCGCGTCCTCACCGTGGCGAAAGGCATGCGTCACCCACCTGCCCTGTAGCCCCGCCACGGCTGTCGCCAGCGCCCGCAGGAACCACGGCGCATGCGGCGGTCTGCGACCGACGCCGTTCGACGACCCATGAATATGGGTATCCCGGCGTTGCCGTGTCTATGGATATGTGATTGGCGGACCGGACAAAGGCTGCCATGCTTTCCGGCGCCTGCGCTGCAGGCGGTCATCGCACCGATACCTCAATGATCGTGCATCGCCGCGAGCGAATGCCCTACGACCTGGAAAGTCAAGACATTACACCAGTGTTCTTTGTGTTCTTCCTGTTCGACCCATACCAAGTAGCCCGGACGGCCAAATACGATGTGCCATCGGCATGTTTTGAGGCATGAGTAATGAAGCCGTGCGCAGGGGGCGGAGCGGAAACGCCGGCAATCGTCGCATTTTGCTTCTCAGAACGGCGCTTTGCGCCGCTTGACCCGTTTTTCAGGTGAGCGCGTGCAGCAAGCTTTGGTTTGCTGAGCTGGAGGTCGCGCATCAGGTTATAGGTCAGGTTCATGCAGCCGATCTTGACCTCGGCTCGCGCCTTGCCGATGGTGCGGATGAGCTTGCCGCCCATGCTGTTGTGTTGAAAGCCGAAGACGTGCTCGACAAGCGAGCGCGTCTTGGAGCGGAGGCGGTTGGCCGCCTGCTGCTCGTCGTTCAGGGGTTGGTTCCTCCGACCCTTCTCGCAGAGATGGCGCTCGTAGCCCGCTCCGCTCAGGGCGCCCTCGGTCTGTTCGCTGCGGTAGGCGCTGTCGGCCCAGACGTGCGGATCAGCGTTGTCGGAGTCGATGATGGCGTCGAAGACCTGGCTGTCGTGGACGTTCGCCGCGGTGGTCTTGAATGAGCCGCCCGCGAAACCGCCACACCGTGGCGCCGTTGGACACGCTGTCGTGCATCTGCAGGCCGAGCAAGTGCATGAACGACAGACGGTCGCGGATCTGATACTCCACCGCCTCGTTGGCCAGGTTGTAGAGCGTCTGCAGAATCAGAACCCTGAACATTAGCACCACGTCCAACGGCTTGCGTGCGGCCGCGGACTTGCGCGCTTTCTCGTGCACCTGCTCCAGCAACGGCCGGAACAGCTCCCAGGGAATCTCGGCGGCGAGCCGCTCCAACGGGTCGCCCATGCGGCTGATGCTCTCCAGGCGGCGGTCGATGTCGAAGAATCCGGGTTGGGGTATGATGTGCTGACATCGTGGGCGTCCGACCCCGACGAACGCCTCGACGCCGATGACCGACGGCGTCACGCTCGCCGGCAACACCGCCACCCTCACCATCGCTGACAATGGCCCCTTTAACGCCGACCCCAACCAGGGTGGCATCGCCGACCCCCGCGGCCCCGCAGCCCCGCCCGAGTCCATTCCCACCCTCTCGGGGTGGGGCCTGCTCGCCAGCGCCGGGCTGCTGGCGCTGTTCCCATCAACCCCACACCGAGGAACCAACCGTCATGCCCGCACCATCGCCAACGCCCCCCAAGTGCCGTCCCTCGCTGTTGTCGCTGGCCATCACCGGCATCCTGCTCGCGCCCGGGGCGCACGCGGCGACCATCACCGTCGGCTCCACCGCGGATGATGGCACCGGCTGCACCCTGCGCGAAGCCATCACCAGTATCAACGACGCATCGGCGGCGGACGGCTGCACCAACGGCGGTGGCGGCTTTGGCACCGACGATACCATCGTGTTCGATTCGGCGGTGACCGGCACCATCACCCTCGCTGGCAACGAGCTCGGGATAACGCAGTCCGTCTCCATCGACGGCCCGGGTGCGGATGCGTTGGCCGTGGATGGCGGCCAGCAGTCCCGGATCTTCAACATCGGCGCAGGCACAACCGTCGCAATCGATGGCCTGACCATCCAGAATGGATCGACCGCCGATGATGGCGGCGGTATCTATGTGTATGGCGCCACCCTGACAATCAGCAACAGCACCGTCTCCGGCAACTTCGCAGACGATGATGGCGGCGGTATCTCCGCGGATGGCGCCACCCTGACGGTTACCAATAGCACCGTCACCGGCAATTCGACGGGCGGTGATGATGGCGGCGGTCTCTTCGCGGGCTCTGGCACGCTGATGACGGTCAGTGACAGCACCATCTCTGGCAACTCCGCGGCCGATGATGGCGGCGGCATTCGGGTTTCTGTCAGTCAGCTGATGCTCACAAACAGCGCCGTCACCGGCAATTATGCAGCCGATGATGGCGGCGGCATCCGGGTTGTAGACAGTCAGCTGACGCTGACCAACAGCACTGTCGCCGGCAACTCCGCAGAAGATGATGGCGGCGGCATCCGGGCATCATCAACATCTACTGTGACGATTACCAATTGCACGATCTCCGGCAACTCGGCCATCGGCGACGACGGTGGTGGTCTGCGCATAGACGACGTCTCAACCTTGAAGCTGACCAACAGCACCGTCGCCAGCAACTCTGCAGCCAGTGATGGTGGCGGCATCTTCGTGAGTTCCCCCTCAATCGGGAGTTCCTCCAGTATGACCCTCACCAACAGCATCATCGCCAACAGTCCAGGTGGCGGGGATTGTCGGGCCGTGGACGCCGACGTGACCGGTAGCTACAACCTGATCGGGGACTCGGGCGATGATGCGTGCGGCCTGAGCAACGGCGTCGACAGCAATATTATCGGCACCGATCCCGATTTGGGCCCGCTCGCCGACAACGGCTGCGAGACCCTGGCCGGCAATCCCAACGGCCCTGCTGCGTCCTACGGCTGCGTGCAGACGCATGCGCTGTTGACCGTCAGCCCGGGGATCGACACGGCCGACACCGCGGCAGCCCCGGACACAGACCAACGGGGTGTCAGTCGTCCGCAAGGTCCGGCGGCGGACATCGGCGCTTACGAGGCCGCGGTGGCGGCGCCGATCCCCACCCTCTCGGTGTGGGGCCTGCTCGCCAGCGCCGGGCTGCTGGGGCTGTTCGGCGCCCGCCGGCAGCGCCGGCGGCGCTGAGGCGCACGCGCTGCCGCCGGCCTGGCGCGCCCGCGATCGTCGGACTGGGGCCTGCGGGCACCGTTGTTGCGCGCGCCGCCGTTAGCGGCGGCTGCGTGCCACCGCTGGCGCAATACCGCTGCCGATCGGGTCGATGCGGTCTGATACCCGCGGCTGTGCCGGCAGGGAAAGGGGCAACGCCTGGAGGGCGGAGCGCGGGTCCGAGCTGAACGCCATGCGTGCCGAGGAGCGGCGACGTGTCAAGGCCCGATCGGCGGCGAACGGCAAGCGGGGCGGGCGGCCGAGGAAGAAGCGAAGCCCATGCGAGGTGCAGAAAAGTTAACCTAACTTGCGCTGCCCGCCCCGCTGCACCCTCGCCGGGCCACGGCTTGCACGCAATGACATCGTTGCCTACTCTCACTCCTCCCAAGCCAACCGGGAGGGCAGCATGGCCAACCTCAGCATCCGCCACCTCGACCCGCACCTCAAACACCAACTTCGCGTCCGCGCTGCGCTG
>NZ_CAJXWY010000080.1 GCF_913062725.1 uncultured Thiohalocapsa sp.
TATACCCGGCGCATGTCAATGTCCGGCGCAGGCGTCTGCGGGCTGGGTTGCAGCGGGCGGGGGACGCCGTGAATACGTCCCTGTAGGCTTCACGACAGCATCCCTGCTGTCGAGACCCCCGCCCGCTGCAACCCAGCCCGCAGAAAGCGAAAACCGAGATGCGGCGGGTGTACCAGCCCGGAGCCAACATGGCTTGGTGCAATCGAGGTAACTCGCATCGGTCAGCAGCATCTACCTTGACGTGTGCGTCAGTGAGACACAGTGGACCAGGGTGACAGCAGAAACAGCAGGTTAGAGCCCAAGTTATGGTCGGGGTTGGACCGGCGGTTATCGGTCGCCCCCATGATGGACTGGACGGACCGCCACTTCCGCTACTTCGCGCGGCTCCTCAGTCGACACACGCTGCTCTACACCGAGATGGTCACCACCGGCGCGCTGATCCACGGCGACACGGCGCGCTTTCTGCGCCATGACCCGGCTGAGCATCCGGTGGCACTGCAGCTCGGCGGATCCGAGCCGGCGGAGATGGCCCGCTGCGCACGCCTCGGGGAGGAGGCCGGCTTCTGCGAGATCAACATGAACGTCGGCTGCCCGTCGGACCGGGTGCAGAACGGGCGCTTCGGCGCCTGCTTGATGGCGGAGCCCGCCGTAGTCGCCGACTGCGTCGCGGCCATGAAGGCGGCGGTGAGCGTGCCGGTAACGGTCAAGACCCGTATCGGCATCGACGAGCGCGACAGCTATGACGCACTGGTCGACTTCACCGACGCCGTCGCCCGCGCCGGCTGCGACGCCCTCATCGTCCACGCCCGCAAGGCCTGGCTCCAGGGCCTGAGCCCACGGGAGAATCGCGATGTACCGCCGCTGCGCCACGACGTGGTGCTGCGCCTGCAGGCGGACTTCGCCGCGCTGCCCATGGTCATCAACGGCGGCATCCAGACGCTCGCGCAGGCCGCGGACTTCCTCGACCGCCTGGCCGGGGTGATGATCGGCCGCGCCGCCTACCACAACCCTTGGTTGTTGGCGGATGCCGACCGCGTGATCTTCTCCGATCCCACGCCGCCGCCGACACCCCACGAGGTGCTGGACGCCTTCGTGCCCTATGTGGAGCGGGCGCTGGCGGCGGGGGCGCCGCTCAATGGCATCACCCGCCATATCCTCGGCCTCTTTCAGGGGCGCCCCGGTGCCCGGCGCTGGCGTCGGCACCTGAGCGAGCAGGCGCATCGCCCCGGCGCCGGTGTCGAGGTGCTGCTGGACGCCGCCCGCTGGGTGCGGTGAGGGGCCGCGCGCCGTGAACCGCGCCGAGCGCATCTACCGCATCGACGCGCTGTTGAAGGAAAAACCGCGCTCGCTGGAGCAGCTGCAGGGCATGCTCGAGGCCTCGCGGGCGACGGTGGTGCGGGACATCGGCTACATGCGCGAGTTCATGCAGGCGCCCATCGAGTACGACCGCGCCAGCAACGGCTACCGCTATGCCGCAGACGGGCCGCGCTTCGAGCTGCCGGGCTTCTGGCTGAACGAGGGCGAGCTCTTCGCGCTGCTGGCCAGCGGGCAGATGCTCGATCAGATGCAGCCGGGGCTGCTTGCGCCCTATATCGGTCCGCTGCGGGGACGGATTCGCAGCCTGCTGGCGCAGAGTGGACACAGCGCCGCCGCGGTGGCCGACAGCGTCCTGCTCCAGCCCATGGCCACGCGCACCACGCACCCGGAGCGTTTCGGCACCATCGCCGCCGCGCTGCTCCAGGGCCGGCCGCTGGCCATCACCTACCACGGCCGCGCGCGCAATGTCGCCACCGAGCGCGTGGTGCACCCGCAGCGGCTGATACGCTACCGCGACAACTGGTATCTCGCCGCCCATTGCGAGCGGGCGGCGGGCCTGCGGATCTTCTCGCTGGACCGCATCGACCGCGCCGAGCCGCAGCCGGAGCCGGCGCTGCGCACCGAGCCCAAGGCGCTGGACCGCTTCCTAGGCGGCAGCTTTGGCATCTTCTCCGGCAGCGCCGCCGCCTGGGCGGTGCTGCGCTTCAGCCCCGAGGCCTCGCGCTGGGTGGCCGACGAGGCCTGGCATCCGGACCAGATCGGACACTGGCGGGGCCAGTCGCAGGCTGGGCGCTACGAGCTGCAGGTGCCCTATTCCGATCCGCGTGAACTGCTGCGCGACATCCTCAAGTTCGGCCCGGATGTGGAGGTGATCGCCCCCGCCGAGCTGCGCGCGCTGGTGGCCGAGCGTCTGCGCGCCGGCGCCGCCTTGTACGCGGATGATTCCCCGCTGCCCTGAATGCGCCTGGGGTGCGCCTGAGTGCGGCTTGGGTGCAACGACGACACGTGCCCCGCCTCAACCGCCGACTGGCAGACCCGACCGGGCCTGACACCGTTGCATGCTGCGCCCGATGGCGCGCGGCAACCGCCCGCTCTCCCCCGCTGCCCGTGCGCGCTTGCGACGGCTCGCGGGCAACCCGCAGGACCACCGCAGGTGCGCCGCCGGGTGATGGAACCTTGTGATCAGCAGCAGCCGCCCATCTGTACACGATTAGACGGGTCAGGCAAAACCACAGATCCCGGCTCATTCCCTGAGCCGGTGCCCGTGCTACAACGACGACATGGTTCCACGGCCTCTTGGCCCCAACAGGGAGAATGTGCCATGCCCCTCGACGACCTCTCCGATGCCTACTGCACCCTCGAAGCGGCTTTCCCGCTGCGCGGTGATCCATTGCCCGCAGACCATGGCGCCGCACTCTTCGACGCCCTCTGCCACCATGCCCCGCTCCGTGTCTGGCTCGCGGCGACCGACGCCGTGGCCATCGCCCCCATCCGCGGCCGCGCGGACGGTCACGGCGGGCTGATCCTCACCGACGAGAGTCAGCTCTTGATGCGCCTCGCCACCGAAGACCTGCCGCGGGCGTTGCGCCTCGCCGGTGGCTCCGTCAACATCCAAGGTCGCCTGCTGGATATCGGCGAGCCGCGCATCCAACTACCGCGCCCCGCCACCACGCTATCGGCCCGCCTGGTGGTCTTCGATGGCGGCAACACCCGCACGGGCGCATCCGCGGCGGCCCTGGCCGAGTCCCTGCGGACCGCCTTCGCCGAAGTCGTCAACCATGCCCTTGCCATGCTGGAGATCAGTGGCAAGCTGGTGATTGGCGCGGCCGGACAACTGCAGATGTTGGATCGCAGCGTGCCCGGTTTCAGCGTCCAGATCCATGGTCTGACGCCGGAGGATAGCCTCCACCTGCAGGAGGCCGGCCTCGGCGATCATCGCAAGCTCGGCTGCGGCGTTTTTCTGCCGGGTTGATGGGCGCCACGGCACACGCCGGGGGGGCCGCCTTGATGTCGGTGAGGGCCTCCTTGAGCCGCTGAGAAGCCAGCTTGGAGGCCTTCCAGCCGAAGGCGTTGGTGCGAAAGGCCCACTTGCAGGTTGGCTGCTTCTTCGGCTGTTCAACGCAGGAGACTGGCCACTACGGTGAGTTTGCATGGCACGGGCGCATCATCATGGCCGCAATGGCTCAGTGTCAGCCCCAGAGGTTGCGCAGGTCGAGCTGAAGGGCATTGAACGGTGCGACGGCGATGGTGTCGTCGCCAGACGCCTCGGCGAGCAGGCGCCAGCGGTCATCCTCCAGCGTATAGGCCTCCAGGGTTTGACGTTTGGGATCCACGAGCCAAGCGTAGGCGACGCCGTAGTGGGCGTAGATCGGCATCTTGACCTCACGGTCCTTGCTGGCCGTCGCGGGTGACAGGATCTCACAGACCCAGTCTGGGACGACCTCGAACCGATGACCTTCCGGTATCTGCGGCATGCGTTCCTTGCGCCAACCTGCCAGGTCGGGCACGGCGACCTCCGCATCCGTGATGAAGTGGATCTCCGGCTCAATGAGTATCCACCAGCCGCCGGGTCCACCGCGGCCCCTGCCGTAGGTACTGCCAATGTCGATGCTGAGCTCGGTCTCGGCGCGCGCATGCGGCCCCGCCGGCCGCGGCTGAGTGTACAACTGGCCGTTGAGGATCTCGCCGGTCAGCCTCTCTGGCAGGGCTTCCAGCGCTTCGTAGCGTGTCTGCTTGTGGGCATGCTGCATGGCGGTTGTTAGGGCCGCCTCAGCCGAAGTCGTAGTTGACGATGTCCATGACGCGGCGGCAGATCTCGCGGCCGTAGTCGGTCCACAGGCCCTGCCCCCAATAGCGGTAGCAGCTGGTTTGGCTGGCCATGAGGTGGTACAGGGCGTTGCGGTAGCGCGGGTCGTCGGTGGCCGTGCCGGGCTTCAGCACCTTTTCGTTGAACAGCGCGCTGGCCTCTTCCATGGGACCGATGACGTTCTCGTAGCCCTTCACCCAGGACAGGTCATTGGTCCAGCTGCCGCCGTCCATGTGGAATTGGTGGTCTTCCTGCTTCAGCGCCTGGATCACCTGCTCCAGCTTCTCGGGGCCGTCGCCGGGCTGCATGCGCTCCCAGATCTTGCCCTGCTGGACGGGGCGGATCTCGGTGAAGTCGCTCTCCTTGATACCGAGGGCGAAGAGGTGCTCGAGGTATTCGCTGCCGTTCATCAGCGGTGTGTCGGTGCCGGATGCGGCGCGCACTGCTTCCATGAACTTGTCCGGGAACTCGTTCATCATGACGCCGCCGTTCTCGCCGTCGGCGATCTGGGTCACCAGCGGCGGCACCTGCTTGCCGGCGAGCGCCCAACGCTCCAGGCCCTGGGCCTCGTACCAGGGCTGCATCTGCGCCACCAGCTTGGTGTCGGAGCCCTGGGTCTTGACCAGCGCGATGATGCTCACCGTCTCGCCTTCGGCGTTGGTGCAGGTCAGCAGGTGTGGCAGGTGCGGGCGCTGGGGATGCCAGCCGTTGTCGGTCTGCTCGACGCTGTGCTCCTGCACCAGCACCCATTGGTAGCCGCATGCCTTGAGGGTGTTGACGAACTCGTAGGCCACGTCCGGATGATTCGGTAACGCCATCTCGGAGGGTGAGAAGCCGCGCACCCGCTCCAGCGCGTCCAGGCCGAAGATGGCGGCGAAGTGGTGCTGGAAGGCCTGCACATGCAGACGATAGTCCTGCACCGGCGTGGACGGCGCCACCGCATGGCCCCAGGGCATGCCGAGCCACTCCACGGCCCAGTTGTAGTCGGGGTTCATGGTGATGGTCTTGAGGGCATCGATGACGTGCCCTTCGCCCATCTGCCGCAGTCCGTGCAGCAGGGTGCCGGAGTACTCCAGCATGACCCGGGGCGACTTGCCCTCGTGGATGAGCTGCGGGATGAGCTCGCCCATGCGCTTGTAGCACCAGACGAACGCCGGCGCGTTGTGGTTATCGCCGATGTCCTGGTGCTCCATCATGTACTGGAGGTTGCTGATCAGCGCGGCGGTGCGCAGGTCGTCCCCGCCCGCCGGGATCAGCGGCTGATGCTGGTGCAGGGCGATGGCCGCGGCGGCACGCACGCGGCCGAAGTCCACCCCACCCGGGATGTCGGAGAGGTTTCTATCTTTGCCCCGCGCCACGGCGGCGGCGATGTCGTTCTCCTGGCCGCAGATGTTCGGCAGGCCTTCGAGCTGTTCGGTTAGGTCGGACATGGGGGGCTCCTGGGACTGTTGCGTGACTGAAATCGGGCTGCGGATGATTGGATGTCGTCGGTTCAGGCGCGGCGACCGGGGCGATGGCGGTGTCGGACTGTTCTCTGCGGGGCGCCGTCCCCGGCCCACTCAGGCCGACGCGCCCGGCGCGGCGGTCCGGGTGCGGCCAAGCAAATGGCGTTGGGCATCGGCGAGCGCGGCATCGGCGGCGTCCAGGTCGTCGGCGGCGCGCGCCACCCAGGCCTCGCCCCAGAACAGGTTGCAGCTGGTCTCGGCGCGCAGCAGGCGCCAGCGGGCCTCCTCCAGCACGCCGATCAGCCCCGGGTCGTCCGGCGCCGCGGCGGCGCCGTGGCGCACCGTGGTGCGCAGGCGCGCACTCACATCGGCATAGCGCGCCAGCATGCGCTTTTGGGCCTCGGAGCCGGTCCACTGGGTGAAGCCGCGGCCCGAGTGCCAACCGGTGTTCCAGGCGCCGGTGGCGACATGGACCTCACCGTGGGCACCGTGCTTGTCCAGGTAATCGCCGATGAAACAGGGGCGGATGTCCGCCGTGCCCTCGCGCACCCGCGCCAGCAACGGCAGGTAGAAGGCGCTCCAGTAGTTGGCGCCCTCGGTGACATTGCGAAACCAGCCGCCGTTCTCGCCGTCGGTGGCGGTGGTGACCAGGGGCTCGAAGTCGCACCAGCGGGTGCGCTCGGCCACCTCTGCCAAGAACCAGTCGAGCGCCATGCCCGACTCCTGGGCATCGGAGAGCTCGCGGTCGCGCACCACCACGATGATCTCCTCGCCGTCATAGCGGGCGATGTGCGGGCGATAGCGCAGCTGTGGCCAGGTCATCTGCCGCAAGGGCTCCACATGGGCGGAGTCCACCAGCACATAGCGATAGCCGAACCGCTTCAGCAGCGGGATCAGCTCCATGGAAAAGCCCATCTCCGGCGGCCAGAAGCCCTGGAAATTACGCCGCCAGAACAGGTGACGGGCAAGGGCCTGCCAGCGGCGCAAATGTTCCGGGCGGTCGGCCGGCGGAATGAGCGGCAGCACCGGGTGGTAGTAACCCGTGCCGAGGATGTCGAACAGCGCCGTGTTCTGCAGATGCCAGAGCAGCTTGCCGCAGTCGACGATGCCGTAGACGCGCGCCTGGAAGTCCGGACTCGACAGCGTCTCCAGCAGCGTGCCGGACAGCGACAGATGCACCCGCGCGAGGTCCTCCTGTCCCCAGAGGCTGCGCGGCATGCGATCCAGCGCAAAGAGGATCTCCTTGGCCTCCCAGGTGGCATGCGCCAGCAGGTGCTCCAGATTGCCGGGGGGCTGGTGCAGATTCAGCACCAGGGCGTGATGGGCGGGCATGGGCGATGGCTCTCGCGACGACAACAGGACCGGCGGGCAGCGCGCGGCGGCTTGGCAGGAGCGCGGCGCGGGGCCCACTCCGCGCTCGTTTGGGTCATCATACCGGATTGCGGGCGCCGCTCGATGTCTCCACCGCCACATGCGCGGCAATCCTGCAGACCCTGCGACGAGCGGCACGCCGGCACTGACACCGCGCGCATCGATACCCGTCGTCACCGTGCTTGACGGTTACGGCTGCGCATTGATAACCACCAAGCGCCGCCGCAGCCGCCCGCTATGTCAGCCTGCCGCCCGCCAGCGCAGAGAGCCGTCCAGATGCCATCCAACACCAATCGAGACGCGACACGCCCCCGCCACCGGCGGGCTTTGCTGACTGCCCTGGGCGTCATCGCTGCCCTCAGTACACTCCAGGGCTGCGACGAATCCCCGACCGGCCGCAAGCAGTTGGCGTTGGTGCCCGAGGCGCAGATGACCGCCCTCGGCGAGCAGAGCTTCGAGCGGTTATTGCAAACCGAGCCGCTCAGTCGTGACCCCGCCCTGCGCCGCTACGTGGGCTGCGTCGCCCAGGCACTGGTCGACGCACTACCGCAACCCCACGGCGAGTGGTCCGTCGCCGTGCTCGATGATCCAACCCCGAACGCCTTTGCGCTGCCGGGCGGCAAGATCGGCGTGCATGCGGGCATGCTGGCGGTGGCCCGCACGCCGGATCAGCTGGCGGCGGTCATCGGCCACGAGATCGGCCATGTGCTGGCGAATCACGCCAACGAGCGCCTGACCCAGGAGCTGGCCGTGCAAGGCGGACTGATGCTGGTGGATTTGTTCGCCGAGGAGCCCGGCGGCGCCGCACATGAGGCCTTCCGCAAGGCCTTGGGCCTGGGCGCGCAGTACGGTTTGCTGCTGCCCTACAGCCGCACCCACGAGCGCGAGGCCGATCGCATCGGTCGGGATCTGATGGCGCAGGCGGGCTTCGACCCCAGGGCAAGCGTGCAGCTGTGGCAGAACATGGCCGCCGCCGGCGACGGGCAGCCGCCGGCGTTCCTGTCCACCCACCCGTCCCACGACAAGCGCATGCAGGCACTGGCCGCGGAGATGGAGCAGGCGACGGCACTGTATACCGAGGCGTTGGCCTCAGGACGCAAGCCCCGCTGCACACCGCCGTGAGCGCCGCGAGCAACCGCGGTCGTCGCCGCCGGTTGAGGCCGCGGGCGGGCGGCGCAACTATGCAGAGACGGGACCAGGCCCCGAGGCCGACTGCGCGCGCTGCACCATGACCGCCCGCGACCGACCTCAGGTTGGTGCTTCGGCATGATCGTGGGTGTCGTGCCCGGCAACGGGATACCGGCGAGCAGGGTAACCTAAGGCCATGTACCGGGTACGGGTCTTGCGCTCAGACGCGGGCGGCGTACCGCGGGATGGTTCGGGCTCGCAACCGATGGCGAAAGCGATAGCATTGGCGAGGAAATGATGCAGCGTGTGATCATTGATCCGGAGTCGAAATCCCTCGCCGAGCGCTTCGCGCTGGTGAAGGCCGCCAACCGCCGCCGCGGGCGCTTCCCGGCGGGCTGCGTCACCGTGGTGGAGACGGAGGCAGCGGCGCGGGCCGGCGGCGACGCAGCGCGCAAGCTGCATCCGGCGGTGGTCTACGGGCCCTCCAGCTCGTCGGAAGGCCAGCAGCTCTACTACCTGGTCAAGTGGCTGTGATGGGCGCTGATGTACCCCGGCGCGCGGCGCCCTGCCCGCCCATCAGGCTGCAACCGCAATCGGTATTGATGTCGTAAGCGCGTACGCAGACCCACCATTTCGCCCCGCCGCCGCAGCCATCCATCACCGACCCGAGCCCCTCGGCCCGATGGCCGCAAGTGCCCGCCGAACCCCGCCGACGCCGCACGCATCATGCACCAGCCAGACACCCCCGCCCTCAGCGTCCAGGCCCTGAGCAAATCCTACGCCGAAGGCCGTAACCGCCGCACCGTGCTCCAGGACGTCAGCTTCGATGTCGCCGCCGGCGAATGCGTGGCGCTGGTGGGGCGCTCCGGCTCGGGTAAGTCGACGCTGCTCAACCTCCTCGCGGGCATCGACCGCCCGGACGCCGGCGAGGTGCGCATCATGGGTCAGAATGTCACCACCATGGGCGAGCCGGAGCTGACCCTGCTGCGGCGCCGGCACATCGGCTTCATCTATCAATTCTTCAACCTGATCCCGACGCTGACGGTGGCCGAGAACCTGGCCCTGCCGCTGGAGCTGAACGCCATGCCGGCGCCCACGCGGCGCGCGCGCATCACCGCGCTGTTGGCCAAGGTGGGACTCGCGGGCCGCGACGGCGCCTTTCCGGACCAACTCTCCGGCGGCGAGCAGCAACGCGTCGCCATCGCCCGCGCCATCATCCACGACCCGGCGCTGGTGCTCGCCGATGAGCCCACCGGCAACCTGGATGCCCAAACCGGGCACCGGGTGCTGGAACTGCTGGCGCACCTGTTCCGGGACGAGGGCCAGACGCTGATCCTGGTGACCCACAGCCGGGAGGTCTCGGCGATCGCCGACCGCACCTTCGCCGTCGACCAGGGAAGGCTCAACGCAGACACCGAGGCACTGTCGTGGTGAGCGTCACCGGGACACGCACCGGTCTGCCCGCCCGCGCCGCCGCGGCCATCGCCGCCGTCCGTCTGCCGCCGGCGCTGCTGCGCGCGAGCCGGCGCTATCTCACGCGCCACCCCTGGCAGACCTGGCTCTCCATCGTCGGCATCGCGCTGGGGGTGGCGGTGGTCATCGCCGTGGACCTCGCCAACGAGAGTGCGCGACGCGGCTTCCGGCTGTCGGTGGAGCAGGTGGCCGGACCCGCCACCCATCAGATCCAGGCCGCCGCCGGCGGCATCGCGGATGCGACCTATGCGGACCTGCGGGTGGCCCAGGGGCTGACGTTGGCAACGCCGGTGATCGAGGCGCCCATGCGCATCGGCGAGCGCAGCCTGACCCTGCTGGGGTTGGACCTCATCGCCGCGGCGCCCATGCGCCCGGCGCTCTTCGCCGGGGCGACGGTGGGCGGCGACGGCGCCGACGGCACGGCCCTGGCGGCCGCGCTCATCGACCTGCTGGCGACGCCGGACACCCTGCTGCTGTCGGCGGCGGATGCCGATGCCCTGGGCGTCGCCGCCGGGGATGGGGTGGACGTTCAGATCGGCGGCGGCACGCGGCGCATGCGTGTGGCCGCCGTGCTGCCGGATCAGGGCGGCGCCGGCCTCGGCGGTCTCGCCGTCGCCGATATCGCCACGGCGCAGGAGGCCACGGGCAGCATCGGCGCAGTGGAGCGCATCGACCTGATGCTGACGGACGCCCAGGCCGAGCGCGTCGCCGCCGCCCTGCCCACGGGTCTGCGGCTCACCACCACCGCCCAGCGTACCAACGTACTGGCGCAGATGACGCGCGCCTTCCACACCAATCTCACGGCCATGAGCCTGCTGGCCATGCTGGTGGGCGGCTTCATCGTCTACAACACCATGACCTTCGCGGTGCTGCAGCGCCGTCCGCTGCTGGGCACCCTGCGCATGCAGGGCGTCACCCGCACCCAGTTGTTCGCGCTGGTGCTGGTGGAGGCGCTGGTGCTCGCGGCCGTGGGCGCACTGCTCGGGGTGCTGACGGGCATCGCCGTCGGCGCCGGACTGGTGCAGCTGGTGACCCGCACCATCAACGATGTCTACTTCCAGCTCAGCGTGCGCAGCCTGCATCTGGACTGGCTGTCGCTCGCCAAAGGGGTTGGCCTGGGCATGGGCGTGACCCTGCTGGCGGGCCTGGGCCCGGCGCTGGAGGCGGCGCGCTCCCAGCCCCGGGACGTGGTGCGCCGCACCCTGGTGGAGCAGCGCGGGCAGCGGCTGCTGCCCTGGCTCGCGGCGGGCGGCGTGCTGGTCGTCGCCCTGGGCGTGGCGCTGATCCCCCTGTCCGGGCGCTCCATGACCTGGGGCTTCGTGGCGCTGTTTTTCGTCATCGTCGGTGCGAGCCTGTGCATGCCGCTGGTGGTGCGCGCGCTGGCGGGCGCCACCACGCCCCTGTTCGGGCGGCTGTTCGGCAGCGTCGGGCGGCTGGCGGCCCGGGGCATCACCGCCAGCATCACGCGCTCCGGACTCGCGGTGGCGGCGCTGGCGGTGGCGGTGGCGGCCACCGTTGGCGTGGGTATCATGATCGGCAGCTTTCGGGTCAGTGTGTCGGACTGGCTGGAGCACACGCTCACCAGCGACATCTACATCGCCACCGACGAGGGCGGCGGCGCCGACAACCCGGCGTCGCTGCCCCCGGGGCTCGCGGACCGGCTGCTGGCCCTGCCCGGCGTGGCGTCGGTGAGCCAGGGCCGCTCGCGCCTCGTACAGACCCGCGACGGGCAGATGCGCGTGCTGGCCCTCACCTCCAGCGCGGGGCCGCCCCGCGGCTTTCGGTTCCGCGGCGACACCGCCGACGACCTCTGGCAGCGCTGGCGGGCGGGCGAGCTGGCGCTGGTCTCGGAGCCCTATGCCTACCGCCAGGCGCTCGCCGTCGGCGACCAGCTCGAGCTCTTCAGCGCTGGCGGCTGGAAAACATTCGAAATCGGCGGTGTGTTTCAGGACTATGGCAGCGACAGCGGCACGGTGATCCTGCCGAAGGCCGCCTATGCGCAACTCTGGGATGATCCCGGCACCGCCTCCATCGGCGTCGTGCTCGCCGACGACGCCGACGCCGAGGCGGTGGCGGCGCGCGTGCAAGCCATCGCCGCGGGCCTGACACCACCGGCGGCGGTGCAGACCAACCAAGGCATTCGCGAGCTCTCGCTGGAGATCTTCGACCGTACCTTTACCATCACTGAAGTGCTGCGGCTGCTGGCCGTTGGTGTGGCCTTCGTCGGCATCCTGAGCGCATTGATGGCGCTGGAGCTGGAGCGCGCCAAAGATTACGCCGTGCTCCGCGCCACGGGCATGACCCGCGGCCAGCTCCGGCTGCTGATCATGCTGCAGACCTCGCTCATGGGGGTCGCCGCCGGCCTGCTGGCCATTCCCCTCGGCGTGGCCATGGGCGACCTGCTGATCCAGGTGATCAACCTGCGCTCCTTCGGCTGGCGCATGCCCATGCGGCTGACGCCGGACACCCTGCTCGCCGGCGTGCTGCTGGCCTGGATCGCGGCCATGCTCGCCGGGCTCTACCCGGCGCTGCGGGCGGCGCGGGCGGCACCGGCCGCCGCACTGCGGGAGGAGTAGGGACGGGCCGGATGCATGACTCACCGGTCCGGCCAAGCACGCGCTTTCGGCTGGTGCTTGACGCCACAGCGCCCCTACCACGCGCTGCGATGTTCGGCTTGCCGGCTTGCTCGTGTATTCTTCGTGGAGACGGCCGGCGGCGGTGCAGGTGGCGCGCGCAGCGGTACCCAGCGGGTTGCGGCCCTGAGCGTTTTCCCAACACCAGAGGCGAGTGAGCGACGATGGCAGAGGACAAGAAGGTCGTAACCAAGAAGACTGCGAAAAAGGCCCCTGCCGCCAAGAAGACGGCGGCGGCGGCCGCGATCACCAAGAAGACGGTGACCAAGAAGACGGTTGTGAAAAAAACGCCGTCGGGCAGGTCGGCCACGCCGGCGCCGGCGCCGGCGATCACCAAGAAGACGCTGGCGAAAAAGGCATTGGCGAAAAAGACAATCGCGCCGGCGCCGGCCCCAACGGCGCCGGTCCCGACGGGCACCACACGGCCACCCCTGCCGGATCGCGCCGTGGCCTTGAAGCCGGTCGGAAAAGTAGCGCCGGAAGAGCGCTACCGGATGATCCAGGAGGCGGCCTATTACCGCGCCGAGAAGCGCGGCTTCGAGCCCGGCCACGAGGACGAGGACTGGGCCGCCGCCGTCGCTGAGATCGATGCGATGCTCGGCGGCGGTTAGGCCGGCAACCGCACATGCGATCGCGCGGTCTGCACAGGTGTGCGCACCGCCTGGTGACGCGCCCGGGTCTTTTGTGCAGAGACTGCGGTCGCCACATTCCTGCCCTCCAAGCAGCCAACGGTAACCACCATGACCGCGTCAGATCCCTATCTCGCCTCCCCCTCCGATACGGTTGTGGATCCGGCGGCACTGCGCGAGCAGTACATGGCGGCGGGGCTGGAGCGCGATGCGCTGGCGGCCGACGCCATCGAGCAGTTCCAGGCCTGGTACGGAGAGATCATCGGTGCGCGGCTGCCGGAGCCGAACGCCATGTCCCTCGCCACCGTGGATGCGGATGGCCAGCCGAGCCTGCGCACCGTGCTGCTGAAACTCTATGACGCCAACGGCTTCGTCTTCTTCACCAATTACGAGAGCCGAAAGGCGCGACAGATGGACCATAACGACCGCGTCGCCCTGCTCTTTCCCTGGGTGGCGCTGGCGCGGCAGGTGAAGATCCTGGGTCGCGCGGCGCGTATCCCGACGGCGGAATCACTGCGCTACTTCGCCACACGCCCCCGGGGCAGTCGCATCGGCGCCTGGTCCTCACCACAGAGCCAGGTCATCAGCTCCCGCGCCCTGCTGGAAGAGAAGGTCGCCGAGATGAAGCGCCGCTTCGGCGACGGCGAAGTCCCGCTGCCGCACTTCTGGGGTGGCTACCGGGTGGTGCCGTCCAGCATCGAGTTCTGGCAGGGGCGCGAAAGCCGGCTGCATGATCGCTTCCGCTACACCCGCGAGGCGGATGGCTGGCGCATCGAGCGTCTTGCGCCATAGCGCGGTGCCGAAGCCGGGCGGGCCCGTGGCCGGCCGGGACGGGGTGACACTGCGCAGTGCCATCCGGATCATCCGCGACTACCTCGGTTTCCGCCCCAGAACCTGTACCACGGCTCCCAGCCCCGCATGCAAGGCGCCCTCTTGGATGTCGCGCTCCAACTCCTCCAAGTGCAGGAATTCGAGCCCCATGAGCTCAGCGCGCAGGCTGTCGGCGTCCATCATCAGCGCCGCGGTGGGCGGCCCGCCGGTGCCGAGCGCCAGCTGCCGGGGCGTGTAGGCCTCCAGCAACAGAAAACCGCCGGATCGCAGGCCGGCGACACTGCGGCGATGCACGTCCGCGCGCAATGCGGGCGGCAGATGGCAGAAAATGGCAACGACCATGTCCCATGCGTCCGGCGCGATGGGGTAGACGGCGAGGTCGGTATGGATTGTTTCGATGGCCACACCGCGCTCGGCGGCGAGGCGTCGGGCCTTGGCGAGGCCGACACCGGAGGCATCCACGGCGGTGACGTCAAGGCCCTGCTCGGCGAGCCAGACGGCGTTGCGGCCCTCCCCTTCGCCCAGGCAGAGCACGCGGCCCGCGGCTGGCAGGGCGCCGTTCAGCGCCTGGATGCGCGCCGCGAGGAAGTCGTTGGGCGCGGTGCCATAGACATAATCCGCACCGCGGTAGCGCTCATCCCACATGATCATCCCCGCCGCCGTCCAGGCCCTCGCGCCCATGGGGTGCCATGAAGTCCAGCGCCGGCCCTTTGGGCACGATGCCGTTCGGGTTGATGGCCGTGTGGCTGCCGTAATAGTGCAGCTTGATGTGGTCCATGTTCACGGTCTCCGCGATGCCGGGCACCTGGTAGAGCTCGCGGGTATGGGCCCAGAGGTTGGGGTAGTCCACCAGGCGCCTGAGGTTGCACTTGAAGTGGCCGTGGTAGACGGGATCGAAGCGCACCAGCGTGGTGAACAGGCGCCAGTCGGCCTCGGTGAGGCGCTGGCCGACGAGGTAGCGCTGACGCGCCAGGCGGGCCTCGAGCTGATCGAGGGCCGCGAAGAGTTGGTCGAAGGCCGCCTCGTAGGCGGCCTGCGTCACGGCGAAGCCGGTGCGGTAGACGCCGTTGTTGACGTTGTCGTAGACCAGCGCGTTGACCGCATCGATGTCCTCGCGGAGCTCGGCGGGGTAGAAATCCACCTCGCTGCGCCCCCAGGCATCGAAGGCGCTGTTCAGCATGCGGATGATCTCCGCCGATTCATTGTTGACGATGGTCTCGCGGGCCTTGTCGTAGAGCACGGGCACGGTGACGACGCCGTCGAAGTCGGGGGCCGTGTGGGCGTAGAGCTGGTAGAGCTTCTCGAAACCGTGCACGTGATCCGGCGTGGCGCCGGGATAGTCGCCGAACACCCAGCTCTCCGGCGGCATCAGCGGATGCACCACGGACACAGAGATCAGGTCTTCAAGCCCTTTCAGCGTGCGCCAGATCAGGGTGCGGTGCGCCCAGGGGCAGGCGTAGGAGACATACAAGTGGTAGCGCCCGGGCTCGGCCCTGAAGCCGCCGTCCCCCGAGGGTCCCGGACTGCCGTCCGGCGTGACCCAGTGGCGAAAGCCGGACTCCCAGCGCACGAACTCGCCCTCGCTGTTGGTCTTCATGGCATGCTCCGCCGCGCGTCGCGATTGTGGTGTTGATCAGGTGCCGGCGGCGCCCGCCTCCGGACCCTGCGATCGACCGCGGATCAGCAGCGACAAGCCGACGGCGACGATACTGACGCCACCCATCACGAACATCAACAACAGGTAATTGTCGTTGAGCCAGGCAATGCCCACGCCGCTCAGCAGCAGGAAGATCCCGAACAGGGCCATCTTCCAGTCGAGATAGATCCCCGACAGCACCGCCGCGAGACCGATCACATAGATGGTCACGAATGCGTCCTGCTCGTCGTTCAGAAAATCCTGCACCGCATGTGCATAGAGCAGACGAATCACCAGAATGAGCGCCACCCAGTGCAGCACCTGGCGCAGGATGTAGGTCCAGCGCTGACCGGCGCTGGTGCCGGCCCAGCGCCAGCCGCCGAGGATGGAGACGAGTGCCACGACGGGGATGAACAGTTGCCAGTTGGTACTCATCTCGGCGGCATCGTGGGCGGTCATGGCGACCAGCACCAGCGCGGCGACGTACAGCACCACGTAGGGCAGCTGGTACAGCAGGAAGCGCTTGCG
>NZ_CAJXWY010000081.1 GCF_913062725.1 uncultured Thiohalocapsa sp.
GCACCACGTTTTCTCGTCGAAGGCGCTCTCGCCGTCCCATGCCGTCGCCGTCGAGTCTGCGGCATCTGGGCCATGCATGGGCCATGCATGCACAGCGGTGTCGCAGCGCACGCCCGCTGCGCGCTGCGCTAGCCCAGCAGCCAAATCGAGCAGACGCATCGGACCGGCGGTGTCGGTGCCAGCGCCCCGGCGGGGTCGACGCTGCGACGCCCCGCCATCATCGTGCTGGCCTCCCACGCCGAAGACCTGATCCGCGACACCTGTGACCAGGCCGTGGTGCTGGAGCACGGCCGCGCCATCGCCGCCGACGGCGTGGACGACATGCTGGCGCTCGACAATGCGCGGGTCAATGCGGGGCCGGGCGGCGGCTGAGGGGCTGCGGCTGCGGGAGATAGCAACACGGCGGGGTCGTCGATGCGGTGCACGATCGACCCGCGACCAGTCTCACGCGCTGGAACATACGGCCTTGCCGGGCGGCACTGTTGCGCGTTGCGCTGTGTCTCACACTGCGACGGCAGCCCCGGTGTGACGTCGCGCGGTATGGTATCCTGGGTCGGTTTTGATGGTGCCAGTCATCACACGATGTATACACTTCTCGTTCCCCCGCGTGACATGCTATACGGCCCCTGGCGGCATCGGCGACTCGTGGGGCTGCTGATCAAGCGCGACATCGCCGAGCGCTATCGCGGCTCGGTGCTGGGTCTGCTGTGGACCTTCTTCCTGCCCCTACTGATGCTTGCGATTTATACATTTGTTTTCAGCGTGGTGTTCCAGGCCCGCTGGTCCGTCGGCGCCGAGTCCAAAACAGAATTCGCCCTCGTGCTGTTCACCGGACTACTGGTATTCAATTTCTTCGCCGAGTGTTTCAATCGCGCACCGAAGCTCATCCTCGGTAATGCCAACTATGTCAAGAAAGTCGTCTTTCCGCTGGCGGTGCTGCCGCTTGTGACCATTGGCAGTGCGCTGTTCCATCTCGGGATCGGCCTGATTGTCTGGCTGCTATTTCACCTCTGGCTGTACGGTCTGCCACCGGCTACTGCCCTGTTGTTCCCGCTGATTCTACTGCCCTTCGTCGTGCTCACGCTCGGGGTGTGCTGGTTCTTGTCGAGCCTTGGCGTCTTCCTGCGCGATGTCGCCCAGGTCGTGAGCGTGCTCACCACGGCGCTGTTGTTCCTGTCGCCCATCTTCTTTCCCGTGGATGCGCTGCCCGGTGCGGTGCAACCGCTGCTGTTTTTCAATCCTTTGACACCCGCCGTGGAAATGAGCAGAGACGTGCTCATCTGGGGGCGGCTGCCCTCGTTGCCCGCCTACCTCGCGTTTGTGGCGACCGCAGGCGCGATCGGCTGGCTTGGCTTCGCCTGGTTCCAGAAAACGCGGGCGGGATTTGCCGATGTCCTCTGAGGGCTATGTCAACGTCGAAGATCTCAGTAAATGCTACGAGATCTACAGCAGCCCCCACCACCGCCTGCTGCAGATCCTTTGGCGCGGGCGACGCCGGTATTATCGCGAGTTCTGGGCGCTGAAAGACGTCTCTTTATGCATCGAGCCTGGTCAGACTCTGGGGATCATCGGCCGCAACGGGAGTGGTAAATCGACCCTGCTGCAACTCATCTGCGGCACCCTCACACCCACCCGGGGCGCGCTCGATGTGCGTGGGCGCGTCGCCGCACTGCTGGAACTGGGCTCGGGCTTTAACCCGGAGTTCACCGGGCGCGAAAATGTTTATCTCAGCTGCGCGCTGTACCAGATGTCGCGTGACGAGGCTCAGGAGCGTCTGCCCGACATCCTCGCTTTCGCAGACATCGGTGATTTCATCGATCAGCCAATCAAGACCTATTCCAGCGGCATGATGGCGCGACTGGCGTTCGCGGTGATCGCCCACATCGATGCCGACGTGCTGATTATCGACGAGGCTCTCGCCGTTGGCGATGCGTTTTTCACACAAAAGTGCATGCGCTTCCTGCGCGGCTTTATGAAGACCGGCACCGTGCTGTTCGTCAGCCACGACGTCGCATCGGTGAAAAGTCTCTGCAATCGGGCGTTGTGGCTGGAGAGCGGCCAGGTCCAGGCGCAGGGCGATCCCAAGGCCGTCTGTGACACCTATCTGGAGGCCTTTTACGAGGCCCAGCAGGGCAAGAGCACCACGACCAAGCTCAGGCCGCAGCGGCTGCAGCTGACCCGGCAGCGGGCGGATCAGCGGCAGGCGCTGCTGAATGCGACCAACTTGCGTAACGATCTGCGTGTGTTCGAGTTCGATCCGGAGGCGCCATCCTTTGGCAAAGGCGGGGCGCAGGTGATCGATGTCTCATTTTTCGACCAGGCGGGCGCGCCCCTCAACTGGGTCGTTGGCGGCGAGGAGGTGACGCTGACCGTGCACGTACAGGTCAACAATCCCCTCGCGTCGCCCATTGTGGGCTTCTTCATCAAAGACAGGCTGGGGCAGGCGCTGTTCGGCGACAATACCTACCTGTCGTACCAAGATCGGCCCGTGGCTTGTGCCAGCGGTCAGATCCTGCGGGCGCAGTTCACCTTCCTGATGCCGCTGCTCGCGGGGGGCGATTATTCCGTCAACGTGGCCATCGCCGATGGCACCCAGGAGGATCATGTGCAGCACCAATGGATTCATGACGCCGTGCATTTCAAATCCGTAAGCACGAGCATTGTCAACGGACTCATCGGCATTCCTATGCAGCACATCGATCTCAGTCCGGTGGAGGTTGACGCATGAATGCGGCAGACCTGAGCGCGGCCGGCGTCGACGCGGGTGAAGCGGACACCACAGATCGCGAGGCTGCCCCGGCGCCGCCCGCATTCACCGGAGAACGCTACATCCCCGGCACGGCGGGGGCCATCGAATTCGAGCATGTGCACCGCTACCTACTGGCCGCGGATATCTGTGGCGGCAAGCGCGTGCTGGATATCGCATGCGGCGAAGGCTATGGCTCCGCGCGTCTGGCAACGGTGGCCGCGCACGTAATCGGCGTCGACATCGCAGAGGACACCGTGCGCAGCGCGCAGGCCCGTTACGCCGGGCCCAACCTGGAGTTCCTGGTGGGCGATTGCGCCAGCATCCCCGTCGCCGATGATGCCGTCGACGTGGTGGTGAGCTTCGAGACCATCGAGCACCATGATCAGCACGAGGCGATGCTGCGCGAGATCAGGCGCGTACTGCGCCCGCAGGGCGTGCTGTTGATATCCAGCCCCGACCGGCACAACTACTCCGAGCGGCCTGGCACCGTGAATCCCTTCCATGTCAGAGAACTCTACGAACGCGAGTTCAAGGCACTGCTCGCAGCTCACTTTGCCCACACCCAATACTACGGGCAGCGGGTATGCCTGGGGTCGCTGATTTTTCCGCAAACGGCATCGGCGCTGCTGCAGACCCACACCCGCACCAAAGACGGTATCACCACGGCACAGGGCCTGTCCGCGCCCATTTTCTGGCTGGCACTGGCATCCGACGGACCGCTGCCAGCGCTGCGCGCCGGACTGTTCGAGCAACCCATCGAAGAGGCCGAGCTGGTATGCCTGCTGCGCCACGATCTGCAAAACGCCCAGATCTTGCTGGAGCAACGGGCCGACCACCTGCAGCAGGCAGCGGCCCTGCTGCAGCAAAAAGAGGCGCACCTCGCGACGGCCGCGGAACTGCTCAAAGACAAAGACGCGCACCTTGCGGCGGCGAACGAGCGCCTCGCCCGCATCAGCGCCCTGACCGACAAGTTGGGACGCATCCCCGGCATGCGGCCCCTGCTGCGACGGCTGCTTGGCCTGGGCGCGTAGCACCAGGAGGAGCAACAGCCCATGCACCAGCCCAGAATCGCTTTCATTGCGCAACCGGAGTACTTTCGGTTCACCTATGAGCAGGCCCTCGCCGACGCCGCGCAGGTGCGGGAACTGGCGCTGGTGCCCATGCGTCTGGCCAACGACTTTGGGCCGTTGCTGGACTTCAACGCCGACTACAATATTTTCTTCCGCGGCGAATGGGTGCCGGCGGCGGTGCTGCAGGCACTGACGGGCACCAGCATTGCGCTGTCCAGTGAGCCCTTTCCGCGCCGGATCGCGGGCCGCTGGCAATGGACACTGGACAGCCTCGACCGCTACCTGCATTTTCGCGCCATCAGACAGCGACCATTCGACTACGTCTTCCACTACGACGCAGCATCGCTGCCGCTGTTCGCCGCCGACGGCCTGCACTGCTCCGGCGACTTTGCCCTGCCGGTGGCACTGGACGTGTATCATCCGGCGCCGGCGACGCCGGAATGGGACTTGTTCTTTATCGGCCGCAGCAGCCGCCACCGCGAAGCCTTCTTCGGCCCGCTCAAGCATGCCTACCGCTTCCTGCACATCTGCCACGGCATCTGGGGCGCCGAGCTGGTGCAATACGTGCGCCGCGCGCACATCTGCCTGAACGTGCACGCCGAAGCGGAGATATCCTGGGAGCCGCGGGTGCAGATGCTGCTGGCCTGTGGCGTGCTCCTGATCAGCGAGCGGATCACCCCCAATCCCGTGCTGCGCCCCGGCATCGATTACGTGGAAGTGGACTCACCCCGGCAGATGCACGAAGCCGTCGCCCACTACCTGGCGCACCCCCAGGAGCGCGAGCGCATCGCCGCGGCCGGCGCCGCCCGGGTGGCAAACCTGCTCGATGCCCGCGCCTGCTACCTAAGCCTGCTCGATCGCATCGAGGCCGGCGACGTGCCCCGATTCCAGCCCGGCCAGCCCGCCCGGGCGCTGGCCGCCGCCGGCCGGGTGCATGCGCAGACACTCAAGCTCAGGGCCGCCCTGGCGCGGGCGGGGCGCCGGCCATGAAGGTTTGCTACCTCATCCCCACATGCGGCGTCTCCGGCGGTATCGCCGTGGTGTGCCAGCACACCGAACGCCTCAAGGCGCGTGGCTATGACGTCACCCTGGTGGTGGATGGTGTCGTCTCCGCCATGGACTGGTTTCCTGGGCAAAGCGTGCCCGTGGTTGCGCTGGAGCACTATCCGGCCGATGTCGACGTGCTGGTTGCCACCTCTTGGGCCACCACGTTTCGTGCGCCACTACTGCCGGCCCGGCGCCATTGCTATTTCGTACAGTCCGATGAAACCCGGTTTCATCCCACCGACAGTGCCTGGGAGCATATCACCCGGCTCACCTACACCATCGGTTTTGCCTACTTCACCGAGGCGCGCTGGATACAAGCATGGCTGCGCGGCTTTGGGCATCGCGCCGCACTGGTGCCCAACGGTCTCGATGCAGATTTGTTCTACCCCTGCGAGCCCCTGGAGCCCCGCGGCGCGCGCCCGCGGGTACTGTTGGAAGGTGCCATCGGCCTGCCCTACAAGGGGATGTTCGAAGCCTTCCAGGCCGTGCAGGATCTGGACGTCGACATCTGGTGCGTCAGTTCCTTCGGCACCCCAGACCCACGCTGGCGCTGCGAGCGCTTCTTCAGCGCCGTGCCCATGCAGGACATGCGCCGCATCTACTCCAGCTGCGACGTGCTGCTGAAGCTGAGCCGGGTGGAAGGCTTCTTCGGCCCGCCCATGGAAATGATGGCCTGCGGCGGCACCGTGGTGGTGGGCCGCGTCACGGGATACGACGAGTACATCGTCGACGGCGAGAACGCCCTGGTGGTGGACCCAACGGATATCCCGGGCGCCCGTCAGGCGGTGGCGCGACTACTGAGCGATGCCGATTTGCGTGCACGGTTGTCGGCCAACGGCAGGGCCACCGCCGCGCGCTGGACATGGAGCGCCTCTGTCGATCGATTGGAGCAAGCCCTGGCGGCGACCCTGGCCGGCGACGCCGGGGATCTCAGCGGGCAGCGCCTGGCGGTTGCGCGCAGTCTCGCGTTTTTCTACGGTGAGTTGCGGGGGATACCAGTGCTGCCGGCCCAAGTCGAGCAGCACAGGCCATCGGGTGCTGAGCGTTCGGCGCTGACAGCCGACCCGACGGAAGCGCTGCTGAACAGGTTACGCAGACAAGGCTGGTTCCGCGCACTCGCTCGCCTACTGCTCGCCGTGTATGTGCGGGCGCGCCGAGGTCAGCAACTACTCAGGCAAGTGAGGCGACGCCCATGACAGACATCCCAACAACGCCCTTCACGCTGCACCCGCGCTGGCCGTCGTTACAAGCGCTGCTACAAGCGCACCAGGCCGCGGGCATGCGCCTGGACCTGGGCTGCGGCTACTACAAACCGCAAGGCTATATCGGCCTCGACAACCTGGTGGGCGAAGCGGCCCAGATCATCAACCAGGACAATGCGCCTGACATCCTCATGGATCTGAGTGCGCAGCCGTTGCCTTTCGCAGACAACAGCGTCGACGAAGTGCGCTCGTCGCACTTCCTGGAGCACTCAAACCTCGATCATGTGCTAAACGAATCCTGGCGCGTGCTCAAGCCCGGCGGACGACTGGTGTTTACCGTGCCGTACGCGAACTCCGCCGAAGGCATGTATCCGGGGCACCACATCTTCCTCACCGAGCGCTGGTTCCACGAAAACCTCAACTTTCAGGCCAAGTTCCACATCGAGCGCGAGCGCTACGACCCGAGCCAGGCATGGCGGCGGCTGCCCCTCGTCGTGCGCGGCCTGATCCCCTTCTCGTTTGCCAGAACCTTCCTGTTCAACGCATGCTGGCAAATGCAAATTGTTGCACGCAAGAGACACACCGAGGCGCAGCCTCGGCCGGTCCGCTTCGCGGGCATCAAATCGCGGCTGCGACCCTGGCTACAGCGATGGCGCTAACGTCGATGGCCGGCCCATGAAGCACCGCATCGCCCACAGCCCCATCTCGCGCGCATCTGATGGCGCGCGCCCCGCACCGCGCCGCAACGGGCGTACTGCCCACGCTGCCCCTTGGCTTTTGCCGGGTTGGCCACCACCATTGCATGCAGAGCGTTAACGCAGCGCCTACGCTGGCCGCTCGCATCCGCGGCTCTCGACCACCCACCATCCAAGCGGACCCAGCATCGTCATCGCCGCCCGAGCCTCGGGAGACGCACCCATCCCAAGCACATCAACACTCGCCGCTCAGCACCCGCCGCGCCAGCGCGCTCCCCGTCGGCCCACCACAACCACGACGGCGGTTCGCTCTTGCGCCCGGACCCAATATCGTCTAGCCTCCCAGAGTTATCGTAAGGGTTTAGGTCAAAGCTTAACCGCGGTATGCCCAAAACCTGACACACCTGCACGACCCTGTGTTGCGGTTTGGCGACAAGAAATTATCCGTTGTAAAATGCCCACCCGTGGTGTAACCTCCACATGCAAGGAGGCGGTTTAACCCGCGTGTGCCCACCCCACAGGCTTATCGCACCGACGGCGCCACCTCCACGCCCCCCCTCCCAACCCGACCGCGAGAGACTTAACGACATGGCTACCTCGTACTTCAACGAAACCTTTTATCTGGAGAGCAAGCTGGCGCAACTGCAGCGCACGGGCGAGACGCAGTTCACCAGCGTGGTGCAAGTCCGCGACGCCATCCTCGCCGCAGGCTTCGCTACGGTACGCGACCACTTCAACCTGTATAGCCTGGAAGAGGGGACGAACCCAAACCGGTTTTTCAACACCCAGGAATATCTGGAGGCGAAGGCGGCGCAGCTGAACGAGGCCGAGGGTACAACTACTTATACCGCCAACAGCGTCGCCATCGCACTCGCCGAGGCCGGCTACACCAACGCCTACGACCACTACGTCCAGTGGGGCTGGGCCGAGGGTATCAACCCCTCCAACGCCTTCGACACCGATATCTACTTCGTTGAAAAGGCCGCCGAAAGCGGACTGACGGTGGATGAGGTCAAAGCCGCCTTCGTCGCCGCCGGACTTGACCCCATCACCCACTACGAGCTGTACGGGCGCTCCGAGGGGCTGACGGCGCCCCCCGTGCCGCCGGAGGATCAGGTCGTCAGCGACCCCAACGCCGGTAGCTCCTACCGCCTCACCCCAGAGGTCGACACGGCGGCTGCAAACTTCTTCGATGGCTCCTCCACCATCACTGCGGCTGGTAGGACGTCGACGCTCGAGAACGGTGACCAGCTGACGGGCACAGGCGACAACCCGACCCTGTACGTCGAGCCGGTTAACTTTGTCCCGACCACAGTGACGCCGCGCTCGCTCACCGGAATCGAAACCATAGAGCTCGAAGGGGGCTTTGCAGGTGCGGGTTATACGCTCAACACGCGCAACGCCGACGCGGTGACCAACCTCACTTTTTCAAACTTCGCAAACGCTGTCAATATCACAAACCTGGCAACGGTCATCAGCGAGATCGACTTGACCAACATGACGAGCACCGTCAATGTCAGGTCGCTCGCATCCGCACTCTCAGGTGTCGAGGATGCGATTGCGCTGACTGTGAATGGCGTGGCCGGTATGACGCTTGATATTCAATCCGCAACCCCGGGCGGCGCCGGCTACGAGCTCATCGACATCACCAGCAGTGGCAACATCGCCAACAGCTTCGCCCTGACCGACAATGATCTGGAAACGCTGACGGTGCAGGGCACGCAAGATCTACAGATCACTAACGCGCTGTCGAATTCCGCAACCGTCATCGACGCCGGCGGCAACGAGGATGCCGGTGTGGCAGCCTTCGCCGGGATGCTCATGGTGACCGTTGGTGCCAACGATACGACGATCACCGGCGGCGACGGTAATGATCGAGTCGCCTTCGACACTAACTACAACGACAACGATACCTACGACGGTGGCGCCGGACGCAATACCTTGGCGGCGAACTTCGTACAACTTGAGGCCATCAACGCCGAGACCACCGGGCTGACCAACATCCAGATTCTGGAGACCAATGGTGGTACTGCCAACGATACCCTGCGGGCGGACCTCTTCGGTGACGCCATCGATACGGTTCTCTTCACGGGCTCTACTGTCGGTGTCGGGGATTACACCGTACGCATGAACGCTGGGGAGAGCACTGTTGTGGTGCAAACAGCCACTGTCGCGGGCGTCGGCAACACCCTGTTCGTCGAAGGCGGCACGGGCGAAGCCGACACACTCACCCTTGCGCTGGATGGGGAAGGCACTGGTGTTTCCACGGTCGGTAACTTGAGCCTCACCAGCGCCACCCGCTCCATAGAGCAACTCGCCATCACGTCCAACGATGGCTTTGGGGGGGCACATACGATCGGAGCGATCGTGCTACCCAACACGGCGGGTGACAACGTCATTACCATCAGCGGTGACACGGACCTAGACATAGGCGCGGTGTCCGCCAACAAAGTCGACGCCTCAGGCCTGACCAGCGGCGCTAGGCTTGACATGACAGCCTTGGCGACGCGTGCCATCGAGGTGACCGGCAGCGGTGGAGGCGATGACCTTCGCGGGTCGGCGCAAAACGATGTCCTGTCCGGCGGAGCGGGTGACGACATATTGCGTGGTGGGAACGAAGGAGATACACTGTCAGGCGGTGCCGGCGACGATATCTTTTTCTACAACGCTGTTACCCAATCGACAGGCCCAACATACGATTCCATTACGGATATGAATTTTGGTGGTGATGGAACGCTGCCGGTCGACACGATCCGGGTCGGCGGTTCCCCCACTGCAATCGACGATGCCGTAACGACAGGCGCATTGAGCGTTGCCACCTTCAACGTGGATCTCGCAGCTGCAATTGGTGCTACCGAGCTTGGTATCAATAACGCGGTCCTCTTCACGGCCAGCGCCGGAGACCTGAGCGGCCGGACGTTCTTGGTAATCGATGACAATGCCACTGCGGGTTACCAAGGCAATGCAGACTATGTCATTGAGGTGACCGGGTTCACTGGTACGCTTGATACGACAGATATTGTGTAAGGTCACCGAACCATCAAGGCGGTCAGCGGCTTGGCGGTGTACATCCGCCATGCGTCAACTGTAAACCAACCATGCCGTAGTTAAAGGCTCCTCAGCATGCTGGGGAGCCTTTTTTATGCGCCTGTTTCAGCACGACCTGCTCCTCGACCGGTCTGTGCTGCTCAGCGACTTGGCTAGTGCGCGGGGTTGCGAGTCCATAAACGCACTGTGAGAACCCCCACAACTACCATAGTAAACAGGTAGAGTAGAGAGCAGGCATCCGACGACCTTAGACACGGCCTATCTGTTCCCGCCCCTTTCGTTTGGCGGTGCCTCACTAGCCGAATCGTCGCCACAGGATGCCAGCCCTCCCTCATCAAACCGTGCATACGGTTCTCCCGTACACGGCTTTCCGATGTGCTTCACGCCGAGGCATGCGCCGATTTCCAGCCTGCGGTGTGGGGTAGCTTGAACAGTCCGAGGACGTCGTGCAGGTGGGCATAGGAGAACCGCTCATACCCACGGGTGCGCGCGCGCACCTGGTGGCGCCGTCGCAGTTGGGTACGCACGCGCTCCTCTGTGAACCACCGGACACGTCCGAGCACCTTCGTGCAGTTGCCGTAGTGGAAATAGCCCGACCAGCCGCGCAGAACCTGATTGACTTCCTTGATCATCTGCGGCATCGGCACCGGGGTTCGGCGCCGGGCGGTGAGTTCCTTGATCCGCGCCTTGATCCGTTGCTCGGCGCGCTTGCTTGGCTCGACATGGGGATAGGCCTTGCCGGTTCGCCGGCTGCGTGCCCGTTTGATCCGGAAGCCTAGAAAGTTGAACGCCTGTTCGCGGGCGTCGACCACGCGGGTCTTGTCCCGGTTGAGCGTCAGTTCCAGGCGTTCCAGCACGGTTTCGAGCACGGCCATGGCCGGTTGACTATCGCCGCGACACAAGATCACGGCATCATCGGCATAGCGCACCAACCGTGCGCCCAAACGTCGCTCCAGGTCGTGCCGCTCCCAAATCCGGTCCAACAGATGCAGGTACAGGTTAGCCAGTAGCGGGGAGATGACCCCGCCTTGAGGCGTCCCCTTGCGGTTCCCCTTGCCGCCGCTCGGGCGTCGCTTGCCCTGTTGGTCTTCCTCGATGACCGGGGCCTTGAGCCATTGCTGAATGAGGGCGAGAACGCCTCCATCGACCACGCGCTCGGCGACCACGGCCATCAGCTTGGCATGAGGGATCGTGTCGAAGTACTTCGAGAGATCGGCATCGATGACTTGGGTTTTTCCCTGAAAGAGACCGTCGGTGACGGCCTTCACCGCATCATGGGCCGAGCGCTTCGGGCGAAACCCATACGAGTGTTTGTCTCGTGCCGGGTGATTATATGCCCCGTAGGCGTCTTTTCCGATCCCCGCCTCGATGGCCGCGAAGGTGACGCCGTCGATTCCTGGCGCTCCCCGGTTGGACCGCACAAGGTCATAGGCGTGACTGAGCATGTCAGCCCGGCTGACCTTGTCGTACAAGGCGTAGAAGCGGAACGCCGGCTCTTGCTTGGCGCAAGGCGTAAGAGCTTCCGCTGCAGCGTCCTGATCTGGTTCGGAGTTATTAGCGACATCGCAATCTCCTGATCCTCCGCGCTTTGGTTGCATGCACAAAGTAGGGCTCCTTTCCTCGGGTCGGGTTGTGTTGTCCCGAGCCCTCAAACGGTACTATGAGCCCCTCCGACTCCCGGGACGGCCGGCGACGATTTCGGACTGGCCTTATACGTCGTCGTTGGCAGCTCTCACCTGCCACCGCCGCGGGTCTCCCGCACTGGGACCGATCAACTTCCACCACATGCCACCCCTGCTACCCCGGAAGACCCGATGGGATGCTCTCGTTCTCCCGTCCCATCGGCAGCGGCCTTCCCCGAACGTCCAGCGGGTCGGCGTCTTCACTTTGTTCACGAGGCTACTTCTAGGTTCGCTTGCGCTGCGGCCTGTGGTTTTGTATCAACGGAACTCACGACCCCCGGTTACCCGAACGCCGCTCCGCGACACTACTAAGGTGTACGAGCAACTCCTTTGGCGGGACTTAAACCCGTAAGTTGATCAGCCTGTTACGGCATACGGGCGCACCACGTTTTCTGTCCGGCCAATAAATAAGACCCGTCCCCATTTTTCTCCCGCTTTCGCGAGGCGTCTCCCACCCCCGCCACCGCATCGGCTAGACTCCCGGCATGAGCGCCGACACCCCACCCGCGGACACCGCCGTTAAGAACGACCACGATAGCCCGTGGAAAGAGGCGCTGGAGCAGTTTTTCCCCGAGTTCCTGGCGCTGCTGTTCCCCGCCATCCAGGCCGAGATCGACTGGACCCAAGGCGTACAGTTTCTCGACAAGGAATTCCAGCAGATCATCCGCGAGGCCAAGACCACCCGGCGCACCGCCGATAAGCTGGTCGGCGTCACCCTGCGCAACGGCCTCGCCGTCTGGGTGCTGATCCATGTCGAGGTGCAAGGCGACCCTGAAACCGCCTTCGCTGAGCGGATGTTCACCTATCACTATAAAATCCGCGATGTCTATCGGGTGCCCGTGGCCAGCCTCGCGGTGCTGGCCGATGCGGATCGCGGATTCCGGCCCACGCACTACAGTGCGGCGCTCTGGAACTGCCGGGTCGACTTCCAGTTCCCCATCGTCAAACTGCTCGACTACGCCGAGCCCGAGCGCTGGGCCGAGCTGGAAGCGAGCGACAATGTCTTCGCCCTGGTGGTGATGGCACAGATCCGTGCCAAGGTCACCCAGGACGCCGAGACGCTCAAGGGCTGGAAGTTCCGCCTGATCCGCCTGATGTACGAGCGCGGCTACGAACGCGCCCTGATCCTGGAACTCTTCCGGCTCATCGACTGGATGATCCGCCTACCCGAAGCGCTGGAAGCGGACTTTCGCCAACA
>NZ_CAJXWY010000082.1 GCF_913062725.1 uncultured Thiohalocapsa sp.
GCGTCGAGCAGGGCGGCCACGATGAGCAGATGGCCGTCTGCGGCCTGGATGCCGACGGCATCGAGCAGGCGGTGCGTACCGAGATGGCGGCGCTGAAGCTCGAGATCCCCGCCGTGCTGGCAAGTACGGCGGCGGAGGGTTCGGCGGGCGATGGCGGCGCCGCAGCGGTGGACGCGAGCAGCGTCGCCGGCGGCTCGCCGTCTGGTACTGGCACCGGATGACGCGACTGCGGTGAATGAGCGCCCGCGGCCTCGCCGCAGGCGCACCGTGCCAGGCAAGCGGTGGTGAAGAGGAGACCCATGTTGCAGATCGAGCCCATACCCGCCTTTGATGACAACTACATTTGGCTGCTGCACAACGGCGCGGGCGCCGATCGTCGCGCCGCGGTGGTGGACCCCGGCGACGCGGAGCCTGTGGTGGCGCGGTTGCGCGCGCAGGGGCGCGAGCTCTCCGCCATCCTGCTGACCCATCACCATTACGATCATCAGGGCGGCGTGGCGGATTTGCTCGCGCAGTGGCCGACGGCGCTGGTGACGGCGCCCGCCGATGCGCGTATCCGCGGGGCGACGCGCCGCGTGGCCGAGGGCGACGCGGTGGCGCCGCCCGGTCTGGACGCATCGTTTCGGGTGCTGGCCGTGCCCGGGCATACGTCCAGCCACATCGCCTATCTCGGGGCGGGCGTCTTGTTCTGCGGCGATACGCTCTTCGCCGGCGGTTGCGGGCGCGTCTTCGACGGGACTTTCGAGCAGCTGGCGGCATCGCTGCGGCGCCTTGCCGCCCTGCCGCCGGAGACGCTGTGCTATTGCGCCCACGAGTACACCCTGGCGAATTTGGGCTTCGCCGCCTGGGTGGAGCCGGAGAGTGCCGATCTCGCCGCACGGGTCGATCAGGCCCGGGCGCTGCGGGCCCGCGGCGAGCCCACGGTGCCGTCGACCATCGCCCAGGAGTTGGCCACCAACCCGTTCATGCGCACCCAGACGCCGACGGTGGTCGCCGCCGCCGAGCAATTCGCCGGCAGGCCGCTGCGCGATCAGACCGAGGTCTTCACCGCCCTGCGCCGCTGGAAGGACGAGCGCTATGATTAGCTGAGGCTATGATGCCGCTGCGCCACGGCACCGCCCACGACGCCGTAGGTCACTCGCCTTCCACTCAGACTTCCGTGCGTAAGCGGCGCTCCGCGATGTCCACCGAGACTCGATCTCTTTCTGGCGGCCGATTGTTGCGTTGGCTGCTGGCCGCCGCCGCGGGCGGGCTGATGGTGCTGTCTTTCGCGCCATTCGGTTGGTTCCCGGCGGCGGTGGTCAGTATCGCCGCATGTTTCCTGCTGCTACCGCCGCATGGGCGGGGTGCCTTCGTCACCGGCTGGTTCTACGGCTTGGGCCTGTTTGGCTGCGGCGTGTTCTGGATTCGCATCAGCTTGAACGAGTTCGGCAACATGCCGGTGCTGGTCGCCAATGCGCTGATGCTGGTGTTGGTGGCTGCGCTGGCCTTGTTCTATGCCGTCGCCGCCCTGTTGATCGCGCGCCTGCGTCCCCGCCAGCCGATGGCGCATTGGTGGGCCGGTCCGCTGCTGGTGCTGCCGTCCATCTGGGTCTTGCTGGAGTGGGTGCGCGGCTGGCTGTTCACGGGTTTTCCGTGGCTGCTCGCGGGCAACGGTCAGATCAATCCACTGCCTGGGCTGGGGGCGCCCCTGGCCGGCTGGGCGCCGGTGGTGGGGGTGCATGGACTGAGCCTTTTGGTGGCCCTGTCCGCCGGGCTGTTGGTGGTGGCGCTGCGTCGCCGGGGGGCCGCCCGGCCGGCGGCGCTGGCGGTGCTCCTCGGCCTATGGCTCGCCGGCACGCTGTTGGCCCGGGTGGAGTGGACCCGACCGGCGGATGGTCCCCTCACGGCTGCTGTGATCCAGGGCAATGTGGAGCAGTCGGTGAAGTGGGCGGCCGATGGTGTGTTGCCGACGCTGGAGCTCTACCTGGGTCTCACGCGCGAGGTGCTCGATGTGGCCGATGTCGTGGTCTGGCCGGAGACGGCTGTGCCGAGCTTTCTGCATCAGGTGGAGTCGGCGCTGGTGGCGCCATTGGCGGAGGACGCCCGCGCGGCGGGCGCGGAGGTGGTGCTGGGGGTGCCGGTGATGGAAAGCGCTGAGCGCTATTACAACGGCCTGATCAGCATCGGCAGTCAGGACGATCGTTACTACAAGCGCCACCTGGTGCCGTTCGGCGAGTTTCTGCCCTTCAAGCGTCAGCTGCGCCCGCTGATCGACTGGTTCGAGGTGCCCATGTCCGATTTCAGCCGCGGCGAGGCGCCCGCGCCTTTGTTGCAGGTGGGCCCTTACGCGGTGGGTGTCTCCATTTGTTACGAAGACGTTTTCCCGGAAGCGGTGCGCCAAGCCCTGCCGGCGGCGGCGTATCTCATCAATGTGAGTAACGATGCCTGGTTCGGCGACTCGCTGGCGCCCCACCAGCATTTGGAGTTTGCACGGCTGCGGGCATTGGAGACGGGCCGCCCGTTGGTCCGGGCGACGAACACCGGCATCTCTGCGCTCATCGATCACCGCGGCCGGGTCACCGCCGCGCTGGGCTTGTTCGAGCGCGGCGCCCTGGTCGGCACGATTCAGCCGCGCGCCGGCGCAACGCCCTTTGCGCGCGTCGGCAGCCTGCCTACGCTGTTGCTGGCGGCGACGCTGCTGCTGGCCGCGATGGTGCTCGGCGCCGGCGCACGCCCCCGGGGCTGAGACGACACGCGCCTGGCGGGTGGCTTGGCGTTTGCCGGGGCCAACGGGGTATGATGCGGCGCTGTTTCGGTCGCCGACGGATCCGCCCGCTGATTCGCCTTGCTCGCACTCATCCACTTTTTCATCGAGCTGTGCCTGCTGCGCCGTAATCCGCAGGACCTGCCGGCCTCCACGATGTTGCTCGGCCTGGTGCTGGCGGCGGCTGTGGCCGGCGGCCTGTTGCTGTCCGTCACCGCCGGCGCCTCCCTGCTGGCCGGGCTCGCCCAGACGCTGCTCGATTTGGCGCTGATGTTGGGGATACTGCACCTGGCGCTGAAGGCGTTGAACAAGCAGGCGCGTTACATGCAAACCGCCACGGCGCTGGTGGGGGCGGACGTGGTGATCGGGCTGGTGGCGCTGCTGCCGGTGTCGCTGGCGCAACCCATGGCCGTCGGTGCCGAGCCGGGGACGGATGTGCTGCTGGCCGGGCTGATGTTCTTGGCGCTGGTGGGCTGGAGTGTGCTGGTCGTGGGGCATATCCTGCGCCACGCCTTCAACTTGTCACTGGCTCAGGGGGTGGTGATCGCCATCGCCTTCGATGTCTTCAGTTTCGTCGTCATCAGTGCGCTGACCCAGGGCGCGGCCTGATATGCATCTGCATATCCTCGGTATTTGCGGCACGTTTATGGGCGGTATCGCCCTGCTGGCGCGGGCGCTGGGGCATCGGGTCACCGGTGCCGATGCCAACGTCTACCCCCCCATGAGCACGCAACTGGCGGCGGCGGGCATCGATCTCATTCAGGGCTATGGTGCCGCCCAGCTGCAGCCGGCGCCGGATGTGGTGGTGGTGGGCAATGCCATGACCCGCGGCATGCCGGCCGTCGAGCACATGCTGGATGCCGGGCTGCCCTATGTGTCGGGTCCGCAGTGGCTCGCCGAGCATCTGTTGCTCTCTCGCCACGTGCTGGCGGTGGCGGGCACACATGGTAAGACCAGCACCGCCAGTATGCTGGCCTGGGTGCTCGCGGATGCGGGCCTGGCGCCGGGATTCCTGATCGGCGGGGTGCCCCAGGATTTCGGCGTGTCAGCGCGTCTCGGTGAAGGCCGGTGCTTTGTGGTGGAGGCGGATGAGTACGACACCGCTTTCTTCGATAAGCGCTCCAAGTTTGTCCATTACCGTCCGCGGACGCTGGTGATCAATAATCTGGAGTTTGATCATGCCGACATCTTTGATGATCTGGCCATGATCCAGCGCCAATTCCATCATCTCGTGCGCACGGTGCCGGGAACCGGCCTCATCGTGCATCCGCGGGCGCAGCCGGCGGTGGACGCGGTGCTCGCCAGGGGGGTCTGGACGCCGACTCAGTCCACCGGTGACGGCGGCGATTGGTCGGCGCAATGGCTGGCCCCGGATGCGTCGGCCTTTCGGGTGCATGCGCCCGACGGCGCAGAGACCGAGGTTCGTTGGGGGCAGACGGGCGCCCACAATGTGCAAAATGCGCTCTCGGCCATGGCGGCCGCCGCCCACGTCGGCGTCGGGCCGGCGCGCTCGGCGGCGGCCCTGGGGCGCTTCGGCGGCGTCAAGCGGCGCATGGAACTGCGGGGCGAAGTCGCCGGGGTGCGGATCTATGATGACTTCGCCCATCATCCCACGGCCATCGCCAGCACCCTGAACGGGTTGCGCCGCCGGGTTGGTGCAGCGCGGATCATCGCCGTGCTCGAGCCGCGCTCCAACACCATGCGCCTGGGCGTGCACGCGGCGGCGCTGGCGCAGTCACTCGCCGCGGCGGATCAGGTCCAGGTCTATGCACCCGTCGACTTGGATTGGGATGCCGCGGCGGCGCTGGCACCCCTCGGTGAGCGTCTGCGGGTGGCCGGCGCCGTCGAGGAGATCGTGGCAGCGGTGGGCGCCGATGCCCGCGCCGGCGACCACGTGCTGGTGATGAGCAACGGCGGCTTCGGGGGTATCCATCAGTTGCTGCTCGATGCACTGGCCAGCCGCGCCTGACGCCCTGCGCCGGCCCGATCGGGGCGTGCGCCTTTCATTCGCGTGTGCCGGCCGCCATCTCCCCGCAGCCATGCAGCATGCGCGCCGCCGTGAATCCGCCCGATGACTACTTGGACCAAAACCATCGCCGTCGGCCTTACCGGCGCCTCCGGCATCCACTACGGGCTGCGCGTGCTGCGTTGCCTGGTCGATGCCGACGTTCGCGTCTATCTGCTGGTGTCGCAGGCGGCGCAGGTGGTCATGCAGATGGAGGCGGGCCTGGATGCACCGGGGCGTCCCGCCGAGGCGCAGGCGTTTTTCACCGATCACTTCGGCGCAGCGCCGGGGCAGATCCAGGTGTTTGGCCGCCAGCAGTGGACGGCGCCCGTGGCGAGCGGCACTAATCCGCCGGATGCGATGGCCATTTGCCCCTGCACCACCGGCACGTTGGCGAGTATCGCGGCGGGGCTGAGTCAGGATCTGATGGATCGCGCCGCCGATGTTGCCCTTAAGGAGGGGCGCAAGCTGATCCTGGTGGTGCGCGAGATGCCCTTCAGCGTCGTCCATCTGGAGAACATGCTGCGGTTGGCGCGGGCGGGTGCCGTGATCATGCCCGCCAACCCGGGCTTTTACTTCAACCCGCAGCACGTGGATGAAATCTACGACTTCGTCGCCGCCCGGGTGCTGGACCACCTGGATGTGGCGCACGACCTGTCCGCCCGCTGGGGCAGTTGACGCCAGCCGGGCCTGCGCCGCTGCACCGCCTGTCTGCGGTGCCTGGTGATCAGGCGCACTTCGCCGGCGGCTGCCGGAGGCGCAACCGCCGGCCCGACGCCGAACGCTCAGTGCGCAGCCACCACGGCGAAGGCCTCGCGTGCGGCGGCGAGGGTGGCGTCGATTTCGGCCTCGCCATGGGCGCCGGAGACGAAGCCCGCCTCGAAGGCCGATGGGGCCAGGTAGACGCCACGCGCCAGCATGGCATGGAAGAAGCGCTTGAACTGCTCCTGGTCGCAGCCGGTGGCGCCCTGGAAATCGGTGACCGGCCCGTGGGCGGTGAAAAAGATGCCGAACATGCCGCCGGCGCGGTTGGTGCTGAGGGCCACGCCTGCGGATTCGGCGGCGGCCTCCATACCCTGGGTCAGGCGCTCGGTGGTGGCGGCGAGGGCTTCGTGGAAGCCGGGCGCCGATAGCAGCTCCAGGGTCTTGAGCCCGGCGGTCATGGCGATGGGATTGCCGGACAAGGTGCCGGCCTGATACACGGGCCCCAGGGGTGAGATCCGCTGCATCATGTCGCGGCGGCCGCCGAAGGCCCCCACGGGCATGCCGCCGCCGATGATCTTGCCGAGCGCGGTGAGATCCGGGGTGACACCGTACAGGGCTTGCGCCCCGCCCCGGGCGACGCGGAAGCCGGTCATGACTTCATCGAAGATCAGTGCCGTGCCGTGCTGATCGCACACTTCCCGCAATGCCTCCAGGAATCCGGGCACCGGCGGAATGCAGTTCATGTTGCCGGCCACGGGCTCGACGATGATGCAGGCCACCTGGTCGCCGAGCCTGCCCATGGTCTCGCGCACCGCGTCGGCGTCGTTGTACGGCAGGGTGAGGGTGAGCTCCGCGAGGGCCGCCGGCACACCCGGGGAGCTGGGCTCGCCGAGGGTCAGCATGCCAGAGCCGGCCTTGACCATCAGCGAGTCCACGTGGCCGTGGTAGTTGCCCTCGAACTTGATGATCTTGTCCCGGCCGGTGAAGCCGCGCGCCAGGCGAATGGCGCTCATGGTGGCCTCGGTGCCCGAGCTGGTCATGCGCACGAGGTCCATGCTCGGGACCAGCGCGCAGACGCGATCGGCCATCATGGTCTCGAGCTCGGTGGGGGCGCCGAACGACAGACCCTTCTCGACGCGGCTGCTGACGGCGGCGATGATCTCGGGGTGGGCGTGGCCGAGGATCATCGGTCCCCAGGAGCCCACGTAGTCGATGTAGCGCTTGCCGTCGGCATCGGTGATATGGGCGCCGGATGCGGATTCGAAGAACACCGGCGTGCCACCGACGCTGCGGAAGGCGCGCACCGGAGAGTTGACGCCGCCCGGAATATGGCGCTGGGCGGCCTCGAAGAACTGTTCGGATCGGGACATGGGCAAGGCTCCTGTGGACGGTGGGTGATGACGTGGCGGGCACGATCGCGCGAAGCCGGAGCCGCCTTCGCCGGACCCGCGACGCTGACGTTGGTTGGCCGGCAATGGTAACAGCGCCCGCGATGCCCGCGATTGCGCTGCCGCAGGGGCCGATGTCGCCGCGGCTGCGGCCTTGCCCGGACCGCCGGCGACACCCTGAGCTGAATGCCCGCGCCGGGCGCCCATTGGTATGCCACATGCGCCCGGTGGCGCGCGGTCTGCGGGTCTGCCAAGGCATTGAAATACAGTGCGCTGGCACAGATGTGGCGCCGCTGCACAGGCATCCCCGGCGGCTGAGCTCCGCCGGGTGCGACTTGGAAGAGCGAGGAGTGAAGACGGAGAGCAAGACGTGAAGCGTTATATGTGTATGGTCTGTGGATTCATCTACGACGAGGAGCTGGGCTGGCCCGATGACGGCATTCCCCCCGGAACCAAGTGGGAGGACGTCCCCGACACCTGGGTGTGTCCGGAGTGCGGCGTCGGCAAGGAAGACTTCGAAATGGAAGAGCTGTGACACGGCGAGACGCTGCGAGTTGCGCCAGCGCAGAGTACCTGAGTGTGGCATGTGGAAATGAGCCGATGGCTTGTGCTAGCGTCCGTAATGTCCTTACCGCGATTCGCAGACAAAACCCGGAGTACCGTTGCCATGGCACACCTTAATGATACCGACCTGACGCTCACCGGCGCCGCCCAGGGCAAGATGAGCGAGCTGTTCGCCGACATCGACGACGGCATCGCCGGCGTGCGCGTCTATGCGGCACCCGGTGGCTGTAGCGATGTCAGCTTCGGCATGACCTTCACCGACGCCATCAACGATAACGACGGTGTGCTTGATTTCGGCGACTATAAGGTGGTGGTGGACGACGGCACGCTGAGCTACCTGCGTGGCGTCGAAATCGATTTCGTCGACCGCGGCGACGGACAAGCCACGTTCGTCTTCAACAACCTGCCGGCCACCGGCGGTGGCTGCGGCACCTGCGGCTCCAGCTCCGGCGGCTGCTCCTGAGGCGGCGTGCCATGGCCAGCATCGGCATCGTCGGCGGCACCGGCTACACGGGCTCTGAGCTGCTGCGCCTGTTGAGCGCCCATCCACAGGTCAAGGTGCGGGTCATTACGTCCCGTGCCGATGCCGGGCAGCGCGTCGCCGATGTGCTGCCGATGTTACGAGGCCGCTGTGATCTGGTGTTCCAGGATCCGGCCCGGGCGCCCCTGAGCGATTGTGATCTGGTGTTCTTCGCAACACCTAACGGCACGGCCATGGCGCAGGCGCCGGCGCTGCTCGAAGCGGGTGCCCGGGTGATCGATCTCGCGGCGGATTTCCGCATCAAAGACCTGTCGGTCTGGGAACACTGGTATGGCCTGCGCCATGGCGCACCGGCGCTGGTGGACGAGGCCGTCTACGGTCTGCCGGAGGTCAACCGCGAAGCCATCCGCGGGGCCCGGCTCGTAGCCAACCCGGGCTGTTATCCGACGGCCATTACGCTCGGCCTGCTGCCGCTGCTCGAGGCCGACGCCATCGAGCCAGCACGAATCGTGGCCGACGGCAAGTCCGGCGTCAGTGGTGCCGGCCGCAAGGCGACCGCGGGGCTACTGATGGCAGAGGTGGGCGAGAGCTTCAAGGCCTACAGTGTTGCGGGCCATCGCCATGAGCCGGAGATCGAGGAGACGCTGCGGCTGAGCACCGGGCGTGCCGTGTCACTGACCTTCGTGCCGCACCTGGTACCGATGGTGCGCGGCATCGAGGCGACCATCTACGCACCGCGCAAGCGCGCCGATGTCGATCTAACGGCGCTCTTCGATCAACGCTACCGCGATGAGCCCTGCGTCGATGTAATGCCGGCGGCACTGCCCCTGGAGACGCGCTCGGTTCGGGGCACCAATCTGTGCCGCTTGAGTGTCATGGAGCCGCAGGGCAAAGGCGTCGTGGTGGTGCAGTCCGTCATCGACAATCTGGTAAAGGGCGCCGCCGGGCAGGCGGTGCAGAACATGAACCTGATGTTGGGCTTTCCGGAGTCCACGGGCCTGGACGCTGTGGCTCTCGTCCCCTGATGTATGGCTGATGTGTGCCTGATGGGTAACGGCTATGCAACGGCTATGCGGCGGATACGCCGGGCGTGACCACGACCGCCACCGAGGCGCCCGCGGCCGAGGGCGGTGACAGCACCCGTTGGCTGTTGATCAGTGTCGGCTGGCTGAGCCTGCTCGCGACGGCTTTCGCCTTGGGGTATCTGCTGGCACAGCACGATGCGCTGCAGGCCATGGCGCGGATCCAGGCCTTGCAGACCGAGCGCGATATGCAGAGCGAGCTGCTCGCAGCCCAGCGTGAAAAGCGCGCCAAGCTGGAGCGCTCACATCTCATGGATGTCACAGCGCAGCGTGCCGCGCAGGCGCAGATCGTGGTGCTCGAGCGCGAGCGAATGCGCCTGCAGCAGCAGCTGACGCAGCTGCGGGCGCTGATCGGCTCCAGTGGTCGGGGCCTCGTCGAGGTGGACGGCCTGGTGCTGCGCGACCGCGGCGGCGGTCGCTATCACTACCGCTTGACGCTTGGGCAGCTCGTGCCCGATTTCGGGCTGAGCGAGGGTGAAGTGGTGTTGTCGGTGGTGACGGTGTTGGCCGGCGAGCGTGTCATGACACCGCTGGCCGATCTGGCTACGGACGACGGCGCCGGCCATCATACCGTTGCCTTCGAGCACTTTCAGGTCATCGAAGGCAGCTTCCGACTCGCCGATGCAGCGAGCCCCGTGGAACTGATGATTGAGATCGTGCCAAAGGACGATACTTTGATGGCATCCCAGGAGGTGGTGCTCTGGGAGACCGTCCTCGCGGGTGAATCCGCGGCCGTGGCCAGGATGCCCGTGGGCAAGCGCCAGCAGGCGTGGATGTCGGTGCCCGCTGATGGTCCGGCCACCGCCACGACACGCCGGCCGACCGTTCGCGATAACGACTTGAGCCCGCCGCTTCCAACCATGCAGTAACAGAGGAGTTTTGCTATGACCGATATCGTCGCTGAAGAGGCGCCCCTGGTGTTTACGTCTCAGGCTGCTGCGAAGGTCGCAGACCTGATTTCCGAAGAAGGCAACAATGACCTGATGCTGCGCGTCTACATCCAGGGCGGCGGCTGCTCCGGCTTCCAGTATGGCTTTACGTTCGCCGAGAATGTCGACGAAGGCGACACGGAAATCGTGACCGATGGCGTCAAACTGCTGGTGGACCCGATGAGCTTGCAGTACCTCATGGGCGCGGAGATCGACTACACCGAAGGACTTCAGGGTGCTCAGTTTGTGATCCGCAACCCCAACGCCACAACGACCTGCGGATGTGGCTCATCCTTCGGCGTTTGAAGGGTGGTGCGAGGGCCGGCGCTTGAGTGATGCTTAGCCCGCGTCGAAACGTCGGCAGCGCCAAGCACTGCTACGGTCGTGGCTGCTGACGCTGCTCAGCAGCCAAACCACTGGCGCGCGGGCATGGACAGCCTCCGCACCGGCACTCGCGCCGACGTCTGGCGGCATGAATACCTCGCCATCTGCGTGACCGCGAGCCCGTCATTGGTCGTTCATCAGTCCATTGGGCGTCGTCTCTCTCGCCGGCCTGGCCGACTGCGGCGGAGGCAGCACCAACGGAATCGTACCATCGGTCGTTCGTGCAGGCGTGCTGTCGGTGGGTGGCAGCGGCCACCACTGGGACAAGGCCCAGACGCCGATCACCAGCAACAGGATGACGATCGCCGTGACGCCTAACCGGCGCCATCGCCGACCCGATCCAGGTTGCCTGGCCGTCGCCCGACGTTGCTGTGTGCCTGCGCTTTTATAATCGCGCATGTAAAATAGCGGCAGTCAAAGAAGTGTCGCAGCAGTCTAGACGATGGTGTTCGCGCTTGGAAAGGTGAGCGCTCGTCGTCACCGCCACCGCAGCGGCGACCCCCACCGGCACTGGGCCGGCACCCAACAAGAGAGCGAGCGCATGCCTGGTGCAGACGAGGCACTGGCGGTCCTGCAGCGCGGCACCGTCGAGATGATCGGACTGGATGATTTGCGGCAGAAGCTGAATGCCGGCGCCGTCTTGCGCGTGAAGGCCGGCTTCGATCCGACGGCGCCCGACCTGCACCTCGGGCACGTTGTCCTGCTGCAAAAGCTCCGTCAGTTCCAGCGGCTGGGGCACAAAGTCCTGTTCGTGATCGGCGATTTCACCGCCATGATCGGTGATCCCACCGGTAAGAGCGCCACGCGCAAGCCGCTCTCACGCGACGAAGTTGCTGCAAATGCAGATACTTATCGTGAGCAGGTGTTTCGTGTGCTCGACCCTGAGGCGACCGAGGTCGTGTTCAATTCCACCTGGCTCTCGGCACTCGGGGCCGAGGGTATGGTGCGCCTGGCGTCGCATCACACCGTTGCCAGAATGCTGGAGCGCGACGACTTCTCCCGCCGCTACAAGGCGCAGCAGCCCATCGCCATCCACGAGTTTCTCTACCCCTTGATACAGGGCTACGACTCGGTCGCGCTGCGGGCAGACGTCGAGCTCGGCGGCACGGATCAGAAATTCAATCTGCTGGTGGGCCGGCAGCTGCAACAGGATGCGGGGCAAGCACCACAGGCCGTCGTGACGCTGCCCATCCTGGAGGGGCTGCACGGCGTGCAGAAGATGTCCAAGTCCCTCGGTAACTACATCGGCATCACGGACGTCCCCGAGGACATGTTCGGCAAGCTCATGTCCATCTCCGATGACCTGATGTGGCGATACTACGAGCTCCTGAGCGATCGGCCTGAGGTAGAGGTCGAGGAGCTGCAGCGATCGGTGGCCCACGATGGGGTGAATCCCCGTGACGTGAAAGCACAGCTGGCACACGAGCTCGTCGCCCGATTCTCTGGTGTCGATGCCGCAGACGCCGCGCAACGGGCCTTTACGGCGAGATTCCAGCGTAAGGAGCTGCCGACCGATCTGCCCGAGCAGGTTGTCGAGCTCGTGCCGGACGCCACACCAACCTTGGCGCAGGTCCTGAAAGCCGCCGGCCTCGTCGCCAGCACCTCCGATGCGCTCCGCCTGGTCGCCCAGGGTGCAGTCAGGATCGATGGCGAGCGCGCCGGAGACGGCCGTGCCGCCTTCCCGCGGGGCGAAACCCGTCTGCTGCAAGTCGGCAAGCGGCGTGCTGCCCGCGTCCGCCTGGCCTAGGGGTCGGCAAATTTCTCAAAAAACCCTCTTGACAGTTCAGCTGAGGGGCGTATGATTGTCGGTCTCACTTCGGTGAGTTCAGATCTTTAACAACCTATCGAGTCAGCTTGTGTGGATGCTCCGTTGAGTTCTGTGATGTGAATCGCAGCTTGATGGGGATCACACGGTGAGACCTGTCGAGCCAAAGGATTGCTCGCCACCTGGTGGCGAGTTGAGATTGAACTGAAGAGTTTGATCCTGGCTCAGATTGAACGCTGGCGGCATGCCTAACACATGCAAGTCGAACGCGAAAGCTCTTCGGAGTGAGTAGAGTGGCGGACGGGTGAGTAACGCGTGGGAATCTGCCCTGTAGTGGGGGACAACCCGGGGAAACTCGGGCTAATACCGCATACGTCCTACGGGAGAAAGGGGGCCTTCGGGCTCTCGCTGCAGGATGAGCCCGCGTCCGATTAGCTAGTTGGTGGGGTAATGGCCCACCAAGGCGACGATCGGTAGCTGGTCTGAGAGGATGATCAGCCACACTGGGACTGAGACACGGCCCAGACTCCTACG
>NZ_CAJXWY010000083.1 GCF_913062725.1 uncultured Thiohalocapsa sp.
ACCACCATGGCCGAGTTGGTCGATGCCATCGGGCCGCTGGATCAATGGGTCGCGAGGGACCATGATGCGCTACTCGCCGAGTGAACGACCCGGGGCGGATTTGTGGGGATACCTCAGGGTCCGACCCCATTTTTATTGATGCATTGGCCTATGGATAAAGCGGATGATGCGACGCCGGGCGAGCCTCGGCTCGCCGTGGTGGTGGTGAATTACAACGCCGGTGCGCTGCTGGCGGATGCGGTGGCGGCGGTGCTCGCGAGCGGCGTGCGCGTGGAAGTGGTTGTGAGCGACAACGCCAGCACGGATGCCAGCCTGGAAGAACTGCGGGCGCGCACGGGGGGCGATGACCGCGTACGGGTGCTGCCCAACGGCGCCAACTTAGGATTCGCGGCGGGCAATAATCGGGCCCTGGCGCTGACGACGGCGCCTTACATGCTGTTTCTGAATCCGGATTGTGTGATTGCACCGGGCACCTTGGCGCAGATGCTCGCGTTCATGGAGGCCACGCCAGCGGCGGGTATGGCGGGCTGTGTGATACGCAATGCCGATGGCAGTGAGCAGCGGGCGAGCCGGCGGCGTATCCCGGATCCCTGGATCGGGCTGGTGCGCTTACTGCACTTGCACCGGCTGTGGCCGCGGCTGACGGCGGGGTACCGCCTGGACCTGACAGACCAGCCGCTCCCCGACACTCCAGTGGTGGTGGAGGCCATTTCCGGATCGCTGATGTTGGTGCGCCGCGCGGCGCTGGAGGCGGTCGGGCCGCTGGACGAGGGGTATTTTTTGCACTGCGAAGATCTGGACTGGTTCGTGCGCTTTCGCCGCCACGGCTGGCTGATCTACCTATTGCCGCAGGTGCATGCCGTGCATCACCAGGGGGCGTGCAGCCACGCTGCACCGTTGCGGGTCGCGTGGCACAAGCACCGGGGCATGGCGCGCTTCTACCATAAGTTCCAGCGTGAATCCCATCACTGGGTGTTCAATGCCATGGTTGTGGTGGGCATCTGGGTACACTTCGCGCTGGCGGCGGGCGGCGTGGCCCTGCGGCGGTTGTTGGGCGGGTATCGATGAGTCCTGCGCACGGCGCGGCGGCGTTGCCCCTGGCGGGCGTCAGCGTGCTGGTGACCGGTGCCACCGGCGCGGTTGGTCGTCGCCTGGTGACGGCGCTGCTGGCGGAGGCCGCACGGGTATCGGTACTGACGCGCAACCCGGACAAGGCGCGGGCGCTGTGGCCGGTGGATGCGGTGCGGGTGCGGCCGGGGGACGTGACCGTGCCGGCGAGCCTGGGGCCGGCGTTGGCCGGCGTGGAGGTGGTGTTCCATCTGGCGAGCCATCAACCGCCGGTCGGTGCCAAAGATCTCTACGGGCAGCCGGCCCATTGGGCGGTGAGTGCCGAGGGGACACGGCACCTGCTGACGGCGGCGGCTGCCACTGGTGTTTCGCGGCTGATCTATTTGAGCAGTGTAATGGCCGTGGGCGCCGGCCCGGTTGGGGCTCGCGCGGCGCTGGATGAGACCGTGCCCTGTGCGCCCGAGACGCGCTACGGCCAGGCCAAGCTCGCGGCCGAGCGGGCCGTGCTGGCGTTTGGGACGGCGCGGCCGCAGCGGGTGCATACCTGCGTACTGCGCGTGCCCATGGTCTACGGCCTGCCGGGGGCGGGCAATATCGAGCGCTTGGTGGCGGCCGTGCGCCGACGGCGCTTTCCGCCCTGGCCGCGCCAATACAACCGGCGCTCGGCCGTGCATGTGGACGATGTGGTTGCGGCATTGCGGCTTGCGGGCACCCACCCACAGGCGGCGGGCCGCCTGTACTTTGTGACTGACGGCGACGCCCATTCCACCCGCTGGCTGTTCGAGACGGCTTGCCAAGCATTGGGACGTGATGTGCCACGCTGGACCGTACCCCTTTGGACCCTGCGCGCGGGCGCGCGACTGGGTGACGCCGTCGAGCGCCTGAGCAACCGCGCTGCGCCACTGAATACGGTGAGCCTGCGAAAGCTGACGGGGGATGCGTGGTTCAGCAACGCACGCATCGCGGCGGAACTGGGCTTTGTACCCCGACACCACCTCCGGGATGAGATCGAGCGGCTGGCGCAGTCGCTGCGGGCCCAGCCGCGGGCCTAGCCGCTGGCGCAGTCCGTGGCTGGCGCATTGGTGCCGTATGGGGGCGCATTCGCCTAGTGCGGCAAGCTGGGCTGCTTACGCGCCCTGTCCAGCGCCAGCAGCGTCATCAGCAGGTCCTGCAGCGTATCCAGCCGGATGGAATTCGGGCCGTCACTGGCGGCGTGATCCGGGTCGTCGTGCACTTCCATAAAGAGGCCGGCGACACCCACACCCACCGCTGCCCGGGCGATGACGGGCACGTATTCGCGCTTACCGCCGGAGGCGTTGCCGAGCGCCCCGGGCATCTGCACGGCGTGGGTGGCGTCCATGATCACCGGATAGCCGGTCTTGGCCATCTCATAGAGGCTGCGCGGGTCTACCACGAGGTTGCCGTAGCCGAAAGTGACGCCGCGCTCGACCAGGGCCAGCTGGGTGCAGCCGGTGGATTCCAGCTTGGCCACCACGTTGGCCATGTCCCAGGGCGCCAGGAACTGCCCTTTTTTGACGTTGACGGTGCGGCCGAACGCCGCGGCGGCCTCGCCCACGGCGACCACGAAGTCCGTCTGCCGACACAGAAAGGCCGGGATCTGCAGCATGTCCACCACTTCGGCGACGGGCCGGCACTGGGCCTCGGTGTGCACGTCCGTGAGCACCGGGCAGCCGACGGTGTCGCGGATGTCGGCGAGGATGGCGAGGCCCTGCGCCAGGCCGACGCCGCGGCGGCCGGACAGGCTGGAGCGGTTGGCCTTGTCGAAGGAGGCCTTGAAGATATACCCAATGCCAAGCGACGCGCAGATGGCGGAGACCGCCTGGGCCAGCATCAGCGCATGCTCGCGGGATTCGATCTGGCAGGGGCCGGCTTGCAGGACGAAGGGCAGATCGTTGCCGAGGACGATGCTGTCGGTGACGGCGATGTGCTTGCCGGGTTCAGTCGGTTCGGGATGGGTCATCTTGCGCAGCGCAGGGGTATCACGGGAATTTACCACCGGATGCTACAGGCCGCCGCTGTTGCCAACAATGTGAGCCGCGAGCGCCGGCGGGCTGTTCAAGCCCGGATCATGCGCGGCGATAACCACAAAAAGGTGTCGTGACTGCGGCGCATGCGCCGGTGGATGACGGTGGGGCGGGAACCGACACCGCTGCGCAACCAGTACTTCGTCATGCGCTGGGACTTCCCGCACATGCCCGCGGCGCCGGCCAGACGTGCCGGGCGCTAGCGGCCGCCGGCGAACAGTGAGCGCCAGAACAGCGCAAAGCTCATCAGCAGCATGGCGCCGGCGGCGGCGGGCAGCAGCCAGGGCAGCTCTGCCCAGGGCTCGCCGAACAGCAGGATGGCGCTGGCGAAGCCGGCGAGACCGAGGGCGCCGAAGGTGGCCAGCAGGCGGCGGTTGTTGTCGCCCAGGTTGCGGCGGATGGCCTTGAGGTCGCCGGTGGCGCCTTCGGGGTAGACGGCCGCCTGGGCTTCCAGCTGGTCGATGATGCGGGTGAGCGCCACCGGTATCTCCGGCAGCCGCTCCGCCAGCGCCGGCCAGTTGTAAGCGGTGCGCTCCAGCAGCCGGCGGGCGCCGATCTGCTCGCGCATCCAGCGCTCCATGAAGGGCTTGGCGGTGGTCCAGAGGTCCAGCTGTGGGTAGAGCTGGCGGCCCAGGCCCTCGATGTGGATCAGTGTCTTCTCCAGCAGCACCAGCTGCGGCTGGATTTCCATGTCGAAGCGCCGGGCGGTCTGGAACAGGTTCACCAGGAAGCTGCCGAAGCCGATCTCGGCGATGGGCTTTTCGAAAATGGGCTCGCAGACGGTGCGGATGGCGGATTCGAATTCTTCCACCCGCGTGCCCCGCGGCACCCAGCCCGATTCCAGGTGCAGCTCGGCGACCCGGCGGTAGTCGCGGCGGAAGAAGGCCAGCAGGTTTTCGGCCAGGTAGCGCTGATCGTCCCGCGTCAGCGTGCCGACGATGCCGAAGTCCACCGAGATATAGCGCCCGGATGGCTCGACGAAAATGTTGCCCGGGTGCATGTCGGCGTGGAAGAAGTTGTCGCGGAACACCTGGGTGAAGAAGATCTCCACGCCGCGGGTGCCGAGCCGGCGCATGCTGATGCCCTGGGCCTCGAGCGCGTCGACGCGCGAGACGGGCGTGCCGTAGATGCGCTCCATCACCATCACGTTCGCCCGCGTCCAGTCCCAGTACACCTCGGGGATGTAGAGGTCCTCGCTGTGCTTGAAGTTGCGCCGCAGCTGCGAGGCGTTGGCCGCCTCGCGCTGCAGGTTCAGCTCGTCGAAGATGGTCTTCTCGTACTCGCGCACCACTTCCACCGGCCGCAGGCGCCGCCCGTCCGGCCAGTAGCGCTGGGCGAGGCCGGCGAAGGCGTACAGCAGGTCGACATCGCGGCGGATAATCTTCTCGATGCCGGGGCGGAGCACCTTGACGATGACCTCCCGCCCGTCCTTGAACTGCCCGGTGTGGACCTGGGCGATGGAGGCGGAGGCCAGCGGTGTTTCTTCGAAGGCATCGAGCACCGACTCCACCGGCCGCCCCCAGGCCTGCTCGATGAGCCGCCGGGCCTCGGCGCCCGGGAAGGGCGGCACCCGGTCCTGCAGGCGGGCCAGCTCGTCGGCCATGTCCAGCGGCAGCAGATCGATGCGGGTGGAGAGCAGTTGGCCGAATTTGATGAAAATGGGCCCGAGTTCCTCCAGCGCGAGGCGCACGCGCACGGGGTAGGGCGGCAGGTCGCGCTTGATCCAGTTCCAGGGCGCCAGGCGCACCAGCAAGCGCAGCGGCCGCAGCGGCGGGATGGACACGACCACTTCGTCCAGGCCGTGCTTGAGCAGCACGAGGTTGATGTGCAACAGGCGCAGTGCCTGCGGGATGCGAAGCATGATCTGGGGATGGGTCCTGTGCGCGGGGTCGAACGGCGGTGGCTGCTTGGGCGCGGCGCGGCGGCGGATCAGCCGGGTCGCCGCGGCGATGATGGACGGCCGTGAGCGGCGGGCGTGCGGCCGCCGGTCAGCGCCGGTGCTGTTGCGCCAGGCGCTCCACCCGCGCCGCGAGGCGCTCGACGTCGTCGCGCAGGGTGTCCACGGCGGCGAGGAAGGCATCCAGCTGTTGGCGGCTCGGCACCACGGCGGCCTCTTCCTGCAGGTACTCGCGCAGATTTCCGCGGCTGACGTCGCCGCTGCGCCGGGCCCAGCGCTCGCCGGCGCGCACCCGTTCCATGAGCCCATGGGCCAGGGTGTCGCCGAGGCGCTTGGCGAGCAGCTCTTCCCAGTCGATGTCCAGACCCTGAAAGACCTCGCCCAGGGTCTGCGCCACGCGGTTGTCGCCGTCGATGCGGATGGCACCGGCGAAGACGGCGTCCTCGCGGTGCGCTGAGGTCACCATGCCCAGCAGCGCCACGGGGCTGGCGTGCACCACGCAGTCGGGCTCGGCGTCGTAGGTGGCGTAGAGGAACAGGCGCGATTCGCCGGGCAGCACATAGATGCGCGTGCCGAAGCCGGTGAGCACCACCTCCAGCACCTGGCCCTGGACGGCAGCGAGGCGCGCGGCCCCCTCCGCATCCAGCGCCAGCACGGCGTTAATGGTGGCTTCGGCGGCGGCGAGCAGGGCATCGGGCAGTTGGATGCCGTTGCGCACTGCGGTGTTGTCGGCGTCGTCCGTCATAGCTTGTAGCCGCGGTGGATGGCGACGATGCCGCCGGTGTGGTTCTCGTAGCCGGCGCGCTCGAAGCCCGCCTGCTCCATCATCCCGAGCAGGGTGTCCTGGTCGGGGTGCATGCGGATGGACTCGGCCAGGTAGCGGTAGCTCGCCGAGTCGCCGGCGACCAGGCGTCCGAGGGCCGGCAGCACCGCGAAGGAGTAGGCATCGTAGGCCTTCTCCAGGGGCTTGGTGGTGGGATGGGAGAATTCCAGGATGAGGGCGCGCCCGCCCGGGCGCAGTACCCGGTACATCTCGTTGAGCGCCAGCTGTTTGTGGGTGACGTTGCGCAGCCCGAAGCCGATGGTGATGCAATCGAAGCTGTCGGATGCGAACGGCAGGGCTTCGGCGTTGGCTTGCACATAGTCCAGGTTGCCCACCCGCCCCGAGTCCACCAGCCGCTGGCGGCCCTGCTCCAGCATGGCCTGATTGATGTCGGACATCACCACTTCGCCCTGGCCGCCGACGATGCGCGAGAAGCGCTCGGCGAGGTCGCCGGTGCCGGCGGCGAGGTCGAGCACGCGCTGGCCCCGGCGCACGCCCGCCATCTCGATGGTGCGGCGTTTCCACAGCCGATGGATGCCCAGCGACATCAGGTCGTTCATCAGGTCGTAGCGGGATGCGACGGAGTCGAACACCGCGCGCACCCGCTCCTGCTTTTCCCCGACCGGGACTTCCTGGTAGCCGAAATGCGTCTTGTCGTCGGACATGGGTGGGGTGCCTTGGCGATCAAAGGGCCTATTCTACGGGGTGCCGGGAGCCGGGCGATAGGCGCGTGCGCCGGGCGCGGGGCTTGGCAGCAGACGCTGGGGGCCGGGCGCCCGCCCGCGGCGTCGCCCGTCAGCTGGGGCGGACCTTGCGCTGGTAGCCGGCCTTTTCCAGCTCGCTCAGGTAGTCTTTCCAGAGTCCTTCCTGATTCTTGCCCAGGCTGTAGAGGTACTCCCAGGAGAAGATGCCGGTGTTGTGCTCGTCGTCGAAGTGCAGACAGACGGCGTAGTTGCCCACCGGTTCGATGTGGTCGATGTTGACCTCTTCCTTGCCCGTTTGCAGCACCCGCTGGCCCGGGCCGTGGCCCTGCACCTCGGCGGAGGGCGAGTACACCCGCAGCAGCTCCACGGGCAGGGTGAAATGGGCGCCGTCGTCGAAGGTGATCTCGAGCACCCGGGAGTTGCGGTGCAGGTTGAATTCGGTGGGGGTGGGCATGGGCTGACTCCTTAGGACAATGGTGTGCGCAAACAGCCGATGAAATGGGCCGAAAGCAACGCCGCTTCAACGCCAGCGGACCGGCGTGGCGCGACACCCGTGGACGTCGGCCGATGCGTCGGCGGCGGCATCGGCGGCGTGTGGCCCTGGCGGCGTCTGGCCGGCACCGCGTACCCGGCACCCGCCTACAGGATGTACTGCGACAAGTCCTCGTCCGCCGCCAGCTCGCCCAGGTTCTGGTCCACATAGGCGGCGTTGATGGTGACGGTGACGCGGTCCAGCTCGGCGGCGTTGAAGGAGATGTCTTCCAGCAGGCGCTCCATGACGGTGTGCAGGCGGCGGGCGCCGATGTTCTCGGCGTGCTCGTTGACCTGGTAGGCGATCTCCGCCAGGCGGCGGATGCCGTCGTCGGCGAAGGTGATCTTGACGCCTTCGGTGGCGAGCAGGGCCGCGTACTGGTCGGTGAGGGACTCGTCCGGCTCGGTGAGGATGCGCACGAAGTCGTCGGTGGTGAGGGCGTCCAGCTCCACACGAATGGGCAGGCGGCCCTGCAGCTCGGGGATCAGGTCCGAGGGCTTGGCGAGCTGGAAGGCGCCGGAGGCAATAAACAGGATGTGGTCGGTCTTGATGGCGCCGTGCTTGGTGGAGACGGTGCTGCCTTCCACCAGCGGCAGCAGGTCGCGCTGCACCCCCTCGCGGGAGATGTCGCCGCCGCCGACGGTCTCCGCCCGGCGGGTGACCTTGTCCAGCTCGTCCAGGAAGACGATGCCGTTGTTCTCCACATTTCTGAGCGCCCGCTGCTTCATGTCCTCTTCGTTCACCAGCTTGGCGGCTTCCTCGTCCTTGAGCACCTTGCGGGCGTCGGCGATGCGCATGCGCCGGCGTTTGGTGCGGTTGCTGCCGAGGTTCTGGAAGAGTCCCTGCAGCTGGTTGGTCATTTCTTCCATGCCGGGCGGTGCCATGATCTCGACGCCGAGGCTGATGCTCACCTCGACGTCGATCTCTTTTTCGTCCAGCTCGCCGGCGCGCAGCCGGGTGCGGAATTTCTCCCGGGTGCCGGCGCCGGCGCCGGCGCCTTGGCTGTCTTCTTCGAAGCCCGAGGGCTTGGGCAGCAGGGCGTCGAGGATGCGCTCTTCGGCGGCGGCCTCGGCCTTGCCGGCGTTGGCCTCCATGTCCTTCTCGCGCTCCATCTTGATGGCGATGTCCGCCAGATCGCGCACGATGGACTCCACATCGCGCCCGACATAGCCCACTTCGGTGAACTTGGTGGCTTCGATCTTGATGAACGGGGCCTCTGCAAGGCGCGCGAGCCGGCGGGCGATCTCGGTCTTACCGACGCCGGTGGGGCCGATCATGAGGATGTTCTTGGGCGTGATCTCCGAGCGCATGGGCTCGGGGATCTGCGCCCGCCGCCAGCGGTTGCGCAGGGCGATGGCCACGGCGCGCTTGGCGGCGTCCTGGCCGATGATGTGCTTGTCGAGCTCGGCGACGATGCGCTTGGGGGTGATGTCGGACATGGCTGCCTGCGAGGGGTCGGGGCCCGTGCGGCGTGCTGCCGTCGGCGGGCGGGTGGGTGCGGGGGCGGCGGCGGTTGCAGCAGGGCGGAGCGCTGATCACCGGGGGTTGCGGTTATGGTCGCGCGCCGACGCGACGCCACCCCTTGGGGGGTCACGGCCGCATCGGCGGCGCCCGGCGGCACGGCACTAGTCTGCGCCGAGCGCCTCCAGCACCAAATTGTGATTGGTATAGATGCAGATGTCGGCGGCGATGCCCAAGGCCTGCTCGACGATCTGCCGGGCGGACAGTTCGGTGTGCTCCAGCAGCGCCCGGGCCGCCGCCTGCGCAAAGCCGCTGCCGGAGCCGATGGACATGAGGTCGTACTCGGGCTCCAGCACATCGCCGGTGCCGCTGATGATGAGGGAGGCGTCGCGATCGGCGACACAGAGCATGGCCTCCAGGCGCCGCAGCATGCGATCGGTGCGCCAGTCTTTGGCCAGCTCCACGGCGGCGCGGGTGAGGTTGCCCTGGTGCTTCTCGAGCTTGCCCTCGAAGCGCTCGAACAGCGTGAAGGCGTCGGCGGTGGCGCCGGCGAAGCCGGCGAGCACCTGCCCCTTGTAGAGGCGGCGTACCTTGCGGGCGTTGCCCTTCATGACCGTCTGCCCCAGTGAGACCTGGCCGTCGCCGCCGATGACCACGGCGCCGTTGCGGCGCACACCGAGGATGGTCGTGCCGTGAAATTGTTCCATTGCGCTTGTGTCGTGCTCGGGCATGGGGTGCTCCGGGCCGCCGTGGGTCACGGCCCGGGTCGAAATCCGCCATTGTACGCCGAGATGGCCCGGACGGCAGTAGGGCCAGCGTTGCCCGAGGTCATGCGCGCGGGCGCCCGCCTGGGGCGACGGCGGTGGCTCGGGGCGAGGGCTCCGGGTAGCGATTGGGTTGAGCGCGCACCACCCCTAGCCACTGCCGCCGCCCTTGCCGTACAGACGCCAGAAGCGTTGCTCGTCGAAGCCGTCGAGGCGCGCGTCGCCGATGAGCAGCGTTGGGACGCCGCGGGCGCCGAGGCGCTCCAGCGCTTTGCGGGCACGGGGGTTGCGGGTGATGTCCATCTCCCGGTAGGCGATGCCCTGGCGCTGCAGGAACGCCTTTGCACGCTTGCAATGTGGGCAGTTGCCGGCGCTGTAGAGGACGACGCGCTTGGCGGGCATGTCATTGACTCGGCGGCGGCCGCGCTCAGCGCTTGCGCTTCGCCCGCGGATGGGCGTTGTCGTAGACCTGGGCCAGGTGCTGGAAGTCGAGGTGGGTGTAGATCTGCGTGGTGCTGATGTCGGCGTGGCCGAGCATCTCCTGCACGGCGCGCAGGTCACCGGAGGACTCTAACAGGTGGCTGGCGCAGGAGTGGCGCAGCAGATGCGGATGCAGGTTGTGGGTGGCGGCGCGGCGCTCGGCCCACAGCCGCAGGCGCTGCTGTACGGTGCGCGGGTGGATGCGCCGGCCCCGGGCGCTCACGAAGAGCGCCGGCTCGTCCTGCGCCGCCAGGAGGCCGCGCACCGCAAGCCAGCGCTCGATGGCGGCGAGCGCAGCCCGCCCCACCGGCACGCGGCGGGTTCTGGCGCCCTTGCCGAGGACGGTGAGTGTGGCGTCGGCGGGGTCGATGTCGCGGGTGTCGACGCCGATGAGCTCCGCCAGCCGCAGTCCGGAGGAGTAGAGCAGCTCCACCATGGCGGTGTCGCGCAGGCCGAGCGGCTCGGTGTCGCCGCCCTGATCCGGGCCGGCGTCGATGAGTGCGCCCAGCTGGTCGGGGTCGAAGGTGTTCGGTAGCCGCCGCCTGGCCTTGGGCGGGCGGACGGTGCGCGCCGGATTGTGCGTCGCGGCACCTTCGCGCAGCAGGTATTCGAACAGGCTGCGCAGCGCCGAGAGCTCCCGCGCCAGGGTGCGCGCGGACAGGCCTGCGCGGTGGCGGTCCGCCACATAGCGGCGCACCTGGCCGTCGCTGAGTGCGGTCCAATCGGGCAGCGACTGCTCGGCCCGCCAGGCGAGCAAGCGCACGAGGTCGCGCCGGTAGTTGTGCAGCGTGTGCGGAGAGAGCCGGCGCTCGTGCGCGAGGTGGTGCAGGAAGGCGTCGAGCCAGGGGTCGCCGGTGGCGGCCGCGGCGCGGTTGGGGGCGGCGGTGTCGGTGTGCTCTGGCATGGACAGGCGATGGCGCTGGCGGCGGCGCTAACCCCGGCGGTGGGCCAGGTCGGTGAGCTTGGCGCCGGCGATGGCCCCCAGGCGATCCAGCAGCTCGGTGCCCATGTCGGCGGTGAAGCGTTTGGGGTCGCGGCTGCCGATGGCCAGCACGCCGCCCTGCGCGGTGCCACGCATGGGCACCAGCGCCGCGGACTGAACCCTCTGCGCATCGGCGCCGAACAGCGGCTGCGCCTGGCCCGGCGACAGCGGTCCGCAGACGGAGTGGTCGCGGTCGGTGAATGTTGCGAAGGCCTGCAGCACCGGGTCGCTGGCGCGTTGCGCGGGGTCCACCGGGAAGAGCTTGATGGCCACGGCTTCGGCCTTGAACTGCTCACGCAACACCGCATCCAGCGCCGCGCAGGCCCGCTCCAGGTCGGGCACGGTGATGAGCTGTACCGTGAGCTCGTGCAGCCGGGCGGCGAGCCGGTCGTACTCGTGCGCCCGCGCCAGCAGGTGGTTGAGCCGACTGCGCTCGTTGGCCAGTTGCTGGCGCAGCACCGCCACCTGATGCTCGATCAGCGACACGGCGCCGTCGACATCGTGGGGGACCTGCAGTTGCGCCAGCACGTCCGGGTGGCGTGTGAGGAAATCGGGATGTTGCAGCAGGTAGCCGGCGATGGCCTGATCGTCGTCGGCGGCAGCCGGCGCCGCCGCCGCCGTCATGGGGGCCTCGCCCGGCACCGGCTCACGGGACGATGAATCCCCGGATCTTGGGCGGCTGCTCATAGGTCGATGTCTCCGTCGAACACGTGAGTCGCGGGCCCGGTCATCTGCACCGGCTCGCCCACACCGTCCCAATGTATCACAAGTGTTCCACCCGGTAGCGTGACTGCAACGTCAGCGTTGAGCGCATCCCACAAACGCCCCGCTACCACGGCTGCGCAGGCGCCGGTACCGCAGGCGAGTGTCTCGCCGGCACCACGTTCCCAGACTCGCAGACGGCCCCGGCCGCGGTCTTGGATTTGCAGAAAACCCACATTCGTCCGGTTCGGGAAGCGGGCATGGTGCTCGATGCGGGGTCCGAGCCGGGTGACGGGGGCCTGGTCCACATCGGCCACCCGCAGCACCGCATGGGGGTTACCCATGGAGACGGCGCCGATGGTCATGCGGCCGTCGTCCACTTCCAGGGTGTAGGCGATCGCCTGCTGCGCGGCGATGAATGGGATCTCCGCCGGCGCGAGCCTGGGCACCCCCATATCCACGCTCACCTGGCCGTCCGGCCGCAGCCGGAGCAGGATGGGGCCGGCGGCGGTGCCCACGGGGATCTCGGTTTTGTCGGTGAGGCCCGTATCGTGGACGAAGCGGGCGAAGCAGCGGGCGCCGTTGCCGCACTGCTCCACCTCGGTGCCGTCGGCATTGAAGATGCGGTAGTGGAAGTCCGTCTGCGGCAGCCGCGCGCGCTCCACCAGCAGCACCTGATCGCAGCCGACGCCAAACCGGCGCTCGGCGAGCTGCGCCACCAGCGCGGGCGTGAGGGCGATGCGCTGGCGCACGCCGTCGAGCACGACGAAGTCATTACCCAGGCCGTGCATCTTTGTGAAGTGAATGCGCATGGCGCGGGACCGGGCGCTGGTGCTGGGGCTGGGGGGCAGAGCGATCGAATGCCGGTGCCGGACCCTAGGAGCCTGTCCGACTTAGGCTCAGGATTCGGTCTTATCCGTGTGCTACTGCCAAAAAATATACGAATCGGTTT
>NZ_CAJXWY010000084.1 GCF_913062725.1 uncultured Thiohalocapsa sp.
TCCTCCGGATCAAGCCCCCGGAGCCGGTCCTCCGGATCAAGCCCCCGGAGCCGGTCCTCAGGACCGAACCGCTTGAGGATCGCCTCCGGATTGCTGCGGATGGCCTCGTCGATGACCATCTCGTGGGTCTCGCGCAGAAATTGTTCCAGGGTATAGGCCATATCAGGCGCCTCACGTCGGTAGAGTCGGTAGAGCTGTTCGAGTACTTCCCAGTGGCCGCTGTCGCTTGCGTGGGGGTGGCGCGCGCGGTAGTGCTCCAGCCCTTGGCGCATCCGAGCCTGCTCGCTGGCAAAGAGTTCCATCCTGCCGTCTGGTGCGCGTATGGAACTGATCGACGAAGCGGCGACGGTACCGTGCTGGGGCTCTCGGGCTGTACCCTCAGACCAGCAACACCTATGTCGACGCTGCACCTGCCCTGACCTTTATTTTCATGCGTGCCGGAGCCAGTTTTTACCATGCGCATCAACGCACGCGGACAGACCTTCCACATACCATCGGCCGCTGACATGAAATTCGCAGAGATCGACGACACCGGCGCCAACGTCATCGAGGCTTACGGCGAGGGGCGAGTCCGCGTCAACGGCCGCGACTATGCCCGCAGCATCGCGGTGTCCGCCGAGCAGGTGCTGGTGGATTGGGGACCGGAGCATGTGGACGCCCTGAGCATCGCCCACCTGGAGGCGGTGGTGGGCGACGCCACGCAGGTGCTGATCCTGGGCACGGGCTCACGCCAGTGCTTCCCGAGCCCCGAGGTGCACTTCGCGCTGCTGGAGCGCGGCATCGGCGTGGAGGTGATGGACACGGGTGCCGCCTGCCGCACCTACAACATCCTGGTCAGCGAAGGGCGTGACGTGGTCGCTGCCTTGATGCTCGACTAATTTCTAGGTACACGTGACCCACTCGAAGCGCTGAGCGCATGGACCGCAAAATCATCCTCTCCACGCTGGCCGCCGCGGCCATGCTCTTCATCGGCATCATGCTGCTCCTGTCCGTCCTGCCGGACGAGCGCGCCGGCTTGAAGCTCTATCCCTGGGACGTCAGCCGGGACGCCGCTGGCAGCACGCGGGTGTTCGATCTGACCATCGGCGAGAGCACACTCGCCGACGCACGCACCTTGCTGGGCGAAGAAGGCAAGATCAATCTGTTCGAGAACCCGGACGGCAGCCGCACCGTCGAGGTCTACTTCGACAACATTTTCCTGAGCAACCTGAAGGCGGATTGGATCATCACGCTAGGCGTGCCCGCAGACGAGATCGACGCCATGTACGAGCGCGGGCTTCGCATCAGCAAGACCGGCAGCGGCAGCCGCAAGGTGAAGCTGGACCCCGTCGACGTGGAGCGGCTCGCGGACGCGCCTGTGCGCATCCTGACCTACCTGCCCTGGAAGAGCCTGGAGCCGCGGGATATCGCTGGCAGATTCGGCGAGCCCGCCGAAAAGCGCACCGAAGCCTCCGGCATCGTGCACTGGCTGTATCCGGAGCTGGGCATGGACATCGCCCGCGACGACGACGGCGGTGTGGTCATCCAGTATCTGAGCCCAGCGGACTTCAAGCGGGCGGTGGCGCTGCTGCCGGCGCCCGAGGCAGCCGCGGCACCACAACAGCCGCCGGCCGCACCAGCGGCGGCGAGCCCGGCCGACGTGCCAACGGCCACCACCGACTGACGGCGACGCATGCGCCGCGCCGGTCGGGCTGCGCCAAGGCGAAGCCGGATGCCCCAACACGCAGTGGGTGACTTCCCACATCGGCCCGACCGATATGCTCCGTGCAGGCGCGTCGGAAGCTAACACGAAATAGTGGCCAAGCGCCGCGAGGTCCGGCCTATGGTCGCCGAGGCTGCGTTGGACGGGTGATCTGCCTGGCCATGCGCCCGCTCAGCCAAGCACCCGAAACCGCGCATCCAGGTCATAGAGGTCCACCTCGGCCACACCAAGCTCCAGGCGCTGATCCAGGGTCAGGTCGGTCTTGGCCCGCAGCTTGGTCTCCAGCGCCAGCGCCGGAATGATGACGCCGTGCTTGCGCTCGCCGACCTCGACGACGATGCCCTCGCCCTGCCAGGCCTTGCGGCGCTTCAGGTACAAGAGCTTCCAGTGCTGGTTGGACTGACGCTCGGCGCGACGCACGGCGATGCCGCCCTGATCCGCCTCGCCGGCGCGGGCGCTCACCTGCTCCGCGCTCAGCGGCTCGTCACCGCGCAGCGCCGCGCGCACCTGCTGGTGAACAAGCAAATCCGCATAGCGCCGCAGCGGGCTGGTGGCGCGGGCGTAGGCATCGAGCCCCAAGCCGAAGTGCGGCCCGGGCTCGATGCTGGTGCGGCTCGGCTTGAACTGGCGCCGATAGGCGTGCATGGCCGCCATCCCCTGGGGCTGCTGGATGCTGTCCGGCGGCGGCTGGGTGGCATGGGGAATGGGGATGCCACGCGCGCCGCTCCAGGTGGCAGCCGCCTCGCCGGCCATCAGCATCAGATCCGTGACCATGGCGCGGGAGCCATGGCGGTCGATGGCGCGGATGACGATCTCGCCGTCGCGCAGGCGCACGCTCACCTCCGGCAGGTCGATACCGGCGGCGCCTTGGGCCTGGCGGCGGGCGCGGTAGCGCTCGGCGGCGGCGTTGAGGGCGGCGAAGGGGGCCTCGGCGAGCCGCGCCTCGGCCTCGGCATAGGTCAGGCGCTGGGCGCGGATCCAACTGGGGCGGATCTCGATCGCCGAGAGCCGACCGTCGTCATCCAAGGTGACACCGAAGGAGAGGGCTGGCGAGGTCTCCCGCAGGCCCAGGCCCAGCTGCTCGGTGATCGCCGCCGGCAGCATGTTGACGATCCCCTCGGGCAGGTAGAGGTTGGCGCCGCGGGCGCGGGCCTCGCGGTCCAGCGCGTCATCGGGCGTCACCAGCGCGGCGACATCGGCCACATGCACCCAGATACGCTCGCCGTCGATGCTCACCGCATCATCTGGGTCCTGGTTGCCCTCGTCGTCGATGGCAAAGGCCGGCAGATGGGTGAGATCCAGGCGCTCCTCATCCGGCAGCGCCGGCACCGGCAGGACCGGGTCGGTGACCGGCACCTTGCTGCGCGCCGGATAGGGATTGTGCTCCGGGGGCCAATAGCCGACGCCGACCAGCAGCCGGTGGGCGGCCTGCGGCGTTTCCGGCAGATCCAGGGCCTTGAGGATGCGGCTATGCTCCCCCTGCTGGTTGGCGAGGCGCTCCACCTCGGCGAGCCGGGCACGGTCCGCATCGATGATGCGCCCCGCGCCGAGCCGCTCCATGAAATCCGCCCATTCCTGCTCAGCGCGGGCCTTGGCCTCACGCTCGGCACGGTCCTGCTCGATGGCCTCGCGCGCTCGGGGCAAAATGGCATCGGGCGTGCCCTGGAAGTAGAGGCCTTCGTCCAGCAATCGCCAGACGGCCCAGGCACTGGCGGGCGTAAAGGCGTCGAAGATCAGCTCGGCGAGCTCCTTGAGGTCGGTCTCCGCGCCCTCCAGCAGTTCCCAGGCCTCTTCCAGCTGCGCCGTGCCGGGCTCCTGTAACTCCGCCAGACGCTTGAGCGGACCGGGGTGCAGGGGGGTGATGTCCTTGGGCCGCACGCGCTTGCTCTGACCGCCCTCCAGCTCGATCTCGATTTTGTCGCCGACGCTCAGCACGCGGGCGGGATGGATTTTGTAGAGCACGAGGCTGTCGGCGGCGACTGGCATGGACTAAGAAAGACGCGCTATTGGATTTGGATCGAACGGGCTTGGACGGGACGGTGGCTTGGCCAGCATAGACTGCCGGCACGCCGGACATGGGCGCCCCGGTGATCTCCCGGTGATCTTCGGCATGCGGCTGTGCTGCGAAACGGCGCTGCATCGGCCCCACATGGGGCGGCGAGATCCATCGACGCTCATCCGGGCAGCCGCTATGCTCTCAAGCCTGCCCGTTCCCGGCACCACAAGCAAGCGAGACGAGACACCATGAACCAGGACTGGCAAGCCTTCATCGCCGCGCGCGGCGGCGCCGTCGGCGACGACGGGGCGGCGCACTTCGACGCCGCACCCGCCGATTCCAACTGCGCCCTGACGGACCTCTCCCACCTCGGGCTCATCGCCGTCGGCGGACCCGAGGCGGCGGACTTCCTGCAGGGGCAGGTGAGCAACGACGTGCGCGAGCTCTCTGACAGCCACACCCAGCTCAGCAGCCATTGCAGCCCCAAGGGCCGGATGCTGGCCAACTTCCGGCTGTTGCGCCTGCGGGAACGTCTTCTCCTGGTGCTGCCGCGCAGCCAGATGGAAGCGCTGCTGAAGCGCCTGCGCATGTTCAAGCTCCGCGCCCAGGCCAGCATCGACGACGCCAGCGACGCCCTGGTGTGCCTTGGCGTCATCGGCGACTGCGCCCGCGAGCCGCTGGCGGCCGGGTTCGGCAGCCTGCCCGAAGGCGACAATGACATGGTTCGCAGCGGTGAGGCCGCCCTCATCCGCATCGCCGGCCCGGTCCCCCGCTATCTGTTCATCGGCCCCGCCGCCGACGCCCAAGCGCTCTGGGAGGGGGCGGCCGCCGCCGGCGCCGTCGAGGCCAATCCAGACATCTGGGCGCTGCACGACATCCGTGCCGGCATCCCAACGGTGTTGCCGGCGACGGCGGATGCCTTCGTGCCGCAGATGGCGAACATGCAGCTCATCGACGGTGTGAGCTTCCACAAGGGCTGCTACACCGGCCAGGAGGTGGTCGCCCGCATGCAATACCTGGGCAAGCTCAAGCGGCGCATGTACATCGCCGAGGTGGACACGGATACGCCACCCACGGCCGGCGATCTGCTGAGCGCCCCGGGCAGCACCTCCGAGCAAGGCCCCGGGCGGGTCGTGGATGCCCGCGCCAGCGCACCGGGTCATTGGGAGCTGCTGGTGGTGGCAGAGATCGCCGCCGCCGAGGGCGACGGGCTGCAGCTCGGCGACGACGGCCCGCTGCTGCGGCTGCGTGCGCCCGCCTATGGCTTCGGCGACGCCGCCTGACAGGCGCCGCCTCGACGTCGGCGGCGCGCCCTTGGCTCAAGCCGGCCAGCGGCGAGCCCCCGCCCCATGACGACGCCGGCGGCAGACCCTGCGCTGAGCGCGGCTGATCCGCGGTCAGCGCCGGCGGCGAGCCGCCGCCGGGCCGATGCGCCCATCGGCGTCTTCGACTCCGGCGTCGGCGGCCTCACCGTGTTGGCGGACATCCGCCGGCTGCTGCCCGCCGAGGATCTGCTCTACGTCGCCGACTCCGGCTACGCCCCCTACGGCGACCGCCCGGAGGCGCAGATTCGCGCCCGCGCCGGGCGCGTGACCGATTTTCTGGTTGCGCAGGGCGCCAAGGCCATCGTTATCGCCTGCAACACGGCCACCGGCGCCGCCGCCGCCCAGCTGCGCGCGCGCCACGCGCTGCCCATCATTGCCATGGAGCCCGCCGTGAAGCCGGCGGCGGCCTGCACCCGCAGCGGCGTCGTCGGCGTGCTGGCCACCAGTGGCACACTCAAGAGCGACAAGTTCGAGGCCCTGCGGGGGCGCTTCCACGGCGCCGTCGAGGTGCTCACCCAGCCCTGCCCCGGCCTGGTGGAGCTCATCGAGGCCGGGGACTTCGGCGCCGCGGCCCTGCGGGCGCTGCTCACCGATCTGCTGCTGCCACTGCTGGAGCGCGGCGCCGACACCCTGGTGCTGGGGTGCACCCATTATCCCCTGGTGCGCGGTCTGATCCAGGACATCGCGGGGCCCGGGATCACCATCACGGATGCCGGCGGCGCCGTGGCCCGCCAGCTGCGGCATCGGCTCAGCGACACCCAACTGCTGCGCGCGGGTCCGCCCGCGGGCCATGTCCGCTGCTGGACCAGCGCGCCGGCACCGGCGACGGCCGCGACCATCATCCGCCGCGTTTGGGGCGCGCCCATCGCCGTGGAGGTACTGCCCGAGTGACGGGCCGCAAACACCCCGACACAGCCTGACCCTGGCGTCGTCATGCCCGAAGACCCCTCATCATGGCCAGCCCCACCAAAGCCCCCCCACTGCAGTTCGCCACCCTGGCGCTCGCGCTCGCCTGTGCACCGGCCGCAGCCACAGCCGCCGATTTCAGGGGCCAATGGTCGGCCGCGATGGGCCGGTGCCCGTGATGCGGGCCTGCGCGGGGCGCGGGTGCACGACCCGAGGGCGCGGGCGCCGCTCAGCGCAGCAGCAGCGTCGGCACCCTGGCCGCGCGCAGCAGATCGCTGGTCTTGCTGCCCAGGAGCAGGCTGCGCAGGGGGGAGTGGCCGTAGGCGCCCATGAGCAGCATGTCGATGCCCTGGTCGTGGATGTAGCGGGCGATGACGCGCTCGGTATCACCGGGGAGCATCGCCGTCTTCACGTCGTAGTCGGCGGCGGCCAGCGTCTGCCGCGCCCAGTCGAGTTGTTTGTCGGCATCGCGGCGCGGCTTGCCGGACATGACCACGTCCACCGGCAGGCCCTCAAAGAGCGGTGTGCGGGCCAGCATCTCCACGCCACGGCGGGTCATGCTGCCGCCGTCGAAGGCGATCATCACCCGCTCGGGCGCGGTGAACTCGTCCGTCACCGCGAGGATGGGCTTGCTCAGCGCGCGCACCATGCGCTCCACATGCCGGCCTAAGTCGCGTTGGGTGGTCTCGGCGGACTCACCACGCCGCCCAAGCACAAACAACCCCACCGCGGCCTGCTGCTCCACCAGCGTCTCCTCCAGATCGCCATCGCGCAGGCGCACGTCGGGCACGCGCACGCCGCGGCTGATGGCGCGCTCGCGCAGGCGGTTGAGGAACACCCGCCCGGCGTCGCGCGCCGCCTTGCTGCGGGCGGCATCCTCTTCGGACAGCGCCGTGAGCAGGGTCTGCTGGGCATTGACGCCGATGGCGCCGCTGTGGTCCGAGCCGCGCACCACCCGCCCCTCGCGGTCCAGGATGTGCAGCAGCTCCAGCGGTGCCCCCAGGCGCCGGGCGGCCCAGGCGGCGGCGTCGGTGACCGTGTCGGCGAAGTGGGACTGGTCCACGCAGGCCAGTACTTTGGGGGCGTCTCGCATGGGGGGTGTCCTGGCTCAGTGGCCCATCAGGTCGGCGACGGCGTCGGGCTTGTCGTGCACCGCGAAGCGGTCGACCAGGGTGCGGCTGGCCGCGTTCAGGCCCGCCACCGTCACCGCCGTGCCCTCGCGGCGGAACTTGAGCACCACCTTGTCCAGGGCGGTGACGGCGGTGATGTCCCAGAAGTGCGCCCGGCTGACGTCGATGGTCACCTGCTCGATGACTTCCTTGTAGTCGAAGGCGGCGACGAACTGGTCGGCGGAGGAGAAGAACACCTGCCCCACCACGTGGTAGACGCGCTCGCGGCCCTCCCGCGCCGGGGTGGAGCCGACGTAGAGCACCCGGCTGACCTTGTGCGCGAAGAAGAAGCCGGACAACAGCACGCCCACCAGCACGCCCCGGGCGAGGTCGTGGGTGAGCACCGTCACCGCCACGGTGGCGATCATGACCACGTTGGCGTCGAGGGGGTGTTCGCGCAGGTTGCGGAACGAGGCCCAGTTGAAGGTGCCGATGGAGACCATGATCATCACCGCCACCAGGGCGGCCATGGGGATCTGCGCCACCCAGTCGTTGGCGAACACCACCAGCAGCAGCAGGAAGACGCCGGCCACCAGGGTGGAGAGCCGCCCGCGGCCGCCGGACTGCACGTTGATGACGGTCTGGCCGATCATGGCGCAGCCGGCCATGCCGCCGAGAAAGCCGGTGGCGACGTTGGCCACGCCCTGGCCGACGCATTCGCGGTTCTTGTCGCTCTTGGAGTCCGTCAGATCATCAACGATGGTCGCCGTCATCATGGACTCCAGCAGCCCCACCACCGCCAGGGTGGCGGACACCGGCAGGATGATCCACAGCGTCTCCAGGGTCAGCGGAATGTCCGGCAGCAGGAACACCGGCAGGCTGTCGGGCATCTGGCCCATGTCGCCGACGGTGCGGATGTCCAGGTCCAGATAGATCACCACGCCCGTCAGCAGGACGATGGCCACCAGCGGCGAGGGCACGGCCTTGGTGAGCCGGGGCAGCAGGTAGATGATGGCCAGGCCCGCCGCCAGCACCGCGTACACCTCCCAGGTCAGCTGCGCGCCGGTGATCTCCGGCAGCTGCGCCAGGAAGATCAGGATGGCCAGGGCGTTGACGAAGCCCGTGATCACCGAGCGCGAGACGAAGCGCATGAGATTGCCGAGCCGCAGGGCGCCGGCGAGCACCTGCAGCACGCCGGTGAGCACCGTCGCCGCGAGCAGGTACTGCAGGCCATGGTCGGCCACCAGGTCCACCATGAGCACGGCCATGGCGGCGGTGGCGGCGGAGATCATGCCCGGGCGCCCGCCGACGATGGCGGTGACCACGGCGATGCTGAAGGAGGCGTAGAGCCCGACCTTGGGGTCGACGCCGGCGATGATGGAGAAGGCGATGGCCTCGGGGATGAGCGCCAGCGCGACCACCAGGCCGGCGAGCAGGTCGTTGCGGATGTTGGAGAGCCAGTCCCGGCGGATGGAGTGCATGGGGGTTGGACTACTGGGTGGTGCGGACCCTGCGGTCCGCGGAGAAACAACTTGTGCGGGCTACGCGCGCGCGGGCGCGGGACGCCGCCGGTGCCCTCAGCGCCGGCGCGTGCCAGACGCCGGGGTGGGCCATGCCGGGATGCCTGCGGCGCTCACGCCTGCGGGCGCAGGTGCGGAAACAGCAGCACGTCGCGGATGGAGGGGGCGTCGGTGAACAGCATCACCAGCCGGTCGATGCCGATGCCCTCCCCGGCGGTGGGCGGCATGCCGTGCTCCAGGGCGCGGATGTAGTCGGCGTCGAAGTGCATGGCTTCCAGATCCCCCGCATCCTGCTCGGCGACCTGGCGGCGGAAGCGCTCGGCCTGATCCTCGGCGTCGTTGAGCTCGGAGAAGCCGTTGGCGATCTCGCGGCCGCCGATGAACAGCTCGAAGCGGTCGGTGACGAAGGGGTCGGCGTCGTTGCGCCGGGCCAGGGGCGAGGTTTCGGTGGGATAGGCGGTGATGAAGGTGGGCTGCATGAGCCGGTGCTCGACGGTCTTCTCGAACAGCTCCACCTGTACCTTGCCGAGGCCATCATGGGGCTTGAGGGGGATGCCCAGGTGCGCGGCGACGGCCCGGGCGCGCCCGGCATCGTCGAGGTCGGCAGCGGTCAGGTCCGGGTTGAAGTGCAGGATGGACTCGCGCAGCGTCATGCGCGCGAACGGCCGGGCGAGGTCGTAGGTGGCGCCCTGGTAGTGCAGCTGCGGGCCGCCGAGCACCGCCTGCGCCATGGCCCGCAGCAGATCCTCGGTGAGGTCCATCAGGTCCGCATAATCGGCGTAGGCCTGGTAGAGCTCGAGCATGGTGAATTCGGGGTTGTGGCGGGTGGAGAGACCCTCGTTGCGGAAGTTGCGGTTGATTTCGTAGACGCGCTCGAAGCCGCCCACCACCAGGCGCTTCAGGTACAGCTCCGGGGCGATGCGCAGGAACAGCTGCATGTCCAGCGCGTTGTGGTGGGTGACGAAGGGCCGGGCCACCGCGCCGCCGGGGATGGCCTGCATCATCGGCGTCTCGACCTCCAGGAAGTCGCGGCCATCGAGGAAGGCGCGGATGAACTGGACGATGCGGGTGCGGGTGCGGAAGGTGTCCCGCGCCGAGGCGTTCATGATCAGGTCGAGGTAGCGCTGGCGGTAGCGGCCCTCCTGATCCGACAGGCCGTGCCACTTCTCCGGCAGCGGCCGCAGGGCCTTGGTCAGCAGCCGCAGCCGGTCGACTTTGATGGACAGCTCGCCGGTGCGGGTCTTAAACAGCGGCCCCGAGGCGCCGACGATGTCGCCGATGTCGAGCGCCTGCTTGAACCAGGTGTAGTCGTCGGCGCCGAGCAGATCCCGCTGCAGGAACAGCTGGATGCGCCCGGACATGTCCTGCAGGTGGGCGAAGCTGGCCTTGCCCATGAGGCGCCGGCTCATGAGCCGCCCGGCCACCGTGGCGCGCACCGGGCGGGCCTCGAGCGCCGCGGCGTCGAGGGCGCCGTACGCGGCATGCAGCTCGCCGGCGACGACAGTGCGGCGGAAGTCGTTGGGGAAGGCGTTGCCCTGCGCGCGCAGGGCCTGCAGCTTGGCGCGCCGCTGGGCGATGAGCTTGTGCTCGTCCGGCGCGCCCGGCGCGGGCGGCGGGTGGGCGTTGTTCGGCGGCGTCTCGTTCATGATTACAACAACCTTGCTATACGGGCCTGGGCGCCAGCCGGCGGCGGCGCGGCGCGGCGGCGGCGGCGGCACCGGCGGCCGGGGGCAGCGCGCCCGGCGGCGACCAGCGACGCGCGGCGAGCGCACCGCGTGCGCCCGGCGCCGACGACCCGCCCCGGCGCGAGGGCGGACTCACAGACCGCTTTTCAGGCTCGCCTCGATGAATGGGTCCAGGGCGCCGTCGAGCACCGCCTGGGTGTTGCCGGTCTCGACGCTGGTGCGCAGATCCTTGATGCGCCCGGCGTCGAGCACATAGGAGCGGATCTGGCTGCCCCAGCCGATGTCGGCCTTGCTGTCTTCCACGGCCTGGGCGGCGGCGCGGCGCTGTTGCAGCTCCAGCTCGTAGAGCTTGGCCTTGAGCTGCTTCATGGCCTGGTCTTTGTTCTTGTGCTGGGAGCGGTCGTTCTGGCACTGCACCACGATGCCGGTGGGGTGATGCGTGATGCGCACGGCCGACTCGGTGCGGTTGACATGCTGGCCGCCGGCGCCGGAGGCGCGGTAGACGTCGATGCGCAGGTCCGCGGGATTGATGTCGATGTGCACGGAGTCGTCGATCTGCGGCGACACGAAGACCGCGGCGAAGGAGGTGTGGCGGCGGTTGCCCGCGTCGAACGGCGATTTGCGCACCAGGCGATGCACACCGGTCTCGGTGCGCAGCCAGCCGAAGGCGTGATCGCCCTGTACGGCGACGGTCGCGGACTTGATGCCGGCGACCTCCCCCGGCGAGACTTCCATGAGCTCGGTACTGAAGCCATGGCCCTCCGCCCAGCGCAGGTACATGCGCAGCAGCATCTCCGCCCAGTCCTGGGCCTCGGTACCGCCGGAGCCCGCCTGAATGTCCAGGAATGCGTTGGCGGCGTCCATCTCGCCCGAGAACATGCGGCGGAACTCCAGCGCGCCGACGCGCGCCTCGAAGCCCGCCAGGTCCGCGGCGACGGCGTCGACGGTGGCCGCATCGCCCTCGTCGATGGCCATGGCCAGCAGGTCCGCCGCATCGCCGAGACCGGCGACCAGCGCGTCCATGGTGTGCACGATGTGCTCCAGCGCCACCCGCTCGCGCCCGAGGCTCTGCGCCCGCGCCGGGTCGCTCCAGACCTCCGGCGCCTCGAGCTCGCGCAGCACCTCGGTCAGACGCGCTTGCTTGCCCGCGTAGTCAAAGATACCCCCTCAGGGACGCGAGGCGTTCCTGGAGGTTGGCGATGTGAGTGTGGAGGGGGTTGGTGTCTTGC
>NZ_CAJXWY010000085.1 GCF_913062725.1 uncultured Thiohalocapsa sp.
GCGCTGGGGGCGCGCTGGGGCCTGGCCTCCGAGGCCAGCTTCCGCGCCGCGCTGAAGGGCATCCTGGAGGAGTCCTTCGGGGTCGAGGTGATCAACGTCAACGAATTCGATGACGAAGGGACCGTCTTCGGCGTGCCGGATCAGGTCGAGATCGACAGCATCGTGCGCAACGGCGAGCTGATCCTCTGCGAGCTGAAATCATCCATGTCGAAGGCCGACATCTACACCTTCGAGCGCAAGGTGGACTACTATCAGCGCCGCCACGGCCGCACCGCGACGCGCAAGATCGTCATCTCGCCGATGGTCCGCCCGGAGGCGCGACCGGTGGCGGAGCGCCTGGGAATCGAGATCTTCGGCTCCGCCGACGAAGTGTCGGCTCTGTAGTGCAACAAGCCCGCCTGCTGCGCCGTCGCAAGCGCTCTGTCTACAGCAATGCGAGCCTTTCAGAGCATGTCCTCGGCGGCCTGTCGAAACCAGGCGACCACCTGTTGCCAGTACGCCCGCCCGTAGGTGCGGATGAAGCGCTCGGTTTCTTCCCGGCCGGGGTCGCTCAGCACCGCGAGGCGCGCCTGCACATAGTCGCGGGTGAGGCGCAGCCCGCACTTGACCTCGATGCAATGGCGCCAGCTTGCGTAGTTTGACGGAAACAGCTCCGCGGCATAGCCGGAGGGGTCAGCGCCTGCCGGCGAGTGGTCTTGGCTTGACATGGTGGCTCCTGAGCTCTTGCGATGGAGCGCGGGCGTGTTAGGGGCCCTCGAAAAATTCGAGGGGTCCGTGCGAGGCAGGATGCCCCGCCATTGCTCAAGCGCCTAAGCGCTTGAGCAATGGCGCGAAGCGGAAACCGCGTTTTCGCTTCGCGTCTCGACAAATGCCATGGAAGGCATTTTTCGCGGTCCCCTCAAGGCGCGCTGGACCGGTAGCTGGCGCAGACCTCAGGCGGCATCCGCATCTTGGAGCCAATTCGGAAAGGGGTCATACAGCGCCCGCCAGCCGGCCGGACCCAGCGCCAACTCGGCGTCGTTGAGCAGGCAGGCATCCAGGCGTGCGCGCATCGCGCTCTCGTCCAGGTGCTGACCGATGAAAACCAGCTCCTGTCGGCGGTCGCCGTAGGGGCCATCGAAGGCCGCCTCGATGCGGGCGCGCTGTGCCGGGTCTTCGGGCCAATCTTCGGCAGCCGCTGCGTCCCACCACCAGCCGGCGGCGCCGTGGCGCACCAATCCACCCGCCTGCGACCAGCTGCCCGCGAGGTCATGGCGGGTCGCCAGCCAAAACCAGCCCTTAGAGCGCAGCAGGTTCCCCGGCCAGTCCCGCTGCATGGCCGCGTAGAAGCGCTCGGGGTGAAAGGGCCGCCGGGCGCGGTAGACGAAGCTGGTGACGCCGTACTCGTCGCTCTCAGAGGATTCCTCGCCCCGCAGCGTTTTGAGCCAGCCGGGCGCCTGCGCGGCGCGTGCGAAATCGAATCGGCCTGTGTCGAGCACTGCGCTCAATGGCACCCGGCAATAGCTCGCCTCCAGAATCTCTGCTGAGCGGTTGAGCTGGCGCAGCGCGTGCTTGAGGCGCCGGCGCTCGTCGCTGCTCACGAGGTCGGCCTTGTTGATGACGATGATGTCGGCAAACTCGACCTGATCTACCAGCAGCTCGGCGAGGTTGCGCTGATCCTCCTCGCCCAGGGACTCGCCGCGATCGGCCAGCGCATCGGCGCCGTCCAAATCGCCCGGAAAGCTCACCGCGTCGACCACGGTGACCAGCGTGTCCAGCCGCGCAACATCGGACAGGCTCGCACCCTGCTCATCGCGGAAGGTGAAGGTCTCGGCCACCGGCAGCGGCTCGGAGATGCCGGTGGATTCGATCACCAGATAATCGAAGCGCCCTTCCCGCGCCAGCTTGCCGACCTCCACCAGCAGGTCTTCGCGCAGTGTGCAGCAGATGCAGCCGTTGCTCATCTCCACCAGCGTCTCATCGGCATGGCTCAGGCTGACCCCATCGGCGACGAGCTCGGCGTCGATGTTGACCTCCGACATGTCGTTGACGATGACGGCTACGCGTCGGCCTTCGCGGTTGTGCAGGATGTGATTGAGCAGGGTGGTCTTACCGGCGCCGAGGAAGCCGGAGAGGACGGTGACCGGGAGCCTGCCGTCGTTGTGGTCGGGGGTCGGGATCTGGTCGGTCATGGGCTTGGCCTCCGGGTCGATCGGACTGGATTGGGGTCGGGTCAGCGGGGCCGACGCGCGCGGCCCGTGCCGGCGAGTGGTCAGTCCCAGAGCGCGTCCAGCGCCACCAGGCAGCGGACGGCACCGGCGGGGTCCGGCGAGCGGTGGATGGCGCCGCGCCCGGCGTTGCCCTGCCAGAGCCCGCCCTTGAGCAGCACCAGATCGAAGGGCGCGGCGCGGCCGCTCGGAGGCGCGTCAGCCGGCAGCAGTGCGGGATCAGCGACGGGCGAGGCAGCATCGTCCAGCCACTGCGTGCCGGGGCCGAGCCAGGTGCACAGCAGGCGAATGCCGTTGTGGTCGCGGTGCCAGCGCGGGCACATCGCCCGGTCGAGCACCTCCAGGCGCAGGCCGATGCGCGGGCAGCTCAGCAGCTCGCCGAAGACCTCCACCAGAAAGCCCAGCTCCTGCGCGGCGCCGGCGGCGATGGCCGGTTCCGGCAGCGGCAGTGGCGGCAGAGGCCGGCCGGCAGCCACGACCCGCCTGAAGCCGACGAGCGCACCCGCCTGTGCCTGCCGCGCCAGCGCGGCTTGCAGGCGCAGAAGCGACGGGCGGCGGTAGACGCAGATCTGCACTGCGGGCGTGAAGATCGCGACCACGTCCACCAGCGCATCCACCACATGCACGCCAGCGTCGGCAGGCGCCTGGATTGGACTGGAGGATGCGGCGAGCGCATCCACAAGGGCAGGGTCTGTTGCGCTCATGGATCAGGTATCCAGGCAGAACAACAGCCGCGGCGGCGCGCCCTCGGCCGCCGGCGGCGAGCGGTGCACCTGCCCGCGGTCGGCGTTGCCCGGCCAGCGCTCGCCCTTGAAGAGTCCGACCCAGCCGGGCGCCAGCGCCTGCACCCGCGCCGGATCAGCGATACGCTCGTTGGGTGCACCGGCGGCCAGCGCTGCGCGGTCCACCGCCGCCGGCGGCAGCCAGTGCGTGCCGGGACCACGGTAGGCGCACAACAGCCGCAACCGGGTCTGATCCACATGGAAGCGCGGGCAGGCGACATCCGCCAGCGCCTCCAGGCGCAGGGTGACGGCGGCCGCGCCCAGGTGCTGCATCACCAGCGCCGCGTAGTGCTGCGCGAGCGCCGCCATGTCGGCCAGCCAGCGCGGGCAGTCCGCCACCGGCAGGCCATGCGCGGTGAGCCGCACCGCCAGCATCTCCGCCGCATCCCGCGCCAGCGCCGGGGCCGCCAGCTCGCAGCGCAGCGGCTGCGACAGCGCCGGCGTGCAACGGGCCAGTTCCGTGTCGATGTCCGGCGGCGCCGCCCGGCGCCAGATGGCCAGGGTGACGCCGTCAGCGGCGATGCGCCCGAGCCCGGCCGCATCCGGCGTCTGCACCACGCCGGACTCGGACAGATCGGGCGCCGTGTTAGCCGCGCACAACTGCGGTCGGTGCGGCCTCGGCATCTGCGGGGCGACGACAGCGCTGGTCATGATGCCTCCAGTGTGCAGGTGGGTGGCTGATGCGACCCGTGGTTAAATGCGCTTATGTTACTGTATAACGTTACTTGGAAGCAAATCGATTGGAGATGCTCAGCGCATGGCCCCGACGCAAGACACCGCCCCGACGCAGCACGCGTCGCCCCCCGGACTGCCCGAGGACGGGCCGCCCATGGACGACGCCTACATGGGGCCAAGGCAACTGGCCTATTTCAGGCAGAAGCTGCTGGACTGGCGCCGAACACTGCTGACTGAAACCCAAGAGACCCTGGTGCAGCTCAAAGACGGCAGCCAACGCGATGTGGGCGATGAGGTCGACCGTGCCAGCCGCGAAGCCAGCCAGACCCTGGAGCTTCGCACCCGCGAGCGCTGCCGCAAGCTTCTGGCCAAGATCGATGCGGCCCTCGCCCGCATCGAGGACGGCGACTATGGCTGGTGCGAGGAAACCGGCGAGCCCATCGGCTTGGCAAGGCTCGAGGCCCGGCCGGTAGCGACACTCTGCGTGGAGGCCCAGGAGCGCCGCGAGCTGCGTGAGCGCCAGGCCGGGCGCAATCGCTGAGCATCCGGCGCGCAGCTGCATGCGCCTGGCGCGCACGCCCCATCCACCTTTCTGCATTCTGCGGCCATGCCGCCCTGAGGAGTCCCTATGCCCACATCCCCGATCCCCGTCACGCTGCTGACCGGCTTCCTCGGCAGCGGCAAGACCACACTCTTGAACCACCTGGTGCGCCAGCCGGCGCTGGCGCGCACGCTGGTCATCATCAACGAATTCGGCGAGGTGGGGCTCGATCACCTGCTGATGAGCCGCGTGAGCGACGACACCGTCGTGGAGATGTCCAGCGGCTGCCTCTGCTGCACCATCCGCGGCGACCTCGTGAGCACGCTCAAGGACGCCCACTGGCACTTTTGGCGCGGCGGCGAGCGTCAATTCGACCGGGTCATCATCGAAACCACGGGCCTCGCCGACCCGGCGCCGATCATTCACACCCTGATGACGGTGGACGCCCTCGTCCGGCGCTACCGCCTGGATGGCGTCGTCACCACGCTGGATCTGACCAACGCCGGTGACACCCTCGACACCCAGCCCGAGGCCCTGAAGCAGGCCGCGGTGGCAGACTGCCTGCTGCTCACCAAGGCCGACCTCGCCGAGCCCGGCGCCGCCTCCGCCCTGGAACAACGCCTGCACGCCATCAACCCGGCAGCACGCCGCCTGCACATCCACAACGGCGTCGTCCCCCCACGCGCACTCCTTGGGCTCGGCCTATTCGACCCGACGCAGAAGACCCCCGACGTGGCCCGTTGGCTGAATGAGGAGGCATACCGGGAGGACGCGGACACCCAGGGCGGTCACGATCACAGCGCACACGGCCACCACGAGGAACATGGGCATCAGCAGCACCCGGGGCACAGCGGACACGACGGGTACCACGGACGCCACGACCACAGCAGTGACCATCACGCCGCCGACCATCATCACCACCACGACCTGAACCGCCACGACGACCAGATACGCGCCTTCTGCGTCGTTATCGACCGACCGCTGGCCGACAGCATGCTCGACGCCTGGCTCGACCTGCTGCTGTCCCTCTCCGGCCGCGACATGCTCCGCATCAAAGGCCTCCTCAACCTGCGCGGACGGCCGGCACCCGTGGTCATTCACGGCGTGCAGCACATTTTTCATCCGCCTGTTGAGCTGCCGGCCTGGCCCAGCGACGACCGCCGCTCCAGAATCGTCTTCATCACCCGAGATATCCCCAAGGAGACCATCGAGGAGTCGCTCAACGCGTTCATCGAGGTATGGCAGGGGCCGGCGGAGCCGTCGGCTGCGCTTTGAGTCGGCACGCGCCCGGCAGCGGGCGCGGCATCGAGATCGGAGCCGGGCAGCTCCAGCCCGGGACACAGCCCTAAACGCCTGTCAGCGTGTCCGTCGCGTCGGTGATCGACCAGACACCGACGCCGCCCGCGGTGTCGATGGTCGCGAGCGCATTCGCATGCGGCTGCCAGGCGAGGGCTTCGACGCCGGCGTCGGCGGAGGCGGCGCCGATGAGTCGGCCGTCGCCGCGATCATCCAAATCCCACAACAGCACCAGACCGGCACGGTCGGCAGAGGCGAGCCGGCTGCCGGAGTGCGGGAAGGCCAGCGCGCTGACCTGATCGACGTGGGCGTCGAGCACGCCGGGCTGGGTCCCCTCGGGCCCATCGCCGGCGAAGCTCCACACGGTGACATAGTCGGCTCCGGAGGTGGCCAGAAGCCGGGATCGGCCGTCGAAGGCCAGAACGGCCGGCTTGGTCCGATACCCCGCCATCATGGAATCCTCCCCCGTGCGCCGGCGCCAGAAGTGCACCGTGCGGTCCTGGCTGCCGCAGGCAACGATGGCCCCGTCCGGACTCACCATCAGCGAGATCAGCGAGCCCTTCCAATCCAGGCCCTCCCGCCGCGCGCCGCTGGCCGCGTCAAGGAAGCTCACCCGGCCGTAGCAGGCACTCGCGATCTCGTCGTTGCCGCACCAGGTCAGGCCCGAGATGGCGCTGGCGTGGTCCTCGCTGTGTGCCAGTAGTGTGCCGTCCGTGCCCCAGAGACGCAGCACCCGCCCGGAGGCGCTCGCCAGCCGGGCACCGTCCGGCGACCACGCGAGGTGCTCCACCCAGGCGGCGTCGCCCGGCAGCTCGGCGATTGGTGCCGGCGCGCCGGCCTGCACCGGCGCCGGCGGCTCGCCGTCCCCGCCGGTCGAGCCCAGCTCCCACAGACAGGCGCGACCGTCCGCTCCGGCGCTGGCAACCAGCGCCCGGCTTGGATGCGCCGACAGGGCCAGCACACCGCCGCGGTGCGCCGGGGTCTCCCAGCGCAGCCTGCCGGTGGCGGCATCGAGGCAGCTCAGGGTCCCGGCGGCGTCGCCGACCAGGAGCTGTCGGCCGGCGGCATCCCAGGCGAGACAGCGCGCATAGTCACCGACCGCAGCGCGCCAGCCGACACCGAGCGCCCCTTCGGCCTGCGGCAGGGCGCTCATGCCAGGCATGCCCGCAGGCCCGCTTCGAGCCCGGCCCGGTCAAGGTTGCGGCCGATGAACACCAGCTGGTTGCCGCGCTCGGCGTCACCCCAGGGGGCCTGCGGGCGGCCGTCGAACAGCATATGCACACCCTGGAAGACGAACCGCTCCGCCTCGCCGGCCAGGCTCAGGAAGCCCTTCATGCGGAAGATGTCCTGCCCCTGCTCGCGCAGCAGCTCGGAGAGCCAGCGATTCAGCCGTTCCGGGTCCAGGTCCCCCGGCGCTGCGACAGCCACCGAGGTGACGCTGTCGTCGTGCTCGTGCTGGACGACCCAGGCGTTCTCGATGGCGGGGGCCAACGGTTGGTCGTCGCCCGCGCGCACGCGCAGATCGAATTCCTCCGCCAGATGCTGGGCGTAGAGCGCGACACGCCCCGGGACCGGCAGATCGAACGCGAAGCGTTTACGCCCCAGGCCGTCCAGGTCCAGGCGCAGATGCCGCTCCGCCGGCAGCGACCCACCCGGGGCGACATCGGTGGCGGGTTGTGCATACAGCCGCACACTACGCTCGGCGCCATCGCGCAGTTGCATTTCGTCCTGGCCGTCGGCGGCGTCGGGCAGCGGCAGCACCACCAGTGACATGCTCGGGTCCGGGCCCTCGCCCAGGTCCAGCGTCGCACCCGGACCCAGGTGCCAGACGCCGGTCCACTCGAAGGGGTACTCGGGCTCCAGAAACGTCGGCTTGCGCTCCAGGGCGCGATCCAGGTCGAAGGCGGCGAGGCTCAGGACCCGCTCGATGGGCAGCTCGGCATGGCTGGCGCGGTGGATGCGGGCCAGTGCGTTCATGCCGCGCAGGCGGGTTTCCAGGGCCGGCAGGTCCTCGGCAGGCACCAGGTCGGTCTTGTTCAGCACCAGCGCATCGGCGAACGCGATCTGCTCGGCGCATTCGCGCCCATGCGCCAGCTGCTGCTCCAGATGGCGGGCGTCCACCAGGGTGACGATGCCGTCGAGGGCGTAGTGCTCGCGCACGTCGTCATCCATGAAGAAGGTCTGGGCCACGGGCCCCGGATCGGCGAGACCGGTGGTTTCCACCAGCACGTAGTCGAAGCGGTGGCGGCGCTTGGCGAGCCCGGTCAGGATCCGGATCAGGTCGCCGCGCACGGTGCAGCAGATGCAGCCATTGGACATCTCGAAGACTTCTTCGTCGGTGTCGATGACCAGCCCCTGGTCGATACCGACCTCGCCATACTCGTTCTCGATGACGGCAATGCGCAGCCCGTGCTGCTCGCTCAGGACGCGATTGAGCAGGGTGGTCTTCCCGGAGCCCAGGAAGCCGGTGAGGATGGTCACGGGGATCTTGTCGGCGAGCATGGTCTCGGCCTCCTTCAGCGGTCTTGGTTGACGGTGGTGGAGCTGACGCCCTGCGCCTGCTCCGGTGCTGGCTCGGGTGCTGGCTCGGGTGTCTGTTCCGGCACCGCCTCGGGTGCCGGCACCAGGGCTGCGGTCAGCGTGTCCAGGTTGTGGCGCATCATGTCCAGGTAGGTGCCGGCCGGGCCGTCCTGCGATGACAAGGCGTCGGAGTAGAGCGTGCCCCCGGCGCGTGCGCCGGTCTCGCGGCGGATCTGCTCCACCAGGCGCGGATCACTGATGTTCTCGACGAAGACGGCGGGGATTGACTCCGCCCGGATCTGGCGAATCAGCGCAGCCATGTCCGCTGCGGAGGCCTCGGCCTCGGTGTTGACACCCACCGGTGCCAGGAAGTCGATGGCGTAGGCGTCCGCGTAGTATCCAAAGGCGTCGTGGGAGGTCACCACCTGACGCCGCGCGGGTGGAATCTCGGCCAGCGCCGCACGGATGTCCGCGTCCAGGCGAGCCAGTGCCGCCGCGTAGTCCTCGGCGCGCGCGCGGTAGTCGGCCGCGCCTGCGGGGTCCGCTTTGGTCAGTCCCGCGCGGATACGTTCGACATAGAGCGCGACGTTCGCCGGGTCCTGCCAGGCGTGCGGGTCGATGTCGCCGCCATGGGCGCCGGGGTCGTCGCTGTCGGCGCGGCGCGGCACCACGTCTTCGGCAGCGACCACCTGGATGCCGGAGAAGCCCGAGGCGGCCACCAGCCGTTCCATCCAGCCCTCGAAGCCGAGCCCGTTGGTCACCAGCAGCCGGGCCTCGCTCAGGGCGCGGGCATCGGCCGGGGTCGGCTCATAGACGTGGGCGTCGCCACCGGGACCGACCAGAGTGTTCACGGCCACCCGCTCGCCGCCCACTTGGGCGACCAGGTCGCCGAGGATGCTGAAAGACGCGACCACAGGCAGCGGCGCCTGCGCGCGGACGGTGGTGCCGGCCGTGAGGCCAAGCAGCACGGCCAATAGGAGTCTCGGCAGGAGGCCCGGCCGGAGCGTCCATAGGACGCGGGTGCGATGGTGTTTCTGCATGGCGATCACTCCAGTGGGAAACGAGCGGTACGAGCGGCGTTGCGGCGTCGGGCACGGGGTGCCGTCACCCGGTCAGGTGCCGGCGGCTCAGCAGCCAGGCGAGGATCAGCCCGCGCGGTCCGGCCAGCAGTAAGGCCAGGTAGAGGGCGCCGATGGCGAGCACGATGGCCGGGCCGGCGGCGAGTCCCAAGTGATAGGAGCCGAGCAGGCCGAGCGTGGACCCCAGAAAGGCGAGCGCCACCGCCAGCGCGAGCAGGGCGCCGATGTCCCGCACCCAGAAGCGGGCGGCGGCTGCCGGCAGAATGGCCATGCCCACCGCCAGCAGGGTTCCCAGGGCCTGGAAGCCGGCCACCAGGTTCAGCACCACCAGCGCCAGGAACACAAAGTGCACCGGCGCACTGGTGCGGCTCACGGCGCGCAGAAAGGCGGGGTCCACGCACTCGGCCACCAGCGGCCGGAACAGCAGGGCCAGGGCCAGCAGGGTCAGGCTGGTGATGCCGGCGATCAGGATCAGCGTGGCGTTGTCCAACGCCAGCACGCTGCCGAAGAGCACGTGGAACAGATCCACCTGGCTGCCCTTCAGAGAGATCAGGAGCACCCCGAGGGCCAGAGAGATCAGATAGAAGGCGGCGAGGCTCGCGTCCTCCCCGAGCACGCCGCCGCGGGCCACCGCCCCGGCGAGCAGGGCCACCGCGAGCCCGGCGGCAAGGCCGCCCAGGGTCAGGGCGCCGAGGGACAGACCCCAGAGCAGATAGCCAAGCGCCGCGCCGGGCAGGATGGCATGGGCCATCGCATCGCCGGTGAGGCTCATCCGGCGCAGCATCAGAAACACGCCCACCGGCGTGGCGCCGAGCGACAGCGCGAGACAACCCACCAGGGCACGGCGCATGAAGCCGAATTCCACGAAGGGCGCGATGCCGGGGTCGCCGATCATGGCCCGGCGGCCGCGCCGACCCGTGCGCAAGGACCAGCCGACTCATCGAAGGGCTCGCGCATCTGTCGAGCGCGAAACAGGTGCGCCGCGCTCAGCACCGACGGCGTCGGCCCCCAGGCAATGGGCTCGCGGGCCAGCAGCAGGGCTTGCGGGAAGTGCGCGCGGGCGAGCGCCAGGTCGTGCAGCACCGCGACGACGGTGCGCGCCTCGCCGTGCCAGCGCTGCACCAGCGCGATCAGGTCGGCCGTGGTCCGGGCATCGATGGCGGTGAAGGGCTCATCGAGCAGAATCAGCGGCGCGTCCTGCAGCAGCACGCGCGCAAACAGGGCGCGCTGGAGCTGTCCGCCGGAGAGCGAGCCGACGCCGCGCCGCTCGAAGCCGGAGAGCCCCACCGCCGCCAGGGCCTCCGCTAGATCCCGGCGCTCGGCACGGCCGAGCGCGCCGAAAGGCCCGCTGCGATGCCACAGGCCGAGCGCCACCAGATCGCGGACCGTGATCGGAAATCCCAGATCCAACGCCCGTTGCTGGGGCAGATAGGCGATGCGCCGGCGCTCGACGACGGCGAGCTGAATGCGCCCGCTCAGCGGGCGCAGCTCCCCCATGATGCCCTTGAGCAGGGTCGACTTACCGCCGCCGTTGGGGCCAAGCAGCGCCAGCAGGGCGCCTTCGGCCACTGTCCCGTCCAGGTGATGCACCGCCGGGTGGCGCTCATAGCCCAACGTGAGGTCGTGAAAGCTCAGCATGGTCCCCGCCCCTCAGGCCAGCGCCCAGGCGACGGCGACCCAGAGCAGGGCGATTGCGGCCAGCGCCAGGACGAGACGCGCGACCGCGCCCATGGCCAGCAGCGAGCGGAACATCGGCGGCCGCGACCCTCTCACCCCTGCCCCCGCACCAGCGCCTGCCGCAGCTCCCGCACCAGCACCGGGCGGCCCGCCGCCTGCGTCGCTCCGCACGCAGCCGCCTGACGGAGCCAACCGAGGACCCGCTGCAGACGCGCCGTGCCGTTGGTCAGCGCGGAGCGCTGCGCTGCCACGTGCTCCGGGCTGGAATCGGGGCGCGCCCGCCATGGCCCCAGCGGATTGGAAAGTCGATTGCACGTTCGGCGGCATCATCGTTGCTTTACTTCGGCAGGCTCGCTTGAACCTTAACGTTATACTATTACATTTTCGATGAAAACCCTTGCGGGGCCAGGGTCGCCCCGCGCAAGCTAGGCTGGACGACCATCAACTGCGGCCTGAGCACGGTGCAGGCACGCCCCCGGGGCTGGAAGCCGATTGCCTCGACGTGCGCGACGAGGGTGGGCGGGTCGTTCTGGTGCTGCTGTGCCCGGTCGGCGCAGACGAGAGGTGTTGATGCTGATCTCTGCAGGCGTCGCGCGAATCTGGCCTAGGAGCCTGTCCGACTTAGGCTCAGGATTCGGTCTAACCCGTGTGCTACTGCCAAAAAATATACGAATCGGTTT
>NZ_CAJXWY010000086.1 GCF_913062725.1 uncultured Thiohalocapsa sp.
GTCGCTGAGGTGTTCTTTGACATAGGTGCCGAGCTGTTGCTTGATCAGCTCGAGGTCTTCTTGTGCGAGTGCCATGGTGATCGCTCCCGGAAGTCGCAGGCTCGTTGCTGTCGGCGCACGGGCGCTCGGCGCGCTTGATGCAAGCCACAAGGTTACCAGCCGCGCTTGGAGTAAGCGGGCTCGGCACGTCTTTTGGCCTGTCGTCTGCGCCAAAGGCGGCGACGCGGCGCTACGCGCTGCAGTAGCTTGTAGGTTGCGGCCAGCGCGAGCACGTACAGCCCAAAGAGCGCAGGCTGGGATAAGGACTGCCAGAACACCCGATCGAGTGCGATGGAGACGAACAGTATCGCGGCAAGCACGATGATCAGCAGGGTGACATTGACGCTGAAGCCGGCGCGCTGGAGCAGGTGATGGATGTGGTTGTGGCTGGCTTCGAAGGCCGAGAGTCCTTGGCGCTTGCGCCGCCAAATGGTGGCGAGGGTGTCTGCCACCGGCAGGCCGACGAGCCAGAGGGCGGCGATGGGCGGCACTTCGGCGGGTGCCTGCTGGGGCAGTGCGATGACGAACCAGGCGAGGCAGTAGCCAAGGAAGGTGCTGCCGGCGTCGCCCATGAAGACGTGTGCTCGCTTGCACCAGGGGAAGCGGATGTTGACGGAGAGGAAGCCAAGGACGGCGGCTGCCAGGATGGCCGCTGGCATGGTCAGGGCGGGAGCGACGGCATTGGCGAGTAACAGGACGCCGGCGAGGGAGACGCAGGCGACGCTGCCGGCGAGGCCGTCGAGGCCGTCGAGCATGTTGATGGCGTTGATGAGACCGACGACGGCAAAGATGCTGAAGAGGATTGCCAAGGGGCCGAGGTCGATGGGGCCGAGCCCGAAGAGGTTGCCGAGTGTGTCGACGTGCACGTCGGCGCCGATGACGAGGCAGGCGGCTGCGGCGGCCTGGCCGACCAGGCGGGTGCGGTAATGGAGCTGGTAGATGTCGTCCAGCAGGCCTAAGAGCACGAGGAAGGCGCCGCCGCCGAGGATGACCAGTAGCCCGGGTGTGGAGGTTCCGGCGAGGGTGAGACCGATGCTGAAGGCGAGGAAGATGGCGACGCCGCCGGTGAGCGGTGTGGGGGTGCGGTGTGTTTTGCGCGCATCCGGGTGGTCGACGAGTCCAAGCATGCGGGCGGGAGCGCGCAGCAGGAGGGAGAGGAGCGCGGCAACACCGAAGGCGAGCACTGCAATCAACAGCGTTTGATTATCCATCGTCTGGAGACCCAGGGTTCATGACAGCTTTGCCGTGCAAAGGGGTGACTGCCTCCGGCATTAACTTGTGGTTATACCCGCCATAACGTTACAGGTCGCTAAGGCGGCAGTCTACTTTTTTCTAGGGAAAACCCTTACCATTAACCCATGGGTTGTAGGGCACGGATGGGGTTTGTGAGTTATGGTCATCTCTGGTGTACAGCGTCGGCGAGTGGAGATGATATCTTGTTAACCGATCCCTGAAAAAATGGTGTCTGACCCCGTTTTTAGGGGCGGGGGGCGATGTTGGCTTTGTCGACTGTGGCGGTGACGGTGCGGCCGAGAAGGTCGAGGAGGATTCTTACACGTTCTGAGCCGCTGGCGACTTGGAAGATGCCGTTGAGGCCGGCGAAGGGGCCGTCGACGATGAGGACGGTGTCGCCGGGGGCGAAGTGGGTGGCTTGGGGGTGGAGGATGCGGCGTTCGCGTTCGCGCAGGGTGTCGATGATGTGTTGTGGTAGTGCGGGGATGCGGTCGCCGAAGCGCACGAGGCCAAGGGTGCCGAAGGTGCTGCGGATGGGGTCGTAGGCTTGTTGGGCGGGTTGGATGCCGACGAAGATGTAGCCGGGGAAGAGGGGGACGGTGGCGGGCTTTCGGCGTTTGCCGATGGTGGTGCGGTATTGGGGGAGGAAGGTTTCGTAGCCTTGGCGTTGGAGGTTGGTGAGGGCGATGGTTTCTTGACGGGGTTTGGTGCGTACGACGTGCCAGCGGAGGCGCTCGGACATGGCTTGAAAGGTGGTGAGGTTGTTGCCGGCCGGGTGACGCCTGGCGGAGGACGCCGTGCATACATCCGTGTAGGCTTCACGATAGCATCCCTGCTATCGAGACCCCCGCCAGTCGTCACCCGGCCTGCCTGGGCTGTCACATGGTTGCCGGCGGTGTCTGTGTTTGGCGGAGAGAGAGGGATTCGAACCCTCGATGGGCGATTAACCCATACTCCCTTAGCAGGGGAGCGCCTTCAGCCACTCGGCCACCTCTCCGGTTTACGCTGATATTGTAGCAGGATTGTCTGGGTTGGCGTCCAATCCTGTGGGTGCCCGTGCGGGGATTTTGGGGTTGAGGTACGGCCGGTTGCGGTCCGGCCGGTGTCGGGGGTCAGCTGTTGTGACCGGGGGGGACGCTGGCGCTTTCGCCCTGCCCTGCGGTTTGTTCTTGCTCGCGTTTGATGCGTTCGTAGATTTCTTCGCGGTGGACGGCGACGTCGCGGGGTGCGTTGACGCCGATGCGTACTTGGTTGCCTTTGACTCCAAGCACGGTGACTGTGACGTCGTCCCCGATCATTAAGGTTTCCCCGACACGACGGGTGAGAATCAGCATAGTTGTCTCCCTAATATCCTTCCAGGTTAGTCCTTCGATGCGCTGGTCCGGTGCTTTGTTCCTGTGCCGGCGGCCGTGATCGAGGGACTGTACTCAACCGATGTCCGGGTCGGCGGTGCGCCGCCCGAGGTTCAGATTGTATCAGCTGCGAGCTTTTTGATGCCCATGGCATCTGCGGGTGGGTTTTTGCGGGTTGGGCGGCCGCGGGCTGTGGGCTGCAGGCTTGCCGGGCCGCCGCGGTACGGGCCGTTGGGCGGCGCTCGGTTGGGGCGGATGGTCAGTTGGGTTGGGCGAGGTCGAAGGCGTCGTGCAGGGCGCGCACGCCGAGCTCGAGGTATTTTTCGTCGATGACGACGCTGATCTTGATCTCGGAGGTGCTGATCATGCGGATGTTGATGCCTTCGCGCGCCAGGGCCTCGAACATGCGGCTAGCGATGCCGGCGTGGGAGCGCATGCCCACGCCCACCAGGCTGACTTTGACGATGTGCTCGTCGCCGTGGACTTCGCGCGCGGACAGGGCCTCGGCGGTGTGTTGCAGGATGGCCAGGGCTTTGGCGTAGTCGTTGCGGTGGACGGTGAAGGTGAAGTCGGTGGTCTGGGCGTCGGGGGCGATGTTTTGGACGATCATGTCCACTTCGATGTTGGCCTCGGAGATGGGACCGAGGATTTTGTAGGCGACGCCCGGCTGGTCGGGCACGCCGAGGATGGTGAGCTTGGCTTCGTCCTTGGCGAAGGCGATGCCTGCGATTTTGGCCTCTTCCACGTCGTCTTCCTCGAAGGTGATCAGGGTGCCCTCCCCCGCCTGGAAGCTGGAGAGCACGCGCAGGGGCACATGGTATTTGCCGGCGAATTCCACCGCCCGGATTTGTAGCACCTTGGAGCCGAGGCTGGCCATTTCGAGCATTTCTTCGAAGGTGATGCGCGGCAGGCGGCGGGCCCGGGGCTCGATGCGGGGGTCGGTGGTGTAGACGCCGTCGACATCGGTGTAGATCTGGCACTCGTCGGCCTTGAGTGCGGCGGCCATGGCGACGGCGGAGGTGTCGGAGCCGCCGCGGCCGAGGGTGGTGATGTTGCCGTGCTCGTCGATGCCCTGGAAGCCGGCGACGATGACCACGCGGCCGGCGTCGAGGTCGGCGCGCACGCGGGCGCCGTCGATGTTGGTGATGCGGGCTTTGTTGTGGGCGCTGTCGGTGCGCACCCGGACCTGGGCGCCGGTGTAGGAGCGCGCGGGACAGCCGGCGGCGTCCAGGGCCATGGCCAGCAGGGCGATGGTGACTTGCTCGCCGGTGGCGAGCAGCACGTCGAGCTCGCGCGGCGACGGCTGTGCCTGGAGGGCGTGGGCCAGTGTGAGCAGGCGGTCGGTTTCGCCGGACATGGCGGAGACGACGACCACCACTTGCTGGCCGGCGTCGCGGGCCTGCTTGACTTTGGCGGCGACGGCCTGGATGCGCTCGGGGCTGCCGACGGAGGTGCCGCCGTATTTTTGGACGATGAGGGGCATGGAGGGCGGTGGTTGTTGGTTACTGGTTACTGGTTGTTTGGGCTTGGGTGCGGCTGGGGCTTTAGGCGCTGGCGGCTGTCTCCCTTACCCAGTTGTTGACGAGCGCCAGCGCCGCGGGGATGCCGCTGGGGTCGGTGCCGCCGGCTTGGGCCATGTCGGGGCGGCCGCCGCCGCGGCCACCCACCTTTTCGGCGGCGGCTTTCACCAGGTCGCCGGCTTTGAAGCGATCGGTGAGGTCTTTGGTGACACCGGCGATGAGGTTGACTTTGCCGTTGCTCTCGGCGGCCAGCAAAACGACGCCGGAGCCGACTTTGTGCTTGAGCTGGTCCATGGTGTCGCGCAGGGCTTTGGGGTCGGCGCCGTCGAGCTTGGCGGCGAGCACTTTGACGCCGTCGACGTCGACAGCTTTGTTGAGCAGGTCGCTGCCGGCGCTGCTGGCGAGCTTGGCCTTGAGCTGCTCCAGTTCTTTTTCGAGCCGGCGCGAGCGCTCCACCAGCTGGGCCACGCGCTCGTCGGCGTCGGCGGCGGCGCCTTTCACCAGGGCGGCGATGCGCGCCAGGCGGGCTTCTTCGTCGCTGACCCAGTCGAGGGCGCGCTCGCCGGCGACGGCTTCGATGCGGCGCACGCCGGCGCTGATGCCGCTTTCGCCGGTGATCTTGAACAGGCCGATGTCGCCGACGGCGCGCACGTGGGTGCCGCCGCAGAGCTCGGTGGAGAAGTCGCCCATGCGCAGCACGCGCACCTGCTCACCGTATTTTTCGCCGAACAGGGCCATGGCGCCGGAGGCCTTGGCGTCGTCCAGGCCCATGATGCGGGTCTCGACGGTATGGTTTTCGCGCACCTCGCGGTTGACCAGGCGCTCGATGCTCTGGAGCTGTGCTTGGGTGAGGGGCTCGAAGTGGGTGAAGTCGAAGCGCAGGCGCTCGGGCTGTACCAGGGAACCGCGCTGTTGCACGTGGTCGCCCAGGACTTGGCGCAGGGCGGCGTGCAGCAGGTGGGTGGCGGAGTGATGCAGGGCGGTGTCGCGGCGGCGCTGGCCGTCGACGCGGGCGGTGACGCGGTCGCCGGTCTGCAACTCGCCCTGGGCCATGCGGCCGATGTGGCAGATGATGCCGTCGCCGTATTTCTGGGTGTCTTCGACGCCGAAGCGGGCGCCGCCTTCGGTGCTGAGGTCGCCGCGGTCGCCCACCTGGCCGCCGGCCTCGGCGTAGAAGGGGGTGACGTCCAGCACCACGAGGCCGGCTTCGCCGGGGGCGAGGCGATCGCAGGCTTCGCCGTCGCGGTAGAGGGCGACGACGGTGCCCTGGTCGACGATGTCTTCGTAGCCGGTGAAGTCGGTCTCGCCTTCGAGCTCGATGGTGAGCGCGCTGGCACCGCCGAATTGGCTGGCGGCGCGGGCGCGCTCTTTTTGCTTGGCCATTTCGCGCTCGAAGCCTGAGAGGTCGAGCGTGAGGCCGCGCTCGCGGGCGATGTCGGCGGTGAGGTCCGCCGGGAAGCCGTAGGTGTCGTAGAGGCGGAAGACGGCTTCGCCGGGGAGGACTTGGCCGGGCAGGTCGGCGACGATGTCTTCGAAGATTTTCAGGCCCTGGTCGAGGGTGTCGGCGAAGCGCTCTTCTTCGGCGCGCAGCACTTGCTCCACATGGCCCTGTTTGGCGGCGAGCTCAGGGTAGGCCCGGCCCATTTCGGCCACCAGGGGTGCGACGAGCTTGTAGAAGAAGGCTTGGGTGCAGCCGAGTTGGTGGCCGTGGCGGATGGCGCGGCGGATGATGCGCCGCTGGACGTAGCCGCGGCCTTCGTTGCCGGGGGTGACGCCGTCGACGACCAGGAAGGCGGCGGAGCGGATGTGGTCGGCGATGACGCGCAGGGATTTGGCGTTGAGGTCTTGGGCGCCGGTGGCGTCGGCGGCGGCGCGGATGAGGGTTTGGAAGAGATCGATGTCGTAGTTGCTGTGCACGCCTTGCATGACGGCGGCGAGACGCTCGAGGCCCATGCCGGTGTCGACCGAGGGCCGCGGCAGGGGGCTGAGGTTGCCGGCGGCGTCGCGGTCGTATTGCATGAAGACGAGGTTCCAGATTTCGACGTAGCGGTCGCCGTCGGCGTCGGGTGAGCCGGGGGGGCCGCCTGCGATTGCTGGGCCGTGGTCGTAGAAGATTTCGGAGCAGGGGCCGCAGGGGCCGGTTTCGCCCATGGACCAGAAGTTGTCTTTTTCGCCGCAGCGTGAGAAGCGGGCGGGGTCGACGCCGATGTCGTCGAGCCAGATGCGGGCGGCTTCGTCGTCGTCGGTGTAGACGGTGATCCAGAGTTTGTCGGGGGGCAGGCGCAGCGTGCCGGTGAGGAATTCCCAGGCGTAGCCGATGGCTTCGGGCTTGAAGTAGTCGCCGAAGCTGAAGTTGCCGAGCATTTCGAAGAAGGTGTGATGCCGGGCGGTGTAGCCGACGTTTTCGAGGTCGTTGTGCTTGCCGCCGGCGCGCACGCAGCGTTGGGCGGTGGCGGCGCGGGTGTAGGGGCGTTTTTCGCGGCCGAGGAAGGTGTCTTTGAATTGGACCATGCCGGCGTTGGTGAAGAGCAGCGTGGGGTCGTTGCCCGGCACGAGGGGGCTGCTGTCGACGATGGTGTGTCCGCGTTCGGCGAAGTAGTTGAGGAAGGCGGATCGGAGCTCGGCGCTGCGTTTCATGGGGAGCACTCGGGATGGTCGGGGTTCGGGGGCGGCTGGGTTGTTGGGGGTTGCTTGACTAAAGTGCCAGTGGCCGCGGCCTGGGTAGCGCCCAGCGGGGGACGCCGTGAATACGGCCCTGTAGGCTTCACGATAGCATCCCTGCTATCGAGATCCCCGCCAGGTGCTGCCCGGATCGCTTGGGGGTTTGTTGGACGTCGGGTGTGCATTGTGGGTGTGGGTTAGGGCTCGGCGTCGGTGTTGAGGGCGCGGGCGATGAGGTGTGCTGGGAAGCCGCGATATTCTAGGAAGCGGGCGCGTTTTGCTAGTGTTCGGCGGTCGTTGGGGGGGTTGTGTCCGAATTTGCCGGCGTCGATGCGGGTCATCAAGGCGAGGCACTGTTCGTCTTGGAGGTTGAGGTGTGGGTTGATGGCGGTGTCGGGGAGTCCTTTGGCTTGGAGCTCGGCGCGGATGCGTAGGGGGCCGAAGCCTTTGTTGAGGCGTTCGGTGACGTAGGCGGCGAGCATGCGTTCTTCGCTGAGGAGGCCTTCGGTGGCGAGTTGGTCGAGTACGGTGTTGACGGCTTCGGCGGGGTAGCCGCGGCGGTAGAGTTTGCGCCAGAGCTCGTAGCGGCTGTGTTCGCGGGTGGTGAGGAGCTTGAGGGCGCGGCTGCGGATTTCGGCGGCTTCGGTCGGCGGGGCGGTGGTGGGGGTTTCGGGCTCGGGTTGGTTGGGCTGGGGCTGGCCTGGGGCTGGCGGCGATGGCTGGGGGTCGGGGTGGTGGGTCTGCGGTGGTTGGGTGTGGCGCTGGGGGGTGCGTTTGGGCCTGTCCATGGACATGGGGCTGAGGCTGGGTCTGGGGCTGGGGCTGGGCGGTTGGGTGGGGGCTGGCTGGGTTTAGGGCTCGCCTGTTGTGGGGCCGGCGGTTTCGCTTTCGGGGGCGGTGGCGGTGCGCTTGGGGGGTAGGAGTGCTTCGCGGATTTTGGCTTCGATGGCGTCGGCCATGTCCGGATGGTCTTTCAAAAAGCCGCGCACGTTGTCCTTGCCCTGGCCGATGCGATTGCCATCGTAGCTGTACCAGGCGCCGGATTTCTCGATGATGCCCTGCTGGACGCCGAGGTCGATGATCTCACCGTGGCGCGAGATGCCCTCGCCGTAGAGGATGTCGAACATCACCTGCTTGAAGGGCGGCGCGACCTTGTTCTTGACCACCTTGACCTTGGTCTCGTTGCCGATGACTTCGTCGCCCTTCTTGATGGCGCCGGTGCGGCGGATGTCGAGCCGCACGGATGAATAGAACTTGAGGGCGTTGCCGCCGGTTGTGGTCTCGGGCGAGTTGTGGACCGCAACATGATCCACCAGGTAACTGTGGTTGCCTTCGACTTCCAAATCGAAGCGCGTGCGATGCCCCGGAGCCGCTGGCCGCAGCTCCTTGCGGGTGACGCGCATCGGCACAGCCCGCAGCTGGGTGCGCAGCGCAAGGCGGCGGCCGTTCAGGTGGGCATCGGAGTTGTCCGGCTGCCACTGGAAACGACCACGGAAGTCCGGGTGGAGCTTGTCGTCCAGCGATGGATGCAGATAGGGCGCGATCTTTGCTTGAAAGGCACGCGCGCGCTCGCCGCTGAAGCTCAGTCGATTGGCACTGACCGTGGGGCGGCCCATGCCCAGCTCGGCCAGGCGGTCCGCGAGCCGCTCTTTGTCTGCCATGGAAAGGCTGACACAGCCGATCTCGGCCTCGCCATGCCCCCACTGCTCGTGGCTGGCGGAGAAGGTGCCGTCGTCGCCGTACCAGACCGCCACGGCGCGCGCATCCATCGCTTGCAGCATACCGTCACCGACTTGCCTGCTCTGCGCGCCGTAGGCCTGCCGATGCAGGCCGGCGAGCTGCCCCATCGGGATCGTATCGAAGCCGATGCCGTTGCCGGTGGGCGTGATCTCGTGCGCGAAGGGTGCCAGCATTTCCTGCTTCCAGGCACAGTATTCCCGCTGGCGCTCCGCGTGCCCGACGCGGAAGGCGACGTTGTGCTCGGAGGCATAGCGCAGGGAGCCGTCCCCCAGTAGTCCGCCGAGGATGAGCTGGTTTTGGTCGTGCGAGAGCAGATAATGCTTGGCCGCGACCATGACTTCGTCTCCCACCTGAAGCTCACCGGCCGGACGCTCGCCGCTGGGGGTGAAGATGCGGTGATTCTCGGTGCAGGTGAGCTGACGCCGGCCACTGCTGCCGCCGGCTTCGACTTCCAGGTCGAGCCAACGCTCCGTCTCGCCGTTGCGAAACCAGTTCACCACTGGGCGCGGCACGATCGCGCCGGTTTCAGGGTCCATGGACTGAACCTCCACCGGCAGGCGTTGGTTGACGATTTTGCCAATCTTCTCGGTGGAGCCGTCGGCCAGCACGACCTTCGCATGATAGTCGAAGCAGCCGAACATGACGCCGATCTTCATGCGGATCTGGTTGATGAAGATGACGATGGCGTTGGAGCGCTTGATGTTGGCGGTGAGCTTGCGCAGGGCCTGGGACATGAGCCGGGCCTGCAGGCCGACGTGGCTGTCGCCCATCTCGCCTTCGATTTCGGCCTTGGGGGTGAGGGCGGCGACGGAGTCGACCACCACCAGGTCCACCGCGCCGGAGCGCACCAGCATGTCGGTGATTTCGAGGGCTTGCTCGCCGGTGTCGGGCTGGGAGACGAGCAGCTCGTCCATGTTGACGCCGAGCTTTTCGGCGTAGACCGGGTCGAGGGCGTGCTCGGCGTCGACGAAGGCGGCGGTGCCGCCGACTTTTTGGGCTTGGGCGACGGCGTGCAGGGTGAGTGTGGTCTTGCCCGAGGATTCGGGGCCGTAGATTTCGACCACGCGCCCGCGCGGCAGGCCGCCGATACCAAGGGCGACGTCGAGGCCCAGGGAGCCGGTGGAGACGGCCTCGATGTTGGGAATGGCGCCGGCGTCGCCCATGCGCATGACCGAGCCTTTGCCGAACTGCTTTTCGATTTGACTCAGCGCCGCGGCGAGGGCCTTTTTGCGATTGTCGTCCATGGTGACTCCGAGAAATTGAATGACGTGTACGAACCGGCGGCTGGCCGGTGGTCATGTGATGAAGGTATCACACAGGACCGCCGCCGGCACCAGGTGGGCCGAGGCGGATATGCGGCGGGTGCGGGTGCTGCGGTGCCTGTCGACGGGTTGCATCCCAGCCCCGTGGCGCGCAATGTTTGGCCAATTTCTTGACCCCGGCGCCCGCCCCCGCACATGGTTGCGCGAGTCGCCCCCATGCCGGCGGGTGCCGGCGATGTTGGCCGGCCCGGCGCGTGCAGCCCCGGCACGCCGCGCCCGGACGCCACGCCATTATCGTGCAGCCCCGGCGCGCCGCGCCCGGACGCCACGCCACTGCGGACGCCACGCCACTCTTGTGCGGCCCCGGCACGACGCGCCCGGACGTCGCACCATGACCGAACACACACCGACACGTAAGGAGTCAAACCATGTCCAGACCCTATAACTTCAGCGCCGGCCCGGCGATGCTACCGGAGGCGGTGCTCGAGCGCGCGCAGGCGGAGATGCTCGACTGGCACGGCAGCGGCATGTGCGTGGCCGAGATGAGCCACCGCGGCAAGGAGTTCCTGTCCATCGCCCGGCAGGCCGAGGCGGACCTGCGTGAGCTGCTCGCGGTGCCGGACAACTACAAAGTGCTGTTCCTGCAAGGCGGGGCGTCGCTGCAATTCGCCATGGCCCCCATGAACCTGCTGCGCGGCGCCGATAAGGCCCAGCGCAAGGCCGATTACCTCAACACCGGCAGCTGGTCGAAAAAGGCCATCGCCGAGGCCAAGCGCTTCGCCAGCATTAACATCGCCGCCAGCACCGAGCAGGACGGCACCTTCGCCCGCGCCCCGGCGCAGGCCGAGCTGCGCCTGTCCGCCGACGCCGCCTACCTGCACTACACCCCCAACGAGACCATCCAGGGCGTCGAGTTCCCCTACGTGCCCGAGACCGACAAGCCGTTGGTGGCGGACATGTCCTCCACCATCCTCTCGCGCCCCATCGATGTGTCGAAGTTCGGCGTCATCTACGCCGGCGCGCAGAAGAACATCGGCCCCGCCGGCCTGACGCTGGTCATCGTCCGCGACGACCTCATGGGCCAGCCCATCGACGGCACCCCGGCGATGCTCGACTACAAGATCCAAGCCGACGCCGAGTCCATGTACAACACCCCGCCCACCTACGCCTGGTACCTGGCGGGACTGGTGTTTGAGTGGCTGAAAGACCTGGGCGGCCTCGCCGGCATGGCCGAGATCAACCAGCGCAAGGCGGGCAAGCTCTATGCCGCCATCGACGGCTCGGACTTCTACGCCAATCCGGTGGAGCCCGGAAGTCGCTCCTGGATGAACGTGCCCTTCACCCTCGCCAATGCCGAGCTAGACGCCGACTTTCTGGCCGGCGCCAAAGACGCCGGCCTGCTGACGCTGAAGGGCCATCGCTCCGTCGGCGGCATGCGCGCGAGCATCTACAACGCCATGCCCGAGGCGGGCGTGGACGCGCTGATCGCGTACATGGCCGAATTCGAGCGCACCAAGGGATGAGGCACCCCCGACGGACGGCAACGTTCGGCCCAAGCCTCAGCGGGCTGGGTGGCGGCGGGCGGGGGTCTCGACCGCAGGGATGCGGTCGTGAAGCCTACAGGGATGTATTCACGGCG
>NZ_CAJXWY010000087.1 GCF_913062725.1 uncultured Thiohalocapsa sp.
GTCGCCAGCAGCACCAGCATCAGCCCCTCCAGCGCCGCGAGCCGCACCAGCGCATCCCGCCCGCGCAGGCCGCCGAGCGTCGCCGCCACCAAGGCCAAGCCGAGGGCGAGTGCGGCGGCGGCGAGGGTTTGCAGGCTGACCACCACAAGCGCAAAGAGCACCGTGACCACCACCAGCAGGCGCGGGTCGTAGCGCGCGAGCCGATCTCCGTCGCGGGCAGCGAGCACCGGCGCGCCCGTCATCGACCCGAGCGCCCACGCCGGCAGCGCCACCAGAGCCCGAGCCCGGCGAGCCCCAGGATATAGCCGAGGCCCCCCAGTACGTCCCGCAGTTGCACCGCCTCGCGGGCGGCTTGCGCCTCCTCCCGCAGCGGGCGCACCTGGCGGGCGACGGCGCGCTCGATGGCGGCGGTCAACGCCGGGTTCAGGGTCGGTCCGGCAGGGGTGCCATGCTGCGCTCCCGCCGGCGGCGCAGCGCCCGCGGCGGCGGCGTCCGCTGCGGCTGCGGCTGCGGCTGCGGCTGCGGCTGCGGCTGCGGCTGCGGGCTGAGCAGGGTTGCCGGACGCCCCCGCCGTCTCGAAAGCCCCGGCGAGCGCCTCGGCGCCGATGCGCCACTGCGCCCGATGACCGTCCGGGGTCCGGGCGATGATCCGGTGCGCCACCGGCGCCGCCGCCTGGTAAGCAAAGCCCCCGGCGGCTCCCGTGCGCAGTTCCGCCAGCGTCTCGCCGTCCGCGTTCTGAATCAGGACCGGCACATCGGCCGCCTTACCGCCGCCGGCGAAGTAGACCTCGCCTTCGATGCGTCGGCCGTCGGCGGCGGCGAAGAGGTTGAGCTTGTGCGCCAGGGCCGTCTGCGCCGTCACCGCGAGGGCGAGCGCGAGCAGACCCGGCGCAGCGCAGCGCCGACGATGCAGCGGCGGCCGCCGGGCACAGGTCGCTGCCGCCGGTGCCCCGAGCCGATCGTCCTCGCCGTCCAATCTCATGCTTCGCCCGCTGCTTGAGCCCAACCACCAGTATGAATTCCGTCGCGGTGATCATACAACCCGCGGCCGATCAGGCGGATGGGGCCGGTGTTGTCGGGTGGGTCGGCACGCGATGGTGGAGACCCCGATGCTGTAATAGGCACTTTGCCTTATCGTAAGCCGACGGGCAGCCGCCGGGATGTCACACTGGCCAGCGTCGGTATCGGCATAGGCGCCGCCTGCCCACGGCCGCGACCGGCGGCACTTGCTGACCGCCCCCGCCCGAATGCCGTCGGGGACGCACAGCTGCGCTCGCCCATCCCACCGAGTCCACGGCGGATCATCGCCGTCGCAGCAGGCGCAGGACATGACCGACCCGAGCCAAAACCTGCTCAAGCTTTTCGCCCTCGGCATGACCAAGCTCAGCTACGGTTGCCTGAGCATCGTCCACAAGCACCTCGGCCAGGATCTGGAGCTCGGCCTTGTCGCCTTCGCCGTAGTGCTGCGCACGCGGCGGGACTGGTTCGACCACATCGCCCGACACGGCTGGCAGGACGGGACCTTCGCCGAGCTGGAACGTCATCCGGTGTACACGACATCCATCTACGAGCTTGCCCGGTTCACCGGCGTGGATCGTGCAACGGTGCGCCGCAAGCTCCAGAAGCTCACCGACATGGGCTTGGTGGAGCGCCGCGCCGATCAGCGCTGGCACCTGCTGGACTTCCACACCGACGGCCGCCCCTCCCCGGCGCTGGATCTGCTGCGGGAGCTGTTCGGCAACTACCGCGCCGTGAGCGAACAGCTTGAGCAGCTGCCGCCGGCGGCGCTCGACGGGCTCCACCGCCATGGCGCGCCCGAGCGTGCCCCCAAGGCATTGAGCCGGGAGGAGTGCGACGAGAAGCAGCGCAAGGGATACCTCGCGCGGGACTGAGCCATGCCGATCAGCCAGCGTCCGGCACCTGCGGCGCGGCGCCCCTTTCCGTCAGGTGCACGCCAAGCTCTTTGCGCTGCCGGGCGCTGCTGGTCAGTCCAACCAGCGGCACGGCCCTGGCTTCCACGCGCCGGCGTCGGACCCAAGGCGGACGCTCTGCGCCGCGGGCTCATTGGCTTGGCATGGTCGGAGGACCTTGATCATCACTCCGACCACCTTCTCTGCTGACTGCGCAGCAAGGCCGTCCTGATCTGACACCCTCAGGGCTGGAAGCCCTGACGATGCAGGGTATGCCGGCGCATGGACGGCGTCGTGGTCAAGGCTCGTCGACGTGATGAGCCAGGCCCGCTGCTGCGGCCATGCCATCGCCAGCGCCATTCAAGATCTCTTTACAACTGTTAACACCCACAACCATTGCCGGTTCAGGCTGCACAGGTTCAGGTTGACCGCTTTCGGCCCGGCCGTCCATCGGTTAGCGTAGCGCCCGCGCCGGACGCAGCGGCAATCGCTGCACACCTGACGCATTCAACAGCTCCCTGCCATCGCGCTGATCGTGACGACCAATGGCAAGCGCGGGGTCATGAGCGCGGGCTGCCCGAATGCGGTCGCGGTCGCAGGCGCCGCCCGCCCACTGCCCCCCGCGGGCGCCCGCGCCGCCGGCACGAACAGACATATCCACACACGAACAGACATATCGACAGAGGCCTTTGCCCATGCCGAATCCGAACCGACTTCGCACCGCCATTACCCGTGCCATCGCCGAGCGGCGCGCGCGCCGAGGTCGCGCCGTCGCCAAGGTGGTCACCCTGGGCGCGCTTTCGCTGATGGAGCCGGTGATGGTTGCCGCGCGGGATGTGCCGGACTGGTGCGGCGGTTTGAATTGTGCGCTGAGCGATGCTCCCAACACTCCCATCGATTTCGAGGCGAAGCTGGATGCAAAAGATCTCTTATTCCTCAATCGGGGCAAGACGGCTGCTTCGGCAACCGTCAAAGTATCGGCCGATCACGATGAGGGTGCGACCTTCCATTACCAGTCGCAGTCCGATCTGGATGACATCGGCAGTGACAGCGAGAATGCACCGATCAAGCTTGAGGTCGAGGGTAATGTAGCCTTCGACGCAGACCTCGACAGCGGCACCTGGAATGCTCCAGCAGGCCAGGATTCGGTCTTCGTCTACTATAACCATGACGATAAAGGCGACTACCCAACAGCGCCCTCTATCGCCCTTGGGGGGGCAAAGCTGACCGGTCCCTGGGGAGACCTCGATCGCTCCGGGCTCCATATCCGCCTGAATTCAGATAAATTCAGCGGCCCGCCGGCGCAAGCGTCAATCGATATCGACGCGGGCGCCTACATCACAGGCGATGCGTCCTTCAGCGGCGCAAAAAAAGGCGAGAAAGACGCCGCACTGAAAGTGCTGATGAACGAGGACAACGACCACGTCTTCACCGACGACGACAAAGAGGGCATCGGCGCCCTTGTCACCGTGGATGGCGATGCGACGCTCCAGGGCCCCGCCGGTGTTATCGTCCAGAACTTCGGCGGCGAGCAGGGCGTCAGCTTCAGCCAGTCCGCCACCAACAAGAGCAGCAGTCACGGCATTTTCGGTCTCGCCGAGATCTATGGCAGGCCGACAGTCTACGTCGGCAACATCAGCGGCGTCCGCGACAAGGACCACCCCAACGAGACCAAGGCCAAGGCCGGCTCCGTCACCGCCGAGCTGTCCGGTCGTATCGTGAACTTGAAGTCGAGCAGCCCGCGGGAGAGCCCGGGCGTGGTTATCCAGTCCATCGGCGGCATGGGCACCGAGGCCCCGAAGGACGGCTACTACCATGTCGGCGACGACGCCCAGGGCGGCGGCGGCGATGTCACGGTCACGGCCGGCAGCCCCGGCACCTATTCGACCATCGAGACCAAAGGCCCCAACTCCTTCGGCGTGCTGGTACAGAGCATCGGCGGCGGCGGCGGCTTCCTGCCCTATGCCGGCGATGCCGCGAAAGTGATCGGCACCAGCGGCGAGACCAACGCCAGCGCCGGCGGCACCGTGACCGTCAAGGACTTCCACAACAGCATCACCACCGGCGCCGACGGCTCCCCGGGGATGATCGTCCACAGCATCGGCGGCGGCGGCGGCAAGGCAGCGGGTAATGTGCCGGACGGCACCCAAGACGCCTTCGCCGGCGGCAGCGGCGACCACAGCGGCGACGCCGGCGGTGCCGGCGGCACCGTCTCCGTGGACCTCAGCAACAGCATCACCACCACGGGCATAGACTCCGCCGGGCTGCACGTGCAGAGCATCGGCGGCGGCGGCGGCGCCGGTCACAATGCCGCCGGCGTGGGCTATGCCGTGGGCGGCGCCGGTGGCGGCGGCGGCGACGGCGGCAATATCACCGTCAAGCTGGAGTCCGACGCCAAGGTCACCACCGGCAACGACTATGCCTATGGCGCCGTGGCGCAGAGCGTCGGCGGCGGCGGCGGCCACGGCGGCTCCGCGCATGCCTTTGGCGTCGGCCTGGTGGGTGTCGCCGTCGCCCAGGGTGGCCGCGGCGGCGAGGGCGGCCATGGCGGCAGCATCACGGCCACCAACGAAGGCAGCATCGTCACCGGCGCGCCGGGCACCGCGACCCAAGACAATCCCCAGTACGGCAAGTACGGCGGCAAGCACGGTGTCCCTGGCCAGCATGCGGTGGGTCTGCTCGGCCAGAGCGTCGGCGGCGGCGGCGGCAGCGGCGGTGCGGCCAACGCCTTTTCCGCAGGGCTGGTCGCCATCTCCGTGGCCACCGGCGGCAACGCCGGCAAGGGCGGCCACGGCGGCGATGTGACCCTGACCAACAACGGCAGTCTGGTCACCCACGGCCCGGATGCGTTCGGCATGCTCGGCCACAGTGTCGGCGGCGGCGGCGGCCATGGCGGTGCCGCCACGGCCCGGGCCATTGCCCTGGCCGTTCCGGACCCCTTCGATCCCAAGGTCTCCTTCGGGCTGCATGTGGATGTCGCCGTCGGCGGCAGCGGCGGCGACGGCGGCGACGGCGGCACGGTAAGCCTCTCGCAGGGCGGCACCCTCACCACCCACGGCACCGGTGCCCACGGCATGGTGGGCCACAGCGTCGGCGGCGGCGGCGGCCATGGCGGGGATTCCACCGCCGCCGGCATCATGGCCGCCATTCCCGGCAGCGAGGTCATCGGCGGTCAGCTCAATCTCAGCATCGGCGGCAAGGGCGGCACCGGCGGCAAGGGCGAAACCGTCACGTTGGCCAACCACGGCACCCTCACCACCACGGGCGACCACGCCGCCGGCATCCTCGGCCAGAGCATCGGCGGCGGCGGCGGTGTCGGCGGCGTCGGCGATGCCAGCAACGAGGGCTACTTCGTCACCGGCAAGCTGAACGCCACCTTCAGCATGGCCATTGGCGGCGGCGGCGGCAACGCCCACGACGGCGGCCGGGTCTCGGTGATCAATACCCGGAACGGTGAGGCTTCTCTGACCAGCATCAGCACCTCGGGTCGCGCCGCCGAGGCCCTGCACGCCCAGAGCATCGGCGGCGGCGGCGGTCGCGGCGGCGGCGGTGCCGTGGACTCCGGCAGCGGCTTCGTCAACCTCGGCTTCGGCATCGGCGGCTACGGCAGCGGCGGCGGCGACGGCGGCCCGGTGTTGGTCAACAACAACGGCAGCCTCAGCACCGCGGCGAACGGCGCCGACGCCATCCGCGCCCAGTCCATCGGCGGCGGCGGCGGCGCCGGCGGCTCCGCCGGCAGCACCGTGGACGGCGCGCCGCTGCCCGGCGGCGCCGGCGGCACGGGACTCACGGAGGTCGAGAAGAAGTTCAACATCGGCATCGCCGTCGGCGGCCGCGGCGCCGGCGGCGGCGACGGCGGCGACGTGACCGTCAACAACGAGTTGGACCTCTGGGGCGACGGCGGCAGCATCAGCACCCAGGGCCACGCCGCCGACGGCATCTTCGCCCAGTCCGTGGGCGGCGGCGGCGGCGTCGGCGGCACCGGCAGCATCGGCACCGAGAACGAGCCCAAGGCCCTGTCGTTCTCCCTGGACCTTGGTTTCGGCGGCAAGGGCGGCGGCGGCGGCCACGGCGGCACGGTCAGCGTCACCAACACCGGCAGCATCGAGACCCACGGTCACCACGCCGTCGCGGTGCACGCCCAGTCCATCGGCGGCGGCGGCGGCAAGGGCGGCACCGCCGGTGCCGAGAATCCGCTGGATGACCCGAACGAGATGTTCAGCGGTCTTGGTGCGTGGAAGTGGTCCAAGGGCTGGACCTTCGGCCTGGAGATCACCGAGGGTGGCGCCGGCGGCAACGGCGGCAACGGCGGTGACGTGAGCCTGTCCAACAGCGGCAGCCTCACCACCCACGGCGACCATGCCCCGGCGGTGCTGCTGCACAGCATCGGCGGCGGCGGCGGGCGCGGCTACACCACCAACAAGGTCGCCGCCGACACGGACAACATCCCCATCTACATCGGCGCCCGCCAGGTGGGCGAAGGCACCAATGGCCAGGAGGGCAGCGCCGGCAAGGTGACCGTGACCGGCGGCGGCAAGATCAGCACCGCGGGCCACAACGCCGTCGGCGTCATGGCCCACAATGCCGCCGCCGGCGGTGCGCTGTTGCTGCTCGACGGCGACCAGGCGGATCGCTTTCCGGCCTACCTCGCCGGTGTCTCCCCGTCGGTCAATGGGGTGCGTCTCAATACCGAGTCCGATGAGGTGCGCGTCGACCTCAGCAAGGGCAGCATCACCACCACCGGCGACGGCGCCAGCGCCGTGCTCGCCCAGAGCGTCGGCGGCAGCGGCGGCATCGTCGGCGACCTGAGCCGGGTACATCCAGAGGCCGATGCGGGGGATATCGACGTGGTCGAGAATCCCTACACATATCGGCTCCCCAGTGACATCAAGGCCACCATGAACTGGCCGACGATGTGGTCGGCTGGCTCAAGCGTGGCAGCACCAGGCGGTCCACACAGGGGGATACTTGTGCCGACTGGCTGGGCATCAGCCGACGCCGCCAGCGGCACCAGCGGCCCGGTCCGGGTGTACCTGGAGGGCTACAAGATCCAGACCCAGGGCACCGCCGCCCACGGCATCCTCGCCCAGACCGTCGGCGGCAGCGGCGGGCTCTTCGCCTCGGGGCCGAACGGCGGGCTCGGCTATCTCAATGCCGACAGCGGTGGTTTCGCGCGCGCCCCCGACATCCGGCTCACCGACACCACCATCACCACCAGCGGCCAAAACGCGGCCGGCGTCTTCGCCATGGCCCTGGGCGACAAAAAGGCGTTCGATGGCGTCTACATGGACCACCACCTCATCAACTCCAGCATCACCACCAGCGGCGAGCAGGCGGTGGGCTACGCCATGATGTCGTCCATCATGGACGGCAGCCTGTCCCTCACCAAGGGCGCGAGCATCAAGACGATTAACGGTCTCGCCGCCGGCGTGCGCTTCGACGGGCGCGGTGGCAACCCCAGCTGGACGCTGAGCCTGGATGCGACCTCGTCCATCAGCGCCACCGGCGCTGACAGTTATGCCGTCGAGAAGCTCGGCGGCGGCACCGCCACCGTCAACAACAACGGCAAGATCACCGGCAGCCTGAAAGGCGTCACCACCTTCAACAACCACGGCACCCATGTCACCGGCGCGGAGCTCGACGCCGGCACCATGCTGCATGCCGCGCCCAACGCCGCCGCCGACGCCCGCCTGGAGATCCACGGCGTCGGGCGCTACGGCACCACGGACCTCAAGGGCACGGACATCCACTTCGCCGGCAACCCCGCCGACGCCGACGGCGGCCGCGCCGTCGTACACATGGACCTGGACTATGCCACCGGCGAGCACGACCGCGTGGTCAACCCGGGGCGCATCACCGGTGCCGACGGCGCCGCGGTGCTGGTGATGAACGCCCGCAACATGCTGCCCCAGCACAAGGACAAGACCTTCACGCTGTGGGAGGGCGGCGCCGCCGCGGACTATGCCCGCATCTTCTCCACGCCGGAGGACTTCGGCGCCGTCTACAACGCCCTGGACTACGGCTCGCTCAGGGTCTCGCTGGCGGCGGACTTCGGCTTCGAGCGCCGCGGCGGGCTCGCCGCACAGGACCTCACCGCCACCCAGCACGCCCTGGGGCAGCACCTTCAGCACGTCTGGGACCACGGCCACGATGCCGAGTACGCCCGCCTTGAGCCGGTGTTCACGGATCTGGCCACGCTGGAGACGGCCGCGGACTATGCACGCACACTCGCCAACATCGACAGCGCCGCGCTGCCCGCGGTGCTGCCGGTGAACCTGGAAGCGAACCGCGAGTTCACGGACCGGCTCATGGACTGCCCGGATGCGGCGTCCGCGTGCCTGTGGGGCCACGCCGGCGGCGGCCGGCGCTGGTACGACCACGGCGAGCGCTGGGAGACGCTCAGCGCCTCCTTCGAGGACGTGCAGGCCGGCGGCTTCCGCCGTCTGGGCGAGCACTGGTCGCTCGGCGCGGCGCTCGGCTATACCAACAGCCGGCTCGACAGCGGCAACGACCGCGAGCGCGTGGACGCCGACACCCTGAACCTGGGCCTCGCCGCCCGCTATCGCGCCGGCGCGCTCTCCATCGGCGCCGGCCTGAGCTGGAGCCATCACTGGAACGATGCCTCGCGCACGGTGCTGCCCGCCTCCGGCCCGCGGCGGGCATCCGCGGACTTCGACACCAGCGTCACCACCCTGCGCACGGACCTCCGGTATCGCCTCGGCGTCGGCGACGGCTGGCAGCTGGCCCCGGCGCTGGCGGTGAGCGCCTCGCGGCTGGCGCTGGACGATTTCCAGGAGTCCGGCGCCGGCGCCTATGACCTGGCGGTGGCCGGCGACGACCAGTGGATTGCCACCGTCGCCCCGTCGCTGACGCTGCGCCGCGACCTCACCCTGGACAACGGCACCATGGTCAAGCCCTGGCTCAGGCTGGGCGCCGCCGGACGCTCCGACGACAGCGCACCGGTGGACCTGCGCTTGGCCGGCGCCGGCGGCGGCCACGCGACGGAAGTCAGCCAGCCGGTGCCCGACTGGCTGGTGACCGCGGACGCGGGCCTGACCATCCATCAGGAGGAGCGCTGGGCCATCGACGCGCAGATCCAGACCGCCAGCAGCGACGACTACCAGGACATCAGCGGTCAATTGCAGCTGCGCATGCGCTTCTAGCGGATCACGCCGCAGCAGGCGGCGGGCACCGCCCCCTGCCGGCCCGCCGGCACCGCAGTGCGGCGCCGGGCCGGCCCGGGAGGCTGCCGGTCAGGTGATGGATCGGGCCGGCGCCGGCAGCATCTCCGGCGCCACCCGCCGCAGAAAGGCCAGCACCGTGCCGGTCACCAGCGCCTCCACCGCCGCCAGCGGCACATAGATGAGCACCACGGCCCTGGCCGCCGGCAGGAAGGGCTCGCCGCTCAGGCCCAGGCTCAGAGCCACCAGCAGCGCCGTCAGCAGCACACCGCCGGCGCCGGCCGCGGCGCCGATGCCGAGCACCGCGCGCGGGCCTGCCCGCGGCAGCAGCGGACGCAGCGCCCACGCGCACAGCAGCGCCGGCAGGGCGATGTTCAGGGTGTTGACGCCGAGGACGACGATCCCGCCGTAGCCGAAGAAGGCGGCCTGGAGCACCAGGGCCACGAACAGCGCCGGTACCGCCGTCCAGCCCAGCAGGATGCCCATGAGGCCGTTCAGCAGCAGATGCACGCTGCTCGGCCCCAACGGGATGCTGATCAGCGAGGACACGAAGAAGGCCGCCGCCAGCACCGCCGCCTGCGGTAGGGCCTCCCAGTCCAGCCGGCGCAGCGCGATGGCGAGCAGCCCCGCCGACGCCGCGGCGCCCGTCAGCAGCACCGGCGCGCTCAGGACGCCGTCGGGGATGTGGGCCATGGGCGCAGTGTCACATATCGCGGGCGCGCACCCAGATCAGCGCGCCCTCTTCCACCGGCACGTCTTCGCCGTCTGGATTCTGCATGGGCTCATCCCCTTCGATGAGCGCCGCGAAGCCCCACCAGCCGGCCCGGGGCATGGCGTAGCTGAACACGCCGTTGGCGTCGGCCTTCAGCACCTGGGTGACGAAGGGCGCCGCCGGCGGCTCGACGCTGCCGTCGTTGTGCCATTCCACCTCCACCTCGGCGAAGGGGACGGGCTCACCGGCCTTCTTGACCACGCCGGTGAAGACATTGCCGGCCCAGAGGCCGTAGGGGCGGGTCAGGGGCTCGATCTCCACCGGCAGGCCGACCATGCGGTCCCAGCCGGTTTCAGCGCCATAGGCATCGACAACGGTCTTGGTGTAGTGGACGATCATCACGCCCTCCGCCGGCTCCCAATAGGGCGCGGGCTCCACGTAGAAGATATAGCCGCCCGGCCCCGGCACCTTGTAGCTTGCCCGGTAGGCGGCCTTGCCGTCCACCTGCGTCGGCTCAAGCGCCGCTTTGAGATCCTGCCTGCCGTCCGCCGTCAGCACCCCGAAGGCCGCGGGCTCGCCCATGGCCATGGCCGGCCCCTGCGCCATCGGATGCGTGAAGGTGAGCGCCATGGACAGCTCGCCGCCGGTGTCGGCATCAACAATCTCCGTGGACGGGATCAGCTCCTGGAAGTGGGCCGTCGCCGCCGGCGGAACCGCAAGCAGCGGAGTCAGCAGCAGCGCAGACAGGGCGGCTTGGCGGGCGCGCCGTGCCGTCTTGGGGCAGAGGTCTGACATCGGGGTCTCCTTCGGTTCGGTGAGGTTGGTGCGGCCGGTCGAGTCAGCGCGCTGCAGTCACAGACGCTGCACAGCATGATATGAGGATTGACAAAAAGATCATACCGAGCCGATACAGGCTGCCGCAAGCGGCGCAGGGACGCGCTAGAGTACGTGGGTGCGCCCGCAAGTCCACGTTGACAGCGTTCCTTAAGGACTGACGCCATGACCGCCGAAGACATCAAAGCCAAACTGCGATCCGAGCTGCCGGCACTGCTTCAGCAGGACGCCGATTTCAGGGCCTGGCTCGAAGACCTGATTCGCCGCACGGCGGTGAGTCCCGAGCACTTCAATGCCCACTTCGACCGAGTGCTGCGGGAGCTGGCGGCGGACCGAGAAGAGCAGGCGCGCAAGTGGGACGAGCAGACCAGCGAGTGGCGCGAGCAGAACCGCAAGTGGGACGAGCACAGCCGCCAGTGGGACGAGCAGAACCGCAAGTGGCAGGAGCAGAGCCGCCAGTGGGACGAGCAGAACCGCAAGTGGCACGAGCAGCAGCGGTTCAACGAAAAGCTGCTGGATCAGCTCACACAGGCCCGCATCCGCCAAGAGCAGGCCATCGGCGCGCTGGGGGCGCGCTGGGGCCTGGCCTCCGAGGCCAGCTTCCGCGCCGCGCTGAAGGGCATCCTGGAGGAGTCCTT
>NZ_CAJXWY010000088.1 GCF_913062725.1 uncultured Thiohalocapsa sp.
GACAGCAGGGATGCTGTCGTGAAGCCTACAGGGACGTATTCACGGCGTCCCCCGCCAGCTGCAACCCAGCCCGCAGACGCCTGCGCCGGACATTGACATGCGCCGGGTATATCGATCGGTCAGTGCGCCTCATCCCAGTTATCGCCGACGCCGGTGTCGACGATGAGCGGCACCGCAAGCTCGGCGGCGCCCTGCATGATGGCCTGGATGTGCGCGGCGGTGGCGTCGACGGCGTCTTCGGCCACCTCGAACACCAGCTCGTCGTGCACCTGCATGATCATGCGCACCGGCGGCCGCTCGGACTGGATCCAGTGGTCCACCCGGAGCATGGCGCGCTTGATGATGTCCGCGGCGGTGCCCTGCATGGGGGCGTTGATGGCGGTGCGCTCGGCGGCGCTGCGCAGCTGGTTGTTGCTGTGGTTGATGTTGGTGAGGTACAGCCGGCGGCCGAACAGCGTCTCGACATAGCGGTCGGCGCGGGCCTGGGCGCGGATGCGGTCCATGAACTCGCGCACGCCGGGGTAGCGCGCAAAGTAGAGATCCACGTACTCCTGCGCCACGCTGCGCTCGGTGCCCAGCTGGCGCGCCAGGCCGAAGGCGGACATGCCGTAGATGAGCCCGAAGTTGATGGCCTTGGCGCTGCGGCGCTGCTCGTCGCTCACCGCCTCGGGCGGCAGGCCGTGGATTTCGGCGGCGGTGGCGCGGTGGATGTCCTGCCCGGCCTCGAAGGCGGCGAGCAGGCGCTCGTCGCCGGACAGGTGCGCCATGATGCGCAGCTCGATCTGGCTGTAGTCCGCCGCCAGCATGCGCGCGCCCGGCTCCGGCACGAAGGCGCGGCGGATGCGCCGGCCGTCCTCGCTGCGGATGGGGATGTTCTGCAGGTTCGGGTCCGATGACGACAGCCGGCCGGTGGCGGCGACGGCCTGGTGATAACTGGTGTGCACCCGCCCGGTGTCGGGGTTGATCAGCGCCGGCAGCTTGTCGGTGTAGGTGGAGCGCAACTTGGTGAGCCCGCGGTGCTCCACGATCAGCCGCGGCAGCTCGTGGCCGTCGGCGGCGAGCTGCTCCAGCACGGCCTCGGACGTGGACGGCGCGCCCTTGGGCGTCTTGGCCACCACCGGCAGCTTCAGCTCGTCGAAGAAGATGGCGCCGATCTGCTTCGGCGAGCCCAGGTTGAACTGGCGCCCGGCCTCGGCATAGGCGCGCTCCGCCAGGGCCGCCGCGCGCTCGGCCAGATCCGCGCTCTGGCGCCTGAGCTCCGCGGCGTCGATACGCACGCCGCCGCGCTCCATGCGTGAGAGCACCGGCACCAGCGGCAGCTCGATATCCTGGTACACCGACGCGATGGACGGGATAGCCTCGATCTTCGGCCACAGCGCCCGATGCAGCTGCAGGGTGATCTCGGCATCCTCGGCGGCATAATGACCCGCCTGCTCCAGCGGGATCTGATCGAAGGTCAGCTGCTTGGCGCCCTTGCCCGCAATGTCTTCGAAGTGCACCGTGTCCCGGTCCAGGTACTTCTTGGCCAGCGAATCCATGTCGTGCCGGGTGGCGGTGCTGTCGAGCACATAGCTCTCCAGCATGGTGTCGTGGGCGCAGCCGGCCATGGCGATGCCGTGGTTGGCGCAGACGCTGATGTCGTACTTCAGGTTCTGGCCCACCTTGGCGCGCGCCGGGTCCTCCAGCAGCGGCTTCAGTCTGCCCAGCACCCGCGCGCGGTCCAGCTGCTGGGGTACGCCCGGGTAGCCGTGGGCGAGGGGCACGTAGGCGGCCTCGACGGCGCCGTCGCGATGGACGGCGAAAGACACGCCCACGATACGGGCGCGCATGTAGTCGAGATCCGTGGTCTCGGTGTCGAAGGCGAACAGGTCCGCGCTTTCAAGATTGTGCAGCCAGGCGTCCAGCGCGGTCTCGTCCAGCACCAGCGCATACTCGGGCTGCGATTCGGCCGCCGCCGCCTCGCCATTGGCGCCGGTGTCGTCCAGGGTCGCCAGCAGGCGCTTGGACTCGATGCGCTCGTACCAGTCCCGCAAGGTCTCGGTGTCCGGCGGCTCCGGCGTCAGGTCCCGGGGCCCGAAGTCCAGCGCGACATCGGTCTTGATGGTGGTGAGCGCCCGCGAGAGCGGCAGCTGATCCAGCGTCGCGCGCAGGCTCTCGCCGATCTTGCCCTTCACCTTGTCCGCGTTCGCCAGCACGCCGTCGAGATCGCCGTAGGCCTGGATCCACTTGGCCGCGGTCTTGGGTCCGCACTTGGGCACGCCGGGGATGTTGTCGATGCTGTCGCCCATGAGCGCCAGGTAGTCGACGATGTGATCCGGCGCCACGCCGAACTTCTCCTTCACACCGTCCGGGTCCAGCACCGTGTCGGACATGGTATTCACCAGGGTGATGCGGTCGTTCACCAGCTGCGCCATGTCCTTGTCGCCGGTGGAAATCAGCGTCGGCAGCCCGTCCGCCGCGGCACGCCTGGCCAGCGTGCCGATGACGTCGTCCGCCTCCACGTCCGCCACCTCCAGCAGCGGCAGGCCCATGGCGCGGATGATCTCCTTGAGCGGGCCCAGTTGCTCGCGCAGGTCATCCGGCATGGGCGGCCGGTTGGCCTTGTATTCGTCGAAGATGCGGTCGCGGAAGGTGGGCCCGGCGGCGTCGAAGACCACGCCGATGTACGCGGGCTGCTGCTCGTCCATGAGCTTGCGCAGCATGCTCAGCACGCCCACCAGCGCGCCGGTGGCCTCGCCCCGGGAGTTGGTCAGCTTGGGCAGCGCGTGGTAGGCGCGAAAGAGATAGCCGGAGGCGTCGACGAGGACGAGCGGGTACCGGTCGGGCATGGGTCTGTCAGCGGCGGCTCGAAAGCCGCAACGGTAGCACGCGGCGGGGGCCCCCGCGCAGGGCGCAAGCGCGGGACGGCCCGCGGGACGGCGCGGCGGGGCAGTCCGCGGCGGCGACTGCTCCTGAGAACGCCGGGACGGTCTCGTCCCGGGCGGGTGCGGGGATGGAGATGCGCTGTCAACCCCCCTCGGTTGATCGTAAACTTCGGCAGGTGGGTAATTGGCTTAGCCAACTCTACGGACATCGACTGATGGCATGTCCGGGGTGAGCATGGGGGCGTGATGGCCACACAAGGCGCCGGGGGCGGCCCGGACCAAGCGTTCGATCAAGTGCTGGCGGACCTGGAGCGCGCCGCCGGAGAGCTGCGCACGGGCGCGGGCACCGACGCGGCGGCGATGTCGTCGGGCCATGCTGGTCCCGCCGCGGATGTCGGCGTGGCGCCTGACCCGGACGAGGACATTGACAAACTCCTGGCAGGCGATGACCCGGTGGCGGTGTTCGCGGCAGAGGCGGCGGAGCTTATCCAGACCCTGGATGCACAGCTGCGCGGCTGGCGCGCGGGCGGACCCGATGCCGAGGGCCTTGCGCTCGCGCGCCAGCGTCTGCACACCCTCAAGGGCAGTGCGCGGATGGCCGGTCTTGCGCCGGCTGGGGAACTGGCCCATGCGCTGGAGTCCCTGCTCGCGGGGGCGGAGGCCATGCCGGCGGCGGTCGTCTCTGCCCTTTTGGGCTGCGTGCAGCATACCCTGCATACACTCGCCGATGAGATTACCACCGCCGCGGGTGGCGGCGCCCTGCAACGGGACGAACCGCAGTCTCCGGGGCAGCGGGCGCGCATCGCCGCCGAGTGCTCGCGGGAAGACTCGCCGAAGGCCCGGATGCTGCCCTTCGGGCGTGTGCAGGCGCGCTTGGCGCGTGTGGTGTGCTCCACCGCGGACGCCCTGGGCAAGCGCGTGCAGCTCACGCTGTGCGGCGCCCACGTGATGCTCGACGGCCGCGTGCTGAAGCGTTTCATGCCGCCGCTCGAGCACCTGCTGCGCAACGCCGTCGTGCACGGCATCGAGCCGCCGGCGGCGCGCGCGGCCGCCGGCAAGCCTGAGCAGGGCGCGGTGCGCGTCACGCTGAGCCGCAAGGATCACGACCTTGTCTTCGACATCGCCGACGATGGCGCCGGCATCGACCAGGCCAAGGTGCGCCAGCGTGCCGTCACCATGGGGCTGATGGCGGCGCACGCGCGACCGCCGGAGCGCGAGGTGCTGGCCTTGACGCTGCACCCCGGCCTGTCCACCGCCGAGGCGGTCACGCAGGACGCGGGCCGGGGTATCGGTCTGGACGCGGTGAGCACCCAGGTGGCCGCGCTCAACGGCGCGCTCTTGCTCGCCTCCCAGCCCGGCCGCGGCACGCTGGTGCGCGTGCGTCTGCCGCTCGGCCCGGCGGCGATGGCGTCAGAGCCCGGCTGACGCGGCGTCGGTATCCGCCGGATCCGGGCCGCACCGGCGCGACCGGGACCAGCCGCCGATGAAGCCGTGCGAGCCGCAAGGACCGCATCCGCATCGCCGCCGCGCGCCGGTGCCCCCCGAGCTCAGGCGCGGAAATCCCCCCACAGCGTTTGCATGGCCGCCAGCGCCGCGAGCGGTGCGGTTTCGGTGCGCATCACCCGGGGGCCCAGGCGCACCGGCACGAAGCCGCGGCCTTCCGCCGCCGCGCGCTCCTCCGCGGCGAGGCCACCCTCGGGTCCCACCAGCAGCGTCAGCGCCCCCACCGGCGTCGGTAACTGCGCCAGCGTGCGCGTCGCCGCATGGTGCAGCAGCACGCCCGCGTGCTCCGCCGGCAGGGCGGCGAGCCAGGTGCCGAGCTTTTGCGGCGGCGCCAGCGCCGGCAGCCGGCGCCGGCCGCTCTGCTCGCAGGCGGCCACCACCACGCCCTGCCAATGGCGCCGGCGCTTATCCAGGCGCTGGTCCTTGAGCTTCACCAGGCTGCGCTCGGTGAACAGCGGCACCAGCGCCGCGGCGCCCAGCTCCACGGCCTTCTGCAGCGCATAGTCCATGCGCTCGCCGCGGGAGATGCCGAGCGCCAGGGTCAGTGCCAGCGGCGGCTCCGGCTCCGCGGGGCCGGCGTCCAGCACCTCGGCGACGGCGCCGTCGCCGCCGGCCGTGATCAGCCTGGCGGCATAGTCGCGGCCGTCGCCGTTGAAGAGCACCAACGCCGCGCCGGCGCCGAGCCTGAGCACCTGGGTCACGTGCCGTCGCGCACCCGGCTCCAGCGCGACGCTGACGCCCGCCGCCAGCGGTTGCGGCGTGTAGATGCGATCGATGCGCATGGGGCGGCCCTGGGCTGTCTGCGGGGAGCCGGCTCGGCGACGCCCGCCTCAGTCAGCGCCCCGTTCCCGGCCGAAGACGGCGGCGAGGGCCAGGGCGCCCCAGCCCACCGCCAGCGCCAGCCCGCCGATGGGCGTGATGGCGCCCCAGGCGGGCGTGTCGGTCAGCACCAGGATAAACAGACTGCCGCTGAACACCGCGGCACCCGCCGCCAGCGCCCAGCCCGCCACCGTGAGCAGGATGCCGCTGCGATGGGCGCCCAGCAGCGCGACGGCCAGGAGCGTGGTGGCATGCCAGCCCAGGTAGTGTGCGCCCGTCTCCCACACGGCGAGCCGCTCGGCGCTGACGCTGCCCTCCAGGCCATGGGCACCGAAGGCGCCGAAGAGCACGGCGATGAGTCCGAAGAGCGCGGCGATGACGAGTAGCGGACGGTTCATGGGATTTGACGCTCAGGGGTCGAGGGGCTGGGTTCGAGGGGCTGACGATTTCCAGGCGCAGCAGCATCGGCGGCCGCCGCGCTTGCGCGATCCCGAGTCTGGTCGCCGGGGCGTCGCGCGCCGTGAAACATGGTTGCCGCCGGAGGTCGCGGCGGTTTTCCTGATTCCAATGTCGTCTCCACCGGACGCATCACCGCGGGCGCCGGGACGGCGGACCGACGCCGCCCCCTCACGCGCCCATCACCCAAGCCGCCATCGTACGCCAGCGTGTCGGCCGCGGAAGCCGCCCGGCACAGCTGCGCCATCGAGGACGACCATCGGACCCCCCATCGAACCCCTGTTGAAAACCCTGAAGACCCGGCTGTGGATAACGTGTGAGCCGTTTAAAATCTGAAATTTGTCGACAGGTTATCCACAGACCGGAATGCCGAGGCCCCACAGCAAGGCATTCAAGCAAGTGACTGAAATCAATAAGTAATTCGATGAATTTAGAGTTTTCCGCAAGCGTTATTACAACTACGACTGTGAAATTTCTCATCAGTCATAAGGGCGGCGCGGCACAGCACGCGGGCGTCAGCGGCGGCCCCGGGCTCACCCAATGAGTCGCCCATCGGTGCAGACTGGGTACCGAGACGGCAGGCCCGGGCCCGCCGGGCTCAGTCACAACCGCAGCACGCACTTGCCACGCCAGCCATCCGCAACCACACCGCAGCCATGCATCCAGCCACCCAAGCCGCCGCCCTGCGCCAGCTCCGCCAGCAGCCCACCTGGAAGCTGCTGGCGGCGGAGCATGCCCCGGCGATCATGGCGCTGATCCAGGCCCATCTGCTGACGGGCCCGCGGCGGCTGCCGGCGTCCTTGCTGGTGGAGCGTGTCGGCCGCGACCTGGAGCGTTTCCGTGCCGAGGGCTGGGACCTCCCGCAGCCCGCCAGTGCCTACCTCGCAGATTGGCTCGCGGCGGGCTGGCTGGAGCGCGGCCTGTCCGCCGACGGCGAGGAGGAGTACGAAGCCAGCGCCGCCGCGGCGCAGGCGATCCGCTTTACCCGGGAGCTGTCGGCACAGCGCACCGTGGCCACCGAGAGCCGACTTGGGCTGGTGATCGGCCAATTGGTACAGCTCGCCGAAGAGTCGGAGCCGGACCCCCAGGTGCGCGCGCGCCGCCTGCTGCGCGAGCGCGAGCGGATCGATGCCCGCATCGCCGCGGTGCGCGACGGGCGCCTGGCGCCGCTGCCGGTGGACCGCGCGCTGGAGCGGTTGCGCGAGATCCTGACCCTGAGCGACGAGCTGGCCGGCGACTTCCGCCGCGTGCGCGACGACTTCCGCACCCTGAGCCGGGAGCTGCGCGAGCGCATCGTCGACAACGACGGCAGCCGCGGTGACGTGTTGGACGCCGTCTTCGCCGATGTCGACCTCATCGCCGACAGTGACGCCGGCAAGACCTTCCGCGCCTTCTGGCGCCTGCTCACCGACCCGCAGCAGAGCGGCGAGCTGGAGGCGGCGCTGGAGGCCGTGCTGGACCGGGACTTCGCCGCGCATCTCAGCCGCCGCGAGCGCGGCGAGCTGTCCGGTCTCACGGGCACGCTGTTGGAGCGCGGCGGCGAGGTGCATGACGTGCTCTACCAATTCGCGCGCGGCCTGAAGCAGTTCGTGCAAAGCCGCGAGTACCGTGAGCAGCAGCGCATGAGCGCACTGGTGAAGACCGCCCAGCGCGGGTCCCTGGCGGTGAAGGATCGGCTGCGGGCGCAGCAGTCCATCGACCGGCATCTGACCCTGCCGAGCGCCCGGCTCCGCTCCGTCTCGCAGCTGCGCCTGCACGATCCAACGCTCGATGCCGTGGACGGCGGCATTGCCCATGCCGCCGAATCGGTCATCGGCCTGGATGTCATCGCCGACCTGGTGGCCCGGTCCGAGATCGACTTCCGCACCCTCGAATCGCACATCGCCGAGCTGCTCGCCGCCCGCGGCCAGGTCACCGTCGCCGAATTGCTGCGCGCCTACCCGGCGGCGCAAGGCCTCGGCACCGTCGTCGGCTACCTGGCCCTCGGCATGCGCGACGGTGTCGTCGCCTCGGCCACTGACCGGGTGAGCTGGCGCGGGCGCGACGGCATCGAGCGCTCCGCATGCATTCCGCGCGTCTATTTCGCCAGCAAGCCGGACCTGAGGTCCGGGATCGCCGCCGGCGGCGGGGAGTGGGCACCATGAGAGGACGGATGAGGGCGTCCCCGCCCGCCGCCATCCAGCCGACTCGGTTCGTGGCGGCCAGTCGATGAGCGACGACTCTGAAAACGGGAATCCGGCTGGTGCACCATGCACCAGCCGCCAGCGCGAGGCTGCAGCCCATGACACAAGACGAGACCGGGACGGCCGGCATCACACCGGGTAACGACCCGGACGCGGCGCCGGCGGATGAGGCTCTGACCGCCGATCCCCTCTACCCCGGCGACACCGGCCAGCTGCCCGAGTCCGCCCGGCGCGCACTGGTGCGGCTGTTGACGGGGCCGGCACTGGAGCAGCGCCGCCATCCCCGGCTGTGGCCGGCGCTGTTGCAGCACGAGCCGCTCATCCGCTCCCGCCTCGCGGATCTGTTCCTGGAGCTGGTCCTGGATGCCGACCGCGGCATCGCCTTCACCCGGCAGGCCGACACCGGCGAGCTTGAGACACCCCGCCTGCTGCGGCGCTCGCCGCTCACCTTCATCGACTCGGTGCTGCTGTTGTACCTGCGTCAGGTGCTGGTGGACGCGGAGCTGCGCGGCGAGCCGGCCCTGGTGGATCGCGCCGAGCTGGCGGAGCAACTGCGGCTGTACGAGCCGGCGGACAGCACCGACCGCGCGGGCTTCGAGAAGCGCATCAACACCGCCATCGAGAAGGCGAAGACCAACAGTCTGCTCGCGGCGCTCAAGGGCAATGCGGACCGGTTCGAGGTCTCGGCGAGTCTGAAGCTCATCTTCGGGCCCGAAGAGGTGGAGCAATTGACGGCCGTTTACGCGGCCATGGCGGCCGACGCCGGCCGGGAGGCATGCGATGACTAACCCGTCAGACGACCTGTTCGAAGACCCGTCTGCCGCCGCCGCCGGCCCGCGAGACGCAGCGACCGGGCCACGCGACGCCGCCGGCCCGTCTGCCGCCGCGTTGGCGGCCGCGCCCGCTGGCCCCGAGCCCCCGGGCTGGAGCGATGCCGAGCGCCGCGAGCAATTTCGCCTCGCCAAGCTCAGCGTCTTCAACTGGGGCACCTTCGCCGGCCTGCACGAGGTGCCGGTCGCGCCGGACGGTTTTCTCATCGTCGGCCGTTCCGGCTCCGGCAAGTCGACGCTGCTGGATGCCTATACGGCGCTCCTGATTCCGCCGCGCTGGACCAGCTTCAATGCCGCGGCCCGGGAGGGCGACCGCTCCCGTACCGACCGCAATCTGGTCACCTATGTGCGCGGTGCCTGGGCGGATCAGTCCAGCGCCGACACCGGCGAGATCGCCGCCCGCACCCTGCGCCCGGGCACCACCTGGTCCGCGCTGGCCGCCGAGTACGCCGACGGTGCGGGGTCGGTGGTGACGCTGATCCAGGTGTTCTGGATCCGCGGCAACGGCAACGCCACCCAGGACCTGAAGCGCCACTACATGATCGCTGAGCGGCCCTTCGTGCTGCAGCGCGAGCTGGCCGGGTTCGCGGAAGACCTGGATCTGCGCGGCCTCAAGCGCGAGCTGACCGATGTCAGCCATTTCAGCGAATACGCCCGCTACGGCGAGCGCTTGCGCATGCTGCTGCGCATCGATGCCGAGATGGCGCTGAAGCTGCTGCACAAGACCCAGTCCGCCAAGAACCTGGGCGATCTGAACGGCTTTCTGCGCGAGTTCATGCTGGACCCGCCGCGCACCTTCGAGGTCGCCGACCGCCTGGTGGAGGAGTTCGCCGAGCTGGACCAGGCCCATCGCGCCGTGATCACGGCCCGGCAGCAGATCGAGATCCTGGCGCCGGCCCGCGACGCCTACGCCGCCCACCAGCACACCGAGCAGGAGCTGCGCCACCTGGACCGGCAGCTCGCCGCCATCGATCCCTTCCTGCGGCGGCGCCGGCGCGATCTGCTGGAGGCGGACTTGGCGCGGCTGGCGGCCGAAGACCACGCGCTGACCGGCCGAGAGGCCGCGCAACAGGCGCGGGTCGACCAGGACTACGCCCAGATCGACCGGCTGCAGGAGCGCCACCGCGCCCAGGGCGGCGGCCGCATCGAGCAGCTGGAGCGCGAGCTCACTCAGGCCGGCGGCGAGCGCGACCGCCGCCTGGGCAACCGCGCCGAAGCCGAGCGGCTGTGCCGCAACCTCGACTGGGCGTTGCCCGATTCGCCGGAAACGCTCGCCGCACTCACCGATCGCGCGCGCACCGTGGTCGAGCGCGGCCAGCAGCAGCAGGAGGCGTTGGAGCAGGAGCGCGACGGCGTGCGCGATCGGCACAAGGCCGTGGTCGCCGAGCTCGATACCGCCGAGGCCGAGCTCGCGTCACTGCTGCGCCAGCCCTCCAATATCCCGGGGCACATGCTGAGGCTGCGGGCGCAGATATCGGAGAACCTGGGACTGCCCCATGAGGCGCTGCCGTTCGTGGGCGAGCTGGTGCAGGTGAAGCCCGAGGCCGCCGACTGGCGCGGGGCCATCGAGCGGGTGCTGCACAGTTTTGCGCTGTCGCTCATCGTCGAGTAGCGCCACTACGCCGCTGTCTCCCGCTACATCAACGAGACGCATCTGGGACAGCGGCTGGTCTACCACCGGGTGGAGCCGGGTGCGCCGCGCACCACCGCCAGGCTCAGCCCGTCGTCGCTGGTCGCCAAGCTGGATCTCAAGCCATCGCCCCACCGCGATTGGCTGTTCGACGAGCTGAGCCGCCGCTTCGACTACCAGTGCGCGGCCAACCTGGGCGCCTTCCGCGACGCCGAGCGGGCGGTCACCCTCGCCGGGCAGGTCAAGCACAGCCGCGGCCGTCATGAGAAGGACGATCGCCACCGCCTCGACGACAAGGGCCGCTGGGTGCTCGGCTTCGACAACCGCGATAAGCGGGAGCACTTTCGGCGCATGGTGCAGCGGCTACAGGGCGAGCGCGCCGAGCTCGACCAGCAGCTCAAGTCCCTGGCCGAACGGCGCGAGCGGGCACGGCAGCAGGCGCTGAGCTGCCAGAGCCTGATGAACCTGCGCTGGGTGGATCTGGATGCCGCCGCCCAGCTGGACCTGATCGAGCGCCTTGAGGCGGAGTTGCGCCAGCTGCGCGAAGGCAACCGCGATCTGGCCGAGCTGGGCCGGCAGATCGAGGCGGCCGGCAACGCCCTGCGCGAGCTCGAGCAGGCGCTGCATCGCATCCGCGCCCGGCGCGCTGACATCGACGACAAGCGCAATGCCCACAATGTGACGTTGGCGGCGCTGGACCGGGAGCTGGCGGAGCAGCCCGTTGACGCGGCAGCCGAGCAGGCCCTCGGCGAGCGCTTCGAGACGGCTCTCTGGGATTTCCCGTGGAAGGATAATCCTTTCAGTTCAACAGGTTATCGTCCATGCCGTGACAGGTCATCACGCCATCGACCCGAGGGGTGTCGGCGCTAACCCATTGTTTCTCCGTCCGTAGAGTGCGTAGCCGAAGAGGTCCAAATAGAGCCGTTGAAAGAGATGGTCGCGGTTGAGCAG
>NZ_CAJXWY010000089.1 GCF_913062725.1 uncultured Thiohalocapsa sp.
AGGGATAATGATCCTGACGGCGCGAATGATACTGGTTGAGTCAGGGGAGCGGAATTAATCTAACAAAGTAGTACTAAATGCGGTTAATCTCCTCAACGCCACGGATGGTGGGCACCGCAAGTGCATCCTCGTAACAAACAACGAGATTTCCAGTGGCGAAGTCCAGGACTTGCGGGTGCAAGGATTTCAGCCCGGCGATGCCGAGTGGGAAGCCTTGGGCATCTGCCGCGCCGTGACCTGGCCACGGTCGAAGTCCACGATTCGCGGGTGCCGCGATGATGGGACCCCTCTGCCCGGCGACTACCTGACCGGCAAAACGATCGATCGCGAGCGCCCTCGGCGCGTGATGCACATCGGCTTTGTCGAGCCCAGGGCACTCGACCGCCCGGCGAAGAAGAAGCAGCTCCTGGCCCTAATCGAGGGCCTGCCGCAAACCCTGGTCACGGACCCCTGTCCCTTCATCGTTTCCGAGGACCACAAGGCCAGTGTGCTGTTCGACGATGATGCGGCCGAGGATTGGCTCGCGGCCCTGGAAGGGCAGGATCACATCACCGATCTCTACATCGTGACCCCGACCAAGAGGCGTTTCGATGCACTGAAGGCCGAGGTCCAGGCCCTGCTGGGGCCGATCCTAGTGCCGGAGGAGGAGAAGCGCCCGATGGCAGCGGGCTTCCCGGCGAATCTGGCCTACTTCAAGCTGGAGTTCCTGGACAAGGATCGGGTCGCGCTGAAACGGGCGTTCCGCGAGATCCTGCCGCTGCTGTGGCTCAAGGCCGGCGCCATCGGACCACGGCCGGAGCTTGCACGCGGCGATCCGGAGCCGGCCTTCTTTGCTCCGCCGGAGAATCCCTTCGCCGTGCTGTTGGAGGAAAGCAGCCTGAACGGCTTGCTGGCGGCCTTGGCCGACCGGGTTGAACTGCGCTGTGTTTACCTGGTCACCGATTCCGAGGACGCCTTCAAGGAGATGTCCGCCGATGTCGTCGGTGCACTGCGCTCCGGCAGCCCCGAGTTGACGACGGTCCAGCTCTACCGGGACTACCTGGACAACTTCCTGATCAACACCGACCGGTTCGGCATGGACGGACAAGGAGTTGCCCGATGAGATTCGAGCTGTTCGACTTCCAGGAGACGGCGCTGGCCCAGCTGCGCACCAAGGTGCTGATGGCCCGAGACCACGCCTCCAGTGCGAACCCGCAGGCGATCTCGTTCTCGGCGCCCACCGGCAGCGGCAAGACAGTGATGATGGCGGCGTTGTTCGAGGACATCCTGTTCGGTGCAACAAGCTTTCCCGCCCAGCCGGACGCTGCGATCCTCTGGGTCTCTGACATGCCGGAGCTCAACGAGCAGACCCGGCGTCGGATCAGCCAGGTGTCGGACCGCATCGGCGTGCATCGCCTGGTGACCATCGACGCCGGCTTCGACCAGGAGCTGCTGGAGCCCGGCGCGATCCACTTCATCAATGTACAGAAGCTCGGCAAGGACAAGCGCCTCACCCGGCAGGGCGATGGCAGGACCTACCCGATCTGGGCGACATGTTCCAACACGGCCCGTGCGATCCCGGACCGCTTCTATCTGGTGATCGACGAGGCCCACCGGGGCATGACCGAGGGCAAGCTCGCCAAGGAGGCTCGGACCCTGGTGCAGCGCTTCTTGCTGGGGCACAGCGACTCGGGTCTGATCCGCATGCCACTGGTGGTCGGGGTCTCGGCGACACCGAAGCGCTTCACCGATCTCCTCGAGCATGCGCCTCACACCCTGCACAAGGTTCAGGTTCCAGTCGCCGATGTGCGCGCCTCCGGGCTTCTGAAGGAGCGTATCCCGATCCATCATCCTAAGATCGCCGGGCAGTCCGAGATGTCGCTGCTGGAGGAGGCGGCCCGCGCCTGGACGCGCATGGTCGAGGCCTGGGGCGCCTACGGCGAGGCCGAGCAGGAACAGAAGGTTTGGCCGATTCTGGTGGTGCAGGTCGAGAACGGCACCGAGAAGAAGGTGTCGCGGACCGATCTCAAGTTGGCGCTGGACGTGATCGAGAAGGCCATCGGCCGGCCCCTGCACGAGGGCGAGGCGGTCCACGCCCTGCACGATTGCGGCGACATGGACCTGGGCGGACGCAAGGTGCGGCGGGTCGATGCCTCGCGCATCGACGAGGACAAGAACATCGGCGTGGTCCTCTTCAAGACCAGCCTTTCGACCGGCTGGGACTGTCCGCGCGCCGAGGTCATGATGTCCTTCCGCCGGGCCGAGGACCATACCTACATCGCTCAGCTCCTGGGGCGCATGGTGCGCACGCCGCTGGCACGGCGCATCGAGCGCGATGCGGCCCTGAATGATGTGCACCTGTTCGTGCCTTATTTCGATGATGCGGCGGTCAAGGCCGTGGTGGAGGACCTGAAGAACGTTGAACAGGCGCCGCCGGCGGAGACGGGCTCCGCCCGCGAGCTGGTGGTCTTAAGCCGGCGCAAGGATGCCGCGGCGATCTTCGAGGCCATGTCCGAGCTCGTGACCTACCGTGTCAACGCGGCCCGCGCCCAGAGCCATCTTCGGCGCTACATCGGGCTCGCGCGGCGCCTGAACCTCGACGAGATCGACCAGGCCGCCTGGGGGCAGGCCAAGGACCAGGTCATCGACTGGCTGAATACCGAGCTGGCCGGGCTCCAGGAGGCCGAGGGCTTCGAGAAGTCTGCCGAGGCCATCACGCGGATCGGGATCAAGACCACGACCCTGGACGGCGGTGTCGCCGAGGAGGGCGAGGACTACGAGATCGATGCCTCCGAGGCGGATATCGACCGCCAGTTCGAGGAGGCGGGGCTGCGCCTCGGAAACGGTCTGCATCAGGCCTACTGGGATGCACACGCCGACCGGGATGCCCTGGACGTGAAGGTCGAAGCCATCGTTCTCGCGCGAAACCACGCTGTCATGGCCCGGCTGGAGGGCCGTGCCGAGGCAGCCTTCGATGCCCTCTACGACATCCACAAGCACGCGACGGCCAAGCTCAAGGAGAAGGAGCGCGGGCGCTACGAACGCTTGCGGTTGGCCACCGCGAAGCCGGTGGAGCTTCAATGGCGGTTACCGGACCGGATCGAGTTTCGTCGCACCGAGAAGGCGCCGAGCTACGAGCGCCATCTGTACCTGGAGGAGGACGGCAGCTTCCGGGCCGATCTCGGGAGCTGGGAGCGTGGGCTGCTCACCGAGGAGTTGGCTGACTCGGATGTGGTCGGATGGCTCCGCAACCTGGACCGCAAGCCTTGGTCGTTGGAAATCCCGTACCAGACCGGCGGCGCCGAGCGGCCGATGTTTCCGGACCTGGTGGTGGTGCGGCGAGGGGAGGGCGACGACGGCTACCGCTTCGACATCCTGGAGCCCCACGATCCGAGTCTGGCGGACAACTTCGAGAAGGCAGTGGGTCTCGCCCGCTTCGCCGAGCGCCACGGGCATCTATTCCATCGCGTTCAGCTCATCCGCAAGCAGGCATCCAAGGCCGGCGGCGAGCGCTTCTTCCGGCTGGAGCTGAACAGCGAGGCCACGCGCAAGCAGGTTCTGCCGGTCACGTCGAACGCGCAGCTCGATGCGGTGTTCGGGCAATTGGCGAAGTGACCAAAGGTCTCGGCGTTTGCAAGGTTCCGACTGCGGATCCTTCCAATCCTCATCGGGCGAATTCCTGGAACAGCCGAGGTGATCCCTGGGACAGGCTGGGAGATGCACTGTGAACTATGAACAGCTACAGGATGCATTGCTCTCTCCGATAGGCGGCTCTGTGGATCCGGAGAGCCCAGCGACGCAGTGACCCACGGTATCGCTGCGGAAGCAGCATGAACCGAAGTTAGGTGAGTGTCTGCGCCGTGCTCCGAGTCTTGGAGGCCCATCCAAGGTCTTTTTCACAGACACTCTGTCTGGCCTACAATACCGGTACACATTTGCCATCCCGCCAACCCAGATCGGTCGTTTGGGCGACGCGAAGAGGCCATGTAGGCCGAACAGGAGACCAACCATGGGCCAGAACCGCTCTGGCGCGGCGTCCACGCGCGCCTCCATTTCACCCCCCTCGATCGATCTCGTCGCCCTGCTACAGGCGGTGACTGCTTCGGTTCTGCACCGGGCGGAAGACACGGCCGATCGACCGCTGTTCGCGCAGCATGGCCGAAGGATCATTGTCGACACGGGACAACTGATCAAGCGGCTGTCGAAGGCGCCCGAGTTTCGCAGCGGTTTTGGCGCTGGAGACGGTGCCGGATTCCTGCGTGACATCGTTCCGCCAAGTAAAGGGCAGGCGGAGAGGGTCGGCGGGCACATCCACGGCGAAGGTGCTGCGGCGCTGACTGCGGCTATTCGTGGCTTGGAGGAGGCCGTCGGCAACGCGCTGGGTGCGGCGGTGCCGAATTTGGGACAAGCGGCGGAAGGTGGGCAGCTTCCCACCGGAGAGAACTACCTGAAGCGGCTGGCGCAGGCTCTCGGTTTGCCGTTCCAAGACGACGGGACACAGCCGTTCGGGTCGGTGATCACGCCGCTGGAGTTCGTCGACAGCACGCAGGTACGACCAAGGGCGGAACGGGAGCGGGATGTCGCACGGGTGATCGCCGCCATCGAGGAGGTGGACTCCAGCGATTGGATCGATCATCTCGCCAAGCCCTTGTTCCGGCAGCTGGAACGGGCGGATCTCGATGCGGACGAGATCGAAGGTATCGTCGATGGTTTGCGCGAGGAGGCTGGTCGCGAGGGGAGCCAAGCGCACCGCATGCAGCGCTTCATTGGCGACGATGCGTTGTCTCGGGCTCGTCTCGATGTTGGTCTGGCGATCATGGGAGCGATCCGCGATGCGGTTGACTCCTGGAGTTCCGATCCCTCGGCGTCGCTGCTGGCCGGCTACGTTGAGCGAGTGACGCGCCTGCGCGAGGGCGTTCTGTCCGGCGATGTGGAGCTGGCGATCGACGCCAGCGCAGCGCTCGGGAGCTCGGCTCGGACGACCCTGTATGATCAGCTGGTCAAGGTCGGATTCCTCCGCTGCCTGCCGGTCTGGCCGGAGCCGGTGACCCAGCTGTTCGAGCTGCGCTCGGCCGCTCCCCAAGGCGAACGGATGGTGCGGGACGCGAGCTACCGGTTTCGCATCAATGGCACGATTCCGGATCGCGGTCGGACCATCTTCGGCGACCGTATCGCGAGACTCCGCGCTGTGCTCGAGGCCGATGATGGGGGCGGGCATCCGAGACTGGGACGCCATCTGGCGGAGCTGGTCTTCCTGTTGGCCGTCATCCCAGATGGGTCGGACGCGGGAGACGACCCGCAAACCTTGGCCGGTTCTCTGGTTACCCGGGTTGCGTCTGGCGATCGCTCCACGCTGCTTCAGCTCGTCAATGAGTTGGCCTCGCGCGAGCGCACCGTCGAGCGGATCGCCAACTGCTTGATCAAGGCGCTGCGGGAGAAGGGGAGCGTGATCGTCGACCGCGCGCAGCAGCGCGCGCGGGAGCTGTGGATCTGCGTCAAGAAGAACATCATCGACTGGGAGCGGCTGTCGGCTTCGGTCGATGGGCGCGATGTCTTTGCGCGGCCGGAGGGGGGATCGGCTCAGGATGAGCAGGCGCTCTGGTACCGCTCGGTTGCCGTGACCACAGACCCTGCATCAGAGCCCGATGTGCTGTTCTCGGTCAAGGCGAGTTACAGTCTGCGCGAACGCACGCTCTGTATGGCGGCCGGCTCCGAATCCTGGATGCTGCAAGGCGAGCGGGATTTGAAGGAGCCGGTGCTCCCCATCCTGATCGGGCCGACTGGCCTTGGAGGGGCGAGCAAGGAGCGGCTCAATCTTTGGTCGCAAGGTGCCGAAGTCGTCGTCGGCATTGATGAGACTTGGCTGCGGCGCCAGCGCGGGCGCCAGAAGGGGCCGGCCCCAGACCATCAGTTTGCCGCGTCGGTGACCGCGACCGCGCTCATCGTCTACGTGGTGCTGCGGGTGCTCCGCGCGCGGTTCACCGTCGGCGAGTCGGCGCCGAGGACGCTGATCTTGCGGATGCAGTCTGAGGGCAGGGGCGCACGGCGAGACGAGGATTTGTTCGCCGGCAGTCACGGCCTGTTTGCCGTTGCCCAGGCAGTGGAGCAAGTGCTTGGCATCGACGCCCCCGTGTTCATGCAGGGACTGGCGCTCGATGTCGCCGCATCGGAGCTGCGGTGGCAGCAGGGGGGCACCTTCTCCGCGTTAAAAAGTGCCTTCCCGATCCGGCTCGGGCATCCCACTCAGACATCCGGTAGCCCGGTGGCGTTGGTGAGCTATAGCACTCGACCCTGCGGTCGGGATCCAGCCGGTCATGACGGCGACCAGCACGTGTTCGGCGCCAGGACTTATCTCGCTGTTTCGAGCGATGCATTGGGCGTCGGTACCGGACCGGGCCTCCACCTTGCTCATGTGCGTAACCTCGTCCATGTGCAGTCGGCTCGGGAGTTCGAGAATCCGACGATCCTCCTCGAGGAGATTGCCAGGCTCTACAGCCAAGGTTGTCGCCACATCATGCTGCTCTGGAATCACTTCGGGGCGCGCAGGATCGGTCGAGGGGCCAATCGGCACGCGCCCCATGCCAATCGGCGCTTCCTCGGTCGGCTGGCGCAGGAGTTTCCGGACGCGACTGTCTACACACTGAGCCTCGATGTCTTCCAGGCGACCCGAGTCACCAGCCGGCGGGATCTGGTCGGTCGCCACGCGTTCGAGGTCTCCAGGGTGCGTGAGCATGAGGCGTTCTGGGACGACGCGGAGTCGGGCTTGCGGGATGAGTTGATCGCCTTCTACACCTTCGCCACGCTGTCGGTCGTGGGTGACGAGCAGCGGCGACCACAGTCGGGGTTCTGCACCTATTTTCTCGAGAGTTCGGCGCGGGCCGGCGAGGACCTGGAGTGGTCGCTGGCGGCGCAGACGAACCTGATCGGACAGAATCGCGACCCGGCGTTGCGGGACCTGCTGCTCGCCGTGCTGCGCGGCATGCACTACCTCCATGCCGAGCGCGAGCCGAAGGATGGGCAGTTGCGCCCCTGCCTGGCACCGCATCATTGGAGCGATCTCGGCAGCGCCGAGGCCGCGGGTGAGGTGGTGGTCATGCGCTCGCGGCGACGCGGTGACGTGGTGCTGTCGCTGCCGGCGGTCTTGGCACGGGTCGGGGCGGTGCTGCGCGCGCCGCGAGCAGCATGAACCGCATCATGCAGCCGGCGGAGGCCTGGGGCCACGTCTTTGAGATCGCGGTCAAGCGTGGCGTGCTCGCTTGCCTGATTCATCGGGGGCTTCTGGCAGCGGATCGCGCCGAGATTCAGCCCTGGCGCACCTTGCGTACCGCCAAGCTCTACAAGGGGGTGCAGCGTGCCTTGGACTGGCACGACGAGGCACGTTGCACCCTCTGTGACGGCGTTGTGCGCCATCTGCTCTTGCTGGGATACGGGATCGGCTGGACCTGCATGCGGGAGTGGCTGAATCAAGCGCCGAAGCGCCCCAAGCAACTTTGCTCGCTGTGGTGCCCGCTGTCCTTGCCGGGTGAAGACGAGGGGGGTGACCCGAGCCAGGCGTTCTGCTCGGCCTTCGGCATCGATGCGCGCACCAGTAGCCTGACGCATCAAGGCGGCCCAGCACGGTCGGATTTCACCGCCTTGTTCGGCGATGCGAGAGGCCGCCATCAGCAGCTTCTGGTGCTGGAGATCTCGTTGAACGCCCCGGTCGGCGCCCCGGACTTCTCCGATGAGCGGGCGCATGTCGATGAGCTTGGCCGCTATGCGCGACTGCTGGATCTGCGGGGCGTGTTCTCACACGTGCGTGCCGAGGTCGACGGATTTGACCTGGCCCTATCTCCGGAGCTTGCCAATCATCTGACAGCCTTCTCCGGTCCGGACAAGCCCTTTCTGAAGCTGTGCCAGGGTGCTTCCTATGCCTCGCGGACAGCGGGACTGCTCCCAGACCAGCCGCAGCGCCAATCGCTTCACGCCCAGGTGTTGGCTGTCACAGCTGGGGGTGTCGAGAGCCTGTCGGCGGACCTGACCCCCGGATCTTCCGATCCACGGGGCCAGTTCATGAAGGAGCTGGGTGCCGCGTACCGCCGCAAGCTGCGCGTGCCCGACGACGATGCCGAGGACCATCTGCTGTCGGAGATCCGCTCCGCATTTCATCGCCTGGTCCGGGGCTTGCCGAAGTCGATTCGACGCCAGCTCAAGGATATGGAGCAGGAGCCCGAGCCCGGAGAACCGATCGAATGGTCATTCGAGGAGCCTCTGACCGACTTTCATCGTCCGACCGACCTGTTCTCCGTGAACGAGGCGCTGGACCAGGTTCCCGATGATCCGAGGGTTGCGGAATTTCTGGGTGAGGATGCGCGCTCGATGCTTTCGCCCCTCCTGCGGCAGCGGAAAAAAGACGGGGTGGTGACGTTGCGGGACCTGCATGGTGCAGCCGTCGAGGCCGGACTTGCGGCGGCGAGACCCGGCAGGCTCAATCTACTGGTGCTGGAGGGGAATCCGGGTATCGGCAAGACCACCGCGGTGCAACGCTACCTGACCAACGGGGACCGCGATGGATTCCTGATGCTGTACTTCAGTCCGCGCACGGTGATCAATCGGGATGTCACGGACAAGTTTGCCCGTGACGAAGGTGGCAGGGCGACCGGCATCCTGACCGTCACCACCAACGGTAACCTGATCACCCAAGCCCCAAGTGCCTTCCGCGAGCTTTGTCCGGACAAGGCGCATCACCGTAGTATCGATGCGGCGGTTGTCGTCGACGGCGTGGACGGGGCGATCCTGCCCGAGAACACGAGCACCTGGTTCATCGGGCCGGAGATCGAGGCGCAGCTCAAGGAGCGTTGGTATGCCCGGGGGCCGCGCAAGCGTGGATTGGACGAGCGCACTGAGGAGCTTCGCGGCGCCTATGTGCCCGGTGTCCTGAGAACGCTGGCGGGGGCAGCGGCTGCGCTCTCGGAGGTGAACCCGCATGCCAGGCGCCTGGTCTTGACTGCCTCGATTCAGAGCTATCGGCGCACGTCGACGGGCAGCACTATCAAGAGTCTATCCCAGCTGTTTCGGTCCGATGCGAATACCCGACCCGGGTTGAATGAGCGCAGGCGGTTTGCCGAGCGCTTTCCCTCCATTGTCGTGATGGTTGACGAGATCGCTGGCGATGGTGCCGGCGCCTTGTTCGTCAAGGATGTCTGCCGTTGGCTCAGCGAGCAGTTCATCGAGCCGTTCGAGCAGGCCGATACGCCACCGTTTTGCGTCTCGCTGGTGATCGCCGATGCCAGTTTGGGCAACAACGCGGTGCTCGAAAGCTACCTCAAGGCAGCGCCTGAGGCGCCTCAGAAGGTGATCATCTCCCGATGTGCGGGCCGGGAGCCTTTTCGTCTTTCTGTGTCGCGGGTCGCAGGGCTCGGCGTCGACGGTCAGGTGCTGCACGTCATGACCAACAGCTATCCGGCGAGCCGCCTGGACATTGCCTATCGGGTCAAGCTCCACCGGATCGAGCGGGAACAGGATGATCGTGGTCGGGAGAAGACCTTGCGGGCGAGGATACGATCGCAAGGCGAGGGCGCACTCCTCGACAGTGCTTGTGCCGAGGTGCTCGAAGCGGTGCACACCGGTGCCGATCAAGTCATCTTCTTCGCCCAGGACAAGGCGTTCCTGCGGGCGATCAAGAGTGCTGTGTTGGCCGAGGGCGAAGAGGGTGCGCCGGAGCTATCGGCGGACAACGTCTCTGTCCTGGACTCCAGCGTCCCGGAGAAAGAGCGCCGGCGGTTGATCTCCGCGCAATGCCGGGATCGACACCGGGTGTTCCTGATGACCTCATCCGGGGCGCGAGGGGTATCGTTTCCCCGCGCGACACACATCATCGCGATGGTTCCCAGCTTTGATGTGGCCTCGAACCTGATGGAGCTGGCCCAGCTGGTCTATCGCGGGCGCGGGGGCTATCGGGACCCGGACAGCGGCGCGTATCGATCTGGTGACGACAGCCCGCGGCGATTGACCCTGCTGGTGGATGACTGGCTCCCCGTCGAGCTCGATGCAGACGACCGGCGAGCTTGGCTGCGGCGAGTGAGCGACTTGCTGACCTTGGTGATGATGCTCAGGGCTACGGTCCTGACCCGGATCACTGGGGATGCAGGCTTGCGCGGCCCGCTTTCGTTGGTTCCAGTCGGGCCGATCGCCAGCGATGAGAACGCGGCCTCTATCGCCGAGCCGTTGGGGATCTTCTTGCGCGAGGCGCAAATACACCTCGGTGGCGCGGGGAGCCAAGAGATCAAGGGCTTGCTCAAGAATGCGCATGACCAGGCCGTTCGCGTTTTCAAGGAATACCGTCTGGAGGGCAAGGCCGACCCGGGCGTGGTCACTGGGTTTCGGAGCTGGACGGATGTGGCGAGCCGACAGGCCTTCGTGTCGGCCGTGACGGCGCCAGGCACCGCTCTGCTGCCGGGTATCCAAGAGGATTCGGTGCTCCCCGAGATTTGCCACTGCATCGGCCCAGTATGGCTGGAGGACTGGGCCGAGCTAAGAAACAAGGAACATTTTCGGTTCGAAGGTGCAACGGGTGGGGACACCATGGAGACTGAGCTGCGCAGCCAGCTTTGGGCTATTACCGAGAGCGGCAGCGTCGGGTTGCAGCTGCAACGTGCGGCACGCGACTTGTTCCATGTCTTGGAGTCCTCCCTGTCGCAGAAACATGTCACGCAAAAGGAGCTCGGTCGAACGAGCACCTGGCTGGCTTTACCCCTCGACTGGCCCCTGGGAGGAGCTGGAGCCCAAGCGTCGACGATGAGACGGGGACCGAAGTATGCCGAGGACTGGTACGCAGGGCTTCGCGGAACCTTGGGCGGACGCGGGCAGATCTTCCCCGTCGTTCCGCAATATGAGGATGCTCCCTTCGCGGCGAGCATCTCAACCGGAGCCCCCGCATTGTTCGCGCAGGCCATGGAAAGCGCTTACTTCATGGCCTCAAACGAGCTTAACTTGCTCAACACGGTGCTGCTTGCGGGGGCCGACGAAGCATAGTCCTGGCTAAAGATCGAGAGCGCACCTCTTGGTAGGGACGTCTCCAGGCGCCGAGGTCGTGCTTTTTTGGGTTCGAAGATATAGTGATTTCATTTGTCAGACCAAAGGTGAATGAACTCAAATCATGCAGGCATGTCTAAATAAGTAGAGAGAGA
>NZ_CAJXWY010000090.1 GCF_913062725.1 uncultured Thiohalocapsa sp.
ATATCGATGCCCTTGTGCATGCTGCGACGACCGGTGATGGGGTGGCGGCGGTAGCCGAACCCAGAGGTCACGACGCCGCCGACGCGCAACGGCCAGCCCTCGGGTGTGCTGTGTCGCTTCAGGTCTCGCTCCATGATGAGCGTTTCCAACAGCACCAGCTTGCGCTTGCGATCATCCAGATCCGAGAGCACCTCGGCCAGATCCTGGGCCATATCATCGACGTTGGTCTTTTGCGGCGCCGCCTCGTCCGGCCCCCCCGCGGGGGCCGGGTTGGCGAAATCGAACTCGTCTTCGTCCAGACCGGCCATTTCCACCAAACGCTGAACGAGGGCGTTGATGCGCATGATCTCGGCCTGCATCACGCCGACACGGGCGGCGACGGCGTCGATGTCGGCGGCGGCACGGTCTCTGTTCTGTAATCCATCTTCCGTATTTGTAGAGGCTGGCTCTAGTGGTTTGTTATTGGCTCTAGCGATGCCCCTCTCCTGCCTCACCGCGGTATTGGGATCGGTTTCGTTCGATAAAACACCGTCAACATGGTCAAGTATACGCGCGCGGCTCTGCAGACCTGTTAGAATGCAATCGGCATGACCCCTACAAGTCTCCATACTTCTGATCCAACCTATTTGCTGGCGCTTGAGTGTGGCCTTATCATTAGTTGCCTGGCGCGCTTCTTTGTAGTACTTCCCAACAAGATCGTCGGCCTTCGACAGGTCAGGGTGCGCACAGATGGCTAATTCGTTCGGGGTTGACGCTTTGCTACAATCGAAGCTAGCCGCTTGTGTAGCACCAGAAACGTAGGTTAATAAGCCAAGGATACCAAGGGTCAGTTGTCGCGTATGGTTGTTATCAGTATGAATCATTGCCAGATTCTCCTTGCAGGGTCGGGTGAATTGGTTCTGTCAGTTGCCGGGGACAACTGTGCTTTTTTACTTGCTGAAGGTTCAGTCCGGAGTTTCGGGGTTTTGATGTCGGCAGACTTAGCGTGACCTATGTTTTAGGATTTTCGGTGGGATTTGCGTGTGACGCGGGGAACCCACCAAAACTCCCTTTACCTGTCCGCGCAGGCCGCCCAACGCTACGAAGCTTCAGTCTTACTAACCGTTCATCAAGTCCTTGCAGGCCGCGGCCTCGGCATCCAGGATATAGCGGTAGTGCGGATGGTGGAAGAAACCGGCAACCACCTTAGGCAATGCGCGCAGTGGTCGCAGTGCACAGCGCCTGGTCCTTGAAGTTGAGCCTGTTGTCGACCGCCTGCTGGGCGATATGCGGCGTGTGGGTGGGAATTTTGAGCGGCCATGGCGGGTCTAGGGTAAGCCACGTCGAAGATGCCCGGGTATGATGCCCGTCTCACTGCCGGGTGCCTGTTGTCAGCAGATCTGCCGTTTCGGACCTGCTCAGCAGGTCATATCAAGGGCACCTTGAAAAATTCGCCGCTCCCGGCGGCGCCCGGGTAACATCGTCGGGGTCGGACGCCCACGAGGTCAGCGCACCATGCCCAAACCCGGGTTGTTCGACATCGGCCGCCGCCTGGAGAGCATCAGCCGCATGGGCGACCCGTTGGAGCGGCTCGCCGCGGAGATTCCTTGGGAGCTGTTCCGGCCGTTGCTGGAGCAGGTGCACGAGAAAGCGCGCAAGTCCGCAGCCGGACGCAAGCCGTTGGATGTGGTGCTGATGTTCAAGGTCCTGATCCTGCAGACGCTCTACAACCTGGCCGACGAAGCGGTGGCGTATCAGATTCGCGACCGTCTGTCGTTCATGCGCTTGCTCGGCCTGCAGATGCACGACGGCGTGCCCGACGGCACCACGGTGTGGCGGTTTCGCGAGCGGCTCATTCGAGACCACCGCGGCGAACGTCCACGACAGCCAGGTCTTCGACGCCATCATCGACCCCGACAACGCTGATCCGCAGGTCTGGGCCGACAGCGCCTACCGCAGCGAACAAACCGAGGGTGCCCTGAGCAGGGCGGGCTACGAGCGCCATCTCGGCGAGAAGGATGGGAGTAATCAACCCCTGAACGACGAGCAGCGGGCGGCCAACCGCATCCGCTCCAAGGCGCGCTCGCGTGTCGAGCACGTCTTAGGCTCTCAACACAATAGCATAGGCGGCAAGCTCATCCGCACCATCGGCAAGGCGCGAGCCGAGGTCAAGATCGGCTGATTGTAAGCTCAGATTTCGTCTAGAAGTACATCATCAAGCACTGATGCGATTGCCCGGGCACCGAAGACCAGCGATTGCAGGCGACAGCCATGCACGGTTGAGCCGGGTGGCGAAGCAGGCCAACAAAGCCGTCCGCAGCGCGAACAAGCCATGGCTGCTGGGGTGGCCTCGCCGCAGCTCGCCGAGCGCAGCGCCAAGCAGCTGGTGCGCCTGTATCGCCAGTGCATGCAGAGCGAGGAGACCTTCCGCGACATGAAGCGCCAGCACTTCGGCGAGCGCCGCAAGCGCAGCCGCTCGCGCAGCGTTGGCGCCGGCGGTGATTCATAGGGTGTGGACCGCGATCAGGCGTCCTGCGGGATGGGCACGCGCAACGACACTCGGGTGCCGGGATTCAGTGCGTCGAGTTGCAGCCGCCCGCCGATCTCCGTGCTGCGCTGGCGCATGTTCCTGAGCCCCCGCCCGGGAATCACCTGATCTTCCGTCAAACCGATGCCGTCGTCGGCGACGCTGAGCTGAATGCAGCCGGCGACCGGCGCGGCGACGACGATATCCACGCGATTGGCTCGGGCGTGGTTGAGCGCATTGTTCAGTGCCTCTTGCAGAATCCGCATGATTTGCAAAATCACCCGAGCATCCAGGCTGGGGGACGCCGCCAGATCCACTTGCCACGCGACGCGAACAGGGCTTTGCTCCAACCGGCCCTGCATCCGGTAGCGATAGTTGGCCAAAGTCGTTGCCAAGTCACTGTCCTCGGCGTCGAGCGTGTCCACCACCAGCCGCATGTCGTCGAGGCACTCCTGCAACAAGTCGCTCGCCTCTGCCGTGCTCACCCGGCCGTGCGCCAGTTGCAGGCGCGCGGTGGCGAGCTGCGACCCGAAGCCGTCGTGCACATCGCGCAGCAGCCGACGGCGCTCTTCCATGCGCGAGCGCTCGGTCTCCGCCGCCAGCAAGTCGGCGTGGGCCTTGCACAGCGCCGCCTCCGCGTCCTTCTGACGGGTGATATCGGCCAAGACTCCTTCCCACACCGTCGTGCCGTCCGGCAGGTTCCGCGGAATGGACTCGGCGGTGATCCAGCGCACCTGTCCATCCACCACAACGCGCGTCTCGCCGAAAAACGGCGCCTTGTTGGCGAACGCCTCGAGATTCAGCTGCACCCAGGCATCGAAGTCGTCCGGATGGACACAGGCGAACCCTTTCATGGGGTCGGACTCGGCTTCGGCGCGCTCGAGACCGGTGAGTTCCAGGAACCGGGTGCTCATGAACGAGAACTTGCCCAGCGGATCATCCGGCTTCAGCACCATGGTGTAGGTGCCGACCGGGATGTTTTCGGTGAGCTCGTAGGCCGTGCGCTCCAATTGCTCGCGTGCTGTCTGCAAGGCCAGCTCGGTCTCGCGCCGCTCGGTGATGTCCACCAGCGACACCATCAGCATCTCGTCCCAAACGCTCGCGCCCGCGAGCACATCGAGCATCTTGCCGTCCTTGCGGCGCACGCGCACCTCGCGGGATGCCACATGGCCATCGCCCGCAAGCGCCTCACTCAAGGAGGCATTCCAGGCCCTGAATGTCTGATAGCGATACTCCGGATCGGGATAGGCGAGCTCGGCCCAGCGCTCCACGGTGGGGATCTGCTCCCGCGCGTAGCCGAAGACGCGTTCGAAAGCGGCGTTGACATAGACGATCTCCTCGTCCTGTCCCAGCGACACCAAGGCGATGGCGACGGGCAGATGCTCAAGCAGTTTGCCGAAGCGCACCTCGCCCGTGCGCGGCGGCTCCGCGATGGCCGGGCGCGGTGACATGGCCATCATCACGCCCTCCCAGATCACCCGTCCGTGCGGCTCCCGTCGCGGGCTGGACTCGATTACCACCCAGGTGATCTCGCCCCGGACCTGGAGCCGGCCTTCCCACCGCAGCGGCTGGCATGCATCGCCGGTTGCCGCATGCGCTTCCACGAGACCCGGGCGATCGTCCGGGTGGATGGCCTGGAACGCCAGCGACGGATCCGCCATGACGGCATCCCGCTCCAGGCCACACATCGCAAGCCAGCGGTCGTTCACGAACCGCAAGGCCTGCTCCCCATCGCGTGCCACCGCAAGGCTATAAACACCCGCTGGAAGGCGTTGGGCCAGGGTCAGGTGGAGTCTTGTGTCACCCAAGGTTCGCGGCTCCCCGAGTGTCCTGCGCGGGATCGTTGGGCGGCCGCAGCCCTGCTCGTCAGGGACCGCAGTCCCGGACTTCTGGGCATTGCTTCCTGGTGGTCACGGCATATCCAGGGGCTTTCGATGCGGCCAAACACCCATGTTTATGTGCTGGTGAGTATAGCCCGATTCCGTGATTCCTTGGCGCACAAAGTCGCGAAGTCCTCACTTTAGGCGCGTAAAAACTCCTGGGCGCGGGGTCCGCCATTCACCTCCCACCGCTGGTGAACGACGGCTGCACATCAAACGCGCAGCAGGCACGCCGACGCATACCTGCGGCGGCGTTGCGCGCGATGGGCCTGTCGGGCGAGCGCAGCCGGGTGGCCGCGGGTGATTACTCACACGCGGTCTAGGGTGCCGCCTCGCTATGATGTAATCTTGAAGTGTATGCTGTAACCTCCTGTAAGAGTACAAGAAGGCACGGGCATAGCAGAGGTGATCAGCAGGTCGGTAGGGGGGTCATGGTGGCGGTGACGATTCGGCCCACGGGCAGCTTGCCGGAGATGGAGGGGGCGATCCAGGCGGCGACCACCGCGCTCGGTTGCCGCCCCACCCAGAAGGCACTGAAGCACTTTGACACTGACGGCAGCCCGATCCAAGTCGAGGCGCTGAAGCTCAACGCGCGCGCGGTGCAAATGGACTTGACACAGAAAGCGCTTGCGCCAAGCAGCACTACCCCGAGGCACGCTGGATCGGCATCGCCGATCGCGCAGCGAACAACCAGTGCAGCACTGCTAAAGTCGTGAGACCAGTTCTAAGGTTATGAGGTAAGAGACTGACCAGAATGATTGTTGCTACTCAGAGGTCTATGCACATGCCCCTCCTCGCTGCCACCCCCGTGCACCTTTCGGACAAAGAGCGTTGCGCGTTGGAGGCGTTGGTGCGGCGGCGCAGCGCGCCGCAAGTGCTGGTGGCGCGCGCGCATCATTCTGTTGGCGGCGGCGGGCGTTGGTGTGCGTGCCACCGTGGCCAGGTTGGCGCTCGGGCGCGCCACGGTGCAGCGTTGGCGCCAGCGCTGGTTGGACAGTGCTGCGTCATCGCCGGTCCTGGAGCGGCTGATCGACGCACCACGGCCGGGTACCCCGCCCACGTTCACCCCGGAGCAGGTCCGCTCGATCCTCGCGCTGGCCTGCGAGCCACCGCGCCGCGAGGGACGGGAACCAACGCACTGGACGCAGGCGGAACTGGCCGCGGAAGCCATCGCCCGTGGCATCGTCGATGCCATCTCACTGCACTCCATCGGGCGCTTCCTGCGCGAGGCCGACCGCAAGGCGCACCGCACCCGCGGCTGAATCAACACGCCGCGCGATGCCCAGTTCGACGAGCAGTGCCAGGATGTCTGCGAGACGTATCGGCTGGCGTCGGAACGCGCCGTCGCCGGCATCGAGACACGCAGCATTGACGAGATGACCGGCGTGCTGGCGCTCGAGCGCAGCGCAGCGAGCTTGCACTGCTCGCAAGCCGTGGTCCGCCTCGTCGCCGACGCCTGCGGAAACGAGACGTTGGCCAAGCCATTTCGCTGGACCTACACAGGCAAGCCGCTGGCGGCGTGAAGTGTTACATGGCCTCGGCATTTTCACAGCGCAGCACTAAGCATTCCTCGAGCATCAGCTGATCGATTTCTTCCCTACCAGCTGCAGAGTCTCATCGAGACCGTGCGGCGCACCCTTGATCGGTGGGACGGCTCCGGGCTGTTGTCGGAGGTCTCGCGTGCCGCTGCCCTGGCGCTGCATCAGGCCCATCCCGGCAGCGTGATCTTTCTACATGCGCCCTCGCCCCTGATAGCCCGACAAGCTCAGATCTTCGGTTCACTGACCGCCTCTGCCCAAGAGTGCTTGCCGGAGCATGCATCGCACCATTACAGAATAATTGAATGCACATCCATGTGCTTCATTACGTATCCCATGAGAAGACGAGCCGTACGGGACCGCTTACGAACCGATCCGCTTGCCGCTGACTTCGCGCACGGCTATCAAGCTGGGCTTGGACACGCCATCCCGATCGCCGATGGGCCAAATCTTATCGAAGGCTTGACCATCATTGGGATGCTGAATAGCACAGAAAAAAGCCCGCTCGTCGCCGGAGAACTCCGGACCGCAGATTTCACCGCCGGGGACGCCACTCAGGAATTGCCTTAACAAACCACGACCGGGGCCGGCTGTCGGCACAACGAAGACGCCATCGTTCTGACCGAAGCCGACACTTCCACTAAAAAACTGGCCGTCGGTTGAGATCCAAAGGTTCCCATCACTGTCATGCACTAGATTATCAGGATCCGCGATCGGACTAACACCCACTGCAACGGGATCGATAATGTTACCGAAGCGCGTGTCGTGCTCGGCGACAGCCGGATCGCCGCACTTGACCAGAATATTCCACTTAAAGGTCAAAGCGCCGGCGTCGTTACCGTCTTCTTTAATCTCAACGATGTGGCCATGCTGATTCCCGTTCAGCTTGCTGCCATCCCCAGAGGTGTTGTTGCGCGGATTGGACTCATTGGGCTCTGAACTCACTTCGCGGCCGTTGACAATACGGGTGGCACCCGAGCCGACGACACCGTCGCGACGGGAATTATTGGTCAGCGCGACGAAAACGCTGCCGGAAACAGGGTTTACTTCGATATCCTCGGGGCGGTCCATCGGTGTTGCTCCTGCCACATCGGCAGCCCCGCGGGTATTGATTAGGATCTCGGCCTCCGTCCAGTCGGCAAGTGCCGGGTTGTTCGTGGAGAGTTCCAGCCATTCGCCAGTGCCCATTTCGTCACCGGCTACCGCACCGGTATCGAAGCGTGCCACGTACAACGTACCATCGTCGAAGAGATCCGAATTCGCCTTTCGGTTGATCCGACTCACGGTACCTTTGCTGACGAACTTGTAGACGTACTCGAAGCGGGCGTCGTCACCCGAGTACACTGCAATACGGTTATCAGCAGTTACCCGTAAACCGACGCCTTCGTGCTTGAAGCGACCCAACGCCGTACGCTTCTTGGGCTTGGCCGTCGGATCGTAAGGATCGATTTCAACGACGTAGCCAAACCGGTTGTATTCCGTCGCGTCACTGCTGAGATCGAAGCGACGATCAACCTCTTCCCACTTCCGTCGGGAGGCGCCTGCGGGCGGCGCGATACGCTCATTCAGAGCCGCCACATCCGGTTCATTTGCTCGGGTCTGATCAAAGTATCCGAAATACTGGTCGAAGTTTTCCTCACAGGTAAGGTATGTGCCCCAGGGGGTCTTGCCACCCGCACAATTATTGAGCGTGCCTCGAACAACGGTACCGCTCGGATCTTCAGCGGTCTGCAGGAACGGGTGCCCTGCTAGAGGCCCGGTAATCACTACCGGAGTCGAGCCTGTCACACGGCGATTGAACCGCGACCGGCGAGCGAGTCGCCACTCGCCGTTATCCATACGATCTACCTGGATGATTGAAAAGCCGTGTGCCTCAATCTCCACTCCAACCTGCTCCTGGTCACCAGGGATGTAGTTCCTGAACATGTCAGCACCACTGGTGTATTCGTGATTGACGATCATCAACGCCGAACGGCTGGATCGATCCTTCAGGTACGGATAGTACAGCCCGATCAGGCGCTGCCCGAAGCCACCTAGCGAGCCCCGTACGTCGATAATCCGCTGCACCAGTCGAGGTAAGGGGGCCCAGAGTACGAGATCGGCATTGAAGCCGAACTGCCCCGCCTGTGAGGTCGCAGTTTGTTTATCGACGTCGAACGCCGGGGCTCCTGGGAGTATCGGATCACCCCAGCGCACAACCACGTTGTATGCGTAGTTGGGCGGTAGGTCGATATCGGCCAGGTTACCTGGCTCGACTGTCTCGAAGGTCAGGCGATTATTACGATCACTACCGTATGACTGCGCTGAGGCAGTTTGCGGCATCAGCGCGTTGGGAACCATCACAAAAGTGGCAGCGGCAAGCGCGCCAGTGCTTGCGCCCTGCAGGAACCTCCGTCGTGACATCGCACGGTCAAGAACACTCTCGAAGAGCTCGTTTTCGATCAGACGGTGCTTCGTGCCGGGCACCGTATCGATCTCATCATCGGCCAGCCACTCCGGATGGGGCGGCTGGATATTTGTGTTTTGTTGCATGGTACATCTCCGCAGGTGCAAGCGCTTGCGCGTTTGGATGCTTAACTATGTATGAGTGTTCGAAGAGCCACTCGCCGCAGAGGTTAAGGCGGAATGGTGACAATGTGATGTCGATCACTTTAAGAGCAGGTTAAGGTCATCTCGTTGCACACAACTCCGGCTCCCTCCAGTAACACGCTGTAAAGCCTGATAATCAGTGAGGATAAGCATGGGGTAGGCGGTCGAGGAGTTTCTGAATCTGGATCTGGGCGACAAGCGGCGCACGGTGCGCACCGTGCTGCTGGCGGAGCGTTTGGCCGCCGATCGACCTACGGCGAACCCCCGGTGCCTGTGCGGGCTGGCCGGAGACGCAGGGGGCGTCCTTACAGGGTGAGGGCAAGCTCTGGGCCGAAGTGCGCGCGACCGGGTGCTTGGCGAGCGGAGCTTCGTGCTGGCGCCGACGAAGATGCGCAAGGCGTGCCCGGTGTGCGAGCAACTGCGCGCCAAACGGGTGGTGCTCGCGGATCGGCGCGGCGGGCAGCTGCAGGTCACTTGTCTGATCGCCAGCGAGATCAACCCGCCCGCGGGCGAAACGCCGATCGAATGGCGTTTGTTGACCAATGGTGCGCGGCTGCGCCCCCTACGGCGCCGGGCTGGGCGGGCTGGCCGGTGCCTCATCGATGCTGGCGAAGCGCACCGCCTCCGGCGCCAGCCGTAGGGCGGAGCGGCTGTGCGGGCGCCGGCCCTGGGTCTGGATCAGGTAGGGCGCAGCCAGCTGCTCGCCCAGGGCCCTGCGCAGGGCGGCGTTGGTGCGCGCCTTACGCTGGTCGAAATCGTCGTCGCTCATGCCCTGGGCGAGCGCCGTCTCGGTGCGCTCGTACTCGCCGCTGGCCGTGCCCACCAGCGTGGCGTATTCCGCCAGATAGGCCGCGGCCAGCTGCGGATCGCGCCAGCTCAGCGCCGGCTCGCCTTGCTGGCAGCGGCGCGCAATCAGGCTGTAGAAGGCGAGCGGCGCGGCGGGCAGCGGGATCACCTCGCCGCCGGCGCGGATGCGCCGTGCCTGCACATCGATGACCAGCGCCGGCGGCTGCATGGCCCGCTGCGCGCTGGCGATGGTCTCGCCGAAGCTGGCGTGACCGGCGAGCAGGCGCTCCGGCAGGCCCTGGCGCAGGCGCACGAACGGAATCGGCGCCAGCGTGACCTGCGCATCCCGGGTGTCGGCGAGTTGCCTGTCCTGCGTCTCGATGACGCGCGCATAGGGCGTTGGATAGAAAAAATTCCAGCTCTGCTCGAAGGGCGCCGACACCAGCACATGGCTCAGGCGATCCTGCGGGCGGCCGAACAGCGACAACGCGTAGCCGGCGTAGTAGCCCATGGTCTTGCGCCCACCGGCCAGAGACACGTGCAGCGCGCAATCCGGATCGGCGGTGAAGTGGCGCACCGTCTCCATGAGCTGATCGGCCACGCGGGCGTTGTCGGCGACGCTGCGGATGTCGCTCAGCGGCGTGTCCTGGGCATCGGTGATGACCTGGATGTGCGCCGTGCTGAAGGCGGGCGGCGTCAGGCCGTAGTCGGCGCAGAGCCGGGCGAACCAGCCCGGGTCATCCGAGAGCAGGCTCAGCCGCGCCCGCTCGGCGCCCTCGGTGGTGGTGATGAGGCGGATCTCGGTGGGTAAAAAGGCGTCATGGTCCGCCGGCGCAACGGCCAGGGCATAGAGCGTCTCGGTGACGATCTGCGGCGTCAGCCCGGCGACGGCCAGCAGCACGCGCCGCGGGTAGGCCTGCGGTGCACGCAGCGCCGCGGTATCGGCGTGGGCGGTGTGTGCGTCATCAGCCATCTGTGAAGCGCCTCCCCGTGAACGTATCAGGCATCGGCCCCGAGCGCGGGCGCCGGGCCACCGTTGGTGGCGGCTGCGGCCCACACCGGCAGTCAGCCTGGCGCAGCGGGTCGGTGGCGGCGCGGCCGGCAAGCTTGCCGGCCGTCGGCGACGCGCCGACGGTGGCCACGCCAGTGCGGCTCGGCTG
>NZ_CAJXWY010000091.1 GCF_913062725.1 uncultured Thiohalocapsa sp.
TCGTCGTTGAGATGGCCAAGCACCTGCTCGGCGAGGGCTGGCAGCAGCGGTTCATGGAGCGGGTGAAGGCGGGGGGGTCGAGAAGGTCTTGCTCTGAACGCTTGACCCGTCAGGGGCGCGGCGTAGGATAACCGGATGATCCAGCTGACAGCCGCAACAGCGTCGGCACTCCCAGGCCGCATCGACCTCGCCATTCCGCCGGCCATGCGCTTGGACGACGACCTGTTGTTCGCGTTCTGCGCCGCCAACCGTGATCTGCGCATCGAGCGCAACGCCGATGGAGATCTGGAGATCATGCCCCCGACCGGCGCCGAGACCGGTCACCGCAACGCCGAGCTGGCGCTGGATTTCGGGATTTGGGCGCGGCAGGACGGCCGCGGGGTCGTTTTCGACTCGTCCACCGGCTTCCTGCTGCCGAACGGCGCCATGCGCTCGCCCGACCTCGCCTGGGTCCTGCGCGAGCGACTGGCCCAGCTCAGCGCGGAGCAGAAGCGCAAGTTCCTGCCCCTGGTGCCGGACCTCGTCGTCGAGCTGGCCTCCCCCAACGACGCCCCCGACGACCTGCACGCCAAGCTGCGGGAGTGGCGCGACAACGGCGCGCAGCTCGGCTGGCTGATCCTCCCGGACCAGCGCGAAGTCTGGCGTTACACGCCGGATGCGGAGCCCGAGCGGCTCGATGAGCCCGACTCCCTCGGCGACCCTGAGCTGTTGCCGGGCCTCACGCTGCCGATGACGGGCCTCTGGTCACCCGCGCTGTAAACTCGCCGGAGCAGCCTGTCGGTGTAACGCAGACAGCGTACCTGCAGCTGCTGGTCGGCATGAACGGCGCTATTGCGAAAGCCGACCAGGCGTTTCAGCGTGTCGGCCAGCTGTGCATCGATCCAGCCGGCCCGATGCAGCAATTGGAAGACATCACGCGCGCGTTGCGGCACGCCCAGGGCTTCCCGTCGAATCAAATGGTGGCCCATGTCTTCGCCTTGGGCCATCGGTCAGTCGCCGCCGCTGTGGGCATGCGGTGCGGGCGCGCCCTGAGAGGGGTCGCACCGCGCAGCGGTGCGACGAGATGGCCACGCTGTCGCAGACCGCCCGGGCGGCGTCAATCCGCAAACAGCTCGTCGAAGAAGGCCTGCATGCGCGCCCAGGAGCGAGCGTCGGCCTGGGCATCGTATTGCAGGTTCTCGATGCCGTAATCGCCGGCGTCCGGATTGGTGAAGCCGTGGCGGGCGCCGCCGTAGATATCCATCTCCCAGTTGGCGCCGGCCTCTTCCAGCTTGTTCTGGAAGTTGGTCACCACCGCCGGGTCGATGAAGCTGTCGGCCTGGCCGTGCAGCACCAGGATCTCGGGCTCGATCCTGCCCCAAACCTCTTCGGGGGCCGCCGGCAGGGAGCCGTGGAAGCTCACGACGCCGTGCACGTCGGCACCGCCATAGGCCATCTGCATGACGGTGCCGCCGCCGAAGCAGTAGCCGATGGCGGCGGTCTTGTCCGCGTCCACGTACTCGCTGGCCTTGAGCTGCTCAAGCCCGAGCCCGGCGCGCTGGCGCCACAGCTCCACGTCCGCGGTGATGAACTGCATCCACTCCTGCGCCTGGCTCGGCTGGTCCGTCACCTTGTCGTTGCCGTACATGTCGGCGGCAAAGGCGACATAGCCCAGCTCGGCGAGCATCCGGGCGCGCTTCTTGGCGTAGTCGTTCAGGCCCCACCACTCGTGGATGACGAGCACGCCGGGGCGCTTGCCCTCGATGCTGTCGTCCCAGTACAGGTGGCCGGTGAGGGGCACGTCCTCATCCATGTACTCGACGGCCTTGGTCTGCACCTCGGCGACGGACACGCCGGCGGTGCACAGGAGCAGGAAGCAGGGCAGAAGCATGCGCATGGCTTGGAACCTCTCGCTGGATTGATGCGGTTCAGTCAGGTGATCGGCGCGTCGCCCGGGCGGGCGCCGGGCGATGGTCTCTGGCCAGGCTGGGCTCAGAACGCCATTTCAAGATCGTCCTGCACCGCGTCCACACCGGCCTGCGCGCACTCCTCGTCCGTCTCGCCGGCCGGTGCACCGCTGACGCCGACGCCGCCGATGAGCGAGCCGCCGCTGGTGACCGTCACACCGCCGGCGGACATGACCAGGAAGTCCTGCCGGCCCACGGCCGTGTCGGCGCGCTCGGCGAGCGCCGAGGTGTTGGCATTGAAGTTCACCGCCGTGTAGGCCTTCTTGTAGCTGATGGGCACCGTGATGGGCGCGGCGATGGTGTCGCGCAGCTGTACCTGCACCACACCGTCCCGGTCCACCACCGTGACGCCGATCTGGATGCCCTTCTCGCGGCAGGCGTCCACCGTGGCCTGGGCGATCTTCTGAGCCGTGTCCAGAGACAGTCGCTTCACAGAGACGGTCATCGGGTCCTCGGCCAGCGCCGGGGCGGCAGCGGCGGTGAGCAGCGCGGCGGTGAGCGCGGTCGCGGTACGGGTGCGGTGCGAGTGGAACATGCGGAGACTCCTCAGCAGGCGGTTTCGTCGAATGGGGGCTCAAAGTGGAGCCGGTGCGGCGTGCCTTACGGCCCGCCGCGCCGGAGTCTGCAAGATGGGCACTATTCCGCGTCGGCAAAGGGGCAACTGCGCGGCTGGCGCTGCTGCTCCGAGGCGCCGCAGCACCTCAGTGCGCGGGCGCGTTGCCTCCAGAACCGCCCACGGCCTCGCGGCCATGCGGCGCCATGAAGTCCAGCGCCGGGTCCTTCGGCACGATGCCGTTGGGATTGATTGAGGGGTGACTGCCGTAGTAGTGCCGCTTGATGTGATCCATGCTCACTGTCTCCGCAATGCCCGGCACCTGATACAGCTCGCGGGTGTAGGCCCAGAGGTGTGGATAGTCCACCAGGCGCTTGAGGTTGCACTTGAAATGGCCATGGTAGACGGGGTCGAAGCGCACCAGGGTGGTGAACAGGCGCCAGTCCGCCTCGGTGACGCGCCCGCCCACCAGCCAGCGCTGCCGCGAGAGCCTGGCCTCCAGCTGATCCAGGGCGGCGAAGAGGCGGTCGAATGCAGTCTCGTAGGCCGCTTGCGTCGTCGCGAAGCCGGTGCGATAAACGCCGTTGTTGATGTCTTCGTAGACCAGCGCGTTGATGGCGTCGATCTCGGCGCGGAGCGCAGCCGGATACAGGTCCACATCGGCGCGCCCAAAGGCGTCGAAGGCGCTGTTCAGCATGCGGATGATCTCCGCCGACTCGTTGTTGACGATGGTCTGGCGCTGGGTGTCGTAGAGCACCGGCACCGTGACCACGCCGTCGAAATCCGGCGCGCAGTGGGTGTAGAGCTGGTGCAGCTTCCCGAAGCCGTGCACCTGGTCTGGTGTCGACCCCGGGTAGTCGCCGAAGACCCAGCTCTCCGGCGGCATGAGCGGGTGCACCACGGAGACGCCGATGAGGTCCTCGAGCCCCTTCAGCTTGCGCACGATCAGCGCGCGATGTGCCCAGGGGCAGGCATAGGAGACATACAGGTGATAACGCCCGGGCTCCGCCCGGAAGCCGCCCTCGCCGGAGGGGCCTGGGCTGCCGTCCGGCGTCACCCAGTGGCGAAAGCCGGACTCCCAGCGCACGAATTCGCCCTGGCTGTTGGTCTTCATGACGATCCTCCTTTGCTCAGGGGGCTGTCTCAGCGCATCAGATCGTAGTCGATGCCCCGGGCGTGCAGGGCGTCGGTGCGATGCTGGAGCCAGCGCTGGAAGTTCGGCTGGTGCTCATACGCGCCGGTGGCGACATAGTCGAACAGGCCGTGGATGTGGAAGGCCTTGAGGTAGCCGTCGGTGCGGAAGACCTCGTTGCCCCCGGTGTCGAAGAACACCAGGCTTGGGGTGTAATTGATGCCCAGCTCGGCGGCCCAGTCGCGGATGGCGAGCTCGCGTCCGTCCGGAGTCTGGATGCTGTCGGTTGAGTAGGTGTCCACCACGGCGGCGTCCAGGTTGGTGAGCGCCAGGGCCACCGGGTCCCGGCGCAGGATATCCTGGTGCAGCTCGTCGCAGGCGGCGCAGACGGGCTGCTCGAACATCACCACCAGCGGGCGGGGCGATTGGGCGCGGTTGTCAGCGAGCCTGAATGGCGGCTCGAGGAACCCGGGCTCCTGGTGCAGCTTGCCGGAGGCCGCCGTCGCGTCCTGGCGCTGGTAGAAGTCGCGGAAGGACTCGCCATCGCGCTCGCGTTTCAGGGCGACGTACTGGAGACCGGCGTTGAACTGGTGCGGCGGATAGTAGCCGTCGATGCGCAGCACCGTGCTCGCATCCTCGTCCAGGAGCAGGATGGTGGGGGTGTATTGGACGCCGAGCGCCGCGGCGAACGCCTTCTCCGTGGTGGCGCTGCCGTCGGTGCCCGTCACCTCACGGTCACCCCAGATGTTGATGGCGATGACGTCGAAGCCGTCCTGGGCGGTTTGGCTGATCTCCTGGTCGGCGAAGTTCTCCCGCAGCAGCTTCTCGCAGTACGGGCAGCCGTCCTGATAGAAGTAGAGCATGACGCGCTTGCCGGCGTCGGCGGCCTCGGCGACGTCCTCGCGGATGTCGAGGAAGGAATTCTTGAACCAGTCGGGCTTCGAGTGGTAACCCGGGTTCTGCAGGTCGGACAGGACCTCGGCATCGCTCGCGGCCAGCACCGGTTGCAGGGCAAGGGGCGCCGCGAGCAGCAGCAGGTATGCAGTCAGCCTCGTCATTGGTGGTCACCGTCGTTGTCGTTGTGGTGACCAGATGGTGGGGGAGTCGGCGCCCAGGTCAACGCGGATTGCCGTTGTCTGCATCCGGAACTGCGCCCAGGCGATGGGTCCAGGCGGTGGGTCCAGGCGATGGGCCCAGGCGATGGGCCCAGCCGATGGGCCCAGCCGATCAGCGCAGCGGCGCTCAGCCCGGCGGCTGCTCGAAGAGGTCCTGAATCGGCGCGCCGTCCCGCCGTGGCTGCGCCAGACCGAAATGCCGATAGGCACTCTGCGTGGCCATGCGCCCCCGGGGTGTGCGCACCAGATAGCCCTGCTGGATCAGAAAGGGCTCCAGCACGTCCTCGATGGTGCCGCGCTCCTCGCCAATGGCCGCGGCCAGGCTCTCCACGCCCACCGGTCCGCCGGCGAACTTCTCGATGACGGCCTGGAGCAGGCGGCGATCCATGTGGTCGAAGCCGAGGCCGTCCACCTTGAGCATACCCAGCGCCTGGTCGGCCACGTCCCGGGTAATGCGCCCGCCCGCCTTCACCTGCGCGAAGTCCCGCACGCGGCGCAGCAGCCGGTTGGCGATGCGCGGCGTGCCACGGGAGCGCCGGGCGATCTCCGCGGCGCCGTCCGGCTCGGCGTGGATGGCGAGGATCTGCGCCGAGCGCTGCACGATGCTGGTCAGGTCCTCCGCGCTGTAGTACTCCAGGCGCTGGACGATGCCGAAGCGGTCCCGCAGCGGCGAGGTCAGCAGCCCGGCACGGGTGGTGGCGCCCACCAGTGTGAAGGGCGGCAGGTCCAGCTTGATGGAGCGCGCGGCGGGGCCCTCGCCGATCATGATGTCGAGCTGGAAGTCCTCCATGGCCGGGTAGAGGATCTCCTCGACCACGGGGCTCAGCCGATGGATCTCGTCGACGAAGAGCACGTCGCCCGATTCCAGGTTGGTGAGCAGCGCGGCGAGGTCGCCGGGCTTCTCCAGCACCGGCCCCGAGGTCTGGCGCAGGCTCACCTGCATCTCGTGCGCAATGATGTGCGAGAGCGTCGTCTTGCCGAGCCCGGGCGGGCCGAAGATGAGGGTGTGGTCCAGCGCCTCGCCGCGACCGCGGGCCGCGCCGATGAAGATCTCCATCTGCTCGCACACCGCCGGCTGGCCGACATAGTCCTGGAGCCTTCGCGGGCGGATGGCGCGGTCGAGCGCGCCGTCGTCGGCGGCCTCGGCGGGGCTGATGAGGCGGTCGGGGTCGGGCATGCGTCTCTCGCGTCGATGCAGGGGCGTCAGCGGCCCGGCACACTGGGTCGGGGACCGTCCACGGATTGGACAACCACGCGTGCACCGTACGGGCGCAGTTTGTGGGTCGGACTGCCGCCTGTCCAGTCAGCCGCGTCGGTGCCGGTGTTCACTGAAGCGGCAACAATCGCTCCGCCACCACCGGATTGCCGCCCGGCAGAGGATGTCCAGCCGCACCGTCGCCCGTGTCATGCCGGGCGCGCCCGCGTCTGCCCGGCATCCGGCGAAGGCCACCCTCAGCCCTCAGCCCAGACGCCTGCAGCATGAAGCCCCATGCAAGCGCATCCACCGCAAGGGCCGTCGAACGACCGTTCATGCGACCATCGACAACCGCCTACACTTGCCCAGAACGCCATCGCACGTCCTGCGCCGCAAGCCTTCAGACTCGACCATGACCCGCCGCAAGCTCCCCATCGGCATCCAGACCTTCCGCGAGATCCGCGAGGAGGGGCATTACTACGTCGACAAGACAGGCTTCGCGCTGCGCCTCATCGAGCAGGGCAAGTACTACTTCCTGTCGCGCCCGCGGCGCTTCGGCAAGTCGCTGTTCCTGGACACGCTGGCGGAGCTGTTCGCCGGCAACGAGGCGCTGTTCCAGGGGCTTGAAGCACACGGGCACTGGGACTGGGGGCGGCGGTATCCGGTGATCCGCCTGAGCTTCGGCGGCGGCGTGCTGCGCGACCGGGCGGAGCTGGACGACAAGATCGGCGAGCTGCTGGCGGAGGCGGAGCGACAGCTCGGCGTCGCCAGCGACGCGCCGACACTGTCCGGGCGTCTCGCCCAGATCATTCGCCTGGCCCACGAGCGCCACGGCGAGCGCACCGTCGTGCTGGTGGACGAGTACGACAAGCCCATCCTGGACAACCTGGCCCGGCCGGAGGCGGCGCGCGCCATCCGCGACGGACTGCGCAATCTCTATTCCGTCATCAAGGACAGCGATGCGCACCTGCGCTTCGGGTTCCTCACCGGGGTGTCGAAGTTCAGCAAGGTAAGCCTGTTCTCCGGGCTCAATAACCTCATCGACATCACGGTCGACGCCAATTACTCAGCGATCTGCGGCTACACGGAGTCGGACCTGGAGACGGTCTTCGCACCCGAGCTGCCGGGGCTGGATCGCGACGAGATCCGCCACTGGTACAACGGCTACAACTGGACCGGCGAGGCGGTCTACAACCCCTTCGACCTCCTGCTGCTGTTCCAGCGGCGCCAGTTCCGCGCCTGGTGGTTCGAGACCGCCACGCCCACCTTTCTGGTGGATTTGCTGCTGGAGCGCCGGGTCTTTCTGCCGCGGATCGGGCAGCTGCGCAGCGATGCGGCCCTGCTGTCGAGCTTCGACGTCGGGCAGATCGCCGTCGAGGCGCTGTTGTTCCAGACGGGCTATCTCACCATCGAGCGCGAAGAGCAGCGCTTCGGCGAATACTGGTACCAGCTGCGCTACCCGAACCACGAGGTCTACCAAAGCCTCAACAGCAGCCTGCTCAAGGCCTGGACCCCCAACGGGCAGGAGATGCTCGGCAACAAAGCGCGCCTGGGCGAGCTGTTGCTGGCCAACGACTTCGCCGGCCTGGAGCAGCTGTTCACCGCCTTCTTCGCCAGCATCCCCAACGACTGGTACCGCAACAACCCCATCGCGAGCTACGAGGGCTACTACGCCAGCGTCTTCTACGCCTACTTCGCCTCGCTCGGGCTGGACCTGACGCCGGAGGAATCCAGCAACGCCGGGCGGCTCGACATGGCGCTGCGCTTCAACGGCCAGGTCTATCTGTTCGAGTTCAAGGTCGTGGAGCTGGCACCGGACGGGCGGGCGCTGGCGCAGATCAAGGACCGGGGCTATGCCGAGCGCTACCTCGACGCGGACGGGCCGATCCACCTCATCGGCGTGGAGTTCAGCCGCGAGCGGCGCAGCGTCGTTGGCTTCGCGGTGGAGACCCTGGGGTAGCCAACGCAGACAGAGCCGTCCGGCGAGGCCAAGGGCGGGAGCGCTCGCGACTACGCCGCCCAGTCGCGCAGCACAGCGTCCACCGCATCGCGGACCTGTGCCCGCGCCTCATGCCGGTCCCACCCCTGCAGCAACAAGTCGTCGTAAGGCGTCTGCGCATGGCGGATATGCGCGATCACCGCGAGCCGAACGGCGTCCTGTTCCAGGTCCTGCGCAGCCCGCGTCCGTCCCACACGGCCGCTGTACTTGCGGCAGGCGTGCTCCGCGATGGCGATCTCCCTGTCCGCCGGGCAGTGCGGGTAGAGCTCGCGGATGCGGGCGGCGAAACGGGCGACGTATGCCTGGTCCAGCTCAAGACGGCGCACCTGCGCCCGCTCACGCCGCGCCGCACGGGTCGCGGCGTCCGCCTCGCTTTCGGCTTCGGCCGTCGCCAGGGCGTCGTCCTCGACCAGGAGGCCCTGGCGCTCGTAGCGCTTGCGCGCACGGCTCCACTTGACGACCACCGCGGATAGGCGCGAGTGCTTGCGCGCGCGGCGGGTCAGCGCCGCATCGCCCCTGGGCAGGAACACCAGATGGTCGAGGTCCGCGCACGCGAGACAGAGCGCGCGATGGTCACCCTCCAGCTTGATCCAGGCATGCCGGCTCAGGTCTTCCCGGCACTCGTCGCAGCGGCTGTCGCCGCTGGTGATGAAGACGGTGAGGTCGCTGGTCCTGGGCATGGCGTACCGGAGGATGTGGACTCGGCGCCGAAACCGCATTTCGGGTCGGCAATCCTTATGAGTCTGGCACCTGACAGCCGATGCGCCAGGCGTCCGCGGTGCTCTTGTCTCCCTCAACCGACCGTCCGACGCCCTGCTGCGGGAGAGCCGGGGCGAGACCCGGCAAGCGGGCGAGGCACTGGAAGCCGAGCGCGGGCACACGACCAGACGCGCGCCGAGGCTCTGGAGGCGAAGGCCATGGGCGACGTTCGAGCAGATAGGAAACATCGTCGGCTATCATCGACGCACAACCTGCGCCTTGAGCGCTGAACACACCCGGAGAAACGGCATGACCATGGTCGTCGCGGCCGAACCACCACCCTTGGCAGCGGATGCCGCCGGGGTCTTTCGCGTGGGCAACTCCCGCGTGACGCTGGATACCGTTGTCGGCGCCTTTTGCGATGGGGCCACCGCCGAAGATATCGCCGAACAGTATCCGGCGATCTCGCTCGGCCAGGTGTACGCCGTCATCGCCTACTACCTGGCCCATACCGCCGAGGTGAACGACCATCTCCAGGCCTGTGAGCGGCGCGCGGCCGAGGTGAGGGCGGCGAACGAGCGGGTCTTCGAGCCCGCCGGGATCCATGCGCGCCTGATCGCGCGCCGGGTGGGGCAGGGTCCGGCGTGATCCGATTACTCGCCGACGAGAACCACCGCCCCTAACCCTCATGCCCCCTAACCCTTTGCTCGTTGGGCGAGTGAATCCGCTAGCCGGAGTCATTGGGTGCTTCCGTGGTGAGCTCCGCGGTGCGTTCTGCGAACTGCAGCATTGATCTGAGTGCAGCGTTTACTGCCTCAGAGTTCTGAAAAGCAGCGGCAACATCAGGGTCGAGAACCACGACGTTGGTGCTGCGCTGATACGCCTCGTAGTGCTTGCCGCGAACGGCCTTGGAAAAATCAAAATCGTACTCGGGGCGCAGATCGTCTTCGATGTCGTCAGAGTTCGTAACGCTTTCGCTCATATGCAGTTGCCTGTCGTGCGCTGATAATTCGAAACTCAGTGTCGTGTTCGGTAACTATTCAAAAATAAAGTATACGTCTTATCACGCGAATCCATCCGCATCGACGACATAGTTCCAGTCGCCCAGGAGCCGATCGTGACGAATGAACCGATCCTTGA
>NZ_CAJXWY010000092.1 GCF_913062725.1 uncultured Thiohalocapsa sp.
GCCGCTCCGCCCTACGGCTGGCGCCGGAGGCGGTGCGCTTCGCCAGCATCGATGAGGCACCGGCCAGCCCGCCCAGCGCGGCGCCGTAGGGGGCGCATCCGCGCACCCGCACCCTGGCGCCACCCACCGAGAGGACACGACGCATGCGACAACCGCGACCCGGCCTCGATGCGGCCGCCGCCAGTGCGGCCTGGGACCAGGCGGGCACCGCCCGCGACGGCGACTGGCGCGGCTACGACTGCCGGCTGGTCACGCCGCTCTACGGCGGCGGTGTGCGCCCCGGTGAGGTGGATACCGAGCTGCCGATTCGGGCGGCGGCGCTGCGCGGACAACTGCGGTTTTGGTGGCGCATCGCCTGCGGGCCCTTCGACTCGACCCAGGCGATGTTTCGGCGCGAGGCGGCGATTTGGGGTGGGCTCGGCGCCCGTGCGCCGACCGCGAGCAAGGTCGCGGTGCGGGTGGCGAAGATCGCCAGACTGCAGCAGGGTGCCGCCTTCGTCTATCAGGAGCAGGCCAACAAGCCAGGCCATTTCCGCATCATGCCGAACCCTGCAGACTGGATCGAGCCATATGCGGTATTCCCGGCCCGGGGCGAGCTGAGTGCTGACAGGCAGACGATTGAGAAATCGCCGCATCAGCTGGCCCGGGGCGGCCTCAGCTTCACGCTCAGGCTTGGCCTTGATCCCAAGCTCACCGATGCGCAGCACGAGGAGGTGCAAACCGCCCTGCGCTGGTGGGCCAGCTTTGGCGGCGTCGGTGCTCGCACCCGGCGGGGCTTGGGCGCGGTTTACGTCAGGGATCTCGAGCCGGTCCGTGGCGAGCAGGTTGCAGCCAGGGGTGGGCAGCTGGTGTTGCAGGCGGCGGTGAGCGATGCCGAGCGTGCCTGGACCCTCGCCGTCGGGCGCCTGAGCAGCTTCCGCCAGGGCGAAGGCATCGGCCGCAATCCGGGTAACGCCGGCGCGCAACATCCGGGCCGCAGCCGCTGGCCCGAGCCTGACATGATCCGTCGCCAGACGCATCGTCACGCCCCTGCGCACCCACCCCAGCATCCGCGACAGGACCTGTATCCGCGCGCCGCGTTCGGGCTGCCGATCGTCTTCCACTTCAAGGACGAGCGCTTGGGCGAGCCAAGCCAGCAGCAGTTGGTGCCGGTCGGAGGCGACCGCATGGCGAGCCCGCTGATCCTGCGCCCCTACTGGGATGGCCAGCGCTGGCATCCGGCGGCGATGTTGCTACCGGGGTGGCGGCAGGCGCTCGGGGTCGTCGCCGAGCACGGTTCTCACCACGGTTCCAATACGGCGCACCCGGCTTGGCCGAAGGGCCAAACTGCGCAGGCCCAAGCCGCCGCCCAGATCAAGCCCATGGCCAGCCGCGGCATCGATCCGCTGAGTGCCTTCATGGCTTTCTTCGAGGAGCATTGAGCTTATGCCACGGATGCTCATCACGCTGTCACTCGGCCCCGTGCAGAGTCTCATCGAGGCCGCGCGGCGCACCCGTGATCTGTGGGGGGGCTCCTGGCTGTTGTCGGAGGTCTCGCGTGCCGCCGCCCTGGCGCTGCATCAGGCCCATCACGGCAGCCTGATCTTTCCCTGCCCGCAGCAGCCCGACGTGGAGCTGACGCCGCTGGAGCGCCCCGGCGACGAGGCCAACATTGCCAACATCCTGCGCGCCGAGGTTACGCTGCCCGATGCCGCCGCAGCCGCTGCGCTGTGCGAGCAGGCCAAGGCCGCCGCCCGCGCGCGCCTGATCGCCATCGGGGCGCAGGCGCGCGCTGGGCTCACCGTCGAGCTGCGCACGGATGTCTGGCAGGCTCAGATGGGCGATCTGCTCGAGGTTTTCGGCGCCTGGGTAGAGATCGCCGACGGCGCCGATGGCTACCAAGCCGCCAGCCGCAGGCTCGGTACCACCCTGGCGGCGCGCAAGGCGACCCGTGATTTCGGTGCGGCTGTCTACACCTCGTCCGGCCTGCCCAAGTCTTCCCTCGATGGCGCCCTGGAGACGGTGCTGCCGCACCCGCACGCCAGGCCCGAGCGTCATCCTGATCGGCGCAAGCTCGCCCTCTCGCGCGGCGAGCAGCTCGATGCCCTGGGTGTGATCAAGCGTTGCGCCGGCGATGTGGATCGGTTCACCGCCTATTCGCGCATCGCCGCCGAGCCCTGGATCGAGACACTTGCAACGGACCATCCGGCCACCCTCGCCGCACTCAATGCCGCCTATGAGGCGCTGGTAGCCCGTCAGCTCGCCACCCGTGTGAGCGGCAACCAGAATCTCTACGGGGCGATGCCCTACGACGCCCAGCTGCTGTATGCCTTCCGCTTGGAAGCGGCCATGAGCGGCAAGGGCGAGGATCGGCCCGATGATGCCCAGTTGACCGCGCTGCGCACCCTGCAGGCGGCGCTGCGGGCATTACCCAAAGCGGCCGGCACGCCTGTGCCCTATGCCGCCATCCTCAAGGCGGACGGCGACCGCATGGGCAAGCTGCTGCAGCGGGCGCGCAGCGCCGAGGACTCACGCGCCATCTCGCGCGCGCTGCACGCGTTTGCCTCGAGTGTGCGTGAGATGGTGCGCGCGCATCGCGGCCATGCGGTCTATGCCGGCGGTGATGACGTGCTCGCCCTGGTACCGCTACCGCATGCGGTGCCCTGCGCCACTGCGCTGGCGGTGGCCTTCGAGGACAGGCTGGCGCCCATCGCCAGTGGGCTCGGTGTGGCCGAGGACGAGCGGCCGACCTTGTCCGTTGGCCTTGGCATCGGCCATCTGATGGAGCCGCTGGGCAGCCTGCGGGCGCGGGCCGGTGTGGCCGAGCATCTGGCCAAGGGCGACGGCACCACCGCGTCCCGCAACGCCCTGGCCATCGTGCTCGGCATCCGCGGTGGTGGCGAACTGACCTGGCGCGCCAGATGGGATCAGCGCGAACGCTTCGAGGCCCTTGGCGACTTCACCGCCGCCTATCGCGATAACCAGCTGCCGAGTCGCGTCGCCTACGATCTGCGGGCCATCCACCAGCGCCTAGAGGGCCTGAAGCGCCTCGGCGCCCCCGACGCCACGGCGCAGGAGGCGGCGATGCGCCGCGCCGAGGTGGCCCGTACCCTGGACCGTGCCCGCACCGCCGGCGGCGGCGAGCCCTTGGGTGCGGCGATGCAGGCGCGGATTTTGGCGCAGGCGGGGCAGCAGCCCCTCGATTTGCTGGCTGATACCCTGATCCTGGCGCGCTGGCTGTCGGCGCGCAATGCCGCCGACCTGGGAGACCACGGCCGATGAGCACCCATAAGCCCAAGAAGCGGGCCCAACAGCGGGGCCGGCTGAACTACGAGAAACAGGCGCGCAAGCAGGCAAAGCAAGCAGCTGGTGCCGCCGCCGGGTCGGCCGGTGCACAGGGTGGCAAGACCGTAGCCGCCGCATCGCCGGCGGCCGCAGCGGCGCCCCTGCGCCGGCGCACCGAGCCCGCCCCAGAGCCCGGTCCAGTGGTCATGCTCGAGCCACTGGCGCCGATCATCGTGCGCTCGGGGCGGCCGTTCGACTTTCAGGCCGGCGCCGATGCGGCGCGCTTTCCGCCGCCGTCGACCCTGGCCGGTGAGCTGATGCGCACGGCGTTGCGCAGCCACTACCGCGACGCCCAGGATGCTCACCCGGGGCTGCTGATCCAGCGCGGCTATGAGCGCGACGACCGCGAGACCGAGGCGGGACGGCAGGCCAAGACCGCGCATCTCCGCCGGATCTGTGACATTCCGCCCGGCAGCTTCTATACAAACGCCTACCAACGCTGGCAAGCGGCGACGGCCAACGACCTGCGCTTTACGCAAGTGCAGCTGGCGCTGCAGCCGCAGACGCGGCTGTTCATCGGCCTCAGCGGTGGCGGCATGCTCGAGACCGGCTGTGCCGTCAGCCACAGCTATGGCATGCCCTACATTCCCGGCTCCAGCCTCAAAGGCGTGGTGCGCGCGCATGTCCGCCAGAGCCCCTTTGCCGAGCAGCACGCGGCGGTGGTCGACGAGTTGTTCGGCGCCGCGGCCGATGCCGAGCGCGGCCATGCCGAGGGTCTGGCGGGACTGGTAGTCTTCCACGATGCCTGGTGGGTGCCCGGCTCCGCCGAGACGGCCTTCGCCGAGGAAATCGTCACCAGCCATCATCTCGACTACTACGGCAGCGAGGGGGCGGTCGACGCCAGCGACTGCGACAGCCCCGTGCCCAATGCCCAGATTGCGGTGCGCGGCGGCTTCCTGTTCGTGCTCGAGGGTGCGCCGGCCTGGCGTGAGCTGGCGGCAAAGATGCTGTTGGCGGCGCTGTCGAAGCGCGGCATCGGCGCCAAGACCCGCAGCGGCTACGGCCTGTTCGATCCCGAGCCCAAGGTACCGGCGGCTGCGATCTGTGAATGGGTGGACGACACCATCGCCGCGCTCGTGCCCAAGCCGCACAACACAAAACAGGAAGCGCTGCTGGGCAGGCGACTCGCCGAGCGCTGGGCGGCGCTCGAAGGGGACCTGAAGGCGGCGGCTTTGGCGGATATCCGCGGGCGCTGGCAGGCCCTCGAACAATGGGATACGCCAGCGGGTAAAGGGGCTCGGGCTGCCAAGAAGATCTATACCGGGGAGGCATAGCGAGATGCCAACACTCATCCTATCGACCTGCGGCACGAGCCTGCTGACCAATGTGGCTGGCGATCAACGCGGATTGGTCACACGCCATGCCAATGCGCGTGAATCCGGTGACGTTCCCCCCGATGACAGGCGCTTTCTTTCCGGGCTGATCAGTACCTGTCGCGACCGCTTATTCCATGCCGGAACAAACGAGCTAGCCCAGCTGTCGGCAGAGCTGAACAGTCTGGTACAACTCTACGATGGCCAACTGCAACAAACGCGGGACACACACTGGCTCATTACGACTGATACCTGGCTTGGTAGCGAGACTGCTGCATCGTTGGCGGAAACCCTTGAGCGTGCAGGACATCAAGCCATAGTAAAGAGAATCAGCGACCTGCGTACCAACGATCTGAATGAATTTCGCATTGCTATGGCCGAGCTGGCACGGCTTTGCGCTCAGGATGTGCATAGCATGGCCGAGGGCGGCTGGCGTGTTGTGTTCAATCTGACCGGTGGTTTTAAGAGTGTGCAGGGCTTCATGCAGGCCCTTGGCATGTTGTATGCGGATGAAAGCATTTATGTCTTTGAGCGCACAGAGCAACTGCTGCGGCTGCCACAACTCCCCGTTTCTCTCGATGCCGACGTGATTGTTCGCAAGCATGAGGTCATTTTTCGCCGTTTAGCAGTGGGTCTCAGCGTCACCGCACAACTGGCTAAGGATATGCCCGACACCTTACTGATGGAGGATGATGGCTTTGTTACCTTATCGGTTTGGGGAGATGTTGTGTGGAATCAGGCCGGTCCAAAGCTGCTGAACGAGCGCGTCTGGCCATCGCCAGACACCAAGTTGCGCTACGGCGATAATTTCTGCAACACGCTCACCGGCTGCAGTCCAGAGGAGTGCCGGATGCTCAATGAGCGGATCGGCGAGCTTGCGCGTCATCTACACGACGATCGATTCCATCCGTCGCGTTTGGACTTCAAGAAGCTCAAAGTGGCGCAGGGTATCAGCACTCATGAATGCGATGCTTGGGCCAAAGCGAGCGCCAAACGCCTTTTCGGTCATTTCGATGCCGGAGTGTACGTGCTGGACAAGCTTGCGCCCGGACTCAATCACTAACCATCCCCTTTTCTGTGGCATAGGGGGCCACATGATCTTATTTTTTGCGTGCGGTCGCCTAGGAAATCAGCTATTTCAGTATGCCGTTTTAAAATGGCTCTACCCCGAGCATCAGCTGGTTTTGTTTGGCTTTGATGATCTTCATCGAGCCCTTGAGCTTGTGGATGCGATTATCATTCAAAAAGAAAAAATGCCAAGGGGATTGATGTTCAGCTTGCGCAAGCTGTTCGCGATGTTGGCGATGCTCCGAATTATTGGCAGTATTGCAGAGTCTCGTGAGAATGGCGCTTACCACCTAAGGCAACGGCGTGGTGTGGTTCCCGGTCTTTACTGCTTCAAGCCGTCATTTTTCCAGCATGCTAAGATCCTTGAACAACTGAATCCAGACTTTGATATTGCCGATGGCTTGGTCCAATCGGCTTCGCGCTGGCTCAAAGCGCAAGGGGCAGTGTCTGCGGGCCGAACCCAAGTATTCGTTCACGTTCGTCGTGGCGACTACTTATCTTGGCCTACCTGCGAACGTCCCGCAGTGCTTGGTAAACAATGGTATCGAAACGCTATGGAGGAGATTCGCTCTATCGTTGCCGATCCGCTGTTTATAGTATTGACAGATGATATCTGCTACGCTGAGAGCTGCTTTGGTGATCAGCCGGATATCCTGATCTCTCACAACAACAAGTTTGTCGATCTAGCGCTCATGGCATCCTGTGAGCTTGGGATTCTCTCGGCGAGCTCTTTCGCCTGGTGGGGTGCATGGCTTTCAAGAAAAAGGCATGATAACAAGGGTATCTATTTGGCGCCAAAATACTGGGCCGGGCATCGCTGGGGTGAATGGCGGCCTGAAGGATTTATTACTCATTGGATCACTTACATAGAATGAGAGGAAACTCCAGCGTCAGCAGCAGCCGGGCGAGGAACAGCCTTGAGTAAGCGCGCTGCTTGCGGCTGCCCGGTCGCACGCGCACCAGCACGAAGGCGGCGCGCGGCGGATTGCTGCGCACCCACTCGCCGATGCCAAGCGCCGTCGACGTGAGGGTGACCCGCGCAAACACCTGCTTGCGGCTGCGCCAATGCTGCTTGAGTTTGATGTGATGTCGCCCGCGCACGCGCCCAACCCAGCGCCAGTCGAGGCGCTCGACCTCGCGGTAAAACGGCACCCTGGAGTCGGCGTCGGCAACGATGATCGGCTTCGCTGTCGCCGGCAGCAGCGTTTGCAGTTGTTGTCAGTGTCAGCCGCGGGCCGCTGACCGTCGCGGCGACCGCTGCGAGCAGCACGCGCTGGCGTTGCTGATGCATGCCGGTGAGCCGCGGTGCGACGCAACGCTGTAGAATCGTTAGGGCGTGCATGGGGGCGCCTCAGGGTTTGGCCCCATTTCTTCCCGGGCGCCATGTTAGGTGCAGCGGCTGGTGGCTGGTACTGTGTGGTCTGCGCCGAGGTGGCTGCCCTGGCCTGCTTCGCCACCCGGCTCAACCGTGCATGGCTGTCGCCTGCAATCGCTGGTCTTCGGTGCCCGTCGATGCAAAAAGGTCGGATTCTTTGTTTGACGTCGAACTTTCCGCGTTGGGCCGCAGATGCCACCACGCCGTTCGTACTCCATCTTGCGCAGGATCTGCAAGCGCTCGGCTGGCAAGTGGACGTGCTCGCGCCCCATGCATCGGGCGCACAACGCGCGGAGGTCATTGATGGTGTGCGCGTCGAGCGTTTTCGTTATCTCTGGCCGGCGTGTCAGCAAACCGTCTGTTATCAGGGCGGTGCCTTGGTCAACCTCCGCAGGAATCCCCTCAATAAACTGAAGCTCCCCGCTCTGGTTGCGGCGCAAATACTCACAACCGTCCACCGACTCCGCAAAGGGCACTATGACCTGATGCACTCACACTGGATCCTGCCCCAGGGCTTCACTGGGATGTTGGCGCGACGTATACAACCGATTCCACACGTGCTCACTGTGCACGGCGGGGACATCTTTGGTCTCAAGGGCGAGCTGATGGCGGGCTTCAAGCGGGTCTCCCTGCGTGATGCCGATGCGGTCACTGTCAACAGTTCCGCAACGGCGCAGGCTGTCCATCGCGTCGCTCCGGGTGTTCGCCGTATGGCGCGCATTCCCATGGGTGTTTCCGTTCGTCCACTCGACGCTCGTCAAATCGCCCTGGCGAGCCAGATACGGGCGCGCCACCGGCTCGGCACAGGCCCGCTGCTGCTATTCATCGGGCGCCTTGTCGGTGAAAAGGGCGTCGAGGATTTGCTGCTGGCGACCCATCGTCTACGACAACACCGGCCGGGTGTGCGCACGCTCATCGTCGGCGAGGGTCCGGAGCGCGCGGCGCTGGAGCAGCTCGCCACGCGCCTGGGCGGCCCTGGCATGGCCACTTTCGATGGCTGGGTCGAGCCCGCCGATATTCCGGCATATCTGCACGCGGCGGACATCTTCATTGCGCCTTCACGCAGCGCTGCCGATGGCTGGATCGAAGCGCAGGGACTCACAATCCTGGAAGCCATGGCCGCGAAAACTCCGGTGATCGCCACACGTAACGGCGGTATCATCGATGCCGTACAGGATGAGGCAACCGGGCTCCTGGTCGATGAGCGCGCTCCGGAACAGATAGCCACCGCCGTCGAGCGCGTCGTTTATGATGCGAATCTCCGCCAACGGATCACAGCAAATGCAGTCATGTGTGTGCAATCACGCTTTTCTCGCGAGAGCTCGGCTACGGCCTTCTCTGAGCTCTTTGCGCAGCTCATCGAGCAACGTCCGCCGGGCTGGTCGGGGCGACCGCGTCGCACACAAAGAAGATCGCAGTGACGAGGTCCGACCGGGAAGGTGATGCAGTCTGTAAAACGCAAAATCGGGCGCATCCGTCGTGTACAGTTGTTTCGTTTCTACACCAGGTCTTGGCTGCCCCGAGAACTGCCAGGGGCAATCGCACGTCAGCCATTCGGTTGGCTGGACGCGCAGCTGGACGAGGACTTTTCGTATTTCCCTAACGGTGCGCCCCGCCAGCTGCTCGACGATGTTTGGGCGGCTGCGCAACGTGCCCCCAGGGCATTTCTTCGCGTCTCGGTGAGGGGTGGCAAGCTCTTCTTTGCTGTCACCAGAGCCGCACGCGTGCCCGGATTTTCGCGACCGCGCGTACTGACGATACTCCTGCACGCACTCCATCGCGCACGTCCGCTGCCAGACGGACTCGATATGATCATCCTGCTCGAAGATAGTTACGGGGTGGATACCGATCTGGGTGCGCAGGCGCCGATTTTTGCGTTCAACTGTGATACCGGCCGGGATCGCCGCACCATGCTGATGCCAGATCCCGTTACACTGCTCTCCTGGCGACGCCTGTATTCGGCAATTCAATCGGCAAACAAGCGCTGGCGGTGGCACATGAAAGACGCGCGTGCCTTCTGGCGCGGGAGTACCACTGGTGGTGTGCTGACCGAGACCAATTTTACGTCGCTTCCGCGAGCACAGCTCGTGGGGGTGTCGCAGCGAGATGCGCGCGTCGATGCGGCCTTTACCGGCTTCGCCCAAGGAGACGAGGCGGCCTATCGCGCCATGCGTCGCACCTTCCAGCTCAGTCCCTGGGTCAGTCCGGAAGATCACGTCCGCTATCGCTATCTGGTCTGCGCGGATGGTAACTCTTCAACATGGCCCGGGTTTCTCTGGCGGCTGGCGACTAATTCGTGCCTGAACGAGAAATCGACTTTTCACGCCAACTCGCCACTGGCGTCGTCACGTCGGGCGGCGTTTGCAGTGATCAATGAGCGGCGGTTGGCGTTTGTCATTAGCGTCATGAGAATGACTCTCATCGACGGCGATCATCAGGCAGACCATCCCCATGGGTGCATGCTGCGTGGGCGGTCATCGCGGGTTCAGGCTGCGCG
>NZ_CAJXWY010000093.1 GCF_913062725.1 uncultured Thiohalocapsa sp.
GCGGTCATGGCGACCAGCACCAGCGCGGCGACGTACAGCACCACGTAGGGCAGCTGGTACAGCAGGAAGCGCTTGCGGTCGAGCTTTTTCTCGGATGCGGACACAGCGATCTCTCCTTTGGGCTTGTAACTGATGGAAGGCGGACGCCGGGTGCGGCGGCGTTGCGGGTGATGCACGAGCACGGGCGCCGTCCGTTCGACGCCGTCGGCGGGCGCAGCGCATGACCTATGGGCTGCGGCCAACGCGGCGGCATCGGCGCTGCGCAGCTAACCGAACAGTCAAACAGGGCACGCCAGAAGGTTTGGCTGGACAATGGGGTGAGGGGCGTCGGGGGTGCGTGTCACGGCTGAGCATTGTCTGCCTCCACCGCCTCGAGCAGCCGTTCGTAGATCTGCGGGAAAGTGTAGGCGACGCGGTTCCAAGACGGAATCAGCTTGGCCTCCTGCGGGCCCTTGCTCTGCATCCAGGCGTCCCATAGGAAGCCGCGAAAGTGACTCGCCGCAGATTCCTCTTCGTACAAGTCGTAGCGCAGGTCGTTGACGTCGGAGTCGTAGCTGTACTTACGGATGTACTTGAGCGCGGTCTGGTAGTAGGTGTGCAGCAGCATATCGACATAGGAGTCGTCCAACGGTACGCCGTGGGAGCGCATGTAGGTGAGATAGAACTTGGCGATGTCCACCACCATGCGGTGCAGCCCCTTGCTGGTGTCGTCTGGGGACAGGTCTTGGTGCTTGTGCTCGTAGTTGGGTGCGAGGTCGATCTGTGCCACCTGCCGGCGGGTGAGCTGATCGTACACCTGCGACAGGGTCGCCACCTCCAGACCCCAATCGTAGGCGATGTTCAACCCTCGGGCGAGGTCGGAGGTGAAACAGAACTCGCCGGCCAGCGGGTACTTGAAGCTCCTGTGATAGTCGAAGAAGCGTTGCAGCTCCGGCAGCCCCTGCTGACACATGATACGCGAGAGGGTGTCCACGAAGGGCGTGACGAAGAGCCGGGTCACGCGGCCCTTCATGGAGCGCTCGGCGGGGGAGATGCGGGCGTAGTAGCCCTTACAGAATTGGAAGTCGTTGTTGGGGTTGGCCACCGGCTCGATGAGCCGCGCCAGCATGGTGCGGCTGTAGGTGACGATGTCGCAGTCGTGCAGGGCGATGATACTGGCCTCGTCGCGCGCGAACAGATAGCCCAGGGTCACCCACACCGACTGGCCTTTGCCCTGCTCGCCGGTGGGGATTTCACGCTCGGCCATCTGTGCGAGCAGGTCCTGAATGCGCGGACCGTCGATCCAGACGACCCGCACCGCGCGCTCAGGGCCCGCGAGCCGGCCGAAGTAGGCTTGGGCCTCGCGGAACTGCGCCTCCTGCGTCGCACCGCCGAGGGCGACGACGATGCTTTTCAGATAGCGTACCTCGGCGATGCGCTCGAGGATGCGATCCAGCACCCCGGCGTTGCTCATCTCGCTGTGCAGCGACGGCAACAACAGGCTGACGTGGGTGTGGCGCGCGTGGTCCTCGAGCTTGCGCTCGAGGTTGCTCAGATAATTCTCTTTGTCGAATGCCTCGTACAGGGCGTGCAGCGTCGTGATCTGCGGTTCCTGGTGGAAATCGGCCATGATTCAAGGCTCGGGTCGGTCACACAACGATGCCAATGGGCCCCTGCCCGCGCGCGGCGGCCCGCGTCGCCGCGCCCGCGCCGACACCGCGCACCGTCACTGGTGGGCGATGGGCTTGCTGGTGAAGAGATAGTCCTTGAGCTCGGCGTCGAGCTTGGGGTCCTGGCGTCGGATCCACTCCAACACCATCGCCGCATGCTCCTTCTCCTCGTCCCGGTTGTGGGCCAGGATGGCCGCGAGCTCCGGGTCCTTGCAGGCATCCACACGCTGGTTGTACCAGTCCACGGCCTCCAGCTCTTCCATCAGCGAGACGATCGCCCGGTGCATGTCGCGAGTGGCGTCCGACAATTCGTCGATGGGCTCGTGGTAACCCTCGTTTGCCATGGTGTCATTCTCCGTTGAATAGTGTTCAAGCGGGCGTCTTCGGCATCGAAGACGCAGCACAGCCGTGCAGGTCTCGGCCGCGAGCGCGCCCGCGACGGGCGCTGGGCGCCGCGCCGCCGCCAACGACCATCCAGCGTAAGCATGACAGAAATCCCGCCGCAGTTCTCGAACAGCGGACGGCGGCAGGAGCGGCTGATGTCCCCGCATCGGCGGGGGCGGGAGCGGGGGCGCGGGCGCTGCCCGAAGGCTGTGCCGTCGAGGGCTTTGCGGTGATTACACAATATGCCCATCATCCGCCGGCCTGTCAGCGCCGTCCCCCCAACGTGCTCAGCGCGCCACTTCGCCACCCGGCAGCGAGCGCGCCGCATCGAGGATCGGATCGAAGGTGGCGGACATCATGGCCGCGATATTGCGAGCGTGGTTGACCAGCCAGAGGCTGTCGTCGGCGCCATTGAGCACGATTGGTGGATAGAGCTGCGACACCCGGTAAAGCGCCTGAATCGCCTCATCGAGTGCGACCAAGGCGTCCGGCTCGAAGTCGGTGCCATAGGCAGAGCGAATGACCGCGAGGGTATCGGCCGACACCGCCGAGGCGCAGATGGCCGAGTACACCCGTTGCCGGCGCTCTTCGGGGGGAACCTTGGACGCATCGTTGAGGCGCGAGTAGATCTTGTCCATCGCCCCGTTCTGGCCACCGAGCTCGGTGAGCAATGCGGCCAGATCGTCTGGGCGCACGTTACTGACAGCGTCGCCGGCGCGCAGGTCGCTGACGTAGTCGTCGAAGTCCTTGAAGCCGAGCGCGTACTCATGCGCCGAGTCGGCACCGCCGAGCCAGGAAATGCCCCAACGCCGCGGATCGTAGTTGAATTTCTTGGCAGCGTTGGTGAGCCGGGGGTCATCCTGAGACGAGCCGCCGATGCGCGCCGTGCGGTCGGAGAAGACCTCGAAGATCTCTGTGGTGACGTACCAGATGCCGCCGGGCTCGCCTTTGATGCCAGCCGCACAAGCGGCGTTGCGCTCGAAAAAGATCACCAAGTCATTGGGCACCCAACGGCCCTGATCATTGAGCCGGCGCCGAAACTGATAGGTGATGCCCTCGGCGAGCAGGGCACCCTTCTCGGAGCGATCGAGGTTGGCGTTGGCCGGATCCTGAAACTGCCCGTTGATCTCGGGCGTATCCCAGACCCAGATCAGCAGGCCCACCCAGAGCGCCACGAGCAGCACCGGGATACCGATGATCAGACCCGACCACAGGACGGTCTGTTTGGTGAGCCAGGTCAAGATGCGTGTGGTCAGATTCTTCTTCGATTCCTGCAAAACCAGCCTCCGTTTGGCAGTTGGAGTGATCGCCCGCCACCCTAGGCGATGAGCGGGCCCGAAAACAACAGATCTTAGCGGGTAATGAGATGGGCGACTTCGGCGCGACCCTGGTGATGCGCCTCGACAGGCTCGGCATGGCTCACGTTGCTGCGACCACCTGGGGCGTGTTGGACGACGGGCGGGGGCTCGGCAGCGGACATGGCGTCCCGGGGTCGACAACGAAGTATACCCGGAATACGCAGATTTCCGGATCAATCGTCAACAGAACAGCGGCCATCCAGCAGGAATCTCGAGTGCACACAACGCCCTAGGAGCGACACCCCGCCGCATCGAAATTGCTCCCCGTGCCGTTCCAGGGACACATGCTCAAGACCCGCCCGTCGGCGTAGTGCCAAATGCCATGCCGATCGACCACGAAATGATGGATATTGCGCAACTGTGGCAGTCTGGAGTTGCCGAGGTCGCGCTTGCTGGGTCCCGGCATGACACGCGCCCCCCAAAGATGGGTGTGCCAGGAGCACGACAGCTCGTAATCGCCGCGATGGCCGACGGGCAGGGTAAGCGCGACATTGGTATCGTCGCCAACGCTGGCACGCACCACCTGCGACAACCGCCCAGTCTGCGCATCGCTCCAGCACCAGCCGGCCACCTCGCGGCCGCTGGCGCGGGTGTCGTTTGCGGCCCGGATGAATAGGTCGGCGACGGGCTGGGTGACCTTATCCACGCCGCCAGGCGGCAAGGGTGTCAACGCGCGCGATGTGGCACAACCGGCGCAGACGGCCGCGCCGAGGAGGACACCACCGACGACGAGCAGACGCTTCATATTTCTGGTCCGACGCGCAGAGAGAGACGGGGCACCCGATCCTGGACGGCGACGCGCATGCTGATGTGCCGCGACCACAGCCGCAGCCCGAAGTGCACCGGCCACATCCTATCGGACCGCGCATGCGCCCGCCATAGATCGGGCTCAGCTCATGCGTCGAGCTTATCGTCGTCCGGCTCGTCGAAGCATTGCCCGGGCGCATACCACAGGACATGGATGCTGCCGAAGGCCACGGCCAGCAGGGTGGCGGGCAAACCTCGCCCCTCGCGCCCAGGACCCCAGTTTGTCCTGAGATGTGAGCCAGATCTCCGCCAGCGCGAAGCCGATGATGGTGGCAAGCCCCGGCTCGGCCGGGGCTTGCGATGCGGGCCGGGATGCGGCCCGGGATGTGACCCGGCGTCGGTGTCGGCGCCGGATTGGTCGGGGCGCTACGCCAGATCGAACCGGTCGGCGTTCATCACCTTCGTCCACGCGGCGACGAAGTCCCGCACGAACTTCTCCCGGTTGTCATCCTGCGCGTAGACCTCGGCATAGGCGCGCAGCACGGCATTGGAGCCGAAGACGAGATCCACCCGGGTCGCCGTCCATTTGACGGCGCCGGTGCTGCGCTCGCGGATTTCGTACAGGTGCTCGCCCACGGGCTCCCAGCGGTAGGCCATATCCGTCAGATTGACGAAGAAGTCGTTGGTCAGCACGCCTTCGCGGTCGGTGAAGACGCCGTGCCTGGTGCCGCCATGGTTGGTGCCCAGCACCCGCATGCCGCCGACGAGCACCGTCATCTCCGGCGCCGTGAGGCCCATGAGCTGGGTGCGGTCGAGCATGAGCGCCTCGGCGCTGACGACATAGTCCTGCTTCAGCCAGTTCCGGTAGCCGTCGTGGATGGGCTCCAGGGGTGCAAAGGAATCGGCGTCCGTCATCCCGTCGGTCGCGTCGCCGCGCCCGGGCGCGAAGGGCACACGGACGTCGAAGCCGGCCGCCCTGGCCGCCTGCTCGATGCCGACGTTGCCCGCCAGCACGATGACATCGGCGACGCTGGCGCCCGTCTCCTGCGCAATGCCTTCGAGCACATCGAGCACCCGGGCCAGGCGCTCGGGCTCGTTGCCCGCCCAGTCCTTCTGCGGCGCCAGGCGAATGCGCGCGCCATTGGCACCGCCGCGCATGTCCGAGCCGCGGAAGGTGCGGGCGCTGTCCCAGGCGGTGGCGACCATCTCGCCGATGCTGAGATCGCTCGCGGCGATCCTGGCCTTGACCGCGTCCACGTCGTAGTCGGTGCGGCCCGCCGGCACCGGGTCCTGCCAGATCAGGTCTTCCTGCGGCACCCAGGGGCCGAGGTAGCGCGCCCTGGGGCCCATGTCGCGGTGGGTGAGCTTGAACCAGGCGCGGGCGAAGACCTCGCTCAAGTGCTCCGGATCGCGGTGGAAGCGCTCGGAGATCTCCCGATACACCGGGTCCATCTTCATCGCCATGTCGGCATCGGTCATGATGGGGTTGTAGCGGATCGACGGGTCCTCGACGTCCACGGGCTTGTCCGCTTCCTGGATATCCACCGGCTCCCACTGCCAGGCGCCCGCCGGGCTCTTGCGCGACTCCCACTCGTGGTTCAGCAGCATGGCGAAGTAACCGTTGTCCCAGCGGGTGGGATGCGACGTCCAGGCGCCTTCGATGCCGCTGGTGACGGTGTCGCGGCCGATGCCACGCCGGGTCTTGTTGTTCCAGCCCAGGCCCTGCTCCTCCAACGGCGCCGCTTCCGGCTCCGGTCCGAGCAGCGCCGCATCGCCGTTGCCGTGGCACTTGCCCACCGTGTGGCCGCCGGCGGTCAGCGCGACGGTTTCCTCGTCGTTCATCGCCATGCGCGCGAAGGTCTCGCGCACGTCCCGGGCCGTCTTCAGCGGATCGGGCTTGCCGTCGACGCCTTCGGGGTTGACGTAGATGAGCCCCATCATCACCGCCGCCAGCGGGTTCTCCAGGTCGCGCTCGCCGGAGTAGCGGCTCTCGGGGTCGTCGCTGGGCGCGAGCCATGCCTTCTCAGAGCCCCAGTAGGTGTCCTTTTCCGGATGCCAGATGTCCTTGCGGCCGAAGGCGAAGCCGAAGGTCTTGAGCCCCATGGACTCATAGGCCAGGGTGCCGGCGAGGATGATCAGATCCGCCCAGCTGAGCTTGTTGCCGTACTTTTGCTTGATGGGCCAAAGCAGGCGGCGGGCCTTGTCCAGGTTGGCGTTGTCCGGCCAGCTGTTGATGGGCGCAAAGCGCTGATTGCCCGTGCCGCCGCCGCCGCGGCCATCGGCGATGCGGTAGCTGCCGGCGGCATGCCAGGCCATGCGGATCATCAGGCCGCCATAGTGGCCCCAGTCCGCGGGCCACCAGTCCTGGCTGTCGGTCATCAGTGCGTGCAGATCCCGCTTGAGCGCGTCGAAGTCCAGCGTTTGGACTGCTTCGCGATAATCGAAGTCCGCGCCCATGGGATCGGTCTTGGTGTCGTGCTGATGCAGGATGTCGAGATTGAGTGCCTGCGGCCACCAGTCCATGTTCGAAGCGCCGGCCGCCGTCATGGCGCCGTGCATGACAGGACACTGACCGGCCGTTGTGTTGACGTCGTTTCCCATCGTTGCCTCCGGTTCGTGGCTTGAGCGGCTCGGCTCGCGATGGCCGAGCCCGCATGCTCGTCGAGCATGTGCTCAGGCTAGGCACAGGCCTTTTGCCTGTCTAATCCATGGATTCTGCCACCTTGATCGGCTCTACCAATCGCTAAACCGTACTCTATAGACCAGGACTGAAATACACTCTTTATGTGTTATTTTTCCAATAAGAAGATAAATACGTTTATGACACCGGGGACGCCCGCCCGCTGCGTGCCGGGCGCACCAGCTGGCAGATAGCGTACCGGCCACCCCCGGGGTGGGCGAGTCGCCGGCGGACCAGCGGACCTGCGCGCCGCCGAAACGCCGGCCCGCGCACGGTGCCACGACTCAGGTCAGGGGCTCCAGATGCAGATGGCGCTCCGCCGCGCCGTCGTCGCCGTGGCCGTGCGCTTGCTCTGCCGCCCGCACCGGCAGCACCGACAGCCGCCCATGGCGCACGCCCGGCTGGGCGATGACGGCGTCGGCGAAGGCGCGCACCCGGTCCGTAGCGCCGCGCAGGACGACGGTTTCCAGGCAGTGGTCATGGTCCAGGTGCACGTGCAGGGTGGACACGGCGAGGTCGTGATGGTGGTGGTGGGCCTCGGTGAGCCGACTCGCGAGCGCACGCTCGTGGTGGTTGTAGACATAGCTCAGCGTCGCCACGCAATGGCCCGCGGGCGCGCGTCGCAGGTGCTCTGTCTGCAGGCGCTCGCGGATCAGGTCGCGGACGGCCTCCGAGCGATTGGCGTAGCCGTGCTCGGCGCGGAAGCGCTCGAAGGCGGCGTTCAGGTCGTCGTCGAGGGTGATGGTGACACGCTGCATCTGGGGCTCCTCTTGGTCGGCGTTTGGGCGACGCTCGGCCGATGGCATCGCCGCAGCATAGTCTACCGGCCACCGCGCATCGGGCCGGGCTCGGCCAGCGGCGACGGAGAGCACGCCGAATGCTGCCCGCGGGTCGTTCCAGCGCGCATGCCCGCCACGCGAGACAACACAAGGATGCCCACCGAGCAGGGTGGCGCCGGCGGCCGTGGTGCGCGAGCCCGCCACAGGCCGTCACAGCGGGCCACCCCTCACGCGCCCCCACGGTGATCCGGATGCGGCGGCGCCGCGCCCGCGTGGGCGGCTTCGCCATCCAGGCCGGGTGCATGCAGATGCAGATGGTCATGACGATGGGTGTGCGCATGGCGGTGCAGGGTCGCCGGCGCGAGCCTGCCCTCGTGCAGGGCGACGGCGCGGGTGGCGAGGCGCGCCAGCAGGCGGTGGTCGTGGGAGACGATGACCATGGCCAGCTCCAGGCCCTCCAGGTGCGCGAGCAGACGCGCCTCGGTGGCCTCGTCCAGGCCGTTGGTGGGCTCGTCCAGCAGGAGTACCTGCGGGTGCATGGCGAGCACGGTGGCCAGCGCCACCAGCCGCTTCTCGCCGGCGGACAGGCGATGGGTCACGCGCTCGCCGAAGCCGGTCAGGCCCAGCGCGGCCAGGGTGGCTTCGGCGTCGGCGCGGGCCTGCGCCCGTGAGCGGCCCAGGTTCAGCGGGCCGAAGGCGACGTCCTCCAGCACCGTGGGGCAGAACAGCTGGTCGTCTGCGTCCTGGAACAGCAGGCCCACCCGCGCGCGCACCGGCACGAAGTCGGCCTCCGCCCGCCGCGGCTCGCCGAAGGCCAGCACCTGCCCGGCGCGCGGGCGCCGCAGGCCCACCAGCAGGTGCAGCAGGCTGGTCTTGCCGGCGCCGTTGCGCCCGGTAAGCGCCACGCGCTCGCCGGGGTGCAGCGCAAAGTCCGCGCCGCGCAGCACCGCGCGGTCGGCGAAGCCGAAGTGGATGCCGCGCAGCTCCAGCAGCGGCGCGCTCACGGCAGCCGGTCCAGCATCAGCAGGCCCAAAAGCAGGGGCAGCAGCGCCACCAGCCAGGCGGTGTCGGCCCCGCGCCAGTGCCGGCTGTCCAGCAGGTGGAAGCGGCCGTGAAAGCCGCGGCAGCGCATGGCCGCCTCGATGCGCCGGGCGCGCTCCAGGCTGCGCACCAGCAGCATGCCGATGAGGTTGCCGTAGCTGACCCAGGTGTGGCGGTTGCTGCGGGGCACGAAGGCCCGTGCCCGCATGGCCCGGCGCAGGCGGCGGCGCTCGTCTTCCAGCACGGTGATCTGACGCACCGTCAGCAGCAGCAGATGCACCAGCTTGGGCGGCACGCCGAGCCGCGCCAGGGCATGCCCCAGCACCGCCGGCTCCAGGCCGCCGAGCAGCCCCAGCAGGGCCAGCACCACCGCATTGGCCCGCAGGGCGATGAGCGCGGCGGCATCAAGCCCCTCACGGGTGACGGTGAGCGGACCCAGCGTCAGCAGGGCCTCGCCGGGCATGGTGAACGGCAGGGTCGCCAGCAGCACCAGCATCAGCCCCTCCAGCGCCGCGAGCCGCACCAGCGCATCCCGCCCGCGCAGGCCGCCGAG
>NZ_CAJXWY010000094.1 GCF_913062725.1 uncultured Thiohalocapsa sp.
AACCGATTCGTATATTTTTTGGCAGTAGCACACGGATGAGACCGAATCCTGAGCCTAAGTCGGACAGGCTCCTAGGCGTCGGCGTGCGCGCCCATTGGGCTCGAGCCTGTGCCCGGGCGCTGGCAGATGGCGCCGCCGTAAAGACCATCGCGGGGGTCACGGCACACCGTTGGATGGGTCATGCTCAATCAGCGGCGACATCCAGTAGGATTTCGTTGCGCCGCAATGGGCCCGGCGTCAGTGGATCATTGTAATAGGCGTAGATGGGCGCGGAGGTGATGTCGAGGCCCTGGGCGCTGATCCACGCCTCCAGCCGCCGGCGCGCCTCGGCGGTACGGGCATCTGTGGTGCGACCGCTAAAGCGCACCGCGGCCACCCGGCGCGGCGGCAGCTGCGTCAGACGTACGTCCGCACTGGCGGGAGCCGGCAGGCCGGCGCTCACCGCGGCCGAGGGCATGATGAAGCCGACGCTCCACTCTGGGGTGCTGTCCGATGCCGCAGCAGGTGCCTGTTGTTGGATCACCGGGGCGGTCATGGCGATCTTCTCGCCGGGGCGCTCCTTGGCGAAGATGTAACGGGCCAGCGGACTGAAGCCGGCGCTCAAGGCTTGCGTGCGCGCCCCCTCCCGGCGTACTTCGGCGATGGTGAGTGCCGGGTAGTCGCGCAGCTCGAGGTCACCCTCCCGGCGCACCAACGTGTATTCCGGTTGCTCGACGTTCTGGATGACATAGACGAACACCAGCAGGGCCGCAGCGGCGAGCACGGCGAGTCCGACGGCGGCGATGATGAGGGTCTTGATCATGGGGTTCAGTTTATGACGAAGAGAATGGCGACCTGCGTGCGTAAGTAACGGCGTCGTCACCAAGCGGCGGCCACCGAGGGGGATCGACGCGGGTTCGATGTCCCGGCCGGGGCGCAACCCGGGCGCAAGGCCCCGTGTCCCGCACCGCACTGGCACACGCCGTGGCAGCCACGTCAGGGCGACGCCCCAGGCGCGGCATCCAGCAGCGCCAACATGCGCTGCAGATCCTCCCAACCCTTGGCCTTTTGCTCCGGCGCGCGCAGGTAGTATGACGGGTGGTAGGTCACCAGTAGCGGCGTGCCGGTCGGTCCATAGCGATGCACCCGCCCGCGCAGCTTGCCGACGGCATCGGCGGTGCCCAGTAGATTGGTTGCGGGCACTCGGCCCAGACAGACGATGAGCGCAGGCGCGACCAACGCAATCTGTCGCTCCAGATAGGCGCGGCAGGCGGCGGCTTCATCGGTGCTCGGATCGCGGTTATTGGGCGGTCGGCATTTGACGATGTTGGCGATATAGACCTCCTCGCGCTTGCGGCCCGCCGCCGCCAGCATGCGGTTCAGTAGCTGCCCGGCGCGGCCGACGAAGGGCTCGCCCCGGCGGTCTTCGTCGGCGCCGGGCCCCTCTCCGATGAACATGACCGACGCGTTGCGCTCGCCAACGCCGAAGACGGTGTTGGTGCGTCGCTCGCAGAGCCCGCAGGCACGGCAGCCGGCCACCGCCTGCTCCAGGGCCGGCCAGTCCATGGCGGCGACGGCCTGCGCCCGAGACGGCTCGCCGGCCGTATCCGCCGGCCCCGCCGGGGAGAGACCCATCGAGGCATCCTCCGCAGGCAAGCCGGCGAGGTCGGCATCGGTCCAGGGTGGCGGCTCGTCTTGGGCTGGCGTCTGTGCTGATGCCGTGTCCTGCGCAGGGGGTGTCTGGCGCCCGTCCGGGGGCGCGGTCACCGGCGCCGACCCGGCGGCGGCGGTGCCCGGCCGCGGCGGCGCCGCGTCGCGGGCTGGTGCGGTTCCATCCGCCGTGCGCGTCGGCGCTGCCCCGGCCGCGGTGGCGCCGCGCAGGCGCCACACGCTGATACCCATGGCATGCAAATAGGCGAGGCGGCGGGCTTCGTGCATCGAGACCATCAACGTATCAAAGGGACCGCGCCAGCAGCGGCCGCCGCCAACGACGTCGCTGCGCATTCAAACATCGCTGATTTGCGGATGGGCGCGCTCCCGCGGCTGGGTGATCTTGTTGATGGCGTTGAGATAGGCCTTGGCGGAGGCGATGACGATGTCGGTGTCGGCGCCGGCGCCGTTGACGATGTGCCCGCCCTGTTCCAGGCGCACGGTGACCTCGCCCTGGGCATCGGTGCCGCTGGTGATGGCGTTCACCGAATAGAGCTTCAGGCTGGTGCCGGAGGCGATGATGGACTCGATGGCGCGGAAGGTGGCGTCCACCGGGCCGCCGCCGCTGGCGCTGCCGCGGCGCTCGGCGCCGTCGACGCTCAGCACCACGTCCGCCGTCGGCGTCTCACCGGTCTCGGAGCACACGTGCATGGACAACAGCTTGATGCGCTCGTTGGCGGCGTCCTGGGTGGCGATGGTCACCAGGGCCTGCAGGTCTTCATCGAAGATCTCGTGCTTCTTGTCCGCAAGATCCTTGAAGCGGCCGAAGGCGGCGTTGAGCGCCTCTTCGGTGTCGAAGTTGATGCCCAGCTCTTGCAGGCGTACGCGGAAGGCGTTGCGCCCCGAGTGCTTGCCGAGCACCATGCGGTTTTGGCTCCAGCCCACGTCCTCGGCGCGCATGATCTCGTAGGTCTCGCGGTGCTTGAGCACGCCGTCCTGATGGATGCCGGACTCGTGGGCGAAGGCATTGGCGCCGACGATGGCCTTGTTGGGCTGCACCGGGAAGCCGGTGATGCTGGACACGAGTCGCGAGCAGTTCATGATCTGCGTCCTGTCCAGCCGGGTATCGCAGCCGAAGACGTCCTGGCGGGTGCGTACGGCCATGACGATTTCTTCCAAAGCCGCGTTGCCCGCGCGCTCGCCGAGGCCGTTGATGGTGCACTCCACCTGCCGTGCGCCCGCCTGCACCGCGGCGAGGGAGTTGGCCACGGCCAGGCCCAGGTCGTTGTGGCAGTGCACCGAGAACACGGCCTTGTCGGCGTTGGGGATGCGCTCGCGCAACTGGGAGATCAGGCTGCCGAACTGCTGCGGCATGGCGTAGCCGACGGTGTCCGGGATGTTCAGGGTGCCGGCGCCGGCGTCGATCACCGCCTCCAGCACCCGGCACAGGAAGTCGATATCCGAGCGCCCGGCGTCCTCGGGTGAGAACTCGACGTCGTCGCAATACCGGCGCGCCCGCTTGACCGCGTGCACCGCCTGCGCCACCACCTGCTCCGGCGTCATCCGCAGCTTCTTCTCCATGTGGATGGGGCTGGTGGCGATGAAGGTGTGGATGCGCCCCGCCGTGGCACCTTTCAGTGCCTCGCCGGCGCGGTCGATGTCCTTGTCCAGCGCCCGCGCCAGGCCGCAGACGGTGCTGTCCTGGATGCTCCCGGCGATGGCCTTGACGGCCTCGAAGTCGTCTGGGCTGGCGATGGGGAAGCCCGCCTCGATGACATCCACCCGCAGCTTCTCCAGCGCGCGGGCGATGCGGAGCTTTTCGTCCTTGGTCATGGACGCCCCGGGGCTCTGTTCGCCGTCGCGCAGCGTGGTATCGAAGATGATGAGTGGGTCGATCGGATTCATGGGGGTCCTGCTCTTGGGGGGGCACTCTTGGGACGCACTCTTGGGGTGCAAGCGCGGCGCCGCGGGCATCTGCCAGCCGTCGGGGATCAGCCCGTATTCTGGCATGATCGGCGCCGCTTGCCATCCGTGGCTGGCGGCGGCGACAGTTCAGAGGAGGCGGCGGCCCCATTCAAGTCCCAGGCAGACCCGCGGACGGACTGGGATGAGCCGTCTGCGTCGCCACCGTCAGGCGCTGTACGGCCAGGCACGCCTCGAGCTGGCGATGCAATTGCGCCGGCGAGGCCTCATCGACCGCGGCCTCCAGGGCACGCGTTTCCGCCTCGAGGGCACGATAGCCGAAGAAGCCACAGAGACCTTTCAGCTCATGGGCGGTGTCACGGATCTGCTGACGCTGGGCCGCCGCAACCGCCGCAGCCAGTTGACACAACAGCCGATCGATTTCGCCCGTGATCTGCCGTCTCGTGATCGGGCCGTGACCGGCGGCCGCGGCGTCCACCGCGGCTCGGTGTGGTTGTCGTGCCGCCGCTGTGGCGTTTGCACCCAAATAGACGGCCAGGATCTGATCGAGCGCGCGGTCGGAGATTGGCTTGATGACCATCGCATCGAAGGGCCAAGCCTCCGCTGAGTGGTGATCGCGGGCAAAGACGTCAGCGCTCAATGCCACGATGGCCGGGCAAGCGGCGTCGCTTCGACGGTTGCGTGTGCTGATACGTCGGGCCGTCTCGATGCCATCGAGCCCGGGCATGTGGATATCCATCAGAATCAGGCCGAACCGTGCTTTGCGAACCGCATCGATGGCCTCGACGCCATCGCAGGCCTCATGCACCTCGAGCCCACGCTGGTCCAGCATGTGGCGCAGCAGCTGGCGGTTGAATGCGTTGTCCTCCACAATCAGCACCCGCTGTCCGCGCCGGGGCTTCCGGTCGCCATCGCGGTGCTGGCTCCGCTCGGCATGGATGGCCGCCGGGGCCGACGGATGCGCCGACTCAGCAATCGGACAGGGCACACTGAACGAGAATCGACTGCCATGGCCGTGGCGACTTTGCACGTCCATGGCGCCACCCATGAGCCGCACCAGGCGATCGCAGATGGCGAGCCCCAGGCCCGTCCCGCCAAAATGCCGTGTCACTGAGCCATCGCCTTGCGCGAAGGGTTGGAACAGGCGCTTGCGCGCCAGCGCCGTCAGCCCAATGCCGGTGTCCTCGACCGTGACCGATAATCGTCCCCCACTCGCCGCATCATGGTCGTAATCCGCCCAGATCCGGATCTGCCCCCGTGCGGTGAATTTCACGGCATTATCGAGCAGATTGGTCAACACCTGCGTCAGCCGATGGGCATCTCCCACCAAAGTCTGGGGCAGCTTCGGGGACAGCTCAAGTGTGAGCTCGAGCCCTTTCTCGCGGGCGGCTGGCAGAAGCAGAGCGACCGCGTCCTGCAGGCAGCGAGCCCCATCGAAGGGTCGGTGCTCGAGCTCGACATGGCCGGACTCGAGCTTGGTGAAGTTGAGGATGCCATCGACAATGTGCAGGAGCTGCTGCGTGGCACGGTCAATGGTGCGACCGTACTCGCTCGAGCAGGTCTGGTCTGGCTGCTCCAACAGCAGGCGCGTAAAGCCCACGATGGCATTCAGCGGCGTGCGGATTTCATGGCTCATCCGGGCCAAGAAGTCTTGCTTCTCCTGCCCCGCCTGCAGTGCAGCCATGCGTGCAGCCTCGAGCTCGGCATTCTTTGTGCGTAAGGTCTCGATGCTCCGTTGCAGCTCGCTGGTCGCGGTGCGTACTTGCTCGCGCAAGTCGTTCTGTGAGCCTTCCAAGGCCTGTGCCATACGATTGAAGTCGCGGGTGAGCTCACCGATCTCGTCGGCGGAGCTCGGCTCGAGGCGCACACGATGGTCGCCACGGCGGTAACGGGTCATGGCATGACTGAGCGCGAACATCGGCCGCGCGATGCCGGCTCCAATGCGTAATGCGGCGAACAGGCTCGCGAGCATACCGATGCCAACGAGCGCCAGGCTGGTGAGCAGTATCCGACGCTCGCGTGCGAGCGTGGCGTCGACGGACAAGCCGACCTCGGCGAAGCCAAGCGGCTGGGCCAACGGTGCGGTGTGCTGGGTCTCGAAGTCGCTGACCTGAACACCAATCGTGCCAATGGCGGCGCGATAGAGGTTGGGTGCGTCGGGATTCAGCACCTGCTCGCCGTCCTGTACGAGCATCGTGCCATCGGCGTCCCGCAGCGCCACCGAGACCACATGCGGCTGTTGCAACGTCGATTGGCACAACTGCTCCAGCCTGGGCAGATTGCGTGTCAACAGCGCCAGCTCGGCGGCCATGGCGAGGTTGGTGGCAATGACCTCGCCCCTTTCCTGAAGTCCCTGGCGTGCGTCCAGTAGCCGGGCGTGGGTCATGTAACCGCCGATGCAGATGGCAACGAGCAGGGGTGGCACGATGGCGAGCAGGACCAAACGGCTGCGCAATCGCAGCGAGCGGCGTTGTGGGATGGGCTGGGTGGTCATAGCGCCGCCTTCAGCTGGGCCGCCACCTCTCGCATCAGCTGCTCATCCGATGGCGGAGCCAGTCCCAGGGCCGCGGCGACCGGACGATTGACGGCCACCGCAAAGTCGCTCGGATAGCTTGGCGGCGGCAGTCCCGAGCCCTGCCGCCGCAGGAATGGCGCGATCGCCCGCGCGGCCTGTGTCCCAATCTGCTCGGGCGTACTGAAGACCGCTGCGATGGCGCCGGCGTCGACATAGGCGCGGGAGAAGCCGATGACCGGACGTTGCCGCTTGTAAGCGAGGTGCAACAGCCATTTCGCGCTGGTGGGGGTGAGCACCGTCGGGTCATAGACGGCCAGTATCAGCTCGCTGTCGGTGACCAGTGGCTGGATGGCCGCGGCGGCCGTGCGCTCGTCCTGTGCGGTGAGTAGGTTTAGCGTAAAGCCGGCGGCGCGGGCCGCGCTGATGATGGCACCGCGCGATTGCTGTAATCGCGGACCCGCCAACAGTCCGGCCTGCGAGGCGTTGGGGACCAGCGCCCGTGCCAGCGAGAACTGTCGCGCGATGGGCTGATCCAGGTAGATTGCCGAGACGGTCGGTGCCTTCGGCGTGTCATGCGCCAGGGCCATGAAATCGGCCTTCGGGACCAAGGCGCAGAGCACGGCCGGGCGCGCGCGCGCCCGCACAGCCGCTTTGCATGCCGCCAAGCCGATGGCAACGCGCACACTGACATCGTCTCCCTGCGCTGTCGCGTCGAGCCGGCGCCGAATCAACGTGTGATCGAATTCGTCGTCCAGGCGTTGAATCTGCGCTTGTATGGCATCGGCAACCCGGTCGTAGACGGTTTCCGCGCCACTCAGCAGGAGCTCCACCGACGCGACAGCCGGGGGCGGACTTGCAACCCATAAGGCTGTGGCGACCAGGGTTGCACGCACCAAAGAGGGACGGGCGCGCACCGCCTCGCTCGCGGCTATCAGTCGAACTGTAGCGAGGCCCTGAGATAGAGCCGCGGCTCGAAGCGGTTCCGCGGCGTGAACTCGGCATACGTGCCGCCCAAGCCGTGCACCAGGAGCTCGAGCTGGCCGTGCGCGCCACGGTCGTTGAAGGCCTTGGCCAGCCGCAGGTCGACGCGGAAATAGTCATCCACGGATGCCGGTGCGTCGTTGAACCAATACAGATCGTCCATGTAGTAGGCGGCGATACTGCCCTCGATGCCGGATGCCAGTGTCTGACTCAGGAGCAAAGTGCCCGAATGCCGTGGCACGGTGCGCGCCAAGTCGATCTCTGAGACGGGGTTCAGCGTGGCCGGGGCGGTGCCATGGGTGTCGGCGTAGGCGTAGGTGAAGCGAGCGAACGTGCCTGCGGCGGGGCGATAGCTCAGCGTCGTTTCGAGACCGGTGACACGGTAGTCCAGCGCGTTCGCCAGGCGGTAACAGCCAAGGGCGAACAGTGGTTGTTGTGGACACGCCAGGTCGTAAGTGTAGGTCACGGCGTCGTCGACGTCCTCGTGATAGAGGCGGGCGTCCACATCCAGTCGGTCGTTCTGGAGCCGACCCAGATAGCCCACCTCCAACTGCTCGCTCGTCTCCAGCGCCAGGCGATCCGGTGAGACATAGTTGACCGCAAACGGCGTGCCGTCATCGAGGCTGATCAGCGCATTCCAGTGCTCCTGCAGCAGGGACGGAAATTGCTGTGCGCGGGTGACTGCCACCCTGAAGGTCTGCTTCGGCGTCAGCCGGTAATTGATGCCCAGTCGCGGCGAAAGCGCGGTATCGTCGATGACGGTGTTCGACTCCAGCAGGGCGCCCAGATTCGCAAGCCAGCGCGGATCGGGCCGCCACTCCAGGTTGGCCGACAAGGTGGCCGTGTTGGCACTGAGGCGCTCCGAGGTGCCGAGCTGATCATCGCGCATCGACTCCCAGCGATAACCGCCGCCCCAGGTCAGACGCAGGTCGTCGAGGGGCCGCAGTGATTGTCGGAGCTCCAGCTCGTAGCGCGTGCTGTTGCCATTGAAGTTATTGAACGCGACGGTCTGATCCAATGGCCCCAACAGCAGTTCCGCGAGCGCGGGCGGTACACCGGCCTCGGCGCTGAGCGCCTCCAGCGCGACCCGGGTGTCTTCGCGGGTGTCGTAGTGATCGCGGGTGAACTGCACATAGAAGCCACGGTCGCTGTCCGTGGCATGGGTCCAGCGCAGGAACTGATAGTCGCTGGTCACGCGGCGACTGTCCCGGGGGATCTCGAACTGTAGTGTCACCCCCAGATCGCTTTCGGTGTATCCAAGGTGGATGTCCAGCTCGTCTTGTGGTGTCAGATCGACGATGCCGCGAAAGGACGGATTGGTCAGACGCGTGTGGTCGTCGACATCAGCGAAGCCCTGGTCCCGGCGATGTTCCAGGGTGAGGCGGTAGTCCATCGGGCCGAGTCGCCCGGCTTGGCGCAGGACGCCCTGCGCCCAGTCCTCGCCCCCGCCGGTGGCCTGCAGGAACAGACCCTGCACCTGGAATGGTTGCCGCGTGACGATGTTGACGGTGCCCATGATCGCGTTGTCGCCATAGGTCGATATGTTGGGCCCGCGCACCACCTCGACCCGTTCCACATCCGCCAGTGCTACACCGAGATTGACCCAGTCGATACCGGAGAAGGTGGTGTGATAGCGCGACTGACCGTCGACGAGGATCTGGAGGCGTGCGAACCAGGGCGATCCGGTGCCGTGGGCGGTTGCCGTGAAGAGATTTCCAGCAGTATGTCCGACCTGAAAGCCGGGCACCAGCCGGAGCACGTCCACGAGGTGCACCGCACTGGTGCGCTCGATCAGCGCCCGGTCGATGACCGTCACCGCAACCGGCGTGTCGGTGATGCGCTGCGAGAGCCGGGTGGCCGAAACCACGATGGGGATCTCGCTGCCGGGTGGCCGCGGGTGATTGCTCACCCGCGGCTCCCACAGATCCGGACGTGCGCGTTAACGCATCCGGCTCCTCG
>NZ_CAJXWY010000095.1 GCF_913062725.1 uncultured Thiohalocapsa sp.
CCGGCATCAACGAGGTCCAGGTCACCGCCTCACGCACCGGGCGGTACGCCGGCATCGACCCGCCACGCTTCGGGCCGGACATCACCCGGACCTTCGCGGGCCGGGCCAAGACCGATGCCGGCTGGCGCGACGTCACGATCGAGGTGACCTACCCCGAGTGGTGCGCGCTGACGGTCTACCGGCTGGTCGAAGGCCAGCGCTGTCCGTTCACGGAGACCGTGTTCTGGGAGGAGACCTACAGCCGCGCCGGCGGTGCCAACGCCGAGGTGCCAACGGCCATGTGGATCAAGCGCCCGCGCGGTCAGCTCATCAAGTGCGCCAAGGCCGCGGCGTTGCGGGCCGCGTTTCCGGAGGAGTCGAGCTACACCGCGGAGGAGATGGCGGGCAAAACCATCGAGCCCGAGGAGATGCCCGCATCCCCGGCGCCCCGTGCGCCGCAGGCCCCAGAGCCCGAGGCCACGTCTGAGGCGCTCAGTGACGCCTTCAAGGCCCAGGTCGCCAAGCTCGTCACCCGCGCGCAGAAGGCCCGCATCCACCCGTACCCGCTCACCCCAACCCACCCCACCCTAACCCAACAGACCGGGACCGCGTTCGTGCTCGCCGCGAGGCTTGCGCGTGCGCGCTCGGTCGGGAGTACACCATGCACAACACTGAGACCATCACCGACCGTATCGTGCTCGTCATGCTGGGGATCAGCATTTGGAGCGGCAGAAAGAAGCTCAAGCCCGAGGATCTGAATCTGCTCGATGGCGAGATTCCGCCCGAGGAGCTGGTGTCGCTGGGCTCCAAGCGCGTCTGCGATCCCGAGCCCCTGAAGCCGTTCCACCGCCTCAAGCAGTCGGCGGAGCGTGCCTGCCTGCGGGTCGGTACCCGCTTTCTGGGTGCAGATGCCGCTGGCGGCGTTCGAGGCGGCGCTTGCGTCGCTGTTCGAAGGCGCGGGCGATGTCGCCCAGGAGGTCTCGCCATCACCCACCACTGGGCGTCACGGACGCTGGCCTATGGCTATCTGGCCCACGAGGCCGCCCATGCGCGTTCGCCGCCGCTACCTCCTCCCCGCGCAGCGAGACGCGCAAGGTACTGCTCACCCTCACCGACGGCTTTCCGGACGACTTCGGCGGCGCCCTGGAGGTGGTGCAGTCGGCCACGGCTGCCGGCATCACGCCGATCGGTATCGGTATCGGTATCGGTATCGGAGAAAAGTCAACCTAACTTGCGCTGCGCCGCCCCGCTGCACCCTCGCCGGGCCAGCCTTGCACGCAACGTCATCATTGCCTAATCTCATACTCCCAAGCCAACCCGGAGGGCAGCATGGCCAACCTCAGCATCCGCAACCTCGACCCGCACCTCAAACACCAGCTCCGCGTCCGTGCTGCGCTGCATGATCGGTCCATGGAGGCCGAGGCCCGCGAGATCCTGCGCCAAGCGCTGGGCAATCCCAGGGTCTCCTCCGTATCGAGCACAGCCCCCGATCGCCAGCCGACCGTGAGCCCCGCTGGTAGCAATCTCACTGACGTTCATCCCGCGTAACCGCCATGCACAAGCGCGGCCTCTCCGAGCGCGACATCTGCACCAAGTTCATCACGCCAGCACTGCGCGCAGCCGGCTGGGACGAGCAGCTACAGATCCGTGAGGAGGTCAGCTTCACCAAGGGCCGCATCATCGTGCGCGGCAAGCTGGTCACACGCGGCAAGGCCAAGCGCGCCGACTACCTCCTCTACTACAAGCCCAACATCCCCATCGCCGTCATCGAGGCCAAGGACAACAGCCACGGCATCGGTGACGGCATGCAGCAGGCGCTCGGCTATGCCGAAACCCTCAACATCCCCTACGTCTTCTCCTCCAACGGCGACGGCTTTGTCTTCCATGACCGCACTGGCGCCAGCGCGACCCGTGAGCAAACACTCTCGCTCAGCGAGTTCCCCTCGCCCGAGACGCTCTGGGCCAGCTACCGCGCCTGGAAGGGCCTCGACGACACCGCCGAGCGGATCGTCCTCCAGGACTACTTCGACGATGGCAGCGGCAAGACCCCGCGCTACTACCAGGTCAACGCCATCAACGCCGCCATGGAGGCCATCGCCGCCGGTCAGAACCGCGTGCTGCTGGTCATGGCCACCGGCACCGGCAAGACCTACACCGCCTTCCAGATCATCTGGCGGTTGTGGAAGGCCGGCTGCAAGCAACGCATTCTGTTCCTCGCCGACCGCAACGTGCTGATCGACCAGACCATGGTCAACGACTTCCGCCCCTTCGGCGGCGCCATGGCCAAGCTCTCCACCAAGGCCAAGACCATCGAGCGCGCCGACGGCAGCGAAGAGACCCTGACCCTGGCACTCGACCGGAAACGGCGCATCGACACCGCCTACGAGGTCTATCTCGGGCTCTATCAGGCCATCACCGGGCCGGAGGAACGCCAGAAACTCTTTCGCGAGTTCTCGCCCGACTTCTTCGATCTAATCGTCATCGACGAATGCCACCGCGGCAGCGCCGCCGAGGACTCCGCCTGGCGCGAGATCCTGGCGCACTTCTCATCCGCCACCCAGATCGGCCTGACCGCGACACCCAAGGAAACCGAGTACGTCTCCAACATCGCCTACTTCGGCGCGCCCGTGTTCAGCTACTCGCTCAAGCAGGGCATCCGCGACGGCTTCCTGGCGCCCTACAAGGTGGTCAAGGTCCACATCGATCGTGATGTCGAGGGCTACCGGCCGGAGCAAGGCCAGCGCGACCGCGACGGCGATTGGGTCGAGGACCGCGTCTATAACACCAAGGACTTCGACCGTACCCTGGTGCTGGAAGGGCGCACCCAGCGGGTGGCCCGCAAGGTGACCCAATTCCTGAAGGAAAGCGGCGATCGCTATCAGAAGACCATCCTCTTCTGTGTCGATCAGGAACATGCCGCCCGCATGCGCCAGGCACTGATCAACGAAAACCCGGATCTGGTCGCCGAGAACAGCCGCTACGTCATGCGCATCACCGGCGGCGATGCCGAGGGCCAGGCACAGCTCGGCAACTTCATCGACCCGGAATCGAAGTGGCCGGTCCTGGTCACCACCTCACGGCTGCTCTCGACCGGCGTGGACGCCCAGACCTGCCGGCTGATCGTGCTGGACCGCGAGATCGGCTCCATGACCGAGTTCAAGCAGATCGTCGGGCGCGGCACCCGGGTGCATGAGGACAGCCACAAATACTATTTCACGCTCATGGACTTCCGGGGCGCCACCAACCACTTCGCCGACCCTGACTTCGATGGCGAGCCGGTGCAGAGCTACACCCCCGAAGCCGACGACCCCATGAACCCGCCCGACGCACCGCCCATGGATGATGACGGCGAGCTGCTGCCCGAGGAGCCGGGCGAAGACGAGACCCTCGTCGATGAGGGCCTCCCCGGCGGCGGAACGCTTCCGCCAGACCCGCCGGCGCCACGGAAAAAGGTCTATGTCGATGGCGTCAGCGCCACCATCGTCGCCGAGCGCGTCCAGTACCTCGACGAGAACGGCAAGCTCATCACCGAGTCCCTGCGCGATTTCACCAAGCGCGCGCTGCGCAAGCACTTCGCCAGCCTGGATGACTTTCTCAAGCGCTGGAAGGGCGCCGAGCGCAAGCAGGCCGTCATCGAGGCACTGGAAGACGAAGGCCTGCCGCTGGAGGTTCTGGGGGCCGAACTGGGCAAGGACCTCGACCCCTTCGATCTGATCTGCCACATCGCCTTTGATGCGCCGCCGCTGACCCGCCGCGAGCGCGCCGAGCAGGTCAAGAAGCGTGATGCCTTCACCCGCTATGGCGACCAGGCCCGCGCCGTGCTCGAAGCCCTGCTCGCCAAGTACGCCGACGAGGGCCTGCTCAACCTCGACGACACCAAGATCCTGAAGATCCCGCCACTGGACCAACTCGGCACCCCGGTCCAGCTCGTGCGCGCCTTCGGCGGCAGACCCGGCTTCGAGCAAGCCGTGCATGATCTGCAAGCCGCACTCTATAAGGAAACCGCCTGACCCATGTCCGTCCGCACCCTCGTCAAGTCCATCCAGGACATCATGCGCCAGGACACCGGCGTCGATGGCGATGCCCAGCGCATCAGCCAGCTCTGCTGGATGTTCTTCCTCAAGATCATCGACGACCAGGATCAGGAACTCGAACTGCTGCGCGACGACTACCGCGCGCCCATCCCGCCGCGCCTGCAATGGCGCGCCTGGGCCGCCGACCCCGAAGGCATCACCGGCGATGCACTGCTGGACTTCATCAACGACGACCTCTTCCCCACGCTCAAGGACCTGCCAGCGCGCACCCCACGCACCCGCACCGTCCGCGATGTCTTCGAGGACGCCTACAACTACATGAAGTCCGGCCAGTTGATGCGCCAGGTGGTCAACAAGATCAACGGCATCGACTTCAACAACCTCAGCGAGCGCCAGCACTTCGGCGACATCTACGAGCAGATCCTCAACGACCTGCAATCCGCCGGTAACGCCGGCGAGTACTACACCCCGCGCGCTGTCACCGCCTTCATGGCGCAGATGATCGACCCCAAGCCCGGCGAGATCCTGTTCGACCCCGCCTGCGGCACCGGCGGCTTTCTCACCTGCGCCATCCGCCAGATGCGCGAGCAGCACGTCAAGCGCCCGGAGGACGAGGCCCGCCTGCAAGCCGGGCTGCGGGCGGTGGAGAAAAAGCAGCTTCCGCACATGCTCGCCGTCACCAACATGCTGCTGCACGGCATCGAGGACCCGGCCTTTCTGCGCCACGACAACACCCTGGCGCGGCCCTACATTTCATGGGGCAAGGACGAGCGGGTGGACATCGTGCTGACCAACCCGCCCTTCGGCGGCCGGGAGGAGGACGGCATCGAGAGCAACTTCCCGCAGCACTTCCGCACCCGCGAGACCGCCGATCTCTTCCTGGCGCTGATCATCCGTCTGCTCAAGCCGGGCGGGCGCGCCGCCGTGGTGCTGCCCGACGGCACCCTGTTCGGCGAGGGCATCAAGACCCGGCTCAAGGAGCACCTGATGGAGGAGTGCAACCTGCACACCATCGTGCGTCTGCCCAACTCGGTGTTCCGCCCCTACGCCGCCATCGGCACCAACCTGCTGTTCTTCGAGAAAGGCACGCCGACCGAGCAGGTCTGGTTCTGGGAGCACCGCGTGCCCGAAGGCCAGAAGGCCTACTCCATGACCCGGCCGATTCGGCTGGCGCACCTGGATGACTGCGCCGCCTGGTGGGGTGGTCCGCAACGCCAGGGCCGTGTCGAGACCGAGCGCGCCTGGAAGGTCAGCGCCGAGGAGATCAAGGCGCGCGGCTACAACCTCGACATCAAGAACCCGCGTGTCGAGGAGGAGGACCACGGCGATCCTGAGACCCTGCTGGAGGAACTGACCAACGCCGAGGCCGAGGTGGTGGCCATCCGCGATCAGTTGAAGCAAATCCTGTCCGAGGCGCTGCTACGATAGGCCCAGCTGTCGGCCCTTGAACTCAAACCTCAAACCCGCGATCAGGCACCCATGCACCCGAGCATCAGCGAAAAGACCACCGAGATCGCGGCCATCTGCCGCCGGCATGGGGTGCGCCGGCTGGAACTGTTCGGCTCCGCGGCACGCGGTAGCGACTTCGATCCGGCGCGCAGCGATGCCGACTTCCTGGTGGAGCTTGGCCCGGCATCGACTGAGGGCGATCCGCTGCTGCGCTGGCTCGACCTGGAACAGGACCTGACTGACCTGCTCGGGCGCTCCGTCGATCTGGTCGATCGCCTGGCGCTGGAGCGCAGCCGCAACGACATCCGGCGCCGGGCCATCCTGCGCGGGCTGGAGCCGATCTATGGCTGAGTTGCCCGACAAAGATGTGGCCTACTTGCTGGACATGCTGCTCGCCGCCCGCGACGCGCACAAGACCCGGGCCGAGTAAGGAAACCACACCCATGCCCAAAAAATCCCTTGTGCCGGCCAAGACGGCAGCTACTGAGGTCAAACCAATGGAAGCTGTTCAGTTTGATGTTGAGCTAAAAGACGACCGGATTCAGGTGCCTCTTCGTTACCGTGCCTGGCAGGGGCGTCGTGTCAAAGTCATCCTCCTCAGCGAAGAGACCCCCGAGTCGTCAACATCGCATCGGTCCGCGCTGGAAATTCTGGCGCAGACCCCGAAGCATCGATTGTTCGAGAGCGCTGATGAGGTCGACCAGTACATCCGCTCAGAGCGAGATCAGTGGGACAACTGAGGCTACCAGATTCCGGGTTGATCTATCTCGACGCAAACTGCTTCATTTATAGCGTTGAGCACATTGAGCCCTATGACCCTGTGATGCAACAGGTCTGGTATCGTGGTGGTGTCATGACCAGTGAGTTGCGTCTGCTCGAAATGCCGGTCAAGCCATTCAAGGCTAAATGTTCCCGTCTGCCGGTGGTCAGGAGGCATGCCGGCGGCGGGCGGCGAAGAATGCGCGCAGCAGGTCGCCGCAATCGGCGGCGAGGACACCGCCTGCACAGTCGGTGCGGTGATTGAAGCGCGCGTCCGACGGCAGCAGGCGCGAAGACGCTGCCGCAGGCGCCGCCCTTGGGGGCGGCGGCGCCATAGATCACCCGGGCGATGCGGGCATGCACGATGGCGCCTGCGCACATGGGGCAGGGCTCCAGGGTCGCATAGAGATCGGCGCCGGTGAGTCGGTAATTGCCGACGTGTGCCGCGGCGGCGCGCAGGGCCTGGATTTCGGCGTGGGCGGTGGGGTCGTGGGCGGCGATGGGTTGGTTCCAGCCTTCGCCGAGCAGGACGCCGTCGCGCACGACCACGGCGCCGACGGGCACTTCCATCAACGCCATGGAAAAATGGTGCGTATCTTACAAAACCTGACACTTTCAGTATCCGGCAGATTCTGTCTTGATTCCGCCTGACTGCTCTATTAAGGTTCACGGCGTTCGTCGTGAGCTTCATTGGGGTTACGGCATAACTTCGGCCGCGATGTTCACCACCGCCACGGCGATTCCAATGCGTAACCGCACATGAAACAAATTCGTTGCCCCATGTGGTGAATGGGGTACATGAAGAAGTAGATGATCGGTTTTCTCGCTGCACTGCTGCCGATACCCTCGCTAGAGGACAATCTGCAGCAGACCTGCACCGCGCTTGATTTGTGAGTGGCCATTTTACAGCTTGATCTTACAAGGGGTGAAGAAAAACACATGAAGAAGACAATTTGGGCGGGACTTTTCGCAATTATCGTCCTTTCAGGCGGTTACGCAAATTCCGAGGATTACGATTACGCGTGCACTACCATCAGCCCATGTGAGTTTAACGAGTTCGGCCAACGTATCAAGTGCGACGAGCACCGTCGATGCCACAGCTGCTATATGTCGTCGTATTCTCCTCCTGGACTGACTTGCGTCACCCCGGATGATCCGTGGTTCAGTTCGAACATAATCATCGATGAATGTGTCGGGAATGAGAACGGGCATTTTGTCCACGGTAGAGACGCAGGCGATAGCTGTAAAGACTTCATGCTGGACAACGACCGACTGTACGCCAAGTGCCGAGCTGTGGATGGCGTTTATCAGGAAACCAGCCTAATTCTCTCAGACTACATTCTGGTGGTGGAACCCACGCGAGTTACAAACGGGGGACGAGCACTTATGACCTGCGCTCACTGAATCATAGGCAGTTGGTTGTGAGTATCGGTACGTAGTGTGTGAGCCAGATGTGTTAAGGCGCAGGGCGGCGCCTACACCCGCGTGAGCCCGTGGCCTTGCCGAGCGGTACTTTCCGCAACGTTAATAAGAGAATGTGTCACATGAAGAAGTTGATGATCGGTTGCCTTGCGGTGCTGTTGCCCATGCCATCGGTGGCGGGCAACCTGCAGTGGACCTGCACCGCGTTTGATCTGGAAGAGGGAACTCGTCTGGAGGCCTTCTGTGTCGAGAGGCCGAGGGCCAGCCTGCGCAATCCGCGGTGGTATCCCATCGGCATGATGCGGCGCACGTCGATCGACCTCGACCAGTGCGTCGGGGAAGATGCCAACGGCAATCTGGTGTTCGGCGACCAAAACGTCTCCAGTCAATGTCACTCGATTGGCTTCAACCAGACGAAACAGGGTCCCATGCTCTATGCGACCTGTCGCGATGATGCGGGGTTCGAGGTGGATTCGATCCCGCTGGATCTCTCGGTTGGTCTGTCCAGCGAGGGCGGGCAACTGGTCTGTTCTGGAATTGATGACTAAAGGAGCTACCGTATCATTAAAACATCCCTGATTCTGGGGCTGAAGTTTCCGGCTTTCGCTCGGCGGTTTACTGTTTGGCTTTATCGGCGATCGGGTGGAGCGTAAGAAGGCCCTGCAGTGGTCGATGTTCCTCATGGCCGAGCCCGCCGTCTTGGTGGGTCTGCTGCCGACGTATGAGCAGGTCGGAGCACTGGCGGCGCTGGTGCTAGGTGTTTGGTCCCGAGCGTTTCTCGGGGTCCATGTGTTTGCGCACGGTTGCCCATCGACTAAGACGGGCTTGTGCGCCGTCGCGCCGCAAAGAACGTGCGCAGCAGATCCCCGCACGCCGCTGCCAGAGCACCGCCTTCGCACTCGGTGCGGTGATTGAAGCGCGCGTCCGACGGCAGCAGGTCGAAGACACTGCCGCAGGCGCCGCCCTTGGGGTCGGCGGCGCCATAGATCACCCGGGCGATGCGGGCATGCACGATGGCGCCCGCGCACATGGGGCAGGGCTCCAGGGTCGCATAGAGATCGGCGCCGGTGAGTCGGTAATTGCCGACGTGTGCCGCGGC
>NZ_CAJXWY010000096.1 GCF_913062725.1 uncultured Thiohalocapsa sp.
CCGCCAGCGCCTTGAGTTGTGTCGCCTCCAGCCGGCGCAGATCCGCCGGGCTGTCGATGCCGGCGAGCAGGGGGTAGGCCTCGGGTGGTGATACAGGCGTCGTGTCGGTCATCGTTGTGGTGACCTCGGGTCGGTCGATAACCCGTAAAGCCTAGAGCAACGGCACGTCGGACGGCACCGTTGGACTTGTCCCGCATCAAGCAAAGGCTTCATGCCGCGGTCATTCGCCGCTGCACCCGACGGCCGGAGGGACGCGATTGACCGCCTTCCGTCCAGCGCTCCAGTAACAGGCGCCGATTCGTGCTGCGTTCGAGTCGCAATACCCGGGGCCAAGCCAGGTCGACAGTCCTCGAGCGGGGGCGCGAGACGTCGGGCTCAGGCGGGCACCAGCGCCAAATGGGTGACCGTCGCCAGGGGACGCCCACGGGCCACCGCCGCCGGTAGTACCGTGCGCAGGCGCCGGCGCCACGGCAGCGGCGCCAGCAGATTCGTCTCCGACCGATGCGCGAGTCGCGGCGCCAGTTGCACATAGTCGCGGGTATCGGCGATGCCAAAGCGAAACCGCACCCGTAACCGCCGAAAGCCATCGCCGAAGCGCGCGAAGGCCAAGAGCGCCGGGTGATAGCTGTCCACCAGCAGGTCGCCGCCTCGGGGCGCCAGCGCCGTCAGGCGACGCAGGACCTCAGCCACCGCGGCTGGATCGAGATAGGGCAGGATGCCTTCCAGCATGAACACGGGCGGCTCGTCCCCCAGATGGCTCCCCAGCGCATCGAGCCCATGCGGGAGCGTTACACCCAGATGATCGATGCCCGGCATGGGCGGTAGCAGGCGGTCGCGCAGGGCGATCACCTCAGGCAAGTCCGTGCACAGCCAGCGCGCCTGCGCCGTGCCCAGGCGCTGCGCCAGTGTGTCGAGGCCGCAGGCCAGCACGACCACCGGGCGCGGGCGCGGCGCCGCCTGCAGTAACGAGCACAGCATGCGCTCCAGTACCACGGAACGGACGATACACAGGCGCATGGTGAAGCGGTCGCGGCCGACGTCCCGCTCGTCCAGCCCAAGCCGACGCACAAGATCCTGGGCGACAGCATCCTCGAGGTGCACCTCCGGCAGCAGCCGCGCGGCATGGGCGCGCCCGTACAAGGGAATCAGGAGGGTGCGGCTGACACCGGCGAGCGTCCGTGCGGCGGCGGCATCGCAACCGGCGCGGCGTCCGGCATCCGCAGGGCGCCGGCTCATGGCCTCACCGGGCCTGCACGCGCACGAGCAGGGGTGCGGATGGCACCAGCATGCCGGCGAAGCGCGGCGGTACCGGTGTTGCGTCAGAGATGACCGTGCGCAGCCGGAAGGCACGGAGCACCCCCGCCAGCACCAAGACCCCTTCCAGCAGCGCAAAGCGCCGGCCGATACAACTCCGCGGCCCGCCGCCGAAGCCGAGATGATGCGCCTGCATCATGCCGTCGGTGCTGAAGTCTGTGAAGCGCCGGGGGTCGAACCGTTGCGGCTGCGGCCAGTGCCGGGGGTCATGGTGCAGCGCCGGAATGCTCAGCAGGAGTTGGTCGCCGGCGCGTATCCGGTAGCCCCCCAGTGAGTGGTCCGCCGTGGCCTCCCGCAGCAGGATGGGCGGCTGCGGATAAAGCCGCAACGCCTCCAACAACACGCCGCGGGCGAGCGGCAGCTGCGGCAGATCCTCCGGGGTTTGCGGCAGATCCGGGACCGCATCGACCTCGGCCTGGACGGCTGCCTGCAGGTCCGCATCCAAGGCCAGGTGATAGACCGCCCAAGCCAAGGCGATGGCGAGGCTGTGGTGACCGGCGATGAGCATGGTCATGAGCTCATCGCGCATCTCCCCGGCGGAAAAATGTCCGGGATCGCGCCGGCGCTGTTGCAGCCACTGTCCAAGCAGATCAGGGGCCACCTCGGTCTCTGTGAGCACCTCGCGTCGTCGCGCGATGATGTCGTCCAGGATCGCATTGGCCTCGGCGATGCGCCGACGAAAGCGCAGGTTGCCCGGTGTCGGCCACGACAAAGGCGGTGCGGCAAGCGCACTACCATGGCGGACCAGCTCATCGAGCAAGGCGTGGATGACACCGCTGACACGGGTGACTCGGCCCCCCAGCATCTGCGCATCATCACGCATGCCGAAGATGCTGTCCAGCAGACTCACCAACGTGGTGTGCGACAGTTCGGTGACCAGATCCACGGGCGTGTCGGCACATGCGCCACGCCAGTGGGCGCAAGTCCGTGCCACTGCCGCGTACATGGCCGGCACATAGCGCGGCAGGCTGCCGGCGGCCAACGCCGGATTCGCGAGACGCCGATGCCGCTTCCACAGCTCGCCATCGTTGATCAACAAGCCCTCTCCGGTGATCGCACCCAGCCGACGCATCAGACTTGCCTTGCGATACACCCGCGAGGTATCCCGCAGGATCTCGCGCATCAGCGCCTCGTCGCTCACCTGCAACAGACGGAATCCGGCGGCATCCAGGCGCACCAATGGCCCTGCTGCAGCGGCGTTACCAAATAGCCGCAGCAAATCTCGCCGCAGCAATGGCGCTAGTGAGCGATGCAGGGGTAATTTGGGAGGACGCAGCGGGGGGGATTCGCGAGTGCCTCGCCGGTTGGATTCAGCACCGGCTTCGGGGTTTGCGGCATGCGCCGACACCGACGCGGCCGCCGTGTCCACCGCGGACTCGGAACTGCTGAGACGCGATTGCATCGGCCGCTATCCACTCCACAGAGCACAGACTCATACCGCGGCCCGCCTCGGCGTCCAGCCTGCCACGGACCATTGAAGCCGGGCGTCACCAGCTACGCGGCGCCATACCCACTTGGGGGCGGCACAGAGTTACCATACACCCGAAGGGGTGGCAGCGACGTTGTGTCGCCGCCCGCACCCCCAAGTGAAGAATACGTGAAATACGATTGGATTGCGGCACCCGGCTGTACCCACAGCGGGGCCGCGCTCGGGCTGCCAGGCGGCGCCGGATGCGCCGCCAGCCGGTGGTGGCTCAGCGGCTGTGGACACTGGTGCTGCGCCGCAGCGTAGCACCAGGCCGCTCAAGCCGCGGGCACTGCCGGAACCGGCTTCAGCCGATCGACCCGACCAAGCGACTCAGACGCCGCCGAGCCAGTTGAAGTCGGCGCTGCTCAGCAGGATGAAGTGGATCAGCAGGGCCAGAATCAACAGGAAGCCAAAAAGGGCTACCAGCGTCCTGCGCGGGTCGAAGATCTGCCAGATCTTATGCATGTGTCATCTCCGAGTGATTACTGTGGCTTGCCGCACAAGTTACTGCGGTGCCACTGAGGTTGTGGTTGAGCCAGGAAAGGCGCGGATTAGAGCCAGGGCCGCCAGAACCAGGCCAGCAGGTGCGCGAAAGCCGCGACGCCGACGAAGCCGGACATGCTCTGTACGAAGATGCCGTGGAATTCCTGCGCCTCTTCTTCGGTCAGGCCGGACAGGCTTTTCTCTTCAGCCATGGATTACCTCCAGTTTGCTCGATCGGCCTTGAAGGCCGTTACCGCGACGGTCCCCCGCGGCGGGGTTGCCCAAGGGGCGTGCCGGCAGCGCTTGCCGGTTGCGAGGTTGCAGCGCCGGGAAGGCGCTTCGCCCGCGGCCATGGACGCACTGGCGCCGGCCGCTCAGGCGATGGTCAGTTGATGGTTCTCGCCGGCGGCATCGCCGACATGTTCGACACCGGCGCCTGTGCGGTTTGGGTGCTGATCCAGTTGTAGCCCGGAGACATCAACAGGATGAAGTGGATCACCAACGCCAGTGCGAACAGGAAGCTGAACAGCGCCATCAGCGCCCGGCGCGGGTCGAACCATTGCCAGATTCGATGCATGTGATTCCTCCGCTGAGGACGTTATGGACGGCGAGCACGGACCCGCCGCCGTAGTTAGAGCAAAGGTGACGTGCCGTTACAGCCAGGGGCGCCAGAACCACGCCAACAGGTGCGCGAAAGCCGCGACGCCGACGAAGCCGCTCATGCTCTGCACGAAGATGCCATGAAACTCCTGGGCTTCTTCTTCGGTCAGGCCGCTCAAGCTTTTCTCTTCAGCCATGGGTATTACCTCTGTTCGTCGAATGGTGGTCGGCGGCGAAGCCGACGACCGGTTTGGACCGGGCGCTCCCTCACCCGTGAGGTCCTGGTCTTGTGCCGGATCTCGTGCCGGTACCCAACCGCTCGCCTAGCGCGGGGCCGGGGCCGGCGGGTACTGCAACGGCGCCGGCGGATACTGCATCATGCTCGGCGGCGGGTAGCGCAGTTGCGGACCGGACGATGCCGCCGGCGCGGCAGGCTCCGCGGGCGCCGGCTGTGCCGGCGCTGCTGCGGCGGGCTCGGCCTCGGGCGCGGACTCCGCCGGCGGTGCTGCGGCTTCCTGCGCCGGCTGCGCCTTCGCCGGGGCCGGCGCCGGAGCCTCCATGGGCTCGGCCTTGGCCTGCGTCGACGGTGCTTCTACGACGCCCTCCTTCGCGGCCTTCACGGCTTCCAGGCCGCCTTCAGGCAGTGGCTGCGCCAGGGACGGGTAGTCCTTCAGCATCTTGGCACCATAAAGGGGCTTGTAGGCGCCCTGATGGCAGGTGGTGCAGTAGATCTTGTAGACATCACCCAGCGGACCCTTGCGGCTCGCCGGAATGATCTCGGATAGCGGCACCACGTAGTCGTTGTTCATCTCCCGCACGTGCCGGATGGCATACCACGCTGCGGTGCGCGGCGGTGCGCTCTGATCCCAGGAATAGAACGAACGGCTGTTGTGACAGTAGGTGCAGTTGACACCGAGCGATGACGACATGTGCATCATCAGACCATAGGTCCACTCCGCCTGCTTGATGGAGCTGCGATTACCCTGTGGCAGCACCGTCTGTCCAATCACACGAATGTCGTTGTCCTGCAGCAGATAGGGTGTGAATGGATCATAGGGCAGCGACGCATAGGCCACCGACTTGGAGGCGACGTTCTGCCCCGTCGGCGCGATCATGGATGGCTGCCCCGGCCCCGGATCACTGGTCCAGACATATTCCGGCACCGGCTGGCCACGATGGCAGGTGTAGCAGGTCACACCCGTATCCGCGACATGGTCCTGCCAGTTCGCGTTGGTGGTCTGCGTCATCTGGATCATGCGCCGCGCCACGACCTTGGTATAGATGCCGTCGTACTCGAAGCCCTCGTTGACGTGGCAGTAGTAGCAGCCCTGCTCAGGAGCGACCCAATTGGTCATTGCCACCATGATGCGGTTGAACTCGGCGACGGTCAGCTCACCCAGTACTTGTACGTTCTTGTACAGGTCTTTGGCCTTTGGGCCGCCGGGTGCGGCTGCCGGAATGGGCTCCGGCGGCACGTTCGCATCCAGCGATGCCTGCAGCCGATCGGTGTTGTAGTTGGTCTGCATCGCGAGACCGCGATAGCCGTTCTGCACCACCTCCGGCGGCGGTGCCTCGCAGCCGGCGAGCAGCGTGGCGATACCGACGCCCGCCAGAGCCAGTGCTTTGCCATTCAGCATTTTCATTGCGACACCCCCTGCAAGAGGCTCGGATCCTGGAGCGTCAGCTCAGACGGATAAGGCGCCACGATGCCGTGCTTGATACCCCACAGGTACCAGTTCTCCACGACCGTGCCCGTCAGCAGAATGCCGATGCCGGCGGTGATGACCGTCAGCACTGCGAACCACCAGGCCCAGCGATGGATGGATTCCATGGTCGCGTTGAAGCCCATGGTCCAGCGCCACAGCAGCATGGCACGCTCCGCGGCGGTCCCGCGGTCGGTGATCTGGTCGATCTCGCGGTCGCCGCCGTAGCGGGACACGGCCAGGATGGTGCCGCCATGCATCGCGAACAGCACAGCCGAGCCGTACAGGAACACGATGGAGAGGGCATGGAACGGGTTGTAGTAGAAGTTGCCGTAGCGGATCGAGATCGCCGCAGTCCAGTCCAAGTGCGGGAAGATCCCGAACGGCACCGCCTCACCCCAGCTGCCCATCAGCACGGGCCGGATCAGACCCAGCGTCAGGTAGAAGAAGATCGCCGCCGCGAACGCCCAGGCCACATGCGTGCCGGTGCCGAGCGCAATCGCACGCTGGTAAGTGCGGATCCACCACAGGATGATGGCCGCGGTGAGGAAGAAGCCGGCCATCAGCCACCAGCCACCGTCGCCGAGCGGCGGAATGCTGAGCCCATAGGCGGGCGGTGGCGGCTCCAGGGCGAGCCAGAAGAAGTTCTTGACGAACTCGATCGGACTCCAGTTCACCGACGCCAGCATGTTGAAGCCGATGATCTCGATGGCGATGAAACCGCAAACCAGGGAAGCCACCCCGGCGAAGCCGAGATAGAAGGGGCCGATCTGCGCATCGCCGACCTTGCCGATCCAGTAATTGAAGACCGGCTTGCCGAGTCGTGGCATCTCGCCCTTCGGGAGCGGGACACCGGGGTAGCCAGGCTCACGGACCTGGAGTTTCGTGAAAATGTTTTGATATTCGGCCATGTCGGTGTCCTCTTATGACCAGAACGGTAGCTGCAGCCACCAGTTCCACCACTCGGGCCACCCCTTGGTCCAGAACGGGCCGCTGAGCACGATGCAGACGGCGCTCCAGAAGCCGGCGTTGATGGCCAGGAACAGGCCCAGGCGATGGATTGCCAGCGCGCCGATGGAATACCCGATGAAGTCGCGGAAGAAGGTGTTCTCGTGCTCCGAGGTCTTCACGGGCTCACCGTCTTGCGGGTTCACCATCGATAGAATCAGGGAGCCGTGTAATGCCAACGCCAATGCGTTCGTGAAGAAGAACGTGATGGCGAGCATGTGCGCGGGGTTGTAGTGGAAGTGCAGGTACTGGTAGCCCACGTTCGACACCCAGTCCAGATGACTGAAGATGCCGTACGGAAAGCCATGACCCCACGCACCCATGAGCACCGGGCGGATCACCACCAGCGTGACATAGGCGAGGATCGCGAAGCTGAAGGCGAAGGGCACGTGCAGTCCGATGCCCAGCTTACGGGAGATCTCGACTTGGCGCAGGGCCCAGGAGACGAAGGCACCGATGGCGCAGATGGTGATGATCTGCCACAGCCCACCCTCGGTGAGCGGTGCCATCATGAGCCCGTAGCTCAGATCCGGTGGCGCGATATTGATGCGCCAGACATTCCAGGTGGGCCCGATGGCCGCACCCCAGATGATCAGCAGCGTGCCCAGCGTGGCGAAGAAGACCGACGTGACTCCGAAGAAGCCGACATAGAACGGCCCCACCCAGAAGTCGAATAGATCCCCGCCTACCAAGGTACCGCCACGGACGCGGTATTTTTTCTCAAAACTCAGCATGGCCATTATGAATTCCTCTGCTTGGGTGCCGCGGGGGATGTGCAGCACCCGCGTCGCGAGCTTGACGGCTGCCACCAGCCCGGGGCGGCAGCGCCGTCACTGTTCAGGCCCCCTACATCTGCTGTGGCACGGCCGGCGCGGCTGCGGTCTCGACCGCCGGAATGCCGTCTTCCAGCCAGTTGAAGTCGGTGGTGCTGAGCAGAACGAGGTGGATCGCCAGGGCCAGCACAATCAGGAAGCCGAACAGGGCGGTCAGGACGAAGCTCGGGTTGAAGATGAGCCAGATCTTGTGGATTGCGTTCATGCGTACTCTCCGGGTTACGGGTTGAGTCGAGCCAAATGCATCGCGGGCATGCGGTACTCAGGCGTGGCCCTGTCGGTGTCCTCTACGGACCCTCGGGCGCCGGACGACTGCTGCGATGCGGTTCAAGACGATGATGCTCCTCGGGTTCATCGGGGCTCAGAGCCAGGGGCGCCACATCCAGGCCAGCAGGTGTGCGAAGACCGCCACACCGATGAAGCCGCTCATGCTTTGCACGAAGATGCCGTGGAACTCCTGAGCCTCTTCTTCGCTGATACCGCTCAAGGACTTATCGTCTGCCATGGTTTAACCCTCCAATGAGGTTCAAAGGGCCGTCAGGCCGGCGGCACACGCTGCTGCGCAGCCGCGGGGCTGCCGGAGTCCGGCTCCGGCGGACCGACCAACCCGCAGCGCGGGATGGACAGACCTGGCGAACGTTCGGTCGGCGCACGATGTGCAGCGCGACCGATTGATCGCGGCGTTGTGCCGCTGCGCCGCGCCCAGCACGCAGATGGGCGCGAGCGGTCATGCGGCACGACCACCGCTGAGCGCGTCGCGTGCAGCACGGACGCGCGCAATCGTGACCTGCGCCTCGCCGGCGTCGCGGGCGGCCTGTTCGGCCGCATCGCGCAGCCGCTTGGCCGCGGAGATCCGTGTCAGCACCGGAAAGGCCTCCAGCAGCCGGTCCAGGTGCAGCTTGGCCTCGGTGTCCCAGGGCAACTGGCGGTTCTCCGCCGCCAGGCGTGCCGGCGTCGCATCCACCTGATCCAGGTCGGTGCCGAGGGGCAGGATATTGAACAGCGCATCGAACAGGGCGTTGCAGACCTCCTGCACCAGGTAGGTCGCCCCGGCATACCCCATGAATGGCGTGCCCGTGTGGCGGCGGATGATGGTGCCGGGCAAGGAGGCCGGCAGAAAAGCCGCGCGTCCGCCGATCTCAGCGAGGTACATGCGCTCGTTATAGCCACCGAAAAGGATCAGCGGCGTGTTGTCGTGGATGGCCGCGCGCACCGCATCGTTGTCCGGCTTGTGGCCGGGCCGGCGGGCGAAGGCGAAATTGCAGGGTAGCCCCAGCTCGTCCTCCAGGAAGTGGCG
>NZ_CAJXWY010000097.1 GCF_913062725.1 uncultured Thiohalocapsa sp.
TCGAACCAGTTGCCGCCGGTGCGCCGCTTCTCGGCGAGCGCCTCCTCCAGTTCCTTGACGCGCTCAGGGGCGCCCTGGATGCGCTCGTCCTGGGCGGCGAGCTGCTGGCGCATACGCTGGTTCTCGCGCTCCAGGGCCTCTACGCGCTGGTCCAGGCTCTGGGCTTGTGCGGCGGGTACGGCGCCAGCCAATACGAGGGCAACGGCGCCCGCGACGGAATGAATCTGCATGCCGGAATCTCCTTGCTGGTGGAGTCACCGCGGGGGCGCGGCGCCAGCGTATGATAAACACAAAAAAGATATGATCGCGCTCGTCTCAGCGACGGCGTCGCAGGTATTCGACGGGGCCGCAGCCGGCGCGCAGCAGCGCCGGCGCGGTCGGTGCGCGCTGCCCGGGCTCAGAGCTCGGCGGCGTGAATCCAGAGCACGGCGTCCTGGGACAGCTCCTTGCCCTCGTACTCCTTGTCGGGGCCGGAGCCCAGGCACGCGAATCCCCAGGTGCCGGGGCGCGGGATACCGAAGGTGAACAGGCCGTTGTCGTCGGTGATGGCGACGATGGCGGTGGGCGGCACCGGGCCCTTGGTCTCTTTGCTGAAGGCGTGCCCCTCCAAGTCCACGTCGGAGTTGATGTACTCGATCTCGCACTCGACGCCAGCCGCCGGCTCGCCGTCGGAGAGGAGCTGGCCGGTGAAGGTGCCGCCGACGAAGGTCTGATAGGGCTTGTCCATGGGCACGATCTCCGTCTTCAGGCCGATGGGCTCGTTCCAGCCGGTGGGCATGGCGCCCTTGTTGAGGATGGTCTTGGTGATTTGCTGGATGTAGATGTCCTCGGCGCCTTCCATGTAGGGCGCCGGGGTCAGCGCAAAGATGTAGTCGCCGTTGCGGCGGACCTTGTAGCTCGCGGTGTAGGCGTCGGACGGCTCCCCGCTGGCGCCAGCCCACTTAACGGCCTCCAGGCTGTCTTTCAGGTCGGTCTTCTCGCCCTTGAAGACGACGAAGAATGCCTCCGGCTCGCCCATGTCCATGGTGCTGGTGTTCTCCATCGGATGGCCGAACACGAGCGCCAGCGGGATGTCGCCCGGTTTCTCCAACATGACCTCGGGCGTGTAGAGGAACTGGAAGTGGGCCTGGGCAGCACCGGACAAGGTGGTTGCCGCCGCCGCGGCGATGAATGCCGAAGTTTTCATGGAGTCTGTTTCCCTAGCTGCTGGGGGATGATGGCGGTCTGGGTGAGCCGCGTTGTGTCGATCACCGTTCCTGCCCGGCTGGCGGCGGCTGGCGGGGCGGAATGCGGTTGGTGGGAGCGGGCTGGGCCACTGCGGGCGTTGCGGCGGCAACCTGCACATGCCGCGCCGCAATGCGCCCGTGGGCTCACTCGACGATGTCTTTGCCGTGGATCACGATGTCGTGCCCGGGACCGGCGTCGAAGACCACGGTGTAGTCGCCGGCCGGTTTGTCGAACTCGAACTCGCTGTATTCGCTCATCTCGCCTTCGATGACGGCGTTACCGGCGGCGTCGACCACACGCACAGCGACACCGGCGGCAGAGGAGCCGTCCGAGAAGCCGCCCTCGCAGAGCACGGCGCCGTCGCCCATGTCGTAACAGGCGCACAAAGGCGTATGCGCCGATACGGTCGTGCTCAGTGTGAGTCCGACCGCCGTCAGCACACTGGCGCTCAGGCCGACGGCGGTGGTAAGGACGTTGCGGCGGGGATATCGCAAGGCAGTTCTCCGTTTCGCGCTGGTGGTCAGGACGCGCGGTACGGGCAGCGAGCCGATGCACCGCGCAACGATCATGACCACACAGACTACACGGTCATCACGATATTGTAAATACGACTGATTCGCGCTCGCGTTACTATTATAGCTACGTTATGCTAGTGGGCAGGTCACAAGCGGCGCTGCCGAGCAGCGCGCTTCTTCACGGCGCTGGCGCCGCCACCCGTCACCCCAGCCACCGCAGGCGTTCTCCATGCTCAAGCCAAAGCCGAGGCCTTTGCCCAGCGACTCCCCCGGTCCGCGACGCCCCACAGCGACATCCGCACCGACAGCATTGCCGGGCCTGCAGCGATGCTGAGCCTGAACGACATCCGCGCCGGCGGGCGCGTGCGCATCCGGCGGCACCTGGCCACGGGTGCCGTACGCCAGCGCCTGCTCGACCTGGGGCTGATGCCGAATGCCGTGGTCACAGTCGTGCGCAGCGCCCCGCTCAACGACCCCATCGAGCTGAAGCTGGACGCCTCCAACGTCTCCCTGCGACGTGCCGAGGCGCGCACCATCGAGGTTTCGCCGGAGGACAACGACCATGTCTGAGCCGAAGAGCCATCGGCACGGGACCGGCAACCACCATCCCCGGCGGCATCAGCGTGGCCAAGCGACGCCGGGGACCGCGGCGTCGGATGCCGCGCACGCGGGCGGTCGTGGCGATGGACACAAGCGCCACGGCAGGCAGACACAGGCGCGTGATGGGGTACTAGTGGCGTTGGCGGGCCAGCAGAACGCAGGCAAGTCCACGCTGTTCAATGTGCTCACCGGCGCGCGTCAGCACGTGGCCAACTACCCCGGCGTCACGGTCGACAAGAAGCACGGGCAGTACAGCGACGACCTGGGCACGGTCTACACCGTGGATCTGCCGGGCACCTACAGCCTGACTTCGTTCTCGCTGGAGGAGCGGGTGGCCCGCGAGTTCCTGCTCGGCGCGCGCCCGGATGTGACCGTCGACGTGGTGGATGCCTCCAACCTGCGCCGCTCCCTGCACTTGACGCTGCAGTTGCTGGAGCTGGAGCTGCCGCTGGTGCTGGCGCTGAACATGATGGACGTGGCGGCCAGCAACGGCATCGAGGTGGACCAGGATGTGCTCGCCGCACGGTTGGGCTTGCCGGTGGTGGCCACGGTCGGCCGCAAGGGTGAGGGACGGGAGGCGCTGCGTCGGGCCATTCGCACCGAAGCCGACCGGCTGCTGGCGCCGGAGCGGCCGCCATCCCAGCCCGAAGCCGAGGCCGCCGCGCGGCCGCCCGTGCGCTACGGCGCCCTGGAGCCGGCGATCGGGCAGCTCGTGGCCCGTCTCACCACCGAGTCGGCGCTGGCACACCTGCCGCGGCGCTGGCTGGCGCTGCAACTGCTGCAAGGAGACACGACCGCGCTGCAGCTGCTGCTCGAGCGGCTCGGCGACGCCGACACCCGGGCGCTGCAGGCAGACGCGGGGCGCTTCATCGTAGCCTTCGAGTCGGCGCAGGGCATCGACGTGGCCGATCACATCGTCGCCTGCCGCGACAGGGCCGTGGAGCGGCTGCTGGATGGCGCCGTGAAGGGGGCGGATCGCGGCCGGCCATCCCTCACCGACCGCATCGACCGCGTGGTGCTGAACCGCTGGACGGCGCCCCTGTTTCTGGTGGCCACGGTGTTCGCCATCTATCAGGTCTCCATCGTCTGGGGCTACGAGCTCACCAACTACACCTGGCCGCTGCTGGCCAAATTCCGGGAGCTGGTGGCCAGCGTGCTGCCGAGTGCAGACTTTCTGGTCGATCCCTACACCCGCTCCCTGGGGCTATGGCTGGTGGACTCCGCCAACACCTTGCTGAACTACGTCCCGATCTTCCTGATCCTGTTCGCGGCCATCGCCATCGTCGAAGACTCGGGCTACATGGCCCGCATCGCCTTCATCCTGGACAAGATCCTGCATCGCTTCGGGCTGCACGGCCAGAGCACGCTGCCCCTGATCCTGGGCGGGGTCTTCGCCGGCGGCTGTGCCGTGCCCGGGGTCATGGCCACCAAGGGCATTCCAGATACCCGCGCCCGCATGGCCACCATCTTCACCGTGCCCTTCATGAACTGCCTGGCCAAGGTGCCGCTCTACACCCTGCTGCTCGGCGTCTTCTTCGTGGAGCACAAGTCGCTGATGATGTTCTACATCTCCACCATGACCATCATTTTCGCGCTGCTGGTGGCGAAACTGCTCACCAAGACGGTGCTGCGCGGGCAGGAGACCTCGCCCTTCGTCATGGAGCTGCCGCACTATCACCTGCCAACGCTCACCGGCGTGCTGCGCCGCTCCTTCGAGCGCACCTGGCAGTACATCAAGAAGGTGGGCACGGTGGTGCTGGCGGTGGCCGTGGTGGTGTTCGCGCTGCTGCACCTGCCCGGGCTGTCGGCGGAGCGCAAGTCCCACTACGGGGCCGAGGCGCAGGCGGCGATGGAACGCTTCGAGACGGCCATGGTCGGCAACACCTATGCCGATGTGGCACTCGGCGACAACCTGATGCCGCTGATCAATTACTTCACCGACCACAAGCGCGCCAAGCTCAATGCCACAGGCAGCGCCGGCTCTGAGCGGGTCGCCGCGCGCTTCCAGGCCCGCAATCCGGACTTCTATCCCCTGGTGAAACCGCCCGCCGGCGACCGTGACGCCAAGCGGGCCTGGCGCGAGCTGCGCAAGCTCGCCCGCGCCCGCCAGGGGCTGCGCCGGGAGATGCGCGAGGAGCGCATCACCACCTCCATCCTTGGCACCATCGGCCGCGGCATGGAGCCGCTCACGCAGTTCGCGGGCTTCGACTGGAAGATCAACGTCGCCCTCCTGTCATCGTTTGCGGCCCGCGAAAGCAGTGTTGCCACCCTCGGCGTGCTGTTCCAACAGGATGACGATCAGAACGCCACACTGGAGGAGCGCATGGGCACCGAAACCCGCGCCGGCGGTGCCACCGCGCTGCTGGCGGTGTCCATGATCCTGTTCTTCGCGCTCTATCCACCCTGTCTCGCCACCACCATCATGGTCAAGGTGCAAACGGGGTCCTACAAATGGATGTTGTTCTCCATCGTCTTTCCGACCCTGCTCGGGCTCGGCGTCGCGAGCGCCGTCTACAGCATCGGCATGGCGGTGGGCGCCACCGGCATCGAGGCTATGTCAGTGGTGTATTGGGGCGCCTTCGCGCTGCTGTTGGTGGTCGGTCTGCTGAGCGAGCGGCGGAGTCGACGACGCCTCGGTGAGCGCCTGGCACAAACCTGAGCGGTGGCCTGCGCGGGAACGCCGTCCCGGCGATGGCATGCCGCCCCCAAGCAGGCCCAAAACGACGCCGGCAGTCCATGTCACACCCGGGAGAGCCATCATGACCAACCCCGCCGATGCCCCATCGACCACACAGCTGGAGTCCCCGAGCGCCAATCCCGCGATCAACGCCGAGGCCGGCGCCGGCTGGCTGGATTGGGCCGTCGTCGCCGCGGTGGTCGCGGTGGCCCTGTGGTATCTCTACCGTAAGCTCTGGGCCAATCGCGGCGAGTGCGGCGGCTGCGCCAAGGGCAAGGGTGGCTGCGCCGTGCTGCAGGCGAGCCGGCGTGCGCAGGTCGAGCATCGCACCCGGGGACCGAATTAAGCCTGACATTCCGCAGGCCGAGCAGTCGGGTCCGGGCCCGATCAAGGTGTGCGCCCATGGCAGGCGCTATCGCGATGGCCGGCTTGCATGTATGCTGTTGTGTATCAGGCTGCGGCCAGCGCACATGGGCCATCCACCCGTGTTCGCCCGATGCAGACCGCCCGGCGTCAATCACACGGAGCCGTGCGATAGCAGCCTCGGCGCAGGCCGTAAGGGAAGCCGCGCGGGCCGATATGCGGAGCATCAGCGCGCGGAGCGCCTGGCGGAGCGCCTGCGTGCGCTCGGCATCGATCCGCAATCGCTGTGACCCATGGGCCTTGACAGTCGCAGATGGAGCCGTGGCCGCCGGGCGGGACGCCGTGGATATCCGCCCATCGGCTTCACCACCGGAACCCCGCCGTCGAGCCCCCGGCGGCCGCTCTCCAGCCCGCCGACTTCGAACCTCTGATCAACGCTGAGTTACAACCGAATGGAGTCCAACCATGGGACTATTGAGCGGTCTGCTGGGCAACGCCTCGACCATCGACGCTGGCAAGCTAAGCGCTGACCTGGCGCCCATCCTCGCCGCCGAGGAGAGCATCGAGGTCGCCTTCCAGGTCATCCGTGATCAATTCGTCTTCACCAGCGCCCGGCTGCTGCTGATCGACAAACAGGGGCTGACTGGCAAAAAGGTCGAGTACCTGTCGATTCCCTACAAGGCGATCACCCGCTTCTCGGTGGAGACCGCCGGCCATTTCGATCTGGATGCCGAGCTCAAGGTCTGGGTCTCAGGGGCGAGCGCGCCCATCGAGAAAACCCTGCGTGGGACCGAGAATGTCACCGAGATCCAAAAGGCCCTGGCAACGGCGGTGCTGGCCATGCAGTAAGCACTCGCCGCAGGCGTGCACCGCAGGGGGCCGCGCCGCGCTGCCGGTGTGCTGCCGCCGCGTGGGGCACAGGTGTGGCGCGAAACGATGCGATAGTCCCTGCGAGCCATTGCCGCGCGCGGCCCCATGGCCACACCGCACGAGCCCGGCGTGGGCCGCCACGAACGGTGCGACCGGTTCGGAAACGGCGCGAGCCGGGCTCAAGGCTGCTTTTCGGCGGCGGCGGCCTGGATCTCGGCCTCGGCATCGCAGAAGCGCTCCTTGGCCTCTTCCAGGCCGCCCTGCACGGGGCAGACCATGCGTTGACGGTCCCTTTGATGACTGTGCGCTGAACCTCGCATGCGGGCTGCGTCGACGGAACCTGACCCGTCAGGGGGTCGCCACCCGCTGAGCCGCGTCACCGCCCCCCGCAAACTGCGCCTCGGCTCGCCCATGAGCCTGGGCTGTGGCTTGCCCTGGGACTTGCCGGGGGGCGGGTCGCCACCCGGGCCGAGGGCTGACGCCTGCATCGAAGCGCTGGCTGCCGCATCGGCATGCGAAGGTGGTGTCAGTCAGTTACTTGCACGGACTACAGGCGTTCGCCAGCGCAGGCGAGGCGCCGCAGCGCCGGCTCGACGTGCGCGCGACCCTGCTGATTGCGCCGCTTGACCCAGCCGTCTGGACCACCTATCATTTGCAACTGAGACGCGTTATCATTTCAACGAAGCCAGCGACTGGTGATGCTGACGCCCTTTCCGCGCACCCGGGCGTTGGACGACCAAGGCAAGCCAAGTGTTTTTCCCATTCATCATCGGCTGCGCCGATACCAAAGGAGACACAGGCATGTCCGTCACCACACTAAGGCCCGCATCCAACCAGCGGCGGCACACGCAGACATCACGGGCATCCGCCACAACGCATCGCCGTCAGCAGGCGCCGCCGCCGGCAGGGCTGCCCGCGCGCACCCCGCTGCACCATGCCGCCGGCGCCCTGCGCCTCAGCGGCCATTGGTTCGAGCTCATGTCGGACCTCAGTTTGCTCGAGCACCTGCAGCTCGAGCTAGCGACGCCGCGAATACGCCTCCTCGACACCATCTCCCTGGCGGGGCTGCGTGTGGATGCCGCCGTGGCGAGCCTGAACGGCGCGGAACAATCGCTGCGGCTGCTGCTGGAGCGCTGCCACGCCCTGGCGGCGGCACCGGCGCGGGATGCCCTGCTGCTGGAGGACGACCTCGGGCGTCCCCTGCTGCGCCTGCGCCCTGCCGCGGGCCCGGATGCGGGGCTCTGGCGGCTGGTGCTGGGCGGTATGCTCGGCGGCGGTGAGCGTGTGGTGCCCTTGCAGCAGACGCCCCCGGCACTCGCACCCCTGGGACGTCATCCCCTGGGCGCGCTGCAGGCGCATTGCAGCAATGATCCGCATGCGCCCAACTTCTTGGACACGGCCGAGCTCTCGGGCCAACTGGCGCTGGATCCCGGTCGGCTCAGGCGCGACGCCGCAGCCAGCGGTGGCTCGGCCACGGCTGTGGACCCGGCGTTGATTCCCTGCGCCCTGCGCGCCCTGTGCGACGAGGTGCTGCCCGTGGCGATCACCATGGGCTCGGATGCGCTGGTACTGCGGCGGCAAGCCGCTTTCCACGGCTATGACGATGCGCGGGGCCGCGCCGGACTCGCCGGCGTCGAGACGCGGGTGGACATCGACACCGCCGCCATCGACAGCGCCTGGGTGGTAGGCCGCCGCAGTGGTCACGGTAGCGACCGGCAGCTTCGGCTCTACGATGTCGACGGCCGGGCGCTGGCGGTCATCGCCGCCGCTCACGCCTGCGCCCCCTGTGGCGATGGCACCACCGATGCGCCCTGCGGCGGCGAGCCGCGCTTCTGGCGCTCGCTGATGAACGCGCTCACGAGCTGATTCCACCGGAGACATCCATGACTCGCTCCACCGTCATCGTCGCCGTCCTGCTGGCTGCATTGCTGACCATTCCCGTCACCAGTGGCGGGCCATCCCCGGGTACCGCGGCGGGCGCCGGCGCAACCGTGCCGCTGGTGTCGTCCGAGCAAGCCAATACCGCCGAGACGGGGCGCGCCGTCGCGCGCCCCGAATCCCGCACGCACCGGGTCCCAGTGTTGCACGCTGGCCTTGGCGGAGGACATCCTGCGCCGCGGCGGAAAATCCCTAGCTTGCGCACGATGGCACACCACCTGTCGCCACAGTTTTGATAACTTGCCACTGGTGCAGTCTCGAGTCGGCTGTGCCTTGGGTCGTCGCGTTGCCACGCGGCGGCCCGGCCTTTGGCGCTGTACCAAAACCGATGTATACCCGGCGCATGTCAATGTCCGGCGCAGGCGTCTGCGGGCTGGGTTGCAGCGGGCGGGGGACGCCGTGAATACG
>NZ_CAJXWY010000098.1 GCF_913062725.1 uncultured Thiohalocapsa sp.
AGTGCCATAACCGCCTTCTGTGTACGTCTAACATACTGTTTACAAAGCTATTTTGTCAGCAGCATGTCAAACATGGGTTAGCATGCCTGGCGGGCCTGCGTGCGGGGAATCGCCACCTGCTCCTGCGATGGGCATTGCGGCCAATATCCTCGACGCGGTAGGCTCGCGGCGCCTTTGAGCGCGCTGCTCCGGAGGATGGCAGAGGTTACCCGCGACAAGTCATGACTGGAAGGTTACTGCCGCTCGACGCCGTTCAGCATCGCACCCACGGCTGGCGGCGCCACACCGATTTGCGTTTTGCAGCCGGGGACGCCTGGGCGCCGCTGCTGCTAGCCGAGCTACCAGCGGCACTGCCGACATTTCCACTGGCTTTTGTGCAGCGGCCTGGCGGTGGCTGGCAGCTGGCGGTGGTGCAAGGGCTGCATGCCGGCGACAACCTGTGCCTAGACGCAGCGGGGCGCTGGGTCCTTGGCTACTTGCCTAGCTACTATCGGGGGCATCCCTTTGTGCTTTGCGAGGTCGCGATCGGCGAAGGCAGGCGCAAGGTGTTGTGCTTCGACCTCGACAGCGGTTTGTACCGGGAGGCGCCCCGGCCGGAGGCCGGCGAGGAGCGTTTTTTTGACGACGACGGCAAGCTCCAGCCTCTGCTGGAGCGGGCGGTCGCTTTTCTGCAGCAGACGGACGACAACCGCCAGCTGACACACAGCGCCGTGGATGCCTTGGCCGAGGCCGAGCTGCTTCAGCCGTGGGAGCTGGCAGTGCCGAATCCTGACGCGGATCGCCCGCTGCTGTCGGGCCTGATGCGCATCGACGAAGCGCGGTTGAATACGCTCGATGCTGCCGCCCTCGCGCACTTGCGCTCGCGTAACGGGCTGTCGATCGCTTACGCGCAAGTCTTCTCATTGCCCCGCCTGGGCTTGCTGCGGCGAATTTATGAGCGTCGTGCGGCTCGGTCACAGCTTGGCGCAGGCCTTGACGGCCTACTGGCCGAGGACCCCGCCGACAGCCTCAATTTCGATTTTGATGCCGATTCAGAGACTTGATCCCCTGCGGCAGTCATTATTCTTCAACAGCACTGCCGCGACCGGCGTCGCGGTCCCACCTATCCGCCCGCGACACCGTCATCGTGCAGCGCTTTCTGCGCATCATTACCTGCGGCAGACCGCTGAGATGCCGACCCCGGGCGCGCTGGCTGTGGACTCGGCGGCCGCGCCTGCGCAATCCAATGTCATTAAGTTAGCGTTTCTCAATCTCTAAGCCTCTGAATAAAATGATAAAAAGACTTTCCATTTTCTACGCAGCCGGAGCAGCCCAACGGTCGTGAACCCCAAGACCACCGCATTCACCGCCAGCGAAGTCGAGCACATGGCGGCGATTTTCTTCTATTTATAAGGCCATAAGTGATACTTTGTCTTCGCCTGCCTTCGCGACGCGCCACCGCATCGGCGCGCGGGCGTTCACCCGCGAGCGCAAGCTACCGTTGCCGCAGTTGGTGAAGTTTCTGCTGAACTTGCGCAAAGGCGCCAATCAGGACGAACTGGATCGCTTCTTTGAGGTGGTCTGCGATCAGCCGCTGGCAGAGAGCGTGTCGAAGTCGGCACTGACGCAAGCGCGCGCCAAGCTGCGCCACGAGGCCTTTGCGGAGCTCAGCCACGTGCTGGTGGAGGCGGCCATGCGCGGGCTGCCCATGCGCCGCTGGCACGGCTTTCGACTGCTGGCGGTGGACGGATCGAGCTTTCTGCTGCCCAAGGTGCCGGCGATTGCGGCGGCGTTCGGCCAGGCCGGGGAGGTGACGCCGCAGGCGCGTTTCTCGCGTCTGTACGATGTGCTCAATCGCTTGGTGGTGGCGGCAGATATCGAGCCGCAGAGCGTCGGCGAGCGGGTGCTGGCGGGGGAGTATCTGCCGAGCACGCGGCCCGATGATCTGCTGCTCTATGATCGCGGCTACCCGGCGTTCTGGCTGTTTGCCGCCCACGCGGCGGAGCAGCGCCACTTCTGTGCCCGCGTGCCGCGCGCCTTCTGCGCCGAAGTGCAGGCGTTCGCCGCCGGTACGGCACGCAGCAGCGTTATTTCGCTCGCGCCCGGCGATGAGGCGCGCCGCCAATGCCGAGTCTTCGGCTTGCCGACCGCAGCGTTGCGCCTGCGACTGATCCGCGTGCGCCTCAAGGGCGGGGAGGAGGAGATCCTGATCACCTCGCTACTCGACGAGGAAGCGTTCCCGACCAGCGTTTTCAAGCATTTGTACCATCTGCGCTGGGGCATCGAGGAAGGGTATAAAAAGGAGAAATGCTGGGCCGAGGTGGAGAATTTCTCCGGGCGCACGGTGCACGCGCTCAAGCAGGATGTCCTCGCCAAGGTGCTCGCGCTCAACCTCACGGCGATCCTGGCGTGGGTGCCGCAGTGGATGACCAAGCGTCTGTATCAGGAGCGCCGCCGCGACTACCAGGTCAACTTCGCCAACGCACTGTCGAAGATGAAGGACAATGTCGTGCGCTTGCTCAGCCTGGAGACGCCGCCGGACCTGCTCGAACGCATCGTCTGCGCCATGGCGCTGGAGGTGGAGGCGATCCGCCCGGATCGGTCGTTCCCGCGCGACATCAAGTCCACGAAGCCGAAACGATTCCACCCCAACTACAAGCGCTGCCGGTAGAGCTTAACTTAATGGCATTGCTGCGCAATCTGCCCGTCGGCCAGCATCGCGGGACACCGAAGGCTGCGCCGGGCGCGACCGGCACCCAAGGACAGCACGGGCACGCAGTCAAGGCCCCGCCGAACATCTCCCCAATTCTCATCCCACGGCTCAGCCCCCTGCACCAAGCAGCGCTTCCGCACAGACCCTGTACGGCGACAGCGGGCGGTACAGCCATCCGGCCGCAATGAAAGTCCTCGTCCTCGCCAACGTCACACCCTTTATGTATGGTGGGGCTGACTATCACATCGAGGGATTGACTGCGGCGCTTCATTTGCAAGGTCATGAGACCCTGTGCTTGCGCCTCCCCTTCAACTATCACCGACACGGCGACATCGCCTCGCTCATGGAATTCTGCGATGGGTTGGATCTCAGCCAGCCCAACGGCGTCCGGATTGATACCCTCATCAGTCTGCAATTTCCGACCTATGGCGTCCTGCATGACGATCACTGTGTGTGGATCATGCACCAACACCGTGGCGCCTACGACCTTTACCAGTCAGCCGACGCAAGCCCCGAAGACACCGCGCTGCGGATGCGTATTCAGGACTTCGACAATCGCGCCCTGGAGCGTGTGCAGCGACGCTTTGCCAACTCTGCGCGCGTCGCCGAGCGACTATCGCAATACAATGGCATCGCTGCGGAGCCGCTTTACCACCCGCCACCAGCGCCCGAGCGATTCTATACTGCCAGGCCCCAGGGCTATCTGTTTTTTCCCTCGCGGCTTGAAACGCTAAAGCGCCAGGACTTACTCATCGAGGCTGCCCGTTACCTGCGCACACCTGTGGTTTTTCTGCTTGCCGGGGACGGCGGTCAACGCCCCCGATGCGAGCAGCTCATCGCCAAACTGGGTGTCGGCGACCGCGTTCGTCTGCTGGGACGAGTGAATGAGGCGGAGAAACGCACCTTCTATGCAAACAGCCTTGGCGTTTTTTATGGCCCCCGCGACGAAGACTATGGCTACGTCACCTTGGAGGCGATGCTCTCCGCCAAGCCGGTTATTACGTGTACAGATTCTGGAGGTCCACTTGAATTTGTGCGCCACAATGAGACCGGCTTAGTCGTACCGCCCGACGCACAGGCGATTGCAGCCGCTGCGGACCACCTGTATCGCGACCAAGCTTGCGCGCGCCACCTCGGACTTGCAGGGCGTCGGCGCTACGACACACTGGGCATCAGCTGGGAGCGCGTCGTGCACAGATTACTCGGCCGAGCGCAGCCGACCTGAGGGCATGGCCCTTGGCCTAACACCAGCACGATGCGCACAGACGCATTCATCGATCAGTAAGCCCGGCGACCAAAGGTAGTCTGCGTGCTTTGCATCCGCCTGTTGCGCCCCACTGCTCATTGCAGACAGTAGACCCTCAAGGACCAAACCCGTGAAGATCGCAATCGTTGCGCCCAGCTGCGTGCCTTTTTTGGTGGGGGGCGCCGAGAAGCTGTGGTGGGGACTGTTGGCCGCCATCAATCAGCACACGGAGCACCATGCCGAGTTGATCAAGCTACCGAGCCGGGAGCAGGATTTCTGGGAGCTACTCGATAGCTATCGTGCTTTTAGCAAGCTCGATCTCAGTCATTTCGACCTTATAATCAGCACAAAATATCCGGCGTGGATGGTCGCACATCCCAACCATGTTTGCTATCTCCAGCACAAGCTACGCGGGCTGTATGATACATACCACTTCAGCGGCCTGCCGACGGCCCTGCCGACGCTGCCAGGAGCGCTGCGGCCGCTTGGCTCGCTGTTGCAGAAAAGCCGCGGCGAGAGGTCGGAGCTAGACGCGCTGTTCACCGAATTAGAGCGATTACGCGGCGACGCCTCACTCGCGGAATGGTTCCAGCTGCCGAGCCCCTTGGTGCGCCGTGTCGTCCATTGTCTGGACAGTATTGGGATGGCGCCGAGCGCCATTCGTCGATATTTGGCAATATCATCGACCGTTGCCGAGCGTGCAGACTACTTCCCAACGGGCGTCGACGTGGATGTCCTACATCACCCCTCGGACCTGCCGCGCGCCGAATGCACCGGGGATGCGCATATCTTCACGGCGAGCCGCCTTGCTCCTCCGAAGCGGTTGGATCTGATCATCGATGCCTTCCGCCAAGTCGAGACGGAGCGGCGGTTGCGTATCGCCGGTACCGGACCGGCCGCAGGAGCATTACTCGCCCGAGCGGAGGGCGATCCGCGTATCGAATTTCTCGGTCATATCAGTGACGCCGAGATCATTCGGGAATACGGGCAAGCAATGTTCGTACCGTTCGTACCCTACGACGAGGACTATGGGCTGATCACGCTGGAAGCGATGCGCGCAGCGAAGCCTGTGCTCACCACCACCGATGCCGGCGGCGTTAACGAGCTGGTGGAGCACCAGCGCACCGGACTGAGTGTTGCGGCAGAGCCGGCGGCGCTTGCGGCGGCAATGCGCCAACTGCTCGCTGACCCCGCGGCCGCGCGCGCCATGGGCGAAGCTGCGCGCCGGCGGGTTGCCCCGATCGACTGGCCGCAGACCGTCGCTACCTTGCTGCAGACGCCGGAGTCGCAGAACGGGTTGCGTAGGCGGCTCAAGGTCGTCGTCGCCGTGGATTTCCCAATCCACCCTCCTCGAGGGGGCGGCCAAGCCCGGGTGTACCACCTATACAAGGCCCTGGGACACCACGCCGACGTTACCCTTGTCACGCTATGCGACGATGCGACCGTTGCCGGTCGCTATGATTTAGCGCCCGGGCTGGTGGAGCTGCGAATCGCGAAGAGTCAGGCGCATTTAGAGGCTGCGCGGCGACTTAACACGGAGCTGGGAGTCTCTGCGAATGACATCGCGACGCTATTATACCAAAGCCGCACGACGGCATATGTAGAGACCCTTGCGGCAGTCACGGCCGATTGTGATTTGCTCATCGCATCGCACCCGTATCTGTACCCGAGCATTGCAGCGCTAAAGCCGCCGCGACTATGGTACGAAGCGCACAACGTCGAATGCGACATGAAGCGCTCAGTGCTCGGCGACAGCCCGCTGACAGCGCCGTATCTCGCGCAGGTAGCAGAGATCGAGCGGCTCCTTTGCGAGAAGGCGCAGCACATTATGGTGTGTGCCACAAGCGATGCGACTCGTTTCGTCGAGCTTTATCAGATCGATGCGAGCAAGTGCCTGGAAGTCCCTAACGGCGTGGATACCCGCTCGGCTTGCTTAACCGACCGTGCACAATCCCGGGGAGTCCGCCAGCGACTCGGCCTGGACGAACGGCGAACCGCGGTCTTTGTGGGCAGCTGGCACCAGCCGAATATCGAGGCGGCCGCAGCGCTGAAGTCTGTCGCGGAGCAGCACACGAGTGTGCATTTTCTAGTGGTGGGAAGTGTTTGCAGCCACCCTGTGCTGAAGAATCGTCCAGCCAATCTGCATGCTTTGGGCATGCTCGGCGACAAGGAGCTGGACCTGCTGCTGCGAGCCGTGGACGTCGCGCTCAACCCGGTAATGAGCGGTTCCGGTACCAACCTGAAGATGCTGCACTACGCGGCAGCAGGAGTGCCGATTTTGACCACCCCGTTCGGCAACCGAGGACTGGCCTTCGCAGACGGCAAACACATCTGGTGCGCGGAGCTGTCCGGCTTCCCCGCCGCCCTGTCGGCGATCCTGACCGCTCCGGAAGATTGCGCTCGTCGGGCATTGGCCGCTCGGCGGTTAACAGAAGCCCGATACGACTGGCGCGCCATTGCCCAACGGCTCTTTGATGCTGTTGGCGCCGCGCCCTCTGCTCAGCTGGTGAGTGCGAGCGAGGGGTGTGCCGCCTAAGACGCCTGGCCGAGGAATCGCACAGCTGCGCCTGGCACTTCACAGCCCGCGCCCGTTTTGGGTTACCATGCTTGCTTGTCGTAGGCTTCGTTCAACTCTACGTAGACGGCATAATGGCTGAAGAAGAAACCAAGAGTGTCACCATCGACGGGCAGACCTACCAACTGAGCGATTTGTCGGAGAGCGTCCGCGCGAAAATACTGAACATTCGTTTCGTCGACGGCGAGCTGGGGCGCGCTCGCAATAATGTAGTGGTGCTCCAGGCAGCCCGCGCCGAATTTGCTCGGCAGCTCCAGGAAGAGCTTCACGGCTCAGCAGCGGGCGACTCCGACGACACCGCAGCATCCTCTTGTCGTGGGGTGTGACCTGCAGCACCGCCGCTGGCCATAACGTCGGTCGCTATGGTCGTCGCTCAAGGTAGGGCGGACATGCAAAGCGCAGCTTCCCAAATGCCCGGCGGCATCGGGTAGCCTGCTCTTTAGCGCGTCCATTCCGACCGCAGACCTCATAAGCAGCGCCGCGACGCCCGCGTTGGCGATACCAATGGTGCGGGCGGCCGCGGGGCAACCGCTGCGAAATTCACTAGGCGCAGACCGTCTGCGCGACGCTCAACGATGTCGCGATTGCAGCTTGCCGATGTCTCGCTCGTCTTAGGCGCTGCGCCTTTGGTAGGCCAGCGCAGCGGTGTCGGCCGCTACACTGGCCAGATCCTTGATGCCCTGGTGCAACGCCGAGCCGTCAAAGAGCTGCGTTTGGTTTGCAACGGGCGCTGGGTGCCGCTCGATACAACGCTAGCATCTCCGGAGGTACAGGAGCGCGCTGGCCAGCCACCCACGACGATGGTGGACGGCGCCAGAACCACTGTTCCTACGGCGCTGCGCCGAGTTCTGCACAGCCTTCCTGGGTATGTGCCACTCCGCCATTGGACTATTAGCGTATCGCCGCTATCTCAGGCTCGAAGAGTTCGGCGCTATATGGCTAATCCGCCCGCCAATACGCTCTATCATGAGCCCAATTTTGTATTACGGAAGTTTGCAGGTCCGGCTGTGACGACCGTGCACGACCTAGGGTGGATACGGTATCCGACGTTCATCGATGAGGCAACGCTTGATGTTCTGCGGCGTGGTATGCCAGACACTTTGGCCCGCGCCGAACGCATCATCACCGTGTCTCGCTTCATCGCCGATGAGCTGGTCGATGTTTTCGGCGTCGATCCGGCGCGCGTCTCAGTCACACCCCTGGGGGTGTCGGAGCGGTTCTACCCACGCGGCGCTGCCTCGACCGAGCCAATACTTCGCACGTATGGGCTCCGCCACGGCCGCTATCTACTTTCGGTAGCCACGCTCGATCCGCGCAAGAACCTGCGCGGACTGATAGCCGCTTTCGACCGCTTACCACGCGCGCTCCAGGACCGCTTTCCGTTGGTCCTGGCAGGCCCAAAAGGCTGGGATAATACCTGGCATCCGGCAGCACAACATCTGGAGCCTACCCAGCGATTGCGGCGCTTGGGTTTTGTACCCGACGAGCATCTTCCCGTGCTCTACGCCGGCGCGACCTCACTGCTCATGCCCTCCTTCTACGAGGGGTTTGGTCTGCCCGTGCTCGAAGCAATGGCCAGTGGGACTCCAGTCGTGGCCTCCAATCGCGCCTCTCTGCCGGAGGTCACCGGAGATGCGGCGCTTTTGCTGGACCCCGAGGACGGGTGCAGCCTCAGCATGATGTAGTTTCGAGGAGTATGCTGTAACCTCCTGAGGCAGCGTGAGAGGGTGAGGTCATGGCAGAGGTCATCAGCAGATCGGGCAAAGAGGTCACGGTGGCGGTGACAGTGCGCCTTGCGGGCAGCTTGTGGGAGATGGAGGAGGCGATCCGGGAGGCGACCAACGCGCTCGGGTGCTGCGCGACGCAGGAGGCGCTGAAGCG
>NZ_CAJXWY010000099.1 GCF_913062725.1 uncultured Thiohalocapsa sp.
CTGGCGAGCACCTTGGTCGGCTCTGTGGAGGCTTGCAGCTCGCGGCGGATGGCGGGCGTGGTTCTGGCATGCTTGTGCAGCTGCACCTGCATCGGCGGACTCCTGGTTGGGGATCGACTGGCCCGGCGTCGGCGCCGCGCTCGTCACGGGTCTGGACTCCGGTCGCCCTTCGGGCTCCCTACGTCCAGACCCGTGACGAGCGCCTCCAGCACCCCCCGAGCCTCGAAGAGAGGATAACTCCTACGGGGCATATAATCACCCGGCACGGGACACCTATGCCCCCAAGGCCCGCCGCGGCTTGCCCGCGCCGCCGCTGCCGATGCCCGCCGGCTAAGCCGGCGTCTGCTCACTGCGTGCGTGAGCGCGGCGAGTTGTCAGTGCATCCCATGAGTGTGGGCGGTCAGTGATGTACCTGCGCTCAGTGCCTGGGTTGAGGCCCCCACCGCAAGGTGCGGTGCAGGTGGTGGTACCGTCGCAGGGCGGCGTGCCTGACCGCGCGAGCCTTGCCCGACGCCCACATCGACTTTGGGCTAAACTCTGCCCTTATGAACATCCCCCGCAAAAAGCTTCCCATCGGCATCCAGACCTTCCGCGAGATCCGCGAGGAAGACTACTACTACATTGACAAGACGCCGCTCGCGTTACGCCTGATCGAGCGAGGCAGCTACTACCTCCTGTCGCGCCCGCGTGGGTTCGGCAAGTCGCTGTTCCTGGACACCTTGGCAGAACTGTTCGAGGGCAACCGCGCGCTGTTCACCGGCTTGGCGGCAGAAGAACACTGGGACTGGTCGCGGCGCTTCCCGGTGATCCGGCTGAGCTTCGCTCATGGCGTGCTGGCGGATCGCGCCGAACTGGACGCCAAGATCGAAGAACTGCTAGCAGAGAACGCCGCCCGGCTTCAGGTGCAACTGGACCAGAACACCATCTCTGGGCAATTTGGCGACCTGATCCGCCAAGCGCATGCAAACAGTGGCGAACGGGTGGTGGTGCTGGTCGACGAATACGACAAGCCGATCCGAGACAATCTGACCAATCCTGAAACGGCCAGCGTCCTGCATGTCGGATTGCTCAATTTGTATTCCGTGATCAAGGAAGCGGGCGCCCATATCCACTTTGCCTTGCTGGCAGGGGTCTGCAAGGTCAGCACGTCCAGCATTTTTTCCGGCCTGAATAACCTGATGGATCTCAGCCTGGATGCCGACTACTCGGCCATCTGCGGCTATACGGACAATGACCTGGACACAGTGTTCGCGCCCGAACTGGACGGGCTCGATCGCGCCCAGATGCGTGCTTGGTACAGTGGCTACAACTGGACCGGCGAGTCCGTCTACAACCCCATTGATGTGTTGCAACTGCTCCAGAAGCGCAAGTTTCAGCCCTGGTGGTTCGAGACGGCCACACCAGACTCGCTCATTGACGTACTGACCGAACGTCAGGTCTTTCTGCCGCAGTTGAGTTACATGCTGGCCGACCGGTCGCGCCTGTTGCACTTGGAGCTCGAGCGCATCGCGATCGAGACCCTGTTGTTCCAGACAGGACATCTGACGATCGACTCCAACCGCCAGATCGGTGTCATCACCTACTACAGCCTGCACTACCCAAACCGCGAGGTTTACCAGAGCCTCAACAATCGCCTGCTCCAGCATTGGACGCCGGATACCCAGAACACGTTTCGCAACAAGACCCGGCTCGGTGAGCTGCTACTGGCCAACGACTTCGCCGGCTTGGAACAGCTCTTCACCGCCTTCTACGCCAGCATCCCGCACGACTGGTACCGCAACACCCCCATCGCCCAATACGAGGGCTACTACGCCAGCATCTTCTATGCCTACTTCGCCAGCCTGGGGCTGGATCTGACGCCCGAGGACACCAGCAATGTCGGGCGGCTGGATCTGGCGCTGCGCTTCAACGGCAACCTCTACCTGATGGAGTTCAAGGTGGTGGAACTGGTGCCGGATGGTCGGGCGCTGGAGCAGATCAAGGCCCGTGGCTACGCGGACAAATACCGCGCCGAGGGCCTGCCCATCCATTTGATGGGCATCGAGTTCAGCAAGGAGCAGCGGGCGCTGGTGGGGTTTGAGGTGGAGACGCTCGAATCCTGATCGGGTTTCTGCTCCGTTCAACCCGCGTTGGCATATCGTTTGGCTGATCTAAGCGGTGGGCCAGAGATAGAGCGCGTCCTGATCATGTTGCAGCGTCAACGCCAGGGAGTCACCCACGTCAAGCAAAGGTGGTTGCGGCAGGATGTGCAGTTGCGGATCCCAGCATGAGCGATGCGGTGGGTTGTTCTCGAACAGGATGCCTGCGCCGAAGTCCAGCCGCAGCCAGCGGCAGATGGCCTGGGCCTCGCCCGCGCGGGTTGCGATCAGGTTGACCTTGAACTCGCCTTCTTGGCGGATCGCTGCATCCAGATCGAATCGGGCCAGTTCGGTGGGCGCCGTCAAAGGGTGTAATTCGCCGCCGCCCTTGCCGGCGTTGATCTCGATGGGCGTGAAGCGATTGAACGGCGTCATGTCGAAGCCGCTGATCTGCCCCATGCGGTACTTGTGGGCTTGGCCCTGACCCGTGATTGCGTAGCCAATGGCCGCGACACTGCGAGGTAACAGCACCGCCTCTGCCGTGAGAAAGCGCTCGCGGGCCAGTTGGGTGAGGGGCAGTACCTGCTCGCCGAGCAGGGAGTTGTCGACGATTTCCGCCACGAACAGGTTGCAGCGCTCGGGCAGATCCGTACCCACGCGAACCTGGTGGGCATCTTTGGCGATCACGGTGATGCGCTCGGCGAAGCCGTTGCGGGCGATGATCTCTCGGGCGGCCGCAGCGACATCCTCACGCCGTTCGCAGGTATACACATGATTGGCGCCGGCTCTGGCCGCGAGCATGGCCAGGATGCCGGTGCCTGTGCCGATCTCGAAAACGGTGGTGTCGGGTGTGACAAAGTGCCGCAGCGCCTCAGCGTAGGCAGCGTTGCGTCGTTCGTCATGGACGATGCCGAAGTGCCACAGGGGCGCTTGACGACGCTCTAGCCAGTCGGTCAGAACCCATACCGGGTAGTCGTCACCTGCGGCGAGTTGGCGCGCCAGTCGGGCGAGCTTTTCCGCCTCCGGGCGCTGCTTGCGTTGCCGGAACACCAGCGACATCTTTGCCAAGCGGCGGGGCAGGTCTGCTCGATCGAGTACCGCCTCGACGAATGTTTGTGTGGCTGGCTCCAGGTTGGCCGCCTGGACGGCTTGCTCGAGAAGGGCTCTGTCGGTGGTCATGGTTCTGTTCTGATTTCAATCAGGTGTTGCCTGTTTCTTAAGACGACTGATGCGCGCCCTCGATCCAGCCCTGCACCTCGCGGTACCGGGCACGCCTTGTGGGTCTGTCCCCGGGGCAGAGTCAGGGGCTCGGCGGCGCCTGTACCCCAACCGGTCGGGCGACCCGGTGCAGCGGACAGCCGGGCACGCAGCTCGGTGTCGCTGCCGCCGCCGGCCTGGGCAAGGCACGTCCAGGCCAGCCAGCCCAGGCTCTGATCCCGACATGCTGGGCCATCGCCTGGGACTGGGTGCTGACGCCGGCGGGTCTGCGTCTACTGCAAGGGACCGTCGGCTGGGGGACGGCGATGCCGCCGCGCTTAAACGGTGGCGAGTGACGACAACAGCCCGGCAGGCACTGAGGCACTGATCGTTAGGCGGCGCTCAGCATGCGGCTCGGCGCGATGCCAACTCGCCGGCCAGCCTTTCCCTGCGCACGCGCAGAACGTATCCTCAATGGGATTTTTGTTCGTTCGCACATAATGACGATTTCGTTAACGTTAAACCACGCCTGCCATGACCAAGACTGCTGAGCCCCTCGACCTCACCACCCGACTGCGCCAGCACCCCGACCAGGTTTCCGCCGAAGCCGACGGCGAAGTGCTGATGATGCACATCGATTCCGGCAACTACTACGGCCTCAACGAGGTCGCCAGCTTCCTGTGGAACCAGCTCGATACCGCCAAGAGCGTGCGCGAGCTCTGCGAGGCCGTGCTGGCCGAGTTCGATGTTGACGAAGCTGCGTGCGTCGCTGATGCACTCAGCTTCCTGCAAGGCATGCTGGACGACGGCCTGATCGAGCGGGCGACCGACTGAGATGTTCCTCGGCCTGTTTGCGACCAGCCCCGACACCGCATTACCCCCGGCCCTCGCGCAGCATCGCCTGCAGCTGCCCGCGGTCTTCCCCACGGCGGATGGCGACGGCACCTACACCGCGCCTGGCCTGCAACTCCATGACCATCGCCGCTTCAACACCTGGCGCGATCAGGATGCGGAAGTCCCGCTGGTCTGCCCGCACACCGGCGCCGTGCTCGCCTTCTGGGGCCGGCTCGACAACCGCGATGACCTGATAGCCGCCCTCAGTGCCCCGCAAGCGACAACGCCGGCCAGCACCGATGCCGCGCTCGTGCTCGCCGCCTGGCGCCACTGGGGCAAGGCGCTGCCCGAGCACCTCATCGGCGACTTCGCCCTGGCGCTGTTCGACCCGGCGCAGCAGGGCCTGCTGCTGGTGCGCGACCCGCTCGGTGTCAAACCGCTGTATGTCAGCGAGCAGGACGGCGTGCTGGCCTTCGCCAACAGCGCCAGCGCCCTGCGCCCCCTGCCCGGATGGCGCCTGACCCCGGACACCGACTGGATGGCCCGCTACCTGATCGGCCAGTCCAAGAGCGACACCGCCACCGGCTACCGCGAGATCCACAAAATACCGCCCGGCCAGGCCCAGTGGTGGCAGCGTGGTCAGGCACCGCGCCAATGGACCTACCACCAGTGGCGCGACGACGCCCCCTGGGCCAGCCGCCGCGACCCGGTCTGGGTCGAGCGCTACCGCAGCGTGCTGGAAGCGAGCATCCGCTGCCGCATGCCCAGCGACCACCCACTGGGCACCGAAAACAGCGGCGGCGTCGACTCCGCCACCATCACCGCCTATCTGGCGCACTTTCTCGGCACCCCGGGCGATCGCCTGCACAGCTTTGGCTTCGCGCTGTGTGAACAAGAGCCCGCCTACATCCTCGAGACCAGCCAGGCCTGCCAGATCACCCACAACTACCTGATCACCGCCCGCGGCGCCTTCGACGACACCGAGCCGCGCCTCGATCGCGCCCTCGCGGTGCTCGGCTACCCCGAAGAACACGGCAACGGCTCCGGTCACATCCCCTTCTACCGCGAGTGCCAGCAGCGCGGCATCCGCACCCTGTTTTCCGGCTTCGGCGGTGACGAAGTGGTCACCAACCCCGGCCACCTGCTGCGCTACGAGCTGCTCGACCGCCACGCCTACGCCAACCTCTGGAACATCCTGCCCGGTGATCCCCTCCGGCGCAGCCTGCGCCTGGGCAAGGCGATGACCCTGGGCCGGCGCTCTCCGGACTACCGCCCCACCTTCCTCGCGGCCTGGCGCGAACGCTGGCCGCACCAGCTCCTGCGCCCCGAGATCGTCGAGCGGCTCGACCTGCACCACGAGTACATGGAAACCGCCCGTTACGACGCCCCCTACCGGCGCATCAACGCCTTCATCCTCAATGGTCTGCTGCGGATGCCCTACATCGCCGCGCGCCTGGACAACTGCACCCTGATGGGGGCCAGCTACGGCATCGACTACCGCTGGCCCCTGTGGGACGTGCGCCTGGTGCAGCAATACCTCTCGACCCCCAGCATCGAGAAGGTCGGCCCCCGGGGCATGGGCCGCTACCTGCACCGGCGTGCCATCGACGCGGTGGTGCCCAAGCGCGTGGCCTGGAAGCCGAGCAAGGACATGGGCTATGGCCAACTCCACAAGGCCCAGAACCAACGCCTGAAGACCTTGGCGGCCGATACCGAGCACTGGCTGGCCGATCTGGCCCCCGCACTGGTGGATCTGATCGACCAAGATAAGCTGCAGCGCCAGCTGCAGCAGCTCAAACAGGGCGCGGGGGAACGGGATCAGGGCCTCGGCTTTTTCTTTACCCGACAGATCGGCAGCCTGCACCAGTTACACCGCTGGCTGGTCACCTGAGCCGTGCGCAACGCGCCACTTCGGCGGCTGAGCGCGCACCTGCGCCGCGAGCTTTGGCAGCGCCGCCTGCCGCACGGCCTGCTCAGCCCGCGCTACCTCTGGCCGGGCGGGGATGCGCGCATCCGCGCCCACCGCTGGCTCTGGTGGCGCGCCGGCGCGCGTTGGCCGAGGGCGCTATGGCTGCTGCTGCAACTGATGCTGTACCTGCGCTGGGTGGTCTTCTCCGGCCCTTGGCTCAGCCTCAAGGCCTGGCGCCGCTGGCGCGCCGAGGCACCGGAACGCTATCCGCCGGCCAGCCTGCGGACCCTGCTGCGCCTGACCCTGGGCTGGTGTATTCCGCCCCAGGCCTGCCGCCAGTTCGATCTGCTCGCCCGTCCGGAGCAGGCGCTGGACTATGTCCACGACCACGAACTGCCGGCCTACCACGCCGCTCGCAGCGCGCCGCTGGCCGGCACCCGCGAACAGGCGCAATGCCTGCAGGACAAGGTCGCACTGACAGAGGCCCTGGCCGTACTCGGCATCCCGATGACGCCGATCCTCCGGCAGATCCCCCGCGATGCGCCAGCCACGCCCTTTGCCGAGAGCCTGCCCGCGCCTGTTCCGGTCTTTTGCAAGACCCGCTCCGGCAACCAGGGGCGCGGCGCCTTTACCGCCTGGCCCACCGCCGAGGGCTGGGCCGGCAAGGCTTTCAGCGGTCAGCACCTGAACGATACCCAAGCCGTCGAGACGGCCTGGCGTGCCTTGCGGAAACGGGACGATGTGCTCGTTCAGCCCCAACTCACCAACCACCCGTCGCTGGCCGGCCTGACCGATCAAAACGACGCCATCACCCTGCGCTACATTACCCGCTGGCGCGCGGGTCAGATCGAGTGCCTGCACAGTGTGCTCGAAGTACCGCTCGGCCCAGACCCCGACACGGGCCACACCCGCTATGGGCTGCTGCCCATCGACCCACACACCGGCACCCTCCAGCCCTGGCCACGGCTGCAGCAACTGCCGCCGAGCGCACGCGCCCGCTACGACCAACTGCACAAAACAATCAGAAACTTCCCGGTGCTGCCGGACTGGACGCCGCTGGCCGAGGCCAGCCATCGCGCCCAGGCGCAGTTCCCGGGCATCTGGGCCATTGCATGGGACTGGGTGCTGACACCCGAAGGCCCGATGCTACTGGAAGGCAATGTCGGCTGGGGCGGGGCCGTGCCGCAGCAGGTACACGGCGGCTGGCTGCGGACGCACGAGGCAACCGAGCGATTGCAGTCCATCCACTCATGCTGACGTTGATTCAGCATTGGTGCGAAGACGGCCGGCGCTTCGCCCGCTGGTGCCCTGCCAGCCAGGCGGCGCTGCAACGCCTGAAGCCGCACCTGGAGCAGCAACTCACAGGCCATCTCAGCGCCCGCTGTGCGCATCTCAAGGGGCGGGGTGGGGTCAAGGGGGCCGTGCGCTACCTCGACAAACTGACTGACCACTACCCCTTTGTCGCGCGCTTTGACATTCGCGCCTACTACGAGAGCATTGATCATGCCGTGCTACGGGCGCAACTGCGCGAAGCCCGGGTCGATCCGATCTCCCAGAGGCTGGTTCGGGACGACCTGGCGCTGCCGGATAGGCGCTGCAGCGGCAAAGGCATGGTCGCGGGCGGTGCCATCTCACCGCTGCTTGGGGCGCTCTACCTGACGCCGCTGGACAAGGTCATGCCACGCGGCAAGGGGCTGTGCGGGTGGAATAACGGCGTCGAGATGTGGTTCTACTGCCTGATGCCGAACCCTCTTCATGTCATCCTCGTTCCTTCGGACGACACCGGGCTTTCCCGTGCGGTCGGGGCGACCCACCGCCGCTACAGCGGCGACATCAACGCGCACCAGCGTGTCACTGGCCATCTGTTTCAGGGCCGGTTCGGCTGTGTTGCGATGGACGAGGCGCACCTGTGAGCAGCCTTCCGGTACGTTGCCCTCAATCCGGTCAAGGCCAGGCTGGTCGCCTCACCGGCCGAGTGGCCTTGGTCGTCCGCGCGGGCACACCTGCGCGGCCAGGACGATGGCTTGGTGAAGGTTCAGCCGCTGCTGCAACGGGTTGACCTGCGCAAGGGTGTCTGCCAAGCGGCGATGGGCTACACTCGCCGCATGAGCGCCGACACCCCCGACCCCTCAGACAAAGCCCCACTGCGCCTCTGGCATCGCGCCTTCGGCATTGCGCTGATGGATGTCTTTGCCGAGACGCCCTGGGCCGTCGAGCTGGAACTGGAAATGGCCCT
>NZ_CAJXWY010000100.1 GCF_913062725.1 uncultured Thiohalocapsa sp.
CTCGCGGCGAGTGCCGGTGCGCACCTCGGCACGAACCTCGCTGCGGCCGCAGTCTCCAGCAGCCCGCAGGCGGTGGTAGCCGTCCGCCAGGAGCATCTGATCGCCGTCGCGGTACACCACCACCGGCGGGAATGGCCAGGCGGGCGAGCCGTCCAGGGCTCGGCGATAGTCCTCCACCGTCTCGGGGTCGAGACCCTGGGCGCGCTGCTGGATGGACGGGTCAATGGTAATGTCCGTTAGCCGGACGGTAGTGGGGTCAAGCGTCGTGGTGTTATCCTGCATCTCGTGCACCTTGTCTGGGGTGTGCGGCTCAAGTCCGTAGTTGATGCGCGCCTCGGCCGGCTGGTCCCCGGTCGAGGCGCATCCGCGCGCGGGTACAGTCATCGCGCCAACTCCTGCTGGATGCGCTCCAGATTGGCCGCGTTGATGCTGCCCAGGCAGTCATACAGGTCGTTGGTCATGCGGCAGTCCTCCGCGCGTCCGCCTGGGCCTGCTGGGCCTCGATCCAGGCCGCCTCGTCACTGTCGAGGATGCGGAGCTGGCCGCCAATCTTGATCGCGCGCGGCATCAAATCTCGGCGCCGATAGAACGTCGCCTCCGAGATGCCGTGCCGCTCGCAGAAGTGCTCGATAGAGTCGGATGTCGGTCGATTCAATGTCATCTGAGTTACCTCAGCATCGGTGCAATCGGATGATTGCAATGGCCTGCCGATGCAATGGCGACAGTGAACCACAGCCTCGATAGCGAATGAAACCGACGCAATTACCGAATAATAGATTCGCATTGATTCGGTTGGTTCGCCATGGTCGTCTGGCACAAAAAAGCCGCCAGAATCGGCGGCTTGTTGCAGATTGGGCAACAATTGACAGGCTACGCCTTTCCTTGGTTTAGTCGCCGCTGGCGTATCCCTGAAGCAAGGCTTTCCGCTTTGCGCTTCGGGTCAGGATGATTGGGGAAACGGATCGCAACGACTTCGCGGCAGGCGCGGGCCATGTTCTTTTTCTGCTGGCGCTGGTAAATCTGAATCACCTCGTTTATAGCTTCGTCGTTGGTCACAGGATGGCCCGGCTTGCCCGGCGCAGGGATAGACGAGGTGACTGCCGCTGGTGCCTTACCAGTAACGGGTGACCGCCGAGACTGGGTAAGCACTTCAACAGCATTGGTCATATCAGCTTCGCCTGTGCGCTCAATCCATGCGCGCACATCCTCGATGGTGCAGGGAAAGTCGAGTTTGCATTCTCGCTCGAATTGCCTGAGCGCCCGCCGTTCCTCGCAGAACAGGTTGTTGCGCTCATAGCTGTTTACGGTCGGGACGTTGGCGCGGATGCCTTGCTCGTCAATGCAGAATAAGCCGTTGTCGCCTTCATCCACCTGCCCGACAAGTAAGTCGATGAAGTCGTCCATATCGATGCTGTCAGGGTTCGGTCGCTCACCCATGGGCCACCTCCTGGCGCAACGCCACCACGTTGTCCGTGCGCGGCTTCGCATGGCGCAGGATGGCATCCTCCACCTGCTGCATGATCGGACGCAGATCCTCGATGTCGATCTGCGCATAGTGCAGCCCCGTCACATCGCCCGTCGTCTTGTGGTTCAACGCGGCCTTGATCCCGTAGCTGCCGACACCAGCGCGGTCCGCCATCGATGCCCAGGTCCGCCGCAGATCATGCGGGCCGATCTTCAGGCCGGTGTCGGCTGCGATGGCGTCGAGTTGGCGCTGAATCTGTGCGGTGCCGATGACATAGGTCTCTGCCAGCTCCGCCGCCGCGATGTTGCGCTCGGTCGGCTTGGCGCGGGCCAGATCTGCCAGGGTCGCGGCGGCTTGCTGACGCTGCTTGAACAGCGCGCGCACGCGGTTGCTGATGGGCAGGGTGTGATCGGCGCCATTCTTCGTCTCGCGAACGGTGAAGGTGCCGCGTCGCAGGTCGACGTCCTCCCAGCGCAGGTAGGCGGCTTCGCGGCGCCGTAGGCCGGTCAGCAGGATCAGCTCCAGGTACGCGGCGACGCGATGCCAGTCGCCGTCAGCGCGCTTCTGGTGCGCTGGCAGGTTGCGCACGGCCGTGAGCCAGGGTGCAAGCTCATCGACGGACAGGCGCCCGGTGCGGGGCTTTGTCTGCGCCCACTTGCGCTGGATCTTGTTGATCTTGTCGACCGGGCAACGGCCGAACGGCTGCTCGTTGTCGTCGGTGCCGTAGAACTCGGTCGCGAAGTGATGGGTTGCGCGTAGGACCGCCATCGCGCGCGCGGCGACGTTCGCCGATGCCTGCTTGGTCAGTTCGGCGTGTCGCGTTACGGCCATCGCGCCGGTGATGTCCTGCAGCGGCTTGCCCTTCCAGCCCTTCAGATCCCGGTCGATGGCGCGTCGGTAGCCGTCGAGCGTCTGCTTGCGCAGTGCTTTGGTGGCGATGTACTTGTCGAAGGCGTCGCCGAGCGTGATGTGCGCAATCTTGTCAGCGACGTCTTGCTGACGTTGCTCGGCTTGTTGCTGGCGTAGTTCGTCGTTCGGGTTGATCCCTTCCCGGAGCTTGGCGAGCACTTCGGCGGCGCGACTGCGGACGCTGGGCTGTCCCTTCAGGGCCGTGATCGGCAGTTCCCCGACCTCGCAGATGTTGACGCGGATTGGTGCCGCGATGCCCTTCGCGCGCGCGTACACTTGAAGGGTTCGCCGACCGTCCGGGTGACGGGTGCCGGCCGGGTGGACGACGCAGATCAGACCGGGCTGATCGGAGTCTCTGACGATGTAGCGCTTGCCATCGGCAGGCGGTAGCGCGTTCAGCCGCGCCTGGGTGAACTTGATCGGCGCTTGCGGTATGGTTTGGGTAGTCACTGCTCGCTCCTTGGTCAGCGGTGGTGACAGAAGCCGGGTCGACGTTGCCGCGTCGCTCGGCTTCGCTGTTTCTGTAGCTCGGAAGTTTCTGGGCTACACCTGGGCTACAGAATTATGCGATTTCCTGCAATTCCGTGCAAGTCGATGCGACTCGTTGAGAAACAAAAAAAGGCATCTAGAACAGTTGATTAGGTAGGAATTGGCAGGGTTGTCAGCGACTTGTGAAACCCTATCCGGCAGTTCTCATAATGCCGATGTCGCTAGTTCGAATCTAGCCGTAGCCACCAGAAAACAGAATGAAAGCAGCCGCCTGCGGGCGGCTTTTTTGTGCCCGACCGGCAGGCGCGCTCATCCCCGCCGGGCTCGAATCCGGGTGTCTGTCCGCGCAGGTCTTCGGTGATCAAGCGCTCGTGTGTTGCCAGCGCCGGGGGCGCCGGAGCGAGACTCGACGTCGCGCTGGTATGGAGGACACAGTCGGTTCCCGCCGTACTTTCGAAACCGCCAGCCAGCCTCACATCACGAAGGTCTCGACACGAAGGTCTCGACCGCCAAAGAGGAATGCCTGCCATGCCAATCAAAACGATTCACCGCCGTTTCAGGCGACAGCACACGCGTCAGTTCGGCCCCCGTGTCCTGGCTACCCTGGTGCTGCTGTTCATCGGGCCGCTCAGCGCCGGCGAGCGCGGCCCGAAGGTCCCCGATGCCGTCGCGCAAGAGGTGGCGCCCGGCGTCTTCACCCTCTTTGGCGAGATCAATCACCCGACCCCCGAGAACCAGGGCTTCATGGCCAACTCGACCTTCATCCTCACCGATGAGGGCGTGGTGGTGATCGATACCGGTTCCAGTGTGCAGATCGGCGAGATGCTGCTGCGACAGATTCGCGCCCGGACCGATAAACCCCTGCTGGCTGTGCTGAACACCCACGTCCATGGGGACCACTGGCTGGGTAATCAGGCCATGGTGGCCGATACGCCCGGGGTACCCATTTATGGCCACCCGCAGATGCTGGCGCTGATCGAGCAGGGCGCGGGCGCGCAGTGGTACGACATCATGATGAATGCGACCGATGGGGCCATCGCCGGCACCGAACCGGTGCCGCCGACCCAGACCCTGGATGATGGCGACAGTCTGTCCGTCGGTGGCCTGACCATCCGCGCCCACCACTATCCGGAAGTCCATTCCACATCCGATCTGATGTTCGAAATCCCGGAACGGGGAGTGCTCTTCCTGGCCGACAATGCCAACAATGGGCGCATCGTGCGCATGGATGATGGCTCGTTTCGCGGCAGTCTGGAGGCACTGGAGGACATCAAATCACGCGTGACCACCGCCGAGGTGCTGATTCCGGGGCATGGGCCCGTCGGCGACTGGTCGATCGTCGATGACTATGTCGGCTACCTGGGCGGCCTGTATGAGGCCGTAGCCGAGTTCTATGACGAGGGACTGAGCGACTTCGAAATGAAACCCGCCATCAGCGAGCGGCTATCGGCCTATGCGGACTGGCCGGGCTTCGAGGGTGAGTTGGGCAAGCACATCTCGCTGGTCTATCTGGAGGTCGAAGAGGAGGCCTTCTGAGCGAGATGGCGCGATACCCGTCGCATCTCGGTTTTCGCTTTCTGCGGGCTGGGTTGCAGCTGGCGGGGGACGCCGTGAATACGTCCCTGTAGGCTTCACGACAGCATCCCTGCTGTCGAGACCCCCGCCAGCTGCAACCCAGCCCGCAGACGCCTGCGCCGGACATTGACATCCGCCGGGTATACATGGCGTTAACCGCGCGCAGCCTGCAACTCCTCACGCAACTGCTGGATTGCTTCCCGATCAATAACGCCGGCTTGCTTGAGCTGGTGATTGAGGCAGCGGGCGGAATCGGCCAGCTGACTGAAGGATGCCATGGAGGCGCTGCCGACCAGACGGTGGCTCGCCGCCAGTGCCCGCTGCAGGTCCTTGTGCCGCGCCGCCTCGCAGAGGGCGTCATCCACCGCCCGCGCGGTGGCATGAAACCCTTGCAGCACCTGCTCCTGCAGCTCCGGCGGCAGACGCTCGAGAGGCTGGCGGTCATCGTCCGCGGCGACTTCGGGCAGCCGCCCTGACCCACCGGCCAGGGCATCGACCAACTGCCCGGTGGAGTACGGCTTGGTCAGCAGCGCATCAAAGCCCGTGTGCTGCGCCTCGTCACGCGCTTCTGCACTCGCGTCTGCGGTCACCAGCACAAATCGTGGGGAGTATCCGGCACTGCGGCACAATGCACGCAGGCTATTGAGCGTGGCGAGGCCGTCGCCGTCCGGTAGTTGGCGATCCAGCAGCACACTGTCGAACCGCCCCGTCTCGGCCGCGCGCCGACAATCGGCAAGCGTTGTCGCCGTCGTTACCTTGTGGCCGAGTGCACACAACAGCGCGCGGCCGATCAGCTGGTTCTCGACCACGTCCTCCACGAGGAGGATTCGCTGTTCTGCAGTGACGAGCGCCGGTCCTCGGGTCTGCGCCTGCGCTTCATGGCCGAGGTCGACCGGCACAGTGACGGTGACTTGGGTACCGTTATCCGGCGTGCTATTGATCGCCAGCGCTCCCTGGAGGGCGTTCACCAACTCCCTGACCACCGTGAAGCCATGTCCGGTCAGTTCCCCGCGCCGTAGTGCCGCCAATGCATCCGCTTCCAGCCCGCGGCCGTTATCGTCAACGGCCATCCGGAGGCGGACATTCCTGGGATCGCTGCGCTCGAGCCCCAGGACCGCGACGACGCGCCCTCCCGCCGGTGTGGCCGCAAGGCCATTGTTGACCAGGTTAACCAGAATCCGTGCCAGGTAGCGCCGGTCCGAGACGACCTCGGCCGATTGTCCACCCGTGCTCACGACCAGTTCCACCTGCGCATCACGGGCGCGCTCCTGCAGCAGGGTCTCCACGTCCCGCGCAAGGTCAGCCAGCGCGAAGCGATTGGCGACGACACGCTCGGTGCCCCGCTCGAGCCGCTCGAAGAGCGTGAGATCCTCGATGATGTCGAGCATGTAACGGGAAGCCCGTCGCAGCATCCGCTGCTGCTCCGCCCCGGCCAGGCTGCTGCTATCCAGCTCAGCCATGTCTGCCAACCCGACAACAGTCGCCAGCGGTGTGCGCAGATCATGGGAAACCGCTGCCATGAAGCGCTCTTTCACCCGGGCCAGTCGCTCCGCACGAAGACGGGCCGTCTCGGCCTGAAGCGTGCGCCGGCGCACGGTTCGCTCGAGCGCACGCTTCACCTCGAGGTCATGGAGACGGTGCGCCTCTCGCAACCGCTGCCCTTCAAGGGTCGTCTCCCATAGCCGAGCGCCCAGCAGCACCAGGCCCAGCAGCGTGATCAGCAAGGGCAGAAGCCCAGCCATGATGTCTCGCAGAACATGCGGCAGGGCCGCGCCAATCCAGGGAATGCTGGCAAGGCCCGCTGCGCCCAACGGCAGGAGCATCGCCAATCCAGCCAAGGCCGGGCGATTGCCCCGCAGAACCAGGGCGAGGAGCACGGCGAAGTCAACGAGGGCTACCAGCAGAATGGCGCCATTGGCGAGTTGGAGGAGCCAGCGTCCCAGGCCAAACTGGAGGCTCAGGGCAGGACCGACGAGCCAGAGGCACAGCAGCGCGCACTGGGCGAAGCGAAGGGCGGTCGCCGCTTGCGGTAGCAGGGCAGCCACCGGAAAGGCACAACGCAGGACACCGAGTGCGCCGATAGCGATGGGAAGCGTATAAACCGGGTTCAGCGATGCCATGTGCGCGCGCAGTGCATCGAGCCAGCCCACCGGCAGGGCGCCTGCCTGCAGCGTCACATAACATGCCGTTCCGGCAACGGCCAGCGCCAGCCATGCGGCCGATGGCTCCCGCATCGCCGCCGCATAGACCAGTAGCCCGAGCAGGCAGGTGCCCATGGCGCCCAGGGCTCCCACGGCGGCGAGCCGCTCACGTTCCTGGTGTGCGGCGAAGGCATTGGCGTCCCACAACCGCAGAGTCTTGGGAATGGCGGTGTCGGAGGCCAGGCGCAGGTAGAGCTTGGTGCCGGCCGTCTGCCCGGATGCGAGCGCAAAGGCCTGCGGCGAAAAGTAGCCTTTCCGGGCTATCGGTGCGAGTACCGAGATACCAGACGCAGGTGAGACGAGGTAGGCATCGGCGCTCTCGACCCACCACCGCCCGGCCTCGAGCACGGTATTTGCATAGCGTGACAGTTCGCGGACATCCCACCGCAGCCAAAGCGCACCCGTCGGATAGGTGGCCGGGGCGACGCCCACAGTGAAGTGCGTGTCCCGGCCAGTGCCCGTCAGCTGTTCTATCGTCAGCAACCCACTCGCATCGTATAGCAGCTCGGCCGACTTCAGGGGGAGAACAGCGTCTGCCGACGCCGGTCCGGCGGCGAAGCACAACGCCAGCAGCAACCCCCTCAGCAGACGTCCCAACATCGGTCACTGCTTCATTCAATGTAGTACCCGAAACCCGGCATAGCCTTGATACGTATGCCGCGGAAACAGGGCTGGCTGCGAAATTTACTCCGAAGTCGGGATATGAGCACGGACACCGAGCGCACATTGCCCACGCCGCTGGCAATCGCATCGGCCAGGACTTCCGTCGCCACCACAGAACGGTGCCGGAGAAGGCGAGCGAGGATTTCCGTTTCGCCGGCGGTCAAGGGCACACTGTCACCGTCCGCTGCCAGGAACCGTCGGCGCTGCTTGTCGAGCACGAATTCCCCCCAGCGCTGCTGATCAGCATTCGCTAAGGCAGCGTCGGGCTCAGGGAGGGCGACGGCGCGTCCGACGCGCCAGACGAGCTCGTCCGGATGAAAGGGCTTGACAATGTAATCCACGGCGCCGGAGCGAAGCCCCAGGGCGCGCTGTTCCGGTTCGCCGCGAACGGTCATGATCAAGACGGCCTGGCTCGGGCGCAGCTCGGTCAGCAGATCGAACCCGTCCCCGTCGGGCAACCCGAGATCCAGGAGCATGACCCGAAACCGGTTCTGCGCCAGCGCCTGCCGTGCCTCTGCACAGTCAGCCACGGCGGTCACCTGGAAGCCCGCCTCGCGCAGCACGGCCTCGCACAGATACATGTTGGCGAAATCATCCTCGACGATGAGGACATCGCAGGCGTTGGCTTGCCCGGGCGTGGCCGGTTCGGCCGTGCATACCGCCGCGTCGGCGCGACGCCCGCGGGCGAAACCGTGCTCTTTGCTCATGGCGCGCAGTTTAACGGATCAAAGGCCCATAGCGCGCACGCTCGTTCATGGCAAACGCCGCTGCCACGGCCGGGTGGCCGCGGGTGATTGCTCACCCGCGGCTCCCACAGATCCGGACGTGCGCGTTAACGCATCCGGCTCCTCG
>NZ_CAJXWY010000101.1 GCF_913062725.1 uncultured Thiohalocapsa sp.
CAGCATCCCTGCTGTCGAGACCCCCGCCAGCCGCAACCCAGCCCGCAGAAAGCGAAAACCGAGATGCGACGGGTATATTCATGCCGCAGGGCCTCGATGGGGGATGGCGAGCAGGCGACTGTTGCCGAGCATCAGGGCTCTGCCGCCGCCACCAGCCCGTTGCGAAGGTGCACCATGCGACGCGCATCGGCGGCCATGTCCGACTCGTGGGTGATCATGACGACGGTACGCCGCCGACGGCGACCGCTCAGGCGCAGCGCGCCACCAGCATCAATATTTGGGCGTCGGGATTTTGAAGATCACGAAGCTCATGCGCGTGACGATAATGCCCCCCACGCAGAAGGCGACGGCGAGCAGCACCTGATCGGTGGTGGCGTAGGGGCCTTCGAACTGCAGGAATAAGGCGAGCAGCACGCCCCAGAGGATGGCGGTCTCGCCGTAGAAGCTCGTATGCAGAATGGGGTTGTGTGCCTCGCTGCGAATCATGTCGCGGAGAATGGCGCCGCCGGTGGCGCTGAGCGCCCCGATCAGTGGCCCCCAAAACCACAGTGGCGCCAGGCCTTCTTCGGCGGTGATGGAGATGGCGACCACGGTGAACAGGGCCAGGCCGATGGCATCGAAAAACTCCAGCGCCAGCCTCGGGTCGGCGCGCCGGCGCAAACGCACGAACAGGTTCACCAGGTCGAAGAACCACAGCGCGCGCCCGCGTACGGCGTCGAGAAACCGGTTGAACAGGTAGCCCACCAGGATGGTGAGCAGACAGGTATAGATCATGCCCGGGGCATCGAAGAAATCCGGCTTGCGCAGCAGCAGGATATCGCGCAGGACGCCGCCGCCGAGTGCCGGCAGGGAGGCCAGCACGAAGGCGCCGAAAATGGAGTACTCGCCTTGGCGGGCGATGACAATGCCGGAGATGGAAAAGGCGATGATACCAACAACAAAGAAGATCTCGACCCAACTGTTGTGGAAGACCACGCCGATCGCGAGTGGATTGGTGAATTGCTGCAGAATGTGGTCGACGGTACCGTCGGCGATCATCCCCTCGAGGGCGTCATTGAAGCGCGCCAACTGCCAGTCGGGGAGTGTCTCCCGCGCCAGCAGGATATGGATGCCGCGTTGCTGGACGACCCAGGGCAGCGGGTTGATGTGTTGGGCATCCCACAGCGATAACAGCGCCAGTCCGCTCAGCTGATCACCCAGGAATCCGTCCGCGGCGCCATCCAGGACCGCGGCGACGCTTTCGGGCAGACTGTCGGTTTCCAGAATCAGGTCGTGCCGGCGCAATGTCTCGATGGCAGCGGCGCCGTCCGCGCCCCAGTCGAAATCGGCGACCACCGCCAGGCGCAATCCGCGTTGGCGCAGCTCCTCGGCGATGGCGGCTGCCGAATCCGTTGCCGCAATCTCGCTGTCCGGCGGGAGAAAGATCCGATCCAGCCCCAGCCGGTAGGGGCTCGAGACATCGGCGTAGGCCCGCCTTGCCGCCGTGTCGTAGGCCCCCACCACGGCGTCGATGTCGCCGGCCGCGAGTCGCCGCAGTGATTCGCCGAAGGGCTGATACTGAAAGGTGACGCTCAGGCCGGCGCGGGCCGCCGCCTCACGCATGATCTCCAGATCGACACCCGTGGGGAACTCGCGCTTGTGGTTGTGCTCGAGGTACTGGTAGGGCGGCTGGTCGGACCAGGCGACGCGCAGGTTGCGGTCGTCGGCGCTGGCCGGGCCGACGACGACGAGCATGTGCACTAGCCAGGCCGCAAGCCACAGCCGGATGGCGGTGCATCGCAGCGGCGCTCGCCCCGACAGCGCCCGCTCTGCGGCGGTCGCCCGCTGCATCGGTAAGCAGCCGTTGCAGGGCTTAGCCGGACAGCACCGCCAGCGCCTCATCGCGGGTCGGATAGGCGTCGATGATGGACAGGAAGCCGCTGATCTGCAGAACCTCGTGCACCGGCGCCTGCACGCAGCAGAGACCGAATCCCCGCTGATCTTTCTTGCACGCCTTCGCACCCATGAGAATGACCCGTAAACCGGCGCTGGACATGTATTCCGTATCCGCCAGATCCACCAGGATCGTCGGTGCATGACTGACCGATGCCATGAGCTGGGATTGGAGATCGGGGGCGGTTTTGCTGTCGATGCGGCCGCTGACGTTGAGAATCAGCGCCTGCTCCGTCTTTTCTTCGGTGATTTGCATTACTCGAGATTGCTCTGGTCGGTGAGTCGTGTGGTCAAGCGCAGGTCATTCCTGCCATGGCGATGGCGATAGCCGACGTCGTCCGCGAAGTGGCATCCGAAGTGGAGCCCGAGGCCGCCGACGGGTCGTGCTTCGATGTCGGCCGTCAGGACCGGCGCGGCGTTCTGCAGGGGATCGAAGGGCATGCCGTCGTCACTGCGCTCGGCCAGCAGGCAGCGCGCCTCGCGCCAGAGCGTTGACCGTAAATGACCCACCCGGTGGTTGCAACAAGAGAGACCCTGTAATCCGGGGCCAAACCCCGAAGGCGCAGTCCGAGGGCGAAACGGCGGGCATCCACATCCGTCCACCCGGCCGCCAACGAGTCGTGAGTCTTGGTACCGCATGGAGCCAGGCATGCCAGCGCACGCCCCCCACCGCAGCGATCCGAGCCCTGATCGACCGCCATCTGTGCCCGGCTGGCGACACTTCGAGCACCGCGCCGATATCGGCGTGGAGGGCGTCGGCGCCAGCCCGGCGGAGGCCTTCAGCCAGGCGGCGCTGGCGCTCACGGCCATCGTCTGCGATCCGGCGGCGGTGCAGCCGCGGACGGCGCTCGACATCGCCTGCGAAGCGCCGGATCTGGAGCTGTTGCTGGCGGACTGGCTGAACGCGCTCATCTACCGCATGGCGACAACGCGCATGCTGTTTTCGCAATTCGAGGTGCACATTACGAGCGGCTGAGCTTGCGGCGCCCGGGGCGCAGCGCCGGATGACCTGGGCCGTGCCGCGGGGCGCTGGGACCGCACCGCGGCGGTAACGGCGCCGTTGTGCTTTTGTTAAAGCAACAGCAGGGTGGCCAGCCCCAGAAAGGCGAGAAATCCGACGACGTCGGTGACCGTCGTCAGGACCACACTACCCGCCAGTGCCGGATCGATGCCAAGCCGGCGCATGATGAGGGGGATCACCACCCCGGCCAGGGCGGCGCAGAACAGGTTGAGCAAGATGGCGGCGGCGATGATGCCGCCGATGGCCCAATTGCCGAACCAGGCGATGGCGAGCGCCGCCACCACCAGCGCCCAGAGCAGGCCATTGAGGAGCCCGATGCTGATTTCCTTCAACAACAGGATAGGCGTGTTGACCGTGCCCAACTGACCCGTCGCGAGCCCGCGGATAACCAATGTCAGCGTCTGGCTGCCGGCGATGCCGCCCATGCTGGCGACGATGGGCATCAGCACCGCCAGCGCCACCACCTGCTCCAGTGTGTGCTCGAACAAGCCGATGACCCAGGCGGCCAGGAAGGCCGTCACCAGATTGATGCCGAGCCAGACGGCTCGCCGTCGGCTACTGGCCAGCACCGGGGCGAACATGTCCGTTTCCTCGTCGAGTCCAGCCATGCCCATCATGGAATGCTCCGCCTGGTCGCGGATAACGTCGACCACATCATCCACGGTGATACGCCCCAGGAGCACACCGGCGGCGTCCACCACTGGCACCGAGATGAGATCCTGGGTCTCGAAGCGGTGGGCGATGTCCGTTGCGGGCGTGGCCGCCGTCACCGGCTCGAAGTCGGTCTCCATCAGCTCGACGATGGGTGTCTCGGGCTTGGCGGTGAGCACCCGGCGGGCGCGTACGATGCCCTGGTAGCGGCGGTTACGGTCGACGATGTAGAACTTGTCGGTGTTCGGTGGCAGGTCTTCCAGCAAGCGCAGATAGCGCAACAACGTGCCCACCTTGATGTCCGGGCGCACCGCGATCTGGTCCAGGTTCATCAGGCCGCCGGCGCTGTCCTCGGGATAGGACAGCATGGATTCCACCCGCACCCGCTCGCGCTGGTTCAGGGTCTGGAGAATCTCCCGGCCGAGGCTTCCCGGCAGGTCCTGGATAAGATCCACCAAATCGTCAGGGGCCATGGTCCGGGCGGCATCCACCAGGTCGTCCAGCTCCATTTCTGCGGCCAGCCGCCGGCGCACCGCTTCATGCAGATGCCGCAGCACTTTCCCCATGCGCTCGTGCTCGAGCATATCCCAGGCCGCCGCGCGGTCAGCGGCGGGCAGAGATTCCAGCAAGCCGGCGATGCGTGCGGGGTGTAGTTTGCGAAACAGTCGGCCGATGCGTTTGAGCTTGCCGCTCTCCAGGGCCTCCAGCACCACGCGCAGCTGGGTTTCGTCCGCCGTATCCGATACGTCGGCGGCGCTGCCCGCGTGCAGCGTCGCCGCCTGCTCGGCCGGTTCGCCGGCGCCGGCGTCGCGGGTGAGCTGCGTCTGCAGCGCCGGCGAGATGTGTGCCAGCACCTTGTGCTCCACTGGCTCATCGATTTGCTGCCAGACACCGACGCGCTGCGCGGGTGTCAGGGTTTCCAGCAAGCTGGCGATCTTCGCCGGATGCATCATCCTGAGCAGGCGCCGGACCCGCTTGCGCTTGTTGCGGGCGAGGGCTTGACGCAGAGCGTCGACCTGAGTGTGGATAGCACCTTCGTCTGTACTCATGATGGACTCTCCGCGGCTGAGCTACGTCGATGGCCATCCCGCCCGGGCCAGCAGGCACCGCCGGGGGAGGTCGCCCGCCGATGCCCGGCGGTGATCAGGCTCCCCGGTGCCGATGCCGCCGCGGGCCATGCGCGCCGCGGGGTCTGCGCATCGCAGTCGCGGTTGACCCTGCGGGGTTAGAGCGTCGACGCGCTAATGTTACGATTCCGTTACGACCTCTGACTCGGCCTGAGCCTGTGTGGTGAGCCCCCGGCGCCGGGACGCGGCAGCCTCGGACGGGCAACCCGGCGGGTGTGGCTGGCTGGCAGCGGTGTCGCCACCAGTATAAAGATAATGGCCGTCTGTGCTCATCGGTGCGTCTCGGACGCGTTCCTCGAAATACTATGCAAGAACTGCTGACGCTGCTCGTGTTGCTGCTCCTCTCGGGTCTGTTCTCCGGCTCGGAGACAGCGTTGGTGTCCATTTCACTCGCACGGGCGGAGGCGTTGAACCATGAGGGACGCCCCGGTGCTGTGGCGCTGTATCGGCTGAAGAGCGATCCTGCGCGCATGCTGATCACCATCCTCATCGGCAACAACGTCGTCAATATCGCCGCTTCCGCCATCGCCACCGTGCTGGCCACCCGCTGGCTCGGCCATCTCGGGCCGGGCGTTGCGGTGGGCGTGCTGACGGCACTGATCCTGATTTTCGGCGAGATCACGCCGAAGAGCCTGGCCACACGTTATTCCGAGCGCATTTCGCTGGCGATCGCACCGGGACTGGTCGGCTTCATGCATGCCATCTACCCCCTGGTCTGGCTCTTCAGTCGATTCACCAATTGGGTACAGCGGCTGACCGGCGAGTATGGCGACCCTGTGGTGACCGAGGCCGAGCTCATCAGCATGACCGAGCACGGGGAGGAGGAGGGCACCATCGAGGCGGACGAGCGCGAGATGATCGAGCGGGTGTTCATCCTCAACGACCTCAAGGCGTCCGACGTGATGACCCCGATGCGGCGCGTCTTTATGTTGGATGGCCGGCGCAGCCTGGCGGAGATCCTGCCGGAAGTCCTGGCGCAGCCCTATTCACGCATACCGTTGCACGGCGCCGACTCCAACGAGATTCTGAAGATCCTGTTTTTGCGCGACCTGTTTCAGCAGGTCGCGTCCGGTGCGCTGGAGGCGGATGCTTTTAGCATCGCCCGGTCACCGCTGTACGTGCCGGATAACCAGAAGCTCGATGTGCTGCTCCCGCTGCTGCGGCGGGAAAAGCAGCACATGGCAGTGGTGGTGGACGAGACCGGCTACCTCGACGGTGTCGTCACGCTGGAGGATCTGGTCGAGGAGCTGGTCGGTGAGATCTATGATGAAGTGGATGAGTTACCGAGGCAGCACAAGGTCCTGGATAGCGATCATATTCTGGTGGATGGCCATATGGAGGTGCGCTGCGTAGAGGAGTTCTTCCAGCTCGAGCTCCCCGGCAAGCCCACCGACACCGTCAACCGATGGATCCTCCAGCATACCGGGCGTATTCCCTCCCAGGGCGAGCGTCTGGTGCTGGACGGGCTCGAGATCCAGGTACAAAACGCCTCGGAGCGACGTATCCGCCAGGTGGTGCTCGGCCGGCTTGCGGCGGAGTGTCATCCTGGCGAGCCCGCGGCGGATCTCTGATGCTGGATGCGCCGGTCGCCGCACCCTTCGGTGCTCTTGGTCGCCGCCGCGGGCGGGCGCTTTGGGGTGCGGGCCCGGCATTGGGGCGCGGGGGCGGGCCGCGCGGGCTCAGGTGGTCTCCACGGCGGGCGGCAGCGTGTGATTGGGCGGCAGGGGCCGCAGATGGCGCGGGTCGAGACGATTGCCGGCGGCATCCACGACCATGACCGGGCACGGCGCCCGTCTGAGCACCGCGCCGGTGACGTCGCGCCGCAAGAGCCGATCGAGACCGGTCAGCGGTCGGCCGCCGATGACGATGAGCCCGGCATGGGTGAGTCGGGCCACTTCGATGATCCGCTGCTTCGGCAGCCCGGGGACGACCAGCTGGCGCAGGGCGTCACCACGCGCTTCGGGCTCGTCGGCCAGCGCCTCGGCGGTGAGCCCGGTCAGCAGCTCGGCGGCTACATCGAGATTGGGTCGGAGCACGTCGCCGTCGTCGTGGCGACGATAAAGGCCGGCGGTGCGTGCGGTTTCGTGCAGGATGTGCAGCGCGATGGCGGGTCGGTGCTGATGCGCCGCCGCGCGCAGGGCTTGTCGCAGGCAGTGCCGTCCCACTTCATCGAAGCGCACGGCGGCGACGACCGGACCGGGCGGGGCGGCGGGGTCGAGCGGGCTGATGGGCTCTGGCATCGCGGGCGAGCTGAGCTGCGCGGGTTGGTATCCGGAGTTTACCCATCCGCCTGCACCCTTTCACGAGTTTTTTACCAGGTTTTTTCAGCCGCCGGCCACCACGCGTGCCAGGGTGCGCAGGTCACTCGCAAGACTTGACAGCTCGACGGCATGCGCGCGCCCTCGGGAGTTGCCTGGCTGTTGTGTGGCGATCGCTTCCAGGCGGGCCGCGTGGTCCAGCATGCGCTGGCGCTCGTTGTTCAACTGCGCGAGCTTGGCCCCGAACGCCTTGCGCATCTCAAGGGCGGCCTCGAGGCGCTCGTCACCGTCGGCCATCTCGGTCATGTCACGGCAGGCGGTGGCTGCCTGCATGGAATGGCGCCACCACTCCGAAAAGCGTGCCCGATGGTCGGCGAGGGTGTTGAGGGCTATGGCCATGGCATTGATCTCGTCGCGCCCGGCCGGGTCGGCCTCCAAGCGCTCGCGCGGGACCTCGCGCGTCATCTGATCGAGCAGGCCCACCATGCGTCGCACTGGATGCACGATGCGGGCGGTAATCACCAGGGCCAGCACAAAGCCCAACAGCGGCGTGATGATGGCCACGAGCAGGCTCCACTGCGTGCGCCGGGTGGCGTCGTCGGCGATGGCGGCGCTCTGCCGGGCCATGCGCGTGCTGGCGACTGCCAGGTTCTCTTCCACCAGCGGGGTGATGCGGGCGGCGGCCTGGAACATGCCCCGGGTGAGCTGGTCGATCTGCGCGTTCTGCGCCACTAAGGCGTGGAAGTTGCGACGGTATGGTCTTTTCATTTGACATCCCGACACGATCTCTAATTGGTGCGTGAATCCGTGAGGTGAATGGCGCCAAACGGCGGCTTCCATCGAATGGCATGCACCCAGGTCAGCAATTGGTCACG
>NZ_CAJXWY010000102.1 GCF_913062725.1 uncultured Thiohalocapsa sp.
GGCGTCGTGACCTCTGGGTTCGGCTACCGCCGCCACCCCATCACCGGTCGTCGCAGCATGCACAAGGGCATCGATATCGCGGCCAAGTCGGGCACCGATATCGTTGCCATGGCCGACGGCATCGTGATCTTCTCCGGACGCAAGGGCGGCTATGGCAACATCGTCGAAGTGCGCCACGCCAACGGGCTCGAGACCCGGTATGCCCACAATCAGCGCAATCTGGTGAAGGAGGGCGACATGGTGAGCAAGGGCCAGATCATCGCCAAGCTCGGCTCCACGGGGCGCTCCACGGGGCCGCATATCCACTTCGAGGTGCGGCGCAACGGCGAAGCGATCAACCCCATGCAGTACCTGGATCTGAGCAGGAAATCCCGTCTCGCCCGCCTCTGACGCCCTCGCACATGGCGGCCACACCGCACCCGCCGTGCCCCGGTGGGTGCGCCATCGTTGTGCTGCAGTCGGGTCACACGCGCAGCGCTCGGCCCCACCTTCGGGTATCCTATAGAGATTTCTTCACGCCGCTGAGGTCCCTTCGCGGGCAATTCATGGGTATCAACGTCTTCAAGAAGCTCTTCGGCAGCCGCAACGACCGTCTGGTCAAGAAGCTGCTCAAGATTGCCGAGTCCATCAATGCGCTGGAAGACGGGCTGGGGCGCCTGAGCGATGCCGAGCTGCGCAGTCGCATGGAGCGGCTGCGCGAGCGCGCGTGCGCCGACACACCGCTGCAGGATCTGCTCGACGAGACCTTCGCCGTGGTGCGCGAGGCGGGCAAGCGCGTGCTGGGGATGCGCCACTTCGATGTGCAGCTGGTGGGCGGCATGGTCCTGCACGACGGCAAGATCGCCGAGATGCGCACCGGCGAAGGCAAGACGCTGGTGGCCACCCTGGCCGCCTGCCTCAACGCCCTGCCCGCCAAGGGCGTGCACGTGGTAACCGTCAACGACTACCTGGCCCGTCGTGATGCCGCCTGGATGGGGCAGATCTACGACTTCCTGGGCCTCACGGTGGGTGTCATCAACAGCTCGGGGGGCGGCAGCCCGGACACGGCATCTTTCCTTTACGACCCGGCCTTCGAGCCCGCCGCCGGCGAGCCCGGCTACCGCCATCTGCGGCCGTGCACGCGGCGCGAGGCCTATGGTGGCGATATCACTTACGGCACCAACAACGAGTTCGGCTTCGATTACCTGCGCGACAACATGGCCTTCACGCCGGAGCAGCGTGTCCAGCGTGATCCCTTCTACGCCATCGTCGACGAGGTGGACTCCATCCTCATCGATGAGGCGCGCACGCCGCTCATCATCTCCGGGCCGTCGGAGGGCAGCACCGATCTGTACAAACAGATCGACCAGGTTATCCCGAGCCTGACCCGCCAGGAGCCCATCAAGAACGAAGAGGGCCAACCGGACTTCGGCCCCGGTGATTTCTCCGTGGACGAAAAGTCCCGCCAGGTGTATCTGAGCGAAGAGGGGCACGAGCGGGTGGAGGCCATGCTCATGGAGCTCGGCCTCCTTGGAGATGGTGAGAGCCTGTATGATGCGACCAACATCGTCCTCATGCACCATGTCTATGCCGCATTGCGGGCGCATGCGCTGTTCCAGAAGAACGTGGACTACATCGTCCGCGACGGGCAGATCATCATCGTCGACGAGTTCACCGGCCGCACCATGCCCGGCCGGCGCTGGTCCGAGGGCCTGCACCAGGCCGTCGAGGCGAAGGAGGGGGTGGAGATCCAGCCCGAAAACCAGACGATGGCCTCCATCACCTTTCAGAACCTGTTCCGGCTCTACCCCAAGCTCGCCGGCATGACCGGCACCGCGGATACCGAAGCCTACGAGTTCCAGAGCATCTATGGGCTCGAGGTGGTGGTGATTCCGACCCACAGGCCCATGGTCCGCCAGGATCGCGGCGATCTCGTCTACCTGACGCAGGACGAGAAATACCGCGCAATCATCGACGATATCAAGGTGTGCGTCGAGCGCGGCCAGCCGGCGCTGGTGGGCACCGCTTCCATCGAGACCTCCGAGCTGGTCTCGAATCTGCTCAAGCAGGAGCAGATCGACCATGAGGTCCTGAACGCCAAGCAGCACGAGCGCGAGGCGGGCATCGTTGCCCGCGCCGGCGAGCCCGGCGCCGTGACCATCGCCACCAACATGGCGGGTCGCGGCACCGATATCGTGCTCGGCGGGAATCTGGACGCCGAGCTCGAGGCGGTCGCAGATGCGGCGGCGCGCGAGCGCATCAAGACCGACTGGCAGGCCCGCCACCAGCGCGTCATCGCCGCCGGCGGACTGCATGTCATCGGCACCGAGCGCCACGAGTCGCGGCGCATCGACAACCAGCTGCGCGGGCGCTCGGGGCGCCAGGGTGACCCGGGCTCCTCACGCTTTTACCTGTCGCTGAAAGACAACTTGATGCGCATCTTCGCCTCCGACAAGGTCGGCAACATGATGCAGCGCCTGGGTATGCAGGAAGGCGAGGCCATCGAGCATCCGTGGGTGACGAAGGCCATCGAGAATGCCCAGCGCAAGGTCGAGGGGCGCAACTTCGACATCCGCAAGCAGCTCCTGGAGTACGACGACGTCGCCAATGATCAGCGCAAGGTGATCTACGAGCAGCGCCGGGAGCTCATGGACGGCGAGGACATCTCCGGCACCGTCGCGGCCATGCGCGCGGACGTCCTGGATAACCTCATCAGCGGCCACGTCCCGCCACAAAGCCTGGAGGAGCAGTGGGACGTGCCCGGGCTGTCCCAGGCGCTGGCGGACTTCTTCGGTGGCGACTGGCCCATCCAGCAATGGCTGGACGCGGATCACGATCTGCACGAGGAGACGCTGCGCCAGCGCATCGCCGATACGGTCGCCGGCTACTACGCCGAGAAGGAAAAGCTCGTCGGCGCCGACACCATGCGCCAGATCGAGAAGGCGGTGATGCTGCAGACCCTGGACACCCAGTGGAAAGACCACTTGGCACAAATGGACTACTTGCGCCAGGGTATCCACCTGCGGGGCTACGCGCAGAAGAACCCCAAGCAGGAGTACAAGCGCGAGGCCTTCGAGATGTTCTCGGCCATGCTCGCGAACATCAAGCAAGAAGTGGTGCGCACGCTTTCGCGCATGCAGGTGCGCTCGCCGGAGGACGTGGCACCCGCGGAGCCCCGCCAGCGCGACTTCCAGTTCAAGCACGAGGCCTTCTCTGGCCTCGGCGCCGCCGCCGAGCCGGCCACTGCGGACGGCGATCAGGCCGCCGGTGCGGCCCAGCAGGCACGGGCGACGGGGCGGCGTCAGACAGCGGCGGGCGTCGGTCAGGACGCGGCTCCCGGCGCCGATCATCAGCCCTTTGTGCGGGGCGAGCGCAAGGTCGGCCGCAATGAGCCTTGTCCCTGCGGGTCGGGCAAGAAATACAAGCAGTGCCACGGCAAGGTGGCCTGAGCCCGGTGGCGGCATTACGCATCCCGGGCGTTCGTCTCGCCGCCGGCGCCGCCGGGATCCGTTATCAGGGGCGGGATGATCTGGTGCTGATGGCCCTGCCGCCAGCCGCGCAGACGGCGGCGGTGTTCACCACCAATGCCTTCTGCGCCGCACCGGTGCAGCTGGCCCGGCGGCACCTGACACAGACTTCGCCACGGTGGCTGCTGATCAACGCCGGCAATGCCAACGCCGGCACGGGTGCCCGCGGTCTCGCCGACGCCGAGGCCTGTTGCAGCGCACTCGCCGTCGCCGGCCACTGCGACCCGGCGCAGGTTTTGCCGTTCTCCACCGGCGTCATCGGCGAATATCTCCCGGCGGCGCGCATCGCCGCAGCACTCCCAACCTTGCTCACCGCGCTGCGCGAGGACGGCTGGGAAGACGCCGCCCGTGCCATCATGACCACCGACACGACGCCGAAGACCGCCAGCGCGCGCTGCGACATCGACGGCCGTGAGGCGACCGTGGTGGGCATCGCCAAGGGCGCCGGCATGATCCGCCCGGACATGGCCACCATGCTCGCCTTCCTGGCCACGGACGCCGCCGTGCCGCAAGCGTTGCTGAGTGCGATCCTGCGCGAGACCGTCGCCGACACCTTCAACGCCATCAGCATCGATGGTGATACCTCCACCAACGACGCTTGTGTGCTCTGCGCCGCCGCGACCCTGGACGCACCCCCGGTGCGTACCGAGACGGCGGCCGCCAGGGCGTTGACCCAAGCGGTGCACAGCGTTTGTGACACACTCGCCACGGCCATCGTCCGCGATGGCGAAGGCGCGACCAAACTGGTGACGCTGGAGGTGGCGGAGGCGGCGAGCCCCGCCGAGGCGCGCACGGTTGCCGACACCATCGCCCACTCGCCGTTGGTCAAGACGGCGCTGTTCGCGTCCGATCCAAACTGGGGACGGATCCTGGCCGCCGTCGGGCGTGCCGGTGTACCTGAGCTCGACATCGCGCGGGTGCGTATCTGGCTCGATGACTGCCTGATCGTGAGCGGCGGCGGGCGCGACGAGGATTACACCGAGGCCGCGGGTCGTGCCGTCATGGCGCAGGACGCCCTGCGTATCCGCGTGGCCCTGGGGCGGGGGCAGGCTGCGGTGCGCTTGCTCACCTGCGACCTGAGCTATGACTATGTCCGGATCAATGCCGAGTACCGGACCTGAGGGCCGTCCCAACCCGCACAAGCGCCTTGTCCACGTCGCCGCCGGCGCCCTGCTCGACGGCCGGGGGCGGGTGCTCATCGCCCGGCGCGCCGCCGACGTGCATCAGGGCGGGCTGTGGGAGTTCCCCGGCGGCAAGCTGGAGCCCGACGAGCCCGCCCGCCGCGCGCTGGCCCGGGAATTGCGCGAGGAGCTCGGCGTCGAGGTGCGAAGCGCCCGCCCGCTGATCCGTGTGCGCCACGACTACGACGACCGCCGGGTGCTGCTGGATGTCTTCCTGGTGTCCGGGTTCGCCGGCGAGCCGCGGGGCCTGGAAGGTCAGCCGCTGGACTGGGTAGCGCCGGCGGCCCTGGACGCGCAGCGCTTCCCCGCGGCGGACAAGCCCATTATCGATGCCCTGCGGTTGCCGGTGCGCTATCTGATCACGGGGGCGGACCCGGGCGACGCGTCGGGCTTCCTGCGCCGCCTGGAGGCTTCGTTGGCAGGCGGTCTCGAGCTGGTGCAACTGCGTGCCCATGGCATCGGCGATGCGGCCTACTGTGGCCTCGCCCGACAGGCCTTCGCCCTGTGCCGGCAGGCCGGCGCCAGGCTGTTGCTGAACCGCCGTCCGCAGGCCATGGCCGATGTGCCCGCGCACGGACTGCACCTGCAGGCGCACGCCCTGTGGCGTCTAGACGCGCGTCCGGCGGGTGCGGCGCTGGTCGGCGCCTCCTGTCACAGCGCGGCTGATCTCCAGCGCGCCGCGGCGCTCGGGCTGGACTATGCGCTGCTGGGTCCCGTCATGCCCACGGCGACCCACCCACGGGCCGTCCCCCTCGGCTGGCAGCGGTTCGCGGCGCTGGCCGACGCGGCTACGCTGCCGGTGTATGCCCTCGGCGGCCTGTCCGAGGCCGATCTCGAGCACAGCTTCGTCCATGGCGCCCAGGGCGTCGCGGCGATCTCCGGGTTTTGGCGCACGGTGTGAGGGCTATCGCCGTTGGCGCCGCGGGCCACGAATCAATCCGCCCGGGTCATCACAGCGTCATGTAATGGTCGTATGACGGTCATGGTACGCTCGCCACGACAGCGCGCGGTGCCCATGAGCGTGCGCGTTTCACCGGATCTTCATGCGGTGTCAATACCACCGCAACAATCGCACGCGACCATAGCGGGTATTTGGACCCGCCGTGGTGGCCCGTATGCGTGCAGCGTTCAGTGTCGGTCAGGTCGAACGTCTCCATCCCCTCAAATATCGCAGCATTTGGATCTCCGATGTCCATTTGGGCTTCCGTGGCTGCCAAGCGGAATTTCTTCTGGACTTTCTGCAGGCCACCGAATGCCGCCAGCTCTACCTGGTCGGCGACATCATCGATATTTGGGCCATGAAAAACGGCGTGCACTGGCCGCAGTCCCACAACAATGTGGTGCGCGCTGTGCTGGACAAGGCGCGTAACGGCACCGAGGTGATCTATGTGCCGGGCAACCATGACGAGATCCTGCGCCCCCACGTCGGCAGCGACTTCGGCAACGTGGCGGTGCGCGACGAGATCGTCCATACCACCAGCGACGGGCGTGAATTCCTGATCCTGCATGGCGATAAGTTCGACCACGTGGTCCAAAACGAGCGCTGGCTCGCGGTGCTCGGCTCCCACCTGTACGATCTGCTGCTGTCGGTGAATCACCGGCTGAATTGGATGCGACGGCGGCTCGGGCTGGGCTACTGGTCCCTGGCGGCCTATCTGAAGCATCGGGTCAAGGACGCCGTCAATTACATCGGCGACTTCGAGCGGGCGGTGGCCGGCGAGGCCAGGGCGCGCCGGGTGGACGGGATGATCTGTGGTCACATCCACCATGCCGAGATCCGGGACATCGACGGCGTCACCTATTGCAACTGCGGCGACTGGGTGGAGAGCTGCACGGCCCTCGTGGAGCATCACGACGGCACCATGGAGCTCGTGCGCTGGACCGAGCAGCAGGAAATTCTCACCACCGAATGGCCGCTGTCCGTGCATACGCCGGCGGCGGCGATGGTGCGTGCGGGCTAAGTCCCGAGCTGGGCGCGCGAGCCGGGCGCTCGGGCTCAGCGCCGGGCGCCGTCGACGGCGGCGAGCAACCGGCGATACCGGTCCCAGTCGAACGCGGGTCCGGGGTCTGTCTTGCGCCCGGGGGCCACATCACTGTGGCCGACGATCCGCTCGGCGGTGATCGCCGGAAAGCGACGCATGATCTCGCCGGTGAGTGCGGCCAGGCGCCGATACTGGGCGGCGGTGAAAGGCGTCTCATCCGTGCCCTCGAGCTCGATGCCGATGCCGTAGTCGTTGCACTCGCTTTTGCCGTGCCAGCACGAGCGCCCGGCATGCCAAGCCCGTTGCCAGAGATCGACGAACTGCACCGTCTCGCCGTCGCGGCGGATGAACAGATGCGCGGAGACGGGATTGCTGGCGATGGTCGCGAAATAGGGGTGCGCGTCGGGGTCGAGCTGTCCGCAGAAGAGCTGCTCCACCCAGGGCCCGCCGAATGCCCCCGGCGGCAAGGCAATGTTGTGGATGACCAGCAGGTCGATCACGGTGCCCGCCGGACGCGCGTTGCAGTGCGGTGACGGCACGCGGCGCACGGCCTCGAGCCAGCCATCCCCGCCCAACGCCTGTTGCTGAGCCATGTCGCCGTCAGCCCCGCTTCGCCGCCATGTCCTCGATGACGGGAGCGGTGAGGCTGACAAAGCCCGCCACCTCGCCGTCGCTCACGACCGGTGCCCGGGACCGATTGAAGCGGGAAACGCGCCGGGCACCGTCGCGGATGTCCCTGTCCGGCGAGACGCTGATGGCCGGCTTCGACATGATCGCGGGGATGTTCACCCGGTCCAAGACGCTGTCATGCGGTGGGCAGCAAGCTTCTGGGCGGCGCATGGTCTATTCCGGTGTCAGGCAATATGCGGCGGGCGGGGCTCGGCGGCCAGGGGCTGGTATGCTGGTTCGGGTCCGAGGACATCACCACGGCGACCCTCGCGGGCTGCTCTTCGATCTGCAAAGACCCACAACCCGATGCGCCAGGTCCAACCTCGGCGCTGCCTCGCGAATAGTATACCCGGCGGCTGTCAATGTCCGGCGCAGGCGTCTGCGGGCTGGGTTGCAGCTGACGGGGGACGCCGTGAATACGTCCCTGTAGGCTTCACGACAGCATCCCTGCTGTCGAGACCCCCGCCAGCCGCAACCCAGCCCGC
>NZ_CAJXWY010000103.1 GCF_913062725.1 uncultured Thiohalocapsa sp.
CTCGACCGCAGGGATGCGGTCGTGAAGCCTACAGGGATGTATTCACGGCGTCCCCCGCCCGCCGCCACCCAGCCCGCCGACTCCGAATCCTCTTTGAGACTGGTTTTTCCCCATGTTCAAAATTCAAACCCTCAACAACATCTCCGTCGCCGGCCTGAATCGCCTGCCGCGGGAATCCTACGAAATCGCCTCCGAGCTCGGTCACCCGGACGCCATCCTGGTGCGCTCGGCGAAAATGCATGACATGACCATCCCGGACACCGTCAAGGCCATCGGCCGCGCCGGCGCCGGCGTCAACAACATTCCCGTCGCCGACATGAGCGCGCGCGGCATCGCCGTGTTCAACGCGCCGGGCGCCAACGCCAATGCCGTCAAAGAGCTGGTGCTCGCCGGCATGCTCATCGCCGCGCGTAACATCGCCGAGGCGGCCCGGTTCGCGCGCGCGCTGGAGGGCGACGATGCGGCCATCAACAAAGCCGTGGAAGCGGGCAAGAAGCAATTCGTCGGCATGGAACTGCCGGGGCGCACCTTGGGCGTCATCGGCCTCGGGGCCATCGGCGTGCAGGTGGCCAATGCCGCCCGGGCGCTGGGCATGAAGGTCATCGGCTTCGACCCCAGCATCACCGTGCGCGCGGCCTGGAAGCTGCAAAGCGATGTGGAGGCGGCGCTGTCGGTGGACGACCTGGTGGCCCGCGCCGACTTCATCAGCTTCCATGTGCCGCTCACGGACCAGACCCGGCACATGATCAACGCCGAGCGCATCGCCAACATGCCCGACGGGGCCGTGCTGCTCAACTTCTCCCGCAGCGGCATCATCGACGACGACGCCGCCGTGACCGCCCTGGACGCCGGCAAGCTCTATGCCTACGTCTGCGATTTCCCGTCCAACCTGCTCAAAGACCACCCGCGGGTGGTGACCCTGCCGCACCTCGGCGCCTCCACCCGCGAGGCAGAGGACAATTGCGCCATCATGGTGGCGGAGCAGGTGCGTGCGTATCTGGAAGACGGCAATATCACCAACGCCGTCAACTTTCCCGACATCATGCTGCCGCGCCAGGGCGGCTATCGTATGGCTGTGGTGAACCGCAACGTGCCAAACATGGTGGGCCAGATCTCCACCGACCTCGCCGAGGGCGGTCTCAATATCATCGACATGCTGAACCGCTCCCGCGGCGACCTGGCGGTGACCCTCATCGACGTGGACGGCCCCTGCCCGCAGCAGACCTTGCGGGATATCGCCGGCATCGAGGGCGTGCTGTCGGTGCGCTACCTGGGCAACGGTGCGGCCGCGGACGGCGCGCCGGCCTGATGACTCCGGGCGTGCCCCGGCGCGTCGTCGGGCAACGGCGCACGCCCAGCCGGCGGATTTCCAGGTACACTCAAGCCGACGCCGGGGCCTGCCCCCAACGCAGCCGAGCCATCCGATCCCCGCAATGAACAGCGAAGACCGTCTCGCCCCGATTCGCGAGCGTATCGACAGCATCGACTCGGAGCTGCTCAAGCTCATTTCCGAGCGCGCGGACTGCGCCCGCGAAGTCGCCAAGATCAAAGAGACGGCGGGACAGAGTACCCATTACTACCGCCCCGAGCGCGAGGCCGAGATCCTGCGCCGCATCAAGGCGCAGAATCCGGGGCCGCTGGACGACGAGGAGATGGCCCGGCTGTTCCGCGAGATCATGTCCGCCTGCCTGGCGCTGGAGCGCCCGCTGTCGGTGGGCTACCTGGGCCCCGAGGGCACCTTCACCCAGGCGGCGGCGCTCAAGCACTTCGGCCACTCGGTGCGCACCCAGCCCTTCGGCACCATCGGTGACATCTTTCGCGAGGTCGAGTCCGGCTCCTGCAACTTCGGCGTGGTGCCGGTGGAGAACAGCACCGAGGGCGTGGTGAATCACACCCTCGACATGTTCGCGCGCTCGCCGCTGCGCATCGCCGGCGAGGTAATGCTGCGCATCCACCATCACCTGCTGAGCCGGGCCACCGAGGTGGGCGCCGTGCGCACGGTGTATTCCCATCAGCAGTCGCTGGCCCAGTGCCGTGGCTGGCTCGACCGCCACCTGCCCGCCGCCGAGCGCGTCGCCGTCGGCAGCAATGCCGAGGCCGCCAGGCTCGCAGCCCGATCCGGCGACGCCGCCGCCGTCGCCGGCGAGGCCGCCGCCGAGCTCTACGAGCTGCGCAACCTGGCGCAGTGCATCGAAGACGAGCCCGGCAATACCACGCGCTTTCTCATCATCGGCCGCGAGGACGCGCCACCCAGCGGCCGCGACAAGACCAGTCTGCTGCTCTCGTGCCGTAACGAGGCCGGCGGCCTGCACCGCCTGCTGACGCCCTTCGCCGAGCAGGCCATCAGCATGACCCGCATCGAATCGCGCCCGTCCCGCCAGGGCGTCTGGGACTACGTCTTCTTCGTCGACATCTGCGGCCACCGCAGCGACGCCAAGGTCGCCGACGCACTGGTCCAGCTGAAGACAGCCGCAAACCTGTGCAAGGTCTTGGGCTCGTACCCGGAAGCCGTCCTATAACCAGTAACCAACACCCAACCACCCCATGGCCACCCCCGACCACCCCTTCCTCCACCTCGCCGCCCCCCACATCGCCGGCCTCACCCCCTATGTGCCCGGTAAGCCGCTGTCGGAGCTCGAGCGCGAGCTTGGCATCGGCGCGGCGGTGAAGCTCGCCTCCAACGAGAATCCGCTCGGCTGCGGCGAGGCGGCGCAGGCGGCTTTTCGGGACTGTTCGGCGGACCTTGGGCTGTATCCGGACGGCGGCGCCTTCGCGCTGCGCCGGGCCATCGCCGAGCATCATGGCCTGGACCCGGCGCAGGTCACCGTCGGCAATGGCTCCAACGATGTGCTGGATCTGGTGGCGCGCACCTTTTTGCAGCCAGGCGTCGAGTCGGTGTTCTCCGAGCACGCCTTCGCCGTCTATCCCATCGCCACCCAGGCCGTGGGCGCCACCGCCCGCGTCGCCCGCGCCCGGGACTATGGCCATGATCTGGACGCCATGGCGGCGCTGGTGGGCGAGCGTACCCGGGTGGTCTGGATTGCGAACCCCAACAACCCCACCGGCACCTGGCTCGGCGCCGGGCCGCTGCGGGCGTTCCTGCAAGGCCTGCCGCCGCAGGTCATCGCGGTGGTCGACGAGGCCTACTTCGAGTACGTCGAGGCGCCGGACTACCCCGACACCAGCCGCTGGCTTACGGACTTTCCGAATCTCATCGTCACGCGCACCTTCGCCAAGGTGCACGGTCTTGCGGCGCTGCGGGTGGGCTACGGGCTCAGCCATCCGGCGGTGGCGGAGCTGATGAACCGCGTCCGCCACCCCTTCAATGTCAACGCTCCGGCCCAGGCCGCGGCGGCGGCGGCCCTCGGCGACCGCGCCCATGTGCGGCGCTCCGTCGACCACAATCGCGCCGAAATGGCCCGCGTCACCGCCGGGCTGGCGGATCTGGGGCTGGATTACATCCCGTCGGTATGCAATTTCGTCACTGCTGATCTGGGGCGGCCGGTGGGGCCGGTGGATGCGGCGCTGCTGCGCCGGGGCGTCATCTGCCGGCCCGTGGCCAACTACGGCCTGCCCAACCACTTGCGCATCAGCATTGGCCTCAGGCACGAGAACGCGCGCCTGCTCACCGCGCTGGCCGAGGTGCTGCGCGGGTGATCGAGCGGCTCGCCATCATCGGGGTCGGCCTCATCGGCGGCTCGCTGGCGCGGGCCCTGCGCGGCGCCGGCGCCGTCGGCGAGATCATCGGCTGCGGACGCTCGGCGCAGAACCTCGAGCTGGCCTGCGATCTGGGCGTCATCGACGACTGCAGCCGTGACCCGGCCGAGGCCGTGGCCGGCGCCGACATGGTCTTCCTCGCCGTGCCCTTGGGCGCCGTGCGCGGCGTCTTCGAGCGCATCCAGGGGCAGCTGCGGGCGGACGCCGTGATGACCGACGGCGGCAGCGTCAAGGGCAGCGTCGTCGCCGATGCGGCGGCGGTGTTCGGCGAGGTGCCCGCGCGGCTGGTGCCCGGGCATCCCATCGCCGGCACCGAGCACAGCGGCGTCGCCGCCTCCTTCCCGGAGCTCTACCACAACCGTCGCGTCATTCTCACGCCGCTGCCGCAAACCGACGCTGCGGCCCTGGCGCGGGTGCGCGCCATGTGGGAGACCGCCGGCGCCGTGGTGACGGAAATGGACGTGGCCCATCACGACCACGTGCTGGCCGCCACCAGCCATCTGCCGCACATGCTGGCCTTCGGGCTGGTGGATCTGCTCGCCCGCCGGCAGGACAACGACGAGATCTTCCGCTACGCCGCCGGCGGCTTTCGCGACTTCACCCGCATCGCCTCCAGCAACCCCGTGATGTGGCGGGACATCTGCCTCGCCAACGCCGACGCCCTGAGCGACATGCTCGCACGCTTCGGCGAAGAGATGACCCACCTCGCCGAGACCATCCGCCGCCGCGACGCCGACCACCTGCTGGACATCTTCTTCCGCGCCAAAACCGCTCGCGACAGCTACGTCGACGGCGTCTCAGTGCCAAAACCGGACAGCTCCACCCCGCAATGATCCCCGACGAGCGTTCCAACGCCGGACCCCGCCTACGGGCGACCAGCCAGACCAAGCCGATCCGCAGACGCCCACTCGCGGGCGATCAGCCACGGCAGCCCCCGGCACAGACAACCAGTACCCACCAGACCAGCCAATGAATGCTGACAGCCGGCCAAGCGCCGTTCGGCACCGGGCATCGGGGCATCGATAAAGACCACCGGCATCAGCGCCGCCGGCGAGAAGACCCTGCGGCGTGGGCCGCCGACCGCCAACAGACCCAGCGGCAGGCCCGCTAGTCCAGCTCAGCGACCTGCGGGCGCGCCTCCACCGACAAGTCGCGGGCGGCGAAGATGTAGTCGGGCTCGGCGCCCGCCGGCATGAAGCCGGTGTCCGTCACCAGCACCGCCTGCTCGGCGGGGTTGATGCGGCGCAGGCGCGCGGGGATGGCGTCGTCGTGCAGCAGATGGCCGGAGCCCGCCAGCAGCACCAGGGTGCGCTCAGGATGGGCCGTTAAGTAGTCGCCGGCGGTGCGGGCCATGGTCTGATCCCACACGTATTGCACCTGCAGGAAGCGCTCGCGATACGCTTCGGGCATATCGCCGTGCAGCGCGAAGGCTTGATTCAGCTGCGCCCGGTAGGCGCCGGCGGCGAGCTCGATGCGCGGCGGAAAGAGCGCGCGCTGCTCGGCGTCGAGTGCCTCGATGCCGCCGTCGGACACGGCGGAGACCGTCTCGGTGGCCGCGTTCAGCGCCACCAGTGGAATTGCCTGACGCTGGGCGTAGGTCAGGATGTCTTCGTACAGTCGCACATCGAAGCGCCAGCGCTGGTGCCACTGCGTGCGCTCCAGCAGCTGCGCCAGGGAGGCCCGGCCGGCGGTGAAATCGTCCAGATGTGGCTGGAACGGCCGCTGAAAACACTCCATGCCGATGGCGATGGGCACACCGCGCTCATGTAAGCCACGGATCACCGCCAGCTGATTCAGATGATGATCGTAGCGGTCGTGCACCTCGCCCACCATCACCGCACGCGTGCGCTGCACTTCATCCAGCAGGGCCTGCAGGTCCGTCTGCTTCGCGGGGTTTACCAGCTTTGCGCTCGCCATGTGGTCCTCCGCGGCGGGATGAGGATGCGGATGCGCCAGCGCCAGGGACATGAGCCCGACCCCCAGCGCGAGCAGGCCCGTGCCGGCGGCGACGATCACCGTCCAGGCAGAGAAGACACGGGCGAGGCTGGCGCGGGAACTGCGGGACGTGCGGACGTGCATCATGACTTGCTCCGGGAGGCTGCGCGGACACCGGGCCCGGACAGGCGGCCCCGGGCATGATTGAACGCATTGACTTTGTGAACAAGTTGCGATTCAGTCGGGGTATTCAACCTAGTCGTCGTTGGCGGGCTCCGTCCGCGTATGCAGCCAGCGAGGCTCCGCGTTGTGTGCACCCATGGGATTGATGCGGGGAACGCAGGAACGCCGGTTACCGTTTGATCTGTGTCTTTGCCATCACGGCGGCACTGCGGCATGCTTGACACGTCGGAACTGCCCAACGAAGCGCCATGATCGATTCGCTCGACAGCCCCAACCTCACCTTGCTCCTGCTGGACACCGCCGGTCAGCCCCTGTGCGCCGAGCAGGCGCTCGACCGCACCGCCGCACTGCGCTACGAGCTGCGCGAAAACGCCGTCGCACTCTCGGTGGCCCCCACGGCGCGCGCCACCATTCACTGCGCCGATGCGGCCCACCCAAGCCAGGGCCCGCTCATCGTGCTCGGTGCCGTGGCCCTCGCCGTGCTTCCGCCCATGCTGCCGGCCCTCACGGCCATGCTGCGGACCTGGCTGCAGCGCAACCCGGGTCTGTGCATGACGCTGCAGGTGATGGGCGACGACACCGGCGCCACACACGACCCCACGCGGCTGGACGCCGCCGCCGAAGCCGCGCTCATCGCCTGCCTGCAATGTCATCTCGACGAATGCTGGGGCGACGCCGCTTCGCCCGCCGCCTGAGCATCTGCCAACGCAGCCGCCCTGCAGCACCGCGCGCCGAAACGCCGCATGACCACTGACCTGCAAGCCCTCGCCGAGCAGCTCGGCCAGCGGCTCGCCGCCAGCGGCCTCATGCTGGCCACCGCCGAGTCCTGCACCGGCGGCTGGATCAGCAAGTGCGTGACAGATATCGCCGGCAGCAGCGCCTGGCTGGATCGCGCCTTTGTCACCTACAGCAACGCCGCCAAGCAAGACATGCTGGGTGTGACCGTCGACACCCTCGCCGCGCATGGCGCCGTCAGCGAGCCCGTGGTGCGCCAGATGGCGGCGGGCGCGCTCGCCCACAGCGCCGCCCAGGTGGCGGTGGCCGTCAGCGGCGTCGCCGGCCCCGGCGGTGGCTCGGCCAACAAGCCCGTCGGCACCGTCTGCTTCGGCTTCGCGCTGCCCGCCGGCGTCAGCGCCGAGACCATGCACTTCCCCGGCGACCGCGATGCCGTGCGCCGTCAGTCGGTCGTGCATGCACTGAGCCGGCTCATTGCCCTGTTGTCGTGATCGCGTGTCGTGATCGCGTGGCACTCCGGCGACGTGCCGCGGCACTGCACCCCAGCATGATCCCTCAGCACCCTACCCCGGCAGCCCGCCCCGCATGAAGGACGACCGTCGCGCCAGCATCCGCCTGTTCTTTGCCCTGTGGCCCGATGACCCAGTCCGCTCGGCGCTCCTCGAGGCGCGGACCGGCCACATCGGCGCCGCCCGCGCCACCCATCCCGATGACCTGCATCTGACCCTGGTCTTCATCGGCGACGTCGACCCAGACCTGCTGCCCTGCATCGCATCCGCCGGCGACGATGTGGTCCTGGAGGCCTTCCAGCTTGCCCTACAGCGCGTCGAGACCTGGCCACGTCAACGCCTGCTGGCGGCGGTCCCGGATGACCCGCCAGCGGCCCTCTTCAACCTCGTGAGCCAGCTCCAGCACAATCTGCTGCCCTGCGGCATCCAGCCCGAGCCGCGCCCCTATCGCCCGCACGTGACCCTGGCGCGCAGAGCCGCCCGCAGCAACCCGGTGCCGCTGACCATCCACTGGCCGGTACAACACTTCGTGCTCGCCCGCAGCGGCGTCGCCAACCGCGGCTACCAGATCCTACGCCACTGGCCGCTAGAGAAAAAAAAGGGGTCAGAGCCTGAGGTATCCCCACAAATCCGCCCCCGGTCGTTCACTCGGCGAGTAGCGCATCATGGTCCCTCGCGACCCATTGATCCAGCGGCCCGATGGCATCGACCAACT
>NZ_CAJXWY010000104.1 GCF_913062725.1 uncultured Thiohalocapsa sp.
CCGACGGCCGGGTGAGCGTGGATGTTACGTCCTGCACCGGCATGTGCGATCAGGGCCCCGCCGCGCTGGTGAACGGCCTGGCGCTGACACGCCTGGATGCGGCGCGCATCCGCGAGATCGCGGCGCTGGTGGCGGCGGATGTGCCCCTGGCGCATTGGCCACAGGGCTGGTTCGCCGTCTCCAACAACGTGCATCGGCCCGGACTGCTGCTGGCCGACCTGGAGCCGCGGGAGGCGGGACTCGCCGCCCTGTTCGCCCGCGGTGCCCCCGCGGTGCTCGCCGAGATCGAGCGCGCAGGGCTGCGCGGGCGGGGCGGCGCCGGCTTCACGACGGCGCTCAAGTGGCGGTTCTGTCGCGAAGCCCCCAGTCAGCACGGGCGGTCGGACAAGGTCATCGTCTGTAATGCCGACGAGGGCGAGCCGGGCACCTTCAAGGACCGCGTTCTGCTCAGCGCCTATGCGGATCTCGTGTTCGAGGGCATGACCATCGCCGCCGGCATCGTCGGCGCGCAAACGGGCTTTCTGTATCTGCGCGGCGAGTATCGGTATCTGCTGGACCATCTGCAGGCGGTGCTGGCCCGCCGCCGCGCCGGCGGCCTGCTCGGCACCCACATCGGCGCCGATGCGGGGCAGGGTGGCGGCTTCAGCTTCGACATCCAAATCCACCTCGGCGCCGGCGCTTACATCTGCGGCGAGGAGTCCGCGCTCATCGAGTCCCTGGAGGGCAAGCGCGGCATCACCCGCAAGCGCCCGCCCTTCCCGGTCACCGAGGGCTACCTCGACCGGCCCACGGTGGTGAACAACGTCGAGACCTTCCTGGCCGCCGCCCGCATCGCCGAGCATGGCGGTTATTGGTTCCGCAGCGAGGGCACGGACCGCTCCGCCGGCAGCAAGATCTTAAGCGTCAGCGGCGACTGCGCGCGCCCCGGCATTTACGAGGTGCCCTTCGGCACACCGGTGGCCGACGTGCTGGCGGACTGCGGCGCCGAGGACACCCAATCGGTGCAAGTCTCGGGCGCCGCCGGCGTCACACTCACCCCGGCGGAATTTCACCGGGTGCTGGCCTTCGAGGACCTGCCCACGGCGGGCTCCTTCATGATCTTCGACCAGCGCCGCGATCTGCTGGAGATGGTGCAGAACTTCGCCGGCTTCTTCGCGCACGAGAGCTGCGGCTTCTGTACGCCCTGCCGTGTCGGCGGGCGCCTGGTGCTGGATCTGGTGAACAAAGTGGCGGCGGGTGCCGCCGGCAAGCACGACCTGGATGAGCTGCGGGATATCGCCCTGGTGATGCGGCGCGCCAGCCACTGCGGGCTCGGCCACACCGCCGCGAACCATGTGCTGAACACCCTGGACAAGTGCCCGCACATCTACCGGGACCGGCTGCGGGTTTGCGATTACACACCGTCCTTCGACCTGGACGGGGCATTGGCGGTCGCGCGTGCACTGACCCACCGCGACGATGCCGAGGCCCACCTGACGGCGGACGCGTGACGGGCGCTGCGGAGCATTGGTGATGAGCAACGAGCAACAGCGATCCACGTTCACCCTGGACGGCCGGCGCATTGCATTTACCCCCGGCCAGACCATCATGGATGCGGCGCTGGCGGCGGGGGTCTATATCCCGCACCTGTGCCACAAGCCAGGCTTTGCGCCCCACGGCAGCTGTCGGGTCTGTGTGGTGCGCGCCGATGACCGTGAGGTCTCAGCGTGCACGGCGCCGGCGGCGACGGACATGCGCGTGGAGAGCGAAGTGGCGGACATCCGTGCGCTGCGGGTGGCTGTGCTGCAGATGCTCTTCGCCGAGGGCAATCATGTCTGCCCGGCCTGCGAGGCGTCCGGCAACTGCACGCTGCAGGCCGTGGCCTACCATTGCGGCATGCTCACGCCCCGCTTCCCCCAGCGCTTTCCGCGACGGGCGGTGGACGCCTCCCATCCGGATTTCATCCTGGATCACAACCGCTGCATCCTGTGCGAGCTCTGCGTGCGGGCGAGCCGCGATCACGACGGCAAGCGTGTCTTCGCCGTCAGCGGCCGGGGGATCGCGAGCAAGCTCATCGTCGATGCGCCGAGCGGGCGGCTCGGCGACACGGACTTCAGCGCCGATGATGCCGCCGCGCACGTCTGTCCGGTGGGCGCCATCCTGCGGCGGGATGAGGCCTTCCGGGTGCCCATCGGGCGGCGGCGCTTCGATGTGGCGCCGGTGAGTCGGGTTGGGGATGTCCAGACGGACCCGGATGTCCCGGCCGGAGCCGCGGAGGTGTTGCCATGAATGCCCGCATCGCGCCCGCCGCGGGCAACAAGGTCCGCGTCGCCACCGCCTCCCTGGCGGGTTGCTTCGGCTGCCACATGTCCCTGCTCGACATCGACGAGCGGATTCTGGACCTGGTGGAACTGGTTGAATTCGACCGCACGCCGCTCACGGATATCAAGACCCTCGGTCCCTGCGATCTGGGTCTCATCGAGGGTGGCGTCGCCAACGCCGAGAATGTGGAGGTGCTGCGCGCCTTTCGCCGCCAGTGCAAGGTGCTGGTGGCCCTGGGGGCCTGCGCCGTCACCGGCGGGATTCCCGCCATGCGCAATAACGTGCCATTGGCGGAATGCCTGGACGAGGCCTTCGTCCACGGCATGGGTGTCGCCAACCCGGGCATTCCCAACGACCCGGAGCTGCCGCTGTTGCTCGCCCAGGTGCACCCGCTGCACGCGGTGGTGCAGGTGGACTATTGCCTGCCCGGCTGCCCGCCCAGCGCCGATGCCATCTGGAGCCTGCTCACGGCGGTGCTGGCGGGCGAGCCCCTGCACCTGCCGCCGGCGCAGCTGCACTACGACTGAGCGGCGCAGTTCATGACACCCGGAGGGCGCGCGCATGTCGACCCCACTTGAAACCGCAACCCATCCCCAGCGCTTGCGCCGGGTCTGCATCGAGCCGTTGACGCGGGTGGAAGGCCACGGCAAGGTGACGCTGCTGCTGGACGACGACGACCAGGTGCAGCAAGCGCGACTGCACATCGTGGAGTTCCGCGGCTTCGAGCGCTTCATCCAGGGCCGGCCCTTCTGGGAGCTGCCGGTGACGGTGCAGCGCCTGTGCGGCATCTGCCCGGTGAGCCATCACCTGGCGGCGGCCAAGGCCTGCGACCGGCTCGTGGGCGTGCCCGAGCTCAGCCCGACGGCGGACAAGGTGCGCAGGCTCATGCACTTTGGGCAGGTACTGCAATCCCACGCGCTGCATTTCTTTCACCTGTCGTCCCCCGACCTGCTGTTCGGCTTCGACGATGCGCCGGCGCATCGCAACATCGTCGGCGTCATCCACGACGAGCCGGAGCTCGCCCGGCGCGGCGTCCTGCTGCGCCGCTACGGCCAGGAGGTCATCCGCGTCTGCGCCGGCAAGCGCATCCATGGCAGCGGTGCCATCCCGGGCGGCGTCAACAAGGCCCTCGACAACGCCGACCGCGAGCTGCTCGCCGCCGACATCGCCCAGGTCATCGACTGGGCCGAAGACGCCGTGGCATTGATGCAGCAGCTGTTCGCGGCCGGCGGCGACGCCTACCGACGCTTCGCCTCCGAGCCCGCCAACAGCCTGAGCCTGGTGCGTCCCGACGGTGCGCTGGAGCTCTATGATGGGCGCCTGCGCGCACGCGATGCCCAGGGCGAGCCCATCATCGAGCAGGCGTCGGACCAGGACTATGCCGAGCTCCTGCAGGAGCAGGTCAAGCCCTGGAGCTACATGAAATTCCCCTTCATCGCCGCGCTCGGGCCCGAGACCGGCTGGTACCGCGTCGGTCCCCTGGCGCGGGTCAACAACTGCGACTTCATCGACACACCGCGGGCGGAGGCGGCGCGGCGGGCGTTTGCGGCGGTGGGGGAGGGCAGGCCGGTGCAGTCGGTGCTCGCCACCCACTGGGCCCGGCTCATCGAGCTGCTGCACTGCGCCGAGGCCATCGCCCGGCTGCTGGACGACCCCGACATCATCGGTGCCGATCTGCTGCGCGAGGGGACCCCCGCCCGCAGCGGCATCGGCGTGCTCGAGGCCCCCCGCGGCACCCTGTTCCACCACTACGAGATCGACGCCGACGGCCTGGTGACCCGCGCCAATCTCATCGTCTCGACGACGAACAACAATCAGGCGATGAACACCGCCATCCGCCGGGTTGCACAGGATGCGCTGAACGGGCACACGCTGACCGAGGGGCTGCTGAACCGCATCGAGGTGGCCATCCGCGCCTTTGATCCCTGCCTGTCCTGCGCCACCCATGCGCTGGGGCAGATGCCGCTGGCGGTGACGCTGGCGCGCGTCGACGGCGTGGTGCTGGACAGGCTGCGGCGGGATGCGGACGGGGCGGTGCGCCGCGACGCCGCCGAATCCCATGCGGGCGCCGCGTCGGCATGAGCCTGCTGGACCCGGAACCGCCCCGTCAGGCCGGCGAGCCGCGGCCGGCGCTGCTGATCATCGGCGTGGGCAATCCGGATCGGGGTGACGATGCCATCGGCCCCCTGCTGTTGGAGCGCCTGCGGGCGGACTTGCCCGCCGGCACCGACGCCGGCGCCGGCACGGTGGCGCTGTTGGACGCCTATCAGCTGCAGCCCGAGCACGCGCTGGAGCTGCGCGAACGCCGCCTGAGCATCGTCGTCGACGCCGCCGCCGGTGGCCCGGCGCCCTTCAGCGTCACTGCGGTGGCCCCGGCACCCGCCCCGACCATCACCACCCACAGCCTGAGCCCGGCGGCGCTGGCAGCCGTGTATCAGCAGCTCTTCGGACAGCCTCCGGCCCTGACCCTGCTCGCCGTGCGCGGCGAGGCCTTCGGGCTGGGTGCCCCGCTCAGCGCCGCGGCGGCGCAGCATCTCGCGGCGGCCCTGGATTGGCTGCGCGCGCTGCTGCGATCGGAGAATGATTTCGCCAAACGCAAGCCGATGCCAAACGGGCGCATACGGGCGTAGCCGCTACGGCCTGCCAAGGGTGACATAGCCGGTGGTGTCGCCGTCGCCGGAGAGCCCGAAGCCCATGTAGAACGGACCCAACCAGGTGTCCGCCCCGAAAAAGAGGCTGCCACCATAACGGGTCGCGCTGGGATTGAGAGACTCGATCACATCCCATTGCCGCCCGATCTCCAGCGATCCGCCGAGGTAGAGGCCCTTACCGAGCGGTGGGGTCAGCGTGGTGAGGAGATGATGGTAGACCAGACTGCCGAACGCGTACTCGTTGCCACGAAACTGCTCGTTGGCGTAGCCCGAGAGCTTCAGGAAGCCGCCGAGCGGGAACTGGTCGTAGTAGGGCATGGCGTTACCGAAGGCGGTCCCGCCACGCAGGTTGGTCACCAGCGTGTTGGGGCCGCGACTGAGCGCCTTCATCGCCTGGATCTCGGCCCTGATGTAGTCCTGTTGCGCCCCGAGTGCCGTCGTCGGTGCGAATAGGTCCATCACAGCAAAGCTGCCGCTGCGCGGGATGCCACCGCTGTCGCGGGTATCGTGGAACAGCCGGGCGCGCAGGCCCGACTCCGTCATGCGTGCTTCGGGCACCAGGGGCGAGCCGGTGTCGACTTTCGCATCGACGGTGCCGAACAGGACGCCGAGCCGCAGCTCGGCGAAACGGCCGAAGGTGGTGCCCACGTCCACGCCCACGCGTCGGCGCGTGATGTCGTAGCGGGCCACCCGGTCATTGCCCTGAAAGACGCCCAGTGGGACCATGCCGAGGTCCACGTAGGGGGCAACGAAGGCGGTGCGCGCGGCGTCGACGGGCTGGTAGAGCTCGGAGTAGAGATCAGACTCATTGCCCAGGCTGACCTGTGTCAGCCATTCGCCACCCAGGTCATTGATCCAGGTCTGTCGGTAGGTGGCGCGCAGTCCGAAGCGACTGTCGCCCTGGAAGTCGCTGGTGAGGCCGACGCCGAAGCTCAGGTAGCCGGGGCCCCAGGCCTTTTCGACGGCGTCGACGACGAGCAGGTGACGCCCGTCCTCGCGCTCGATGCGGTAATTGACGCGCTCGAAATCTCCCCGGCCGTAGAGGCGGTTCAGGTCGCTTTCGAGCTGCGAGCGATCGAGCGGCTTGCCCTCGTGCCGGTCCGCAATGGGCTCGAACAGCTCCGCACTGACGCGCTCCAGTCCTACGATGCGGACCTCGTCGATACGCTCGACGGGTTGGCGCCGACGCTCCACCGATGCGCGCCAGGCGGCATACGCCGCGGGGCTCACGCCCAAGCGGGCGAGTTGCTCCGAGACCCGCCGGGCGGCGGCGACGCCGGTGGCGATGGCCTCGGGCCCGCGGTTGAAGTCGCCGGAGCCGATGTCGCCGAGCTGCGGTGTCACCAGAATATCGCGGCGCGGGTCGATCTCCGTCAGCGACCGCGCCTCGTTCTGGGCGAACACAAAGTTGATCATCTGCCCGATGCTGCCGAGCACCGAGCTGAGCTGCTTGCGGGTTGGCGGATTCGACTCCAGCCTGACGACGATGAGCCTGTCCACGCCCATCGCGCGCGCGATGTCGACGGGGAGGTTGCGCACCAGTCCACCGTCGACATAGATCCGGTCATCGGTCTCCAGGGGGGCGAAGACGCCGGGCACGGCCATGCTCGCGCGCATGGCCAAGGGCAATGGCCCCTGGTCGAAGACCACCATTTCGCCGGTCTCGAGATCGGTGGCCACGGCCCGAAACGGGATCGGCAGCTGATCGAAGTGTGCGACCCCCTCCGCACCCGCGGTCAGGTCACTCAGGTACAGGAGCACCTCCTGCCCCGAGATCGCACCCTTGGGCAGGCGCAGCTCGCCATCGCGCTGGCCGACGCTGAAGCCGAAGGTGGGGTTCAGGCTTTGCTCTTTGCGCCGCATGGGCCACTCGGCCCGCGGGGGATCGTCGTCGAAGAGCTGATTCCAGTCCACCGATGTCAAGGCTTGCTCCATGTCGGCGGCGCTCAGCCCCGCCGCGTAGCCGCCGCCCACCAGCGCCCCCATGCTGGTGCCGGCGATGGCGTCGATGGGCACCCGCAGCGCCTCCAGGACCTTGAGCACCCCGATGTGGGCCGAGCCCTTGGCGCCGCCGCCGGCCAGCACCAAGCCGATCCGGGGACGTGAGGATTCGGCCGCCGCTGCGGCTGGCGTTGCGGCCAGCGCGGCGATGGCAGCGGCCCCCAGGCAGAGCGCAACGATCATCGGCTTCATGCTGTCTCCTG
>NZ_CAJXWY010000105.1 GCF_913062725.1 uncultured Thiohalocapsa sp.
CGCAAGCGCATCGCCCGCATTCGGGTGTTCGACCCCGCCTGCGGCTCCGGCAACTTCCTGGTCATCGCCTACAAGGAGCTGCGCGCCATCGAGGCCGAGATCAATCGGCGCCGGGGGGAGGACAAGCGCCCCTCGGACATCCCGCTGACCAACTTTCGCGGCATCGAGCTGCGCGACTTTTCCGCCGAGATCGCGCGCCTGGCGCTGGTCATCGCCGAGTATCAGTGTGACGAGCGATACCGGGGCCGCAAGCTGGCGCTGGCTGAGTTCCTGCCGCTGCGCGCCGAGAACTGGATCACCTGCGGCAATGCGCTGCGGCTGGATTGGCTGAGCATCTGCCCGCCGACCGGGACCGGCGTGCGCAGGGTGTCGGATGATCTGCTGGAGACGCCGCTGGATCAGCCCGAGATCGATTTCGAGAATGAGGGTGGAGAGACCTACATTTGTGGGAATCCGCCTTACAGAGGCAGTAGCTACCAAACCCCCAAACAAAAGAGTGATCTGGAGTCCCTTTTCGCACAGCGAACGGCTAGCTGGAAGAACTTTGACTACATCGCAGGTTGGTTCTTAAAGGCCGCTGATTTCTGTCGAATAGTCGAAGGCAGCTTTGCATTTGTAAGCACAAATTCCATCTGTCAAGGTCAACAAGTTCCGATGCTTTGGCCATTGATTTTTGGTAGCAATCAGGAAATTTCATTTGCTCATACATCTTTCAAGTGGGCGAATCTCGCGAGCCACAATGCAGGCGTTACTGTCATCGTCGTCGGAGTCTCTCGGGTATCAGGCAAAAAGAAGAAACTTTATTTTCTAGATCAAGAAGGACAGTCGGTTCTACGCCAAGTTGACAACATCAATGCTTACCTTGTGCCTGCGAGTGACGCCATCGTACAAAGCCGGAGCTCACCTCTTTGCGAGCAGAGCTTAATGCTGAAGGGCAACCAACCCACTGACGGTGGAAATCTATGTCTCTCGCCCGATGAAGCAAAACACATGCTGAAGAATGCCAGTGAAGCTGAGCCATTTCTATTCAAATATTTGGGCTCGCGCGAACTCATACGCGGAGAAGAACGATATTGTCTTTGGATTAGTGATGAGGAGGTGGGCATCGCGCAATCCATTCCACAGATTGCCGCTCGATTGGATGCCGTTGCCAAAGCTCGCAGAGAGAGCAAAGCTCCTACCACTCGGCCATTTGCAGACTTTCCCCATAGATTTAGGCAAATACAGGATGTTGGAAACATGGTCTCAATCGTTGTTCCGAGCGTCAGTTCGGAGGCGCGGGAATTCCTTCCCGTCGGGATGGTAGGTCCAAAATCAATTATATCCAATCTTGCGTTTGCTATTTATGACTCAGCTATTTGGAATATGGCCCTCATCGCCTCGCGCGTGCATCTGGTCTGGATCGCAACCGTCTGCGGCAAGCTGAAAACCGACTTCCGCTACTCCAACACCCTCGGCTGGAACACCTTCCCCGTCCCCACGCTCACCGAGAAGAACAAGACCGACCTCACCCGCTGCGCCGAGGACATCCTGCTGACCCGCGAGCGCCACTTCCCGGCCACCATCGCCGACCTCTACGACCCGAACAAGATGCCCGACGACCTGCGCGCCGCCCATGACCGCAACGACGAGGTGCTGGAGCGCATCTACATCGGCCGCCGCTTCAAGAACGACACCGAGCGCCTGGAGAAGCTGTTCGACCTCTACACCAAGATGACCACCACCCAACCCAAGCGAGGCGCCACCCGATGACCACCGCCATCGACCTGCCCCCCGACATCGAACACCGGCTCGACCTGCTGGCCGCACGCACCGGCCGCTCCCGGGTGCATTGCCTGGAGGAAATCATCGCGCAAGGGATCGCCGACCGGGAGGACTACTACCAGGCCGCCGACGTGCGTGATCGCGTCCGCAAGGGCGAGGAGCCCGTGTTCTCCGCCGCCGAGGCAAGGCGCCAACTTGGCCTGGATGCTTGAGCGCGCCGCCATGGGGTTCACATGGATTCACAGGGACTGAGCACAGCCGGAATCATCCATCGCCACCAACCAGGACCCGTCGCAGTGTGAAAACAAGCGGAGTGAAGACAGCATGAGTGAATCCATCGAGTACGTCACCGATGAACACGCCAACCGAAAGGCCGTCATTATCCCTTACCCCGAGTGGCAGAAGATTCTCGAAGCCATGGAGGAACTGGATGACATTCGCGCCTATGATCGCGCCAAGGCGGATTCTGATGACGAAGAAGTGCCTTTTGATCAAGCCATCGCCGAGATTAAGAATTAAGTCAAATGTTATGGGCTATTCAGCGGAAGATTCGAGCGCGGCAGTATGAGTTTTCACGACATGCCCTTGATCAGAGCATCCTACGCGACATTCGCGTGAGCGAGGTGGAAGAGGCGCTATTGGGGGCGATTGAGATCGTTGAGGATAATCCGAACGACAAATATGGCCCGAGTTGTCTACTGCTGGGCATCACACTACAAGGCCGTGTCTTGCATGTGCTGTGTAGCTATCCGACGCGTCCTTTGCTCAAGATCATTACGCTGTACGAACCCGATCCTGAAAAATGGATTGATCATCGAATTCGCCGCAATCCATGAGGAGACTGAGCGATGCCAGAAACCATGATTGATACCAAGGTCACCTATACCATCGAGCACCAAGGACGGCTCTATGTGATTGAGCAGGTTCCGGCGAGGATCTGTGAGGAAACCGGCGAGGAGTTTTTTGCACCTGATACCGTCGAGCGCATTCAGGCGCTGATCCGCGGCAACACGCCGCCGGTGCGGGTCGTTGAGACGCCCGTGTATCGGTATGCGTGAGCCGAAAAGACGCCAACGACTGCGCGTCCTGATGGAGACCCTCCAGCCATGACCCCATCCGTCCCCGCCGTCTCCGTCACCTACGCCCAAAGCGGTGCCTCCACCCAGGCCAACGCCCTGGGCATGCGCCCCATGCAGGAGCGGGTCTACGAGCGCCGGGGCGAGCAGTACCTGCTGATCAAATCCCCGCCCGCCTCGGGCAAAAGCCGGGCGCTGATGTTCGTGGCGCTGGATAAGCTGGCCAACCAGGGGCTGAAGCAGGCCATCATCGTGGTGCCGGAGAAGACCATCGGTGCCAGCTTCAACGACGAGCCGCTGTCCCAATTCGGCTTCTGGGCGGATTGGCGGGTCGCGCCGCGCTGGAATCTGTGCAACGCGCCGGGCAACGACGGCGGCGGCAAGGTCCAGTCGCTCGGCGCCTTCCTGGCGAGCGATGACCAGACGCTGGTCTGCACCCATGCGACCTTCCGCTTCGCCGTCGATCAGTACGGGGTCGCGGCCTTCGATGACCGGCTGATCGCGGTCGATGAGTTCCACCACGTCTCAGCCAACCCGGACAACAGGCTGGGCGCCCACCTGGGGCAGTTCATCGCCCGCGACAAGACCCACATCGTCGCCATGACCGGCTCCTACTTCCGCGGCGATGCCGAGGCCGTGCTGGCGCCCACGGATGAGGCCCGCTTCGACACCGTCACCTACACCTATTACGAGCAGCTCAACGGCTACCAGTACCTCAAGCACCTCGACATCGGCTACTTCTTCTACAGCGGCCCCTACGCCGACGACATCCTGAAGGTGCTCGACCCCGCCGAGAAGACCATCCTGCACATCCCCAACGTCAACTCGCGCGAAAGCACCAAGGACAAGATGCGCGAGGTCGAGCACATCATCGAGGCCCTGGGCGTGTGGCAGGGGGTGGATGCGGCCACTGGCTTCCAGCTGGTCAAGCGCCCGGATGGCCAGCTGCTGCGCATCGCTGATCTGGTGGACGATGACCCCAACAAGCGTGACCGGGTGGCCGCCGCCCTCAAGGACCCGACACAGAAGGACAACCGCGACCATGTGGACATCATCATCGCGCTGGGCATGGCCAAAGAGGGCTTCGACTGGATTTGGTGCGAGCATGCCCTGACCGTGGGCTACCGCGCCAGCCTGACCGAGATCGTGCAGATCATCGGCCGCGCCACCCGCGATGCGCCGGGCAAGACCCACGCGCGCTTCACCAATCTGATCGCCGAGCCCGACGCCAGCGAGGCGGCCGTCACCGAGGCGGTGAACGACACCCTCAAGGCCATCGCCGCCAGCCTGCTGATGGAGCAGGTCCTGGCGCCGCGCTTCGAGTTCAAACCCAAGCACGCCGACAGCGGGCCGACGCCCGGCGTCGACTATGGCGAGGGCGGCTATGACCGCGACACCTGCAATGTCGGCGTGAACGAGGAGACGGGCGCCTTCCAGATCGAGATCCAGGGCCTGGCCGAGCCCAAGAGCCCGGAGGCCAATCGCATCTGCCGGGAGGATCTGAACGAGGTCATCGCCAGCTTCGTGCAGGACAAATCCGCCATCGAGCGCGGCCTGTTCGATGAGGAGCTGGTGCCGGAGGAACTGACCCAGCTGCGCATGGGCAAGATCATTCAGGACAAGTACCCGGAGCTGGACAAGGACGATCAGGAGGCCGTGCGCCAGCATGCCGTGGCCGCGCTGAATCTGACGCAGCAGGCCAAGCGCGTGGTCGATGAGACCCTCGGGCTGGGTGACCCGGGTGGCGATCCGGGTGGCGATTCGGGCGAGCCCAGACCCAACACCGCGCTGGTGGACGGGGTGCGCCGCTATGCCATGGACATGCGCGAGCTGGACATCGACCTGATCGACCGCATCAACCCCTTTGGCGAGGCCTACGCCATCCTGGCCAAGACCATGAGCGCGGACAGCCTCCAGCAGGTGGCCGCCGCCATCTCGGGCAAGCGCGCCAATCTGTCGCCGGAGGAGGCCAAGGAGCTGGCCGTGCGCGCCTCACAGTTCAAACACGAGCGTGGGCGCTTGCCTAAGCTGGATTCACCCGATGCCTGGGAGCGGCGCATGGCCGAGGGCGCCCGGGCGTTCATGCGCTTCAAAAAGGACGGCCGCTATGCCTGATATAGACCTCGATGCGCTGGCGGATGACCTGTCCGACTTCGCGGCGCCGGACAAAAAGCAGGGCCTCACCCCGCGCGAGGAACGGGTGATCGCCGGCTTTGAGGACATCCAGCGCTTCGTCGATGAGCACGGGCGCAACCCGCGGCATGGCGAGGACGGCGACATCTTCGAGCGGCTCTATGCCGTGCGTTTGGACCGCCTGCGCGCGCTGGAGGCGTTCCGTGAGCTGCTGGCCCCTTTGGATCATCAGGGGCTGCTTGAGCAGGCGGCGGCCATCGCCGAGGCTGATGAACCGGCGTACGGTGCCGACGCCCTGGCGGCGGCCTTGGCGGAGCTGGATGACAGCGACCAGGACATCCATCAGCTGCGCCATGTGCGCACCACCGCCGAGAAGCGCGCGGCGGAGGCGATCGCCAACCGCCAGCGTTGCGAGGATTTCGATCAGTTCCAGCCGCTGTTTGAGCGGGTGCAGACGGATCTCAAGACCGGCCTGCGCCAGTCCCAGCCGATCACCGCCGGCAACCGCGCCATCGAGGCCGGGGACTTCTTCGTGCTGGACGGCATCACCCTGTACGTCGCCGAGGTGGGCGAGCCCCTGAAGACGACCGCCGGCGAGGTCGATAGCCGGCTGCGGGTCATCTTCGCCAACGGCACCGAGAGCAACCTGCTGCTGCGCTCCCTGCAACGCGCCTTCTACGACGATCCCGCCGCCCGGCGCCTGGTGTCACCCGAGAGCGGGCAGATGGTGTTTGGCGACGACTGGGAGGCGGATGATGCCGAAAGCGGCACCCTGTATGTGCTGCGCTCACAGTCCGATCATCCCTACATCGCCCAGCACCGCGCGCTGGTGCACAAGATTGGTGTGACCGGCGGCAACGTCGAGGCCCGCATCGTCAATGCCGAGCATGACGCGACCTACCTGCTGGCGGCGGTGGAGGTGGTGGCGACTTACCGGCTGGCGGGCATCAACCGCACGCGCATGGAGAAGCTGTTCCATCGCCTGTTTGAGCCGGCGAAGCTGGACATCACCATCAACGACCGCTTCGGCCATCCCGTACAGCCGCGCGAGTGGTTCCTGGTGCCGCTGTTCGTGATCGAGGAGGCTGTGGCGCGGATCAGGGATGGGAGCATCACCCGGTATGTCTATGACCCCCAGGCGGCGGCGCTGGTGGCGGTGGGGTCTACGGCTGGCGATGGACGAAGCCAGCCAACCGGATGAACCCGGGCGCGGGCTTGGGCGCCACCGCAGCCTGCCGGTGGCGCGCTGACCCTCGCCCGCGCTTTGGGCAACGTCAGCGCTGCTTACCTGCTGTGCGTGAACGAAGACGAAGCCACCGAACTCACGGCGGACGAGTTGCTGCTGCTCGACCTCCACCGCGAGACCGACGCAACCACCGACAGCCCGCGTGCCTCGGCAGATCCCAAGAGGCGCGTCCAAGCACGGCGCATGCGGCGGTCTGCGACCGACGCCGTTCGACGACCCATGAATATGGGTATCCCGGCGTGGCCGTGCCTATGGATATGTGATTGGCGGGCCGGACAAAGGCTGCCATGCTTTCCGGCGCCCGCGCTGCAGGCGGTCATCGCACCGATACCTCAATGATCGTGCATCGCCGCGAGCGAATGCCCTGCGATCTCGAAAGTCAAGACGTTACACCAGTGTTCTTTGTGCTCTTCCTGTTCGACCCATACCAAGTAGCCCGGACGGCCAAATACTATGCGCCATCGGCGTGTTTTGAGGCATGAGTAATGAAGCCGTGTGCAGGGGGGCGGAGCGAAAACGCTGGCGGCTGCACGGTCGACGATTGCAATGCAGCTTGATGCCGTCGTCCGGGCCGCGGACGCGTGCCCGCGACCTAGGTGCCCATTGATCGGTGTATGCGATTGAGATCGCGTCTTTCGCGCTCGCATGCGAGGTCTGCGGCTGTTTTTTTTGTCTAGGAGCCTGTCCGACTTAGGCTCAGGATTCGGTCTTATCCGTGTGCTACTGCCAAAAAATATACGAATCGGTTTA
>NZ_CAJXWY010000106.1 GCF_913062725.1 uncultured Thiohalocapsa sp.
AGGAGCCGGATGCGTTAACGCGCACGTCCGGATCTGTGGGAGCCGCGGGTGAGCAATCACCCGCGGCCACCCGGCCGAACGCGCCCGGCGGCGGCGTATGGCAAGGGCTTGGATGGCGCGTGGAGCACGGCGCGCGGGCGGCGCACCATCGAACAGGATGCATGCGAGCCGGGCTGTCCGCAAGCTTGATGCAGCGCATACCGCCCCGAGGGCGGGCGACGCTTTCGCACGTCGCTGGCGCGATCAGCATCCCCGGAGGTGGGCCGCGGCGGCGCACACCGACGCGCATGGCGTGCGCCACCGGTGGCGGCTGGCATCGGCGCAAACAGCCTACCGGGCCGCTGGGAGCGTTGTTACGGCGTTGCCGGAGTGCGACCGAATCGTCATTTCTGCACCGCATGCGAGTGTTAACATTGGCGGTTTGGTAGACAGCGCTGAACGACCGCGGCTGGGCCCGGCTCGGACAAGCGCTGGGATTGGGCCGACCAACCCCTGATCGATTCAAACCGCTGAGGTGACGCCGCATGAGCCACGCAGACGAGCATCCCGATATCAAGGAATGGCTGGAAGCCGAGCTCGACGACACGCTGGACGAAGAGTACGAGCTCGAGATCTCCGAGCCGGCACTGTCCATGGAGCTGCGCCGGATCTACAAGCGCAAACGCCCCCCGAGCATCGATCGCAAGAGCTATTTCCGCGCCCTGCTCACCCTGCAGGCGGAGCTGATCAAGCTCCAGGACTGGGTGGAGCAAACCGGCGAGAAGGTATTGGTGATCTTCGAGGGACGGGATTCCGCCGGCAAGGGCGGGGTCATCAAGCGCATCACCCAGCGACTCAACCCGCGTGTTTGTCGCGTGGTGGCGCTCAACAAGCCCTCCGAGAAGGAGCGCACCCAATGGTACTTCCAACGCTATGTGCCGCACCTGCCCTCGGGCGGGGAAATCGTGCTGTTCGACCGCTCCTGGTACAACCGCGCCGGTGTCGAGCGGGTGATGGGCTTCGCCTCGGCCGAAGCGGTGGAGCAGTTCTTCCAGGACGTGCCGGAGTTCGAGCGCATGCTGGTGCGCTCGGGTATCCGGCTCATCAAGTACTGGTTCTCCATCACCGATGAAGAGCAGCAGTTGCGCTTTTTGATGCGCATCCACGACCCGCTCAAGCAATGGAAGCTGAGCCCCATGGACCTGCAGTCGCGCGTGCGCTGGGAGGACTACACCAAGGCCAAGGAGGACGTGTTCGCACGCACCAACATCCCGGAGGCCCCCTGGTACATCGTCGAAGGCAACGACAAGAAGCGCGCCCGCCTCAATTGCATCCACCACCTGCTGGATCAGATCCCCTATCACGACATCCCGAGCGAGCCCATCGCGCTGCCCGATCGCGTCTTCAACCCGGACTACGACCGCGCGACCCTGCCGGACGAGCTCCACGTACCGAACCGTTACTAGTCCGGCGCAACGCTGCGGCCCAACGGCGCCTGCGCCACCGCGGCCCCGCCGCCCCGCCCGGCAACTGCCCGGCGGTGGGGACGCGTGCGAGTAACCCGCACCATCGCGCGGTCATGGACCCGGCACCGTGCCCCGGTGCTCTGGCTGGCTACGTTAGAATTGACGCAACGCAGCAACGCCAGAGTTTCCTATGTCAGCCCCGATCCAGCTCTCCACCGCAGCGGCCAACCGCGCCGACACCTTGCCACAGCCCGGCGCCGAATCGCCCCACACCGACGCCGACGCATCCCCCCGCAGCCATCGCCTGCGCGAAATCCCTTACAACTACACCTCCTTCTCCGACCGGGAGATCGTCATCCGTTTCCTGGGGGAGGCCAACTGGCGGCTCATCGAGGAGCTGCGCGGCAGCCGCCGCACCGGGCGCTCGGCGCGTATGCTGTTCGAGGTGCTGGGCGACATGTGGGTGGTCACGCGCAACCCCTATCTGCAGGACGACCTGCTGGAAGACCGCAAGCGCCGCGCCATGCTGGTGGAGGCCCTGGAGTACCGGCTGGATCAGTTCGAGCAGCGCCTGAACGACAATCGCAAGGCCGCCGACCTGCTGGCGGCGGCGCGGGCGTCGGTGCGGCGCTTCGCGGCCCATTTCGAGGCGGACAAGGATCTGCGTCGGCGCATTACCCAGCGCCTCGCCGGCATCACGCGCGCGGACAACATCAACTTCGGCGGTCTCGCCCGGGTGTCCCACGCCACGGATGCCACCGACTGGCGGGTGGAGATGCCCTTCGTCGTCATCACACCGGACACCGAAGCAGAAGTCGCCCCCATCGTCGCCGCCTGCATCGACTGCGGGCTGCCCATCATCCCCCGCGGCGGCGGTACCGGCTACACCGGCTCTGCGGTGCCGCTGGATGCGCGCAGCGCCGTCATCAACACCGAGAAGCTCGAGGCCCTCTCCGGCGTCGAGCGCATGCACCTGCCGGCGAGCGACGGCCGGGCGGCCCCGCAGCAGGTGCCCACGGTGCGCGCCGGCGCCGGCGTGGTCACCAAGCGGGTCTCGGAGCTGGCGGACGCCAACGGTCTCGCCTTCGCCGTGGACCCGACCTCACAGGACGCCTCCTGCATCGGCGGCAACGTCGCCATGAATGCCGGCGGCAAGAAGGCCGTGCTCTGGGGCACGGCGCTGGACAACCTGGTCTCCTGGCGCATGGTCACGCCGGATGCCGACTGGCTCGAGGTGGAGCGCCTGGACCATAACCTGGGCAAGATCCACGACGCACAGACCGTGCGCTTTCGCATCTCCCGCTACGCCGCGGACGGCGAGACACCCAAGGGCAAGCCGGAGCTTCTGGAGATGCCGGGTCAGGCCTTTCGCAAGCTCGGCCTGGGCAAAGACGTCACGGACAAGTTCCTCTCCGGCCTGCCCGGCGTGCAGAAGGAGGGCTGCGACGGGCTCATCACCTCCGCCCGCTTCGTGCTGCACCGCATGCCGAGCCAGGTGCGCACCGTGTGCCTGGAATTCTTCGGCACCGATCTCGACCGGGCCGTGCCCGCCATCGTCGAGGTCAAGGACTTCGTCGACGGCCATCCGGACGTGCAGATCGCGGGCCTGGAGCACCTGGACGAGCGCTATGTCCGGGCGGTGAATTACTCCACCAAAGCCAACCGCCGCGAGCTGCCGAAGATGGTGCTCATCGCCGATCTGGTCGCCGACGACGCGGAGGCCGTCTCTGCGGTCGCCGAGGAAGTGGTGCGACTCGCCAATGCCCGCGACGGCGAGGGCTTCATCGCCGTCAGCCCCGAGGCCCGCAAGCGCTTCTGGCTGGACCGCGCCCGCACCGCAGCCATCAGCCGGCACACCAATGCCTTCAAGATCAACGAGGACGTCGTCATTCCGCTGGACAAGCTCGCGGCCTACAGCCGCGGCATCGAGCGCATCAACATCGAGCAGTCCATCAAGAACAAAGACGCCATCATGGCGGCGGTGCTGGACTACCTGGCGGGCCCGCTGGAGGAGGCCCGCCCCGCCGGCACCTACGACTCCGAAGCCTCCGACGAGGCCCGACAGATCCTCACTGCCAAGCGTGCGGCGGCGGTGGCGGTGGTCGAGCAGGCGCGCAATCGCTGGCAGCGTGTGCTGGCGCTGCTGGATGCCCCCGCCCGTGAGCACACAGACCTGCTGCGCGAGCCCGAACGGCAGCTGGCGCACGGCGCAGAGACATTTCTGGACCTGATGCTGCGCCGCGACCTGCGCCAAACCTACCGCAAAGAAGTCGCCAAGCGCCTGGATGAGATCTTCGCCGGGCAAGACCTCGCCCCCGTGCGCGCCAAGCTTGCGGAAATCCACCAACAAGTGCGCGATGCGCGCCTGTTCGTGGCGCTGCACATGCACGCCGGCGACGGCAATGTGCACACCAATATCCCGGTGCACTCGGACAACTACGCGATGCTGAAGGAGGCCGACCGCATCGTCGAGCAGGTGATGGCGCTGGCCACCGCGCTCGGCGGCGTCATCTCCGGCGAGCACGGCATCGGGCTTACCAAGATCGGCTACCTGGAGCCCGAGAAGCTAAACGCCTTTGCGCGTTACAAGCAGCGCATCGATCCCGGCAACCGCTTCAACCCGGGTAAGCTCGCCAAGGACTCGGGGCTGGACGGGGCCTACACACCGTCGCTGCGGCTGGTGCAGCAGGAGGCCATCCTGCTGGAGGAGACCGAGCTCGGCGCACTCAACGATGACGTGAAGAACTGCCTGCGCTGCGGCAAGTGCAAGCCCAAGTGCATGACCCATGTGCCGCGCGCCAATCTGGACTATTCGCCGCGCAACAAGATCCTCGGCACCGGGCTCATCATCGAGGCCTTCCTGTACGAGGAGCAGACCCGGCGCGGGCTCTCGGAGCGCCACTTCGAAGAGATGAACGACGTGGCGGACCACTGCACCATCTGCCACAAGTGCCTCAACCCCTGCCCGGTGGACATCGACTACGGTGATGTCACCATGCGCATGCGCCGCATCCTGGTGGATCGGGGCAAGAAGCGCACCAGCCCCGGCGCCGCCGCGGCCATGGCCTTTCTCAATACCCAGAATCCGCGGGCCATCAATGTCATGCGCACGGGCCTGGCGCAATGGGGCTTTCAGGGAATGAATCTCGCCAACAGCATCGCCAAGGGCCTCAAGCTCACCACCGGCCCCAACCAGCGGCCCGCCAGCAGCACCGGCGACCCCAACCCGGTGGCTCAGGCCGTGAATCTGGTCAGCCGCTCCATCCGTGTGGAGGTCCCCAAGCGCACCTTCCGCCACGAACTGGGGCTGGAGGACCGCTCGCGGGTGCCCATCCTGCGCGATCCCAAGGTGGCGGAAGACGCCGAGGCGGTCTTCTACTTCCCGGGCTGCGGCTCCGAGCGGCTGTTCTCCGACATCGGCCTGGCGACGCTGGCCATGCTGTTCGACGAGGGCGTGCAGACGGTCTTACCGCCGGGTTATCTCTGCTGCGGCTATCCCCAGCGCGCCGCGGGGCTCGAGGACAGCGGCAAGCAGATCACCATGGACAACCGGGTGCTGTTCCACCGCGTGGCCAACACGCTGAATTATCTCGACATCCGTACCGTCATCGTCTCCTGCGGCACCTGCATGGATCAGCTCCTGAAGTACGAGTTCGAGCGGATCTTTCCGGGCTGCCGGCTGCTGGACATCCATGAGTTCCTGCTGGAGAAGGGCCGCAGCCTGGAGGCCGTCACCGGGGTGAAGTACATGTATCACGACCCCTGCCACACGCCCATGAAGACCTATGAGCCCACATCCGTCGCGAGCAAGCTCATGGGCCAGCAGGTACAGCTCTCGGAGCGCTGCTGCGGCGAGGCCGGCACCCTGGGCACCGCCCGCCCGGACATCGCCAACCAGGTGCGCTTCAGGAAGTCCGAGGAGATCACCAAAGGCGTGCGCGATCTCACCGGCCGGGACAAGGCCGAGCCCGGTCAGGTGAAAATGCTCACCGCCTGCCCGGCCTGCCACCAGGGCCTCGCCAAGTACGCCGACGAAACCGGCGTGACCACCGACTACATCGTCGTCGAGATGGCCCGCCACCTGCTCGGCGACGGCTGGCAGCAGCAGTTCATGGCGCGGGTGAAGGCGGGGGGCGTCGAGAAGGTCTTGCTCTAAAAAGAACCGATTGGTTGGGCGTCGCGCCCAACAATTGGACGAAGCCAGGGAGCGCCGACTATTACGGCGTTTCCCTGGAATCCACGCGGCCTGCGCCGGATGGTGTCGGTACACGCCTTGCGGTGACGCAATGCCGCGAGCCTGCTGAGTCTCGTAGGAGATTAACAGCCACTACGCGTGGACTTGATGCGCCGAAACTGATAGTGTCCACGTTGCTTGATCAACGGGTCTGGGATCCAGGGCAACAAGCTGCGAACCCGTTCCAACGCAGATCAGAGGCGTGCATGGATGATAAAAACACCCCCAAAACACCAAAGTGTAATTTCATACACGATACTCCCCCCAATCGGTCTCTAAACTCCCCCGATAAGCCCGTGCTCGCCGTCGATCTCGACGGCACCCTGATCCGCACGGACAGCCTGCAGGAATCACTGCTCGAGTTCCTGCGCGCCCGCCCACAGGGCCTGATTGCCCTGCCCGCTGCGCTCTGGCGTGGCCGGGCGGCGTTCAAGCAGGCCGTCTCGGACCGCATCGACGTCGGCGACCTTCAGTTGCCGATCGATTCCCGGGTGGTGGCCTTCGTCCAGCGCGAAAAGGCTGCCGGTCGGTCCATCTACCTGGTCACCGCCGCCAATCGCGCCATCGCCAAGGCGATCGCCGAAGGGGTCGGGCTGTTCGATGCGGTCATCGCCAGCGACGCCACCCACAACCTCAAGGGGCAGCACAAGGCAGACGCGCTGGTTGCGCGCTTCGGCGCACGGGGGTTCGACTATATCGGCGACAGCCGCGCTGATCTGCCGGTCTGGCAGCAGGCCCGCAAGGCCTATGTCGTGGGCGATCAGCGCCTGCTGCAGGCCGCGTGTCAGGT
>NZ_CAJXWY010000107.1 GCF_913062725.1 uncultured Thiohalocapsa sp.
CATGCATGTTCTCTTCTTCCATAGATGATACGTTCAGGCGCCTGTTCTGATTAGTTTTTTCGTGGGGATACCTCAGGGTCAGAGCCCTTTTTGCGAGCAAAAAGGGCTCTGACCCCTTTTTTGGGACATGCGCAGCACGATGACCAGCAGCCAACCACGCGATTGTTTCAGGACGCGGGCCGCCGTGGGGCTGCGTGCCCTGCTCTGGTGCTGCCTGCTGCTGCCGCTCGCCGTCGTCCGGGCCGACACGCCGCCGCCGGTGCCCGCGCCGACGGCATCCTGGCTGGCGCATTACCAACAGCTCGCCGCCGCCCAGCCGGCGCACTGTGCGCCGACGCAGATACCGGCATTGCCCGCGGGCATGCCGAACCGCGCCTTCGGCTTCCCGGCGCTCGCCGGCGGCGGCGGCGGAGCCGAGCCGGGCATCATCTACTCCAGAGACACCCTGGTCGAGCACCTGCTCGTGCTCAGCCAGGGCGCCGACGGCTGCGTCCATGCCAGCGCCTCCGGCCGGCTGCTGCCCTTCGGCAGCCGCGCGGTGGCGAGCCCCCTCGCCAATGGGCGCATCCCCGCCGCTCTGGGCGACGCACCGCCGGTGGCCATCGTCTCCGACGCCAAGTCCATCCGCCCCTGGCTGCGCCACCAGCCCGAGACCGACTTTCGCGCCGGCGCCGCCCTGCATTGGACGCTCCTCGGCGCCTACAGCGGCACGCTCGCCATCTTGCTGCTGGTGGGGCTCGGCTTCGTCGTCTGGCGCCGCAGCGCCTTTGCGCTGGCCTACGTGGTCTACCTGGCGGTGCTGCAGGCCTACCAACTGCAGGCCCTCGGCCTCGGCCCCGCCTGGCTGCCCTTCTGGCCGGCCCCGGAGCATGCGCGCCTGGTGCAAGCCATCGCCCTCGCACTCCTGGTGCCCGCCATGAGCGGCGTGGTGCTCGCATTCCTGGTGCCGCGCCGCCCCCTCGCCCTCACCATCGCCGTTGGCACGGCGGTGGCATCGGCGGCCTTCCTGGCGTCGGCCTGGACCGATTGGGGCTATCGCGCGGGCGCCCTCACCTTCGCCGTGCTGGCGGTGCTGGTGCTGCGGCTGCTGTGGCGGCGCCTGCACAACCCCGACCCCGCGCTGCGCTGGTTCGCGGCGGGGCTGGGTGCATCCGTCGCCGGCGGCGGCTTGCAGGCCATTTCGGCGGCGGCCGCCGACGTCGGCCTGCCCGCCGCCTTGTCCGTGGCCTTTGCGGCGGGCAATCTGCTCGAGGCCCTGTGCTGGCTGGTGGCCCTCACGCTGCAATTCCGCGGTGAGTATCTGCGCGATCGCCAGCGCCTGTGGTCCGCGGCCCATCGCGATGCGGTCACCGGCCTCTACAACCGCCACTGGCTGCGCGAGCGCATCGCCGATGCCCTGGCCATCACCGCGCGCCGCCCGGGGGCGCAACGCCAGCTCTTGCTGCTGGAACTGGACGCCTTCAACCGCGTCAATCAGTCCTGCGGCCATGGCGGTGGCGATGCGGTACTGCGCCAGGTGGGTCAGGCCTGGCGCGGGCTGCTGGAGCCCGGCGAGGCCATCGGGCGCTTCAGGGGCGACCAGTTCGTGCTGCTGCTGCGCCCCGGCCGCGACCCCTGCGCGGCGGAGGGACTCGCCGGCGGCATCCTCTCCAAGCTCGCCAAGCCGCTGCGCTGCGGCGCGCGCGTGGTGAGCTTGCGCGCCAGCATCGGCATCGCCACCGTGCATGCGGGCTACGCGCGGGTGGACGACGTCATCGCCGACGCCACCCTCGCCCTCGAGGCCGCCCGCCGCCAGGGCGGCCATCGCGCCGTGCGCTTCGCCGCACCCATGCGCCGCTTGCAGCGCGAACAAACGCGTCTGCGCGAAGCGCTGGTGCGCGGCCTGGAGCGGGAACAATTTCTGCTCTACTACCAGCCGCTGGTGGCCCTGGACACCGGGCGCGCCATTGGCTTCGAGGTGCTGCTGCGCTGGCAGCACCCCACCCGCGGCCTGCTGCCCGCGGCCAGCTTCGTGCCGGTGGCGGCGGCGGGCGGCCTCATCCGCGCCCTGGGCTATCGGGTGGTGCAGCTCGCCTGCGCCCAGCTGCGCGACTGGCAACGCCACTGCGACTGGTACAGCGGCGAGTATCTGAGCATCAATCTGTCCGCCGAACAGCTCGGCGACGAGCAACTGCTGACCGAGATCCGCACCGCCCTCGACGACAACGGCCTCGACCCCAGCGCGCTGCGCTTCGAGATCCCGGAAACCGCCCTGGTCGCCGAAACGCCCGAGCTCCGGGCTTGGCGCACCCGTCTGCTGGGGCAGCATCTGCTGCTGTGCCTGGATGGCTTCGGCACCGGCCAGACGCCGCTCGCCAGCCTCGCCGACCTGGCCTTCGACAGCATCAAGCTCGACCCCGCCCTGGCCGCGGGCGTGGTGCACCAGGGCCGGGCACAGAACCTGGTGCAGGCGGGCGTGGCCTTGGGCGCCCAGTTCAGCTGCCTGACCATCGCCCAGGGCATCGAAAGCCGCGAGCAGTTGGACTGGTTCCGCCGCCTGGGCTGCGGCTACGGGCAGGGGCGCTACCTCGCCGCCCCCATGCCGGCGGCGGCACTGTCCGAGTGGGCCGCGCTCTGGCAATTCGGCACCTCACCGGACGTCACCGGCTACACCGACTCCCGCCTCCATTGAAAAAAGGGGTCAGAGCCCTTTTTGCTCGCAAAAAGGGCTCTGACCCCTTTTTTCCTTACGCGCGCACGATGTGGGCGGCGGTGTCGCGGTAGCGGCCGCGGGTGTCGACGATGAGCGGCGCGTGGGCCTTGATGAGGTCGTAGTCGAAGCGGTCGTGATCCGTGGCCAGCAGCACGCAGTCGGTGGCGGCCAGCGTTGCGGGCGTCAGTGGCACCGACTCCAAATCGAAGTCGTGCTTACGCATCGGCAGGAAGCGTGGCACATGCGGATCGGAATAGCTGATGTCGGCGCCCTTGGCCTGCAGCAGCTCCATCAGCACCATGGAGGGCGACTCGCGCCGATCGTCCACATTCTTCTTATACGCCAGCCCCAACACCAGGATGCGGGCGCCCTTCACCGCCTTGCCGCGGGCGTTGAGCGCATCCACCACCTTGCTCACCACCCACTGCGGCATGCTGGTATTCACCTCACCCGCCAGCTCGATAAAGCGGGTATTCAGGCCATACTCGCGCGCTTTCCAGGTGAGATAAAACGGATCGATGGGAATGCAATGCCCGCCCAGCCCGGGCCCGGGATAGTAGGGCGTAAAGCCGAAGGGCTTGGTGGCCGCCGCCCGGATCACCTCATGGATATCGATCCCCATGCGATCGCAAACCACCTTCAGCTCATTCACCAGGCCGATGTTCACCGCCCGGTGAATATTCTCGAGCAGTTTGGTCATCTCCGCCGCACGGGTCGACGACACCGCCACCACCTCGTCGATCACCTGGCCATACAGCGCCATGCCCGCCTCACGACAGGCCGGCGTCACCCCGCCCAAAATCTTCGGGATGCTACGGGTGTTGAAGCTCGGATTGCCGGGGTCCTCGCGCTCCGGCGAAAACACCAGAAACACATCCTCGCCCACGCGCAGCCCCACCGACTCGATCCGCGGACGCAACTCCTCGTCGGTGGTGCCCGGCCAAGTCGTGCTCTCCAGCGACAGGATTTGCCCCGCGCGCAGGTGCGGCAACAGCGACTCGGTGGTGTCGATGACGTAGCTCAGATCCGGCTCCCGGTGACGGCTCAACGGTGTTGGCACGCACAGGATCAGCGCATCACAGGCGCTGGCCTCGGTGAAATCCGCGGTGGCCCGAAAGCCCTGCTGCAGCGCCCGGGCGATGGTCTCGGACGTGATGTGCTCGATGTAGCTGCGGCCCGCATTGAGCGCATCCACCTTCGCCGGATCCACGTCGAAGCCCAGCACCCGATAGCCGACATCGGCGAAGCGCAGCATCAGCGGCAGGCCGACATAACCCAGTCCAAGAATCCCGACCACCGCCTCGCGGCCATTGAGACGTTCGATGAGCGCCATGTGCAAACCGTCCATTCCAAAAAAAGGGGTCAGAGCCCTTTTTAGGGGCCCCGGCTGTCAGGCCAAGGAGACACCATCAGGACACGTGCCGTCTAGCGACGTTTCAGAAACTCGTCGAAATAGGCGATCGTCGGTTGCAATCCGTCGCTCAGCGCGACCTTCGGCGTCCAGCCCAGCCGCTCGCGCGCCAACGCGATGTCGGGCTGGCGCTGACGGGGCTCAGCTTAAGGCGGGACTGGGACAGCGCCAAGCCCATCGCGGGTGTCTGTGCGACACAATCTGCGCCGCCGTCCCGGTTTGAATGCGGATACACTGGCCTCAGCGCCCCGGAAAGTCAAAACCGACATCGGGCAGTTGCGTGGCGACGTCCAGCTCCAGATCGAGCAGTTGCGTGGCGACGTCAAAACCGACATCGAGCGCAGTCGCAATACGTTGCTGTCGTGGCTGATCCCATTGATGTTCGCGCAAGTCGGGGCCATCACCGCCCGGATGAAATTGCTGTAGCAAAAAAGGGGTCAGAGCTTGAGGTATCCCCGCAATTTAGAGGGGATACCTCAGGGACAGGTCTGGTTTTTTGCCAAGCAACAATGTCGCATGAATGCACTGCTCGATCCCACCAACGACTACGTCTTCAAGCGGCTGTTTGCTGAGGCCCCTGAACTGCTGGTGGCGCTGATCAACGACCTGCGCCCCGATCTGCCCGATATCGCCTCGGTCGAGATCCTCAACCCCACCATCGAGCCCAACGATCTGACGGGCAAGTACATCATCCTCGATGTCCTGGCCCGCGATGGCGACGGCCATTGCTACAATGTGGAGATTCAGGTGCGCCGCTACGGCGCCTGGCACAAGCGCGGGCTGTTCTACCTGGCGCGCACGCTGGGCGGGCAGCTCGGTGGCGGCGAGGACTACCAGGAACTGCGCGCCTCGGTGGGGCTGCACCTGCTGGACTTCGATCTGTTCACCGCCAGCGAGGGCGAGCGCCGCCAGGCGGTGTGGCGCTTCGAGATGCGCGATGAGCACCAGCCGAGCGTCACGCTGGGGAACATCCTGCAGATGACCCTGATCGAACTGAAAAAGGCTGATCGCCTGGGGCTGCCGCCGAGTCCGCTCGGGGCGTGGATTACGTTCTTCAAACACTGGCAGGAGACACTGACGATGGCCACAGTCACCCACGAGCCGGTCAAGCAAGCCATGCAGCGTATCCGCGCGCTCAGCGCCGATGAGGAGGCGCGCCGCCTGGCGTTCGTGCGCGAGCGGGCGCTGCGCGACGAAGTGTCGTTCTTGAACGAGGCCAAGCGGGAAGGGCGTGAGGAAGGGCTCGAGAAAGGGCGTGAGGAAGGACTTGAGAAAGGGCTCGAGAAAGGACGTGCGGAAAGTCGCGAAGAAATTGCGCGCACGCTGATTACAATGAACCTGCTAACCGATGCGCAGATTGCCACGGCCTCGGGCCTGAGCGAGGCACACATCAAGGCGCTGCGCGAGCCGCCGGTGGCATAAAGGCGTCCACCGCTGAAACCCGGGATGGGGAAAATTGGAATCGGGTCTTGTTTGTTCGGTTGGTCTGTAACCCGTATCGACGACGGCGCAGATTGATCTGGGCAGAAAACGTGGTGCGCCCCCATTTTCTTTGCCGCGGATGGTGGCAGACTGTCGATGAACAGGTCCATCGCTGGACCGCCACACGAGACCGCCACACGCGTGCAGCGCCATGAGCACCGCCTTCGACCTGTCGAGTCAGATCGACGCCGCCCCCGACGATCACGCGCGCTTTCAGCTCCTGGCGGAGGCGATCCGCGCGTTGGCGGAGCAGGCACCGCAGCCCGAGGACATCGCCCGCGGCGCGGATGTGCGCGAGAGCGAGCTGCGCCTGCAGAAAGAGATCGCAGTCGTGCACAAGGAGATGCGCGAGGGCGAGCTGCGCCTGCAGGGACAAATCGAAGAGGGCCGCAGGGGGACCGAGGTCGTCCGCAAGGAGATGCGCGAGGGTGAGCTGCGGCTGCAAGAGCAGATCCGAGAGGTGGAACTGCGCCTGCAGGGGCAGATCAGGGAGGTGGAACTGCGCCTGCAGGGGCAGATCGAGGAGGTACGCAAGGAAATCAGGGAGGTGGAGCTGCGGCTGCAGCAGGAAATCGACCAGGTGCGCGTGGACCTGAAGGCCACCGAGGTGAATCTGCGCACCGCTATCCACCGCCAGACGGTGTGGATCATCGGCGCCATCGGTGCCGTCACCGGCCTGATCCGCCTGCTCGACTGGCTGCTGGCTTAGCCTTGCATGATGCCATGATGCGCTGATGCAGTCGCATCTTCGGTCTTCGGTTGAGGGTCACATGTGAATCCGTGAGGTGAATGGCGCCAAACGGCGGCTTCCATCGAATGGCATGCACCCAGGTCAGCAATTGGTCA
>NZ_CAJXWY010000108.1 GCF_913062725.1 uncultured Thiohalocapsa sp.
CGTGAACCCAGCCAGGGCTGGTGGCGGTGACCGTTGCGAACGTGGTGATGCGGGGGCGTGCCGGGAATGGTGGACTGGCATGTTCGGCTCTGCTGTGTTTCAGCACCATATCGCGCGCAGCGCGGGCAATATCGAAAATCTCTAAATCGTCGGCATCCTGCAAGCCAAGGAAACTGCTCGGCGTAACAGCGCAATGTTAAATCTTGCGGCCTCTTGCGACTCCCCTGGCCCTTTTGGCGTCTGCTAGCGGACAGTTCGTTAGGCAGATGGAGATGATACTGGGTCTGGCAAGCCCGCCGCCAGCTGCAAGCAGACCTCATCTTGCTGCGCCTCGGTCAGCTTGGGAAACAACGGCAGGCTGATGGCGCGTGTGTAATAGGCCTCGGCGACCGGGAAGTCCCCCCTCACGAAGCTAAACTGCTGGAAATCTGGCTGCGTATGCACGGGGATGTAATGGACATTCACGCCGATGCCGGCATCGCGCAGTGCCTGGAAGACGTGGCGTCGTGTCTCGCCATCGCTGACCTGGATCGGATAGAGGTGCAGGGCTGAACGGTGTCTTGGGTCTTGGTCAGGCGTTTGTACCGGCAGGTCGGCGAGCAATCGGTCGTAGCGCTCGGCCAGACGGTGGCGGCGCGCGACATAGTCGTCCAGGCGTTGGAGCTGGCGATGGCCGAGGGCCGCCTGGATGTCGGTCATGCGGTAGTTGTAGCCAAGCTCGATCTGGTGGTAGTCCCAAGGGCCGTCGGGCGGGCCTTGCATCCGGGTCGGATCGCGCGTGATGCCGTGGGTACGCAGGCGACGCATGCGCTCGGCCAGTTCCGGGTCGTTGGTGGTGGCCAGGCCGCCCTCGCCCGTGGTGATGATTTTGACCGGGTGGAAGCTGAAGACGGTGATGTCGCTGTGGGTGCAGGCGCCGGTTTTGGTTGTTGGTTGTTGGTTGTTGGTTGTTGGTTGTTTGGGTTGCGCCGATGGCGTGGCTGGCGTCTTCGATGACCTGGAAGCCGTAGCGTTGGGCCAGTGCGGCGATGGCTGGCATGTCGCAGGGTTGGCCGGCGAAGTGGACTGGGATGACGATTTTGGGGAGCTTGCCTTCGCGCTCGGCTTGTTCCAATTTGGCGGCCAGGGCCTCGACGCTGAGGTTGTAGGTGCGTGGGTCGATGTCGACGAAGTCGACCTTTGCGCCGCAGTAGCGCGCGCAGTTGGCGCTGGCGACGAAGCTGTTGGGGCTGGTCCAGAGCCAGTCGCCGGGGCCGAGGTCGAGCGCCAGGCACGCCAGGTGCAGGGCACTGGTGGCGCTGTTGACCGCCACGCCATGGGCGGCGCCGACGTGGTCTGCGACGGCCTGCTCAAAGCGGGGCACCGCCGGGCCCTGGGTGAGGAAGTCGGAGCGCAGGACGGCCTCGACGGCGGCGATGTCGGCGTCGGTGATGTGTTGGCGGCCGTAGGGGATCATGGGGTGTGGTTTTGGGTATTCGGGCGATGGCTAAGCGACTTGACGACGGTGGTGGGTGAGATCGCCCTGGCCAGCGAGTAGGCCCTCGATGGAGATGTCTTCATCCAGCGCATCCCAGTGAACGCCTCTCGCACTGAGCTCGTAGTCGGCAAGCTGTTGCGGTGTCGCGGCGAGCAACCGTGGGAACCAGACCAAGGGTACGCCCAGGGTGCGACCGTCCGCGAGCTCGATCCAAAGGTTGTCGGTATCCGTCCAGACGCGCTTAGGCGAAGTATTCATTCCAAGCCCTCAGAAAGTTTTCTCGATGTTGCCGGACCAGGCGCTCGATGCGACGCAGGCTGGGCGCGTCGAAGCCGTCATTGCGTGCCAGTTGCACATCGGGTGTCAACCAGAATTTTGCTTCGATGCCGGCGCGGCGGACATGGATATGTGCCGGCTCGCGCGGATTGCCTTCGTTGGCATAGAAGAAGCATTTAAGACCATCGGCACGCAGGATGACAGGCATCCGTCTAGACCGAGAAGCTTGGGTCTAGGTGCTCAGCGATCAGCGCTCGCAGTTGCCCGACGCTGAGGAAGTCCGGGTTGGTGCCGCTGTTGTAAGCATAGCCGGCCGGCACGGGCTTGCAGCCGTTGAGGCTGCAGTAGTGCTCGCGGCTGTACTTGGCCGACTGCGGCAGGATGGCGAAGTAGCGGCCGAGATCGACGGTGTTGAAGCTGTCGCTGGCGGTGATCATTTCTTCGTGGATCTTCTCGCCGGGGCGGATGCCGACGATGGGGTGCTCGCAGTCGGGGCCGATGGCCTGGGCGACGTCGGTGATGCGGTAGCTGGGGATCTTGGGCACGAAGATTTCGCCGCCGTGGGTGTGCTCCAGCGCCCAGAGCACCATGTCGACGCCTTCCTGCAGGCTGATGTTGAAGCGGGTCATGGCCGGGTCGGTGATGGGCAGGACGCCGGTCTTGCGTCGCTCCAAGAAGAACGGGATGACGGAGCCGCGGCTGCCCATGACGTTGCCGTAGCGCACCACGGCGAAGCGGATGTCGCGGTGGCCGCGGATGTTGTTGGCGGCGGTGAACAGCTTGTCGGAGCAGAGCTTGGTGGCGCCGTAGAGGTTGATGGGCGCGGCGGCCTTGTCGGTGGACAGGGCGATGACGCGCTTGACGCCGGTGTCGAGGCAGGCGTCGATGAGGTTCTGGGCGCCGAGGATGTTGGTCTTGACGAACTCGAAGGGGTTGTACTCGGCGGCGGGCACCTGCTTGAGGGCGGCGGCGTGGATGACGGTGTCGATGCCTTCGAGCGCGCGCTTGAGGCGGCTGACGTCGCGCACGTCGCCGATGAAGTAGCGGATGCCGGGGTAGTCTTTGGGGCCGATCTCCTGCTCCATCTCGAACTGCTTGAGCTCGTCGCGGCTGAAGACCACCAGGCGCTGCAGGTTGGGGTAGCGCGCGAGCACGGTGCGCACGAAGGCCTTGCCGAAGGAGCCGGTGCCGCCAGTGATGAGGAGTCGTTGGATGTCGTTCATCTCGAATTCCCTGCGATACGTCGATCAAAGCGCTTGCATGGCGATGAGTTTACCGAAGCGCGACTGTTCGGCGTCCCGGAGTTCTTCGTAACCGCCCTGCTCTACCAGCCGTCCGTGATCGAAGACATAGACCCGGTCCACGTTGCGGATGGTGGAGAGCCGATGCGCGATGATGACCACGGTGATGTGCCCCTTGAGCGCATCGATGCTCTGCTGGATGGCGCGCTCGGATTCGGAGTCCAGGGCGCTGGTGGCCTCGTCCAGGATCAGCAGCTTGGGCTGGCGGAAGAGTTCGCGGGCGATGAATAGCCGCTGGCGCTGGCCGCCGGACAGGCGCAGGCCGCGGTCGCCGACCAGGGTGTGATAGCCGTCTGGCAGGGTGTCGACGAAGTGGGCGATGTGCGCCTGGCGGGCGGCCTCGCGGATGCGTTCCATCAGCAGTTGGTCCTTGTGCGGATCGCCGGCCCACAGGCAGATGTTGTTGGCGACGCTGTCGTCGAAGACGACGGTCTCCTGCGACACATAGCCGATCTGCTTGCGCCAGCTGGCCAGCTGGATCTCCGGGCCCGGCACGCCATCGATCAGCACCTGGCCCTGGCGCGGCTTGAGCATCAGCGTGAGCAGATCCACCAGGGTGGACTTGCCGGCACCGGATTCGCCGACGAAGGCGACCGAGTGGCGCACGGGGATCTCGAGGTCGATGCCCGTGAGTACGTCGCCCAGCTGCGGGTCGTAGCTGAAGGAGAGATCCTTGAGGCGAATGCCTTGGCTCAGCGGGCCGATGGCGCGCGGGCCGTCGGGTTCCTGGTGTTGGCGTTGGGTGGCGAATTCGTCATCCACCAGTTCCATGCTGCCGATCTGTTCCAGCGTGCTCTGCCAACTGCCCTGCATGCCAAGCATGGCGTTCATGCCGCGATAGAACAGCAGGATGGAGACCAGGATGGGTGCCAGCGGTTGCTGCAGGAAGACCAGTTGCACCAGCACGATGCCCATGATGAAGACCACGGCGATGGGCTCGCGTACGGCTTGCGTAAAGGCTGAGGCGATACCGGTGCGGATCTGGTAGCCGGTGAGCCGGCCGATGGAGGCGGTGACGGCGCCGCGCACCTGCGGGGTCTGGCCAGTAGCAGTGAGGTATTTGAAGGCGTGCAGGGTCTGGATGAGCTGTTTGGCGAGGTGACCGTTTTCCGCGGCGGTCTTGCGCGAGAGTTGGCGCACGTAGGCGCTGAGCCAGCGAAACAGCAGCAGGAGTACAACACCGACCACCAGCGCCATCAGCCCGAAGCGCCAGGCCACCAGGAAGGCGAGGCCAAGGTAGATGGCGGCGTTGATGAATTGGCCGCCGAGTCGGCTGAGGTTGTCGAAGGCCTGTAGCGCGCGGGTGATCTGCTCGTTGATCAGGTTGATGAAATGCCCGGTATCCCGGCTGGCGTAGTAGCTGTAGCCCATGCGGCTGTAGTGCACGAACAGTCGGCCTTTGAGTTCCCGCAGCAGTTGCCCGCGCAGGTAGGCGTTGTAGCCCAGTGCGCTGAAGGTGAGCGCGCCCTTGGCGATGAAGGCGACGGTGATGATCAGCAGCACCGCGACGGTGGCGTCTTGCAGGCCCAGGCTAGTGAGCAGATCTTGCAGCCAGGCGGTGATACCGGTGGGGGCTTCGGCTGCCGGGGCGGTGTCGGCGCCCGGGGCTGGCGCGCCGAGGGTTTGAAGCAGCGGCAGCAGCATGAGGATGCCGACGCCTTCGGAGATGGCCGCGATCAGCGTGAGGCCGAAGATGAGGTACATCCGACCGCCCAGATAGGTCTGGAAGATGCGCAGGTAGTGCGGGATGTCTCGGGCGGGGTTTCTCATAGGGTAAAGGTTTCGGGGGACAGGATTTCGCAGCGATGAGCTTGCAGGGGGCAGGCAGTTGCCAGCGGCTCAGGCCTTGACGATATGCTCGGCCGGTTGCTGATAGCGCCCGCGGGTGTCGACGATGAGCGGCGCGTGGGCCTTGATCATGTCGTCGTCGAAGCGGTCGTGGTCGGTGGCGAGCAGCACGCAGTCGGTGGCGGCCGGGGTCTCGGGCGTGAGCGGGACGGATTCCAGGTCGACGTCGTGCTTGCGCATGCGCAGGAACTTGGGCACGTGCGGGTCGGCGTCGCTGATCTCGGCGCCCTTGGCCTGCAGCAGTTCCACGAGCGCGATGGAGGGCGATTCGCGGCGGTCGTCGGAGCTGAGGGTGACCACCTGGTCGATGACCTGGCCGTAGAGAGCCTGGCCGACCTTGGTGCAGGCGGGGGTGCTGCCGCCGAGCACCTTGGGGATGGTGCGGGTGCTGTCGTTGGGGTTGCCGGGGTCTTCGTGCTCTGACGTATCGACCAGGGAGAAGACCAGGAAGAGGTCGGTGCCGACGCGCAGGCCGTTGCGCTCGAGGCGGGGCTTGAGTGCTTCGTCGGTGGTGCCGGGCCAGGTGGTGCTCTCCAGCTAGCGCTGGCTGGCGCCGGGGTGTTGTTCGAGGTGGCGCAGCAGGCGGTATTGGTGTTCGTCTTTGATCGTCACGGCGGGGGGCGGGGCTTCGGGCACGCTACCGCCCTACCTTGCGCATGTGCCGGTATGAGCTGGCGTTGGCTCGGGGCCTGACTGGTTGCGTGCGGCGTGTTCGCGCCTGCAGGTCGTCGCAGATTCCACCATGGTTGGGTCAGGGTTCGCAAGGTGAACTGTCGGTTAGCGCTGGGCGCTGGGCGGGACGGGTTGCGTCTGGTTGCCTTGCGCACACTACAGAGCCGGTGAAGGTTCGGCTGCTTAGAGATAGCGTATTGCGGTGATCACCAGGCCAGCGCTGGTGGCCATGAAGCCGATGAGCCACAAGAAGTGCTTGTCGTGGCGCTTGAGCATTTCATCGAAGCGCTTGTCCATCTGCTCGAAGCGCTTGTCGACCTGCTCGAAGCGCTTGTCCACCTGCTCGAAGCGCTTGTCCA
>NZ_CAJXWY010000109.1 GCF_913062725.1 uncultured Thiohalocapsa sp.
GGCGGCGTGCATGAGTTGGCGCAGGTCGCCGAGGCTGTAGATTGATTTGCGCAGTGGAGCGAGCTTGAAGACGCGCTCGCCGTTACGCTGTTCCACGTGGCGGTGGTGCTTGAAGAAGGAGACCTCTGGGCGGTGCACTCCACGCGCGCGATGATGCCGGCCTTATCGTAGAGCTTGAGGCTGGCGGGGCCCATGTGATGGCGGATGCGGGTGCCCTGGACGCGCGTGGAGAAGTCGTTGCCGACCTCGCCCCGGTAGTTGGCCGAGAGCTTGTGGCCGAGGAACGTGGCGACATGCTCGGCCCAGCTCAGAGATGGGGACCACATGCACGGCGGTGCGCACGATGGCCTCGTACAAGGGTTGAAAGGTCGCCTGTCGGCGGAACACCACGTCGGTGGCGTACTCGACCTGCATGAAGCTCCAGTGCACGCCGTTGCGGAAGTGGCGCACCACGGGGCAGCAGCGCCGTGCCCAGTCATCGAGGCGGCGATGCAGCGCGGTGGCATCGAGGCCGTCGGCGAGGCGTTGGGCCTCAACAGGATCGGCCAGGTGCAGGAAGGCGTTGTCGGCGGTCTCGAAGGCGATGCCGGCCTGCGTCAGTTGCCGCGCCAGCCAGCCATGGCCGTTGAAGTAGACCTGCAGGCGAAACGGCGCCCAGGTCGGCACCCGCACGTGGCACAGACCGAACTGTGCATCGATGAAGTAGAAGTAGTAGTGCAGGCACTTGCCGCTGATCGGCTTGAAGAAGGTCTTGCCGCTCGCCTTGTCGTGCCAGGGACGGTAGGAGGAGCAAGCCTCCATGGCGGAGAAGATGTGCACCAGCCCCGGGTGATCGCCACGCTCGGCGAGGATCTGCTGGACCCGGTCCTCCTTGCGAAACGCCTTGAGCTTACGGATGAACTCGATCTCAAGCCCGGCCTCGGCGGCCAGGCGCTCCGCGTTGGCGCGGATCTCATCGCGCAACGGCTCTGCCCAGCGCGCATAGTCGAACAGCCGGATCCCGCGCCCACCGAGGTAGCCCGCCATCGCCCGCGCGTGGCAGATGTCCGGCAGGGTGCCCGTGATCACGACCCGGTCGAAGCACGAGAGCACACAGCCGATCTCGTCGCGGTGCTGCTCGACAAAGGGGTTCATCGCTCGACTCCGTTGCTGGGGTGCTTACCCCGAACGATAGTCGAGCGGACCCTGTTTGGTTCCGGCTTCGCCGGGTTGGGATGGGCATGTCGCCCTGGTCCACCGTCAGCGGCGTCCCAGCCGATGAGGAGGAGTTTTTTGCTCATTAGTTTATCTCTGCTCAACGGCATTCGCGCTCAGGCTCGCCAGCGCCGAAACCCGGCCAGCTCGAAATGGCGGTCGAAGGTGAATGCAGTGTCGATGCGGTGGTTGTGCATCAGTTCGAAGGAGACGCAGTCCGTGAAGCTCACTCGCTGGTCCGCGTAGCGTTCCATCCAGGCGATGGCGGCGACCTCGCAGTCGCGGTCCGGTCGCAGGATTGTCAAGACCGAGGATGCGTACAGCGCACGGGCGCGCTCGGCGGCGAAGGTGAAGCCCGCGCGCCGCCCGAGCAGCGTCAAAAGCTCATCCAGGACGAAATTGCTGGTGGAGCAAGCCTGTTCGGCGTTCGCCAGCGCCTGCCATCCGGCGACGGCCTCGGCGTGGTGCTGATCGCGGCTCAGGTGGCGGGCCAGGAAGGCGCCGGTGTCGATGAAGATCACGCCGAAGAATCGTCGTAGAGATAGTCGTCGTGATGCTCGGCGGTGTCGGTCGGCCCGGCGTCCGCATGGATGGCCCGGTCGAGGAACAACGGGTCCCGCGAGCGATCCGGCGGCTGGTCCTTCAGCCGTTGCTCCAAAGACTCCCGCAGCAGCTCGCCAAGCGAGATGCCGCGCCGGCTGGCGTGGGCCTGGGCGGCACGCTTGAGGGCCTCCGGCAGCATGACCGTGGTGCGGTGCATCGATGCGATCTCCGGCTTGGACTATGCCGCCATAATAGCGCAGCCATATCTCGGTGTGCAGCCCATTCGCGGTCGAACGGATGGCATTCGACGCAGGCATCTGATTCTCCGGTAAAAAACCGCATTCTCGGGCCACTGACGACGGACGCCGCTGTCAGAAAACTTTACAGCCTGTTCCGCGCGCGGCGGCACCGCCGAACGGGCGGTCTGCTGCCGCCAGTCAGCGCTCGCCGATCGCGCGACGGGGCCAGCACCTGGACAAGGGCGCCGAGCGCCGCTTGGTCAGGGCGCCGTGGATGCCGCGCTCGATCAGGCCCTTCATGATGGGCATGTCGCCCTGGCCCACCAGCCGGTCGATGGTCTTCCAGTCGGCGGCGTCCCAGCCGATCAGCAGCAGTCTATTTTTTTTTGCAACGCGATTGCCTCGGGGATAGTGTTGCGCTCAGGCGGGGAGACGACTCCCCCGGCTTCGGTGTACGAGAACAACAGGGTTCAACGATGAGCGAGATTCATTTTGTGATCGAGGAAGCCCCGGAGGGTGGCTGGCTGGCGCGTGCCGTCGGTGCCGACATCTTCACGGAGGCGGATGATCTGCCCGAGCTGCGCCGGCAGGTGCAGGACGCCGTTGCTTGCCACTTCGACGACGCGGACCGCCCGGCGTTGATTCGGCTGCACATCACGCGCGAGGAGGTCATCGCCGCGTGAGACTACCCCGGAGCCTCGGCGGCGCCCAGTTGATCAAGGCGCTCAAGCGGCTCGACTACCAACCTTCACGCCAGACCGGCAGCCACGTTCGACTGACCACTGACCGGGGTGGCCAGCATCATGTGACGGTGCCCCTGCATGATCCGCTGCGCATCGGGACCTTGAGCGCCATCCTGGACGCCGTCGCGGCGCATCACGGTATGACCCGCGAACAACTGCTGGAAATGCTGCTTGGTTGAGGCCGGAATGGCCGGTGCCGCGGCTTTTTACATGGTTTCTGAGCTGCTGCGCCGCGGAACGCCTGCCGCGGGCATCGAGCCCGCGCCAGGCGTGGCCGGCTGGAAGCCGGCGCTCCCGGGCTCAGGCCGCCGCCGCGTCCTGCTCGTCGGCCAGGCGCTTCAGGCCGTCTTCGCGTCGGCGGCGGTAGGCCTGCACGCCCATGGCGCCGAGGCCGAGCAGGGTCAGCAGCGGGGTGGCGGGAGCGGGAGCGTCCGCGGGGATGGCGCTCGGGCAGGACACCGCGGCACCGGTACCCCGAGCACCGGCGTTGATGGCACCGCCGGCGTCGTCATAGGCCCATTCGCAGACGCTGAGCACGACCCGCGTCGGGTCGGACGCCATATCCACGCGGAGCTTCGCCCAGCCGACTGCGGGGTCGCCCCCGGCGTCCAAAAAAAACCGGAAGCCAAAATAGGCCGCGGTGTTCAGGAACCCGCCCGTCGTGCCGACTGTTCCGCCGGAAGCCGCGAACACGATCGCAGTTCTTAGGTCCCCCGAGATCGGCTCGCCGGCGTTGAAGACTTTGGCCAATCCGGCACCACCGAGCTCCCCATCGAAGTAACCGCCGCCAGGGAAGACTCCATACCCTCCTCTGCCAAAGTTGCCTGCCAAAGAGCCCGCAAATAGTTGGGCGTCCGGTGCTCCACCGCCGTCGATATCCCAGCCGGCACGGACAAGACTGCCGGCCGTGGTTGCGGTGTTGAAGCTCACCGTGACCTTGTCGGTCTTGTGCACGATGGCGCCCATGGCATCCCCGCCGGCGAAGGCGAGCCCGCCGGCGGCGGCGGTGTAGCCGAGCACCTCGGCGGTGTTGGGCTTGCGCGTGCCGCGGCGGGCGGCGCGGCGGCTGTAGGCGTCGAGTTGGGTGTCGAGGGTGGTGGATTCGGTCATGTCGCGAGTCCTCATGGGTGCGTTGATGCTTTAGCGCGGACAGGCGCCTTAAGCAAATCTCGCGCCACATTCGACGCCCACCCTCTAAACCACTGTTCTTGAATTAAAAATTCGACTGCATGCCGCAGCCTTCCGGTCACGTCCCCACCCCGCGCGAGCCGAAGTGTAAAACTCTCTTTACACTTGCGCTGAAAAGCGCCATCTCGGCAGGGCGCGCAGGTATGGCGCAACCCGCTGTTCTGAAGAGGTAAAGGCGCGAAGAACCGGTCTGGCGCCAGGGCGCGGCGAGGGGCCGATGCAAAAAAGCCGACACCTGGGCCTGACCGCGGCGGCGATCTCAATGGCAACCGCCTGGCGGTGTTCAGAGGTCGAGCGGCCCCTCGGCGGCGCTGATGCCGGTGCGGCGCATCGAAAGCGTCTCCGGCTGCTGGGTGTTGAGATTGCCGCGGGTGCCGCGCTCCATCAGGCCCCTCAGGATGGGCATGTCGCCCTGGTCCACCAGCCGGTGGATGGTCTTCCAGTCGGCGGCGTCCCAGCCGATCAGTAGGAGTTTGCGGGCCATGGGTTGTCGTCCTCGCTCGATGGGATATGCTATGGCGTATGCTGTTGGTATTGGATACCGACGTCGTTGCCGCTGGTGTGATGAGCGCGACGGGCGCGTCGCGCTACCTGCTGGAGTCCATCGGCATCGGCGCTTTACGGGCCGCGGCGTCAGTGCCGTTATTGCTGGAGTACGAGGCGGTGCTCAAGCGCGACGAAACCCTGCGCCGGGCCGAGGCGAGCGCCGCGGACATCGATGTCGTCTTGGATCAGCTGGCTTCGGTCTTGATGCGCGTGGATATCTGGTACCTCTGGCGCCCACAGCTCAGAGACCGCGACAACGACATGGTGCTGGAGACCGCCGCCAATGCCGGGGCCACGCATCTCGTGACCTTCAATCTGAGGGACTTCGGCAGCGTCCCCATGCGCTTCGGTATAGAGACCTGCCGCCCGGCCGAGATCGCCCGCGAGCTGCGGACTACTTGGGTTCACGACGCGGCCCGCCCATGAGACATCTACCGCCAGCGCCCCTGGATACGCAACCGTTCCGCACGCGAACGCCACTCAGACACAAGCACGAGGCCAATCCAAGGGCTGGACGCTGGAGCCGATATCCATGAGCAAGAACAACTACCCGCTGAAGGCCCCCGAGAGCATCCTCGCCGCCGCCCGCCGTGCCGCCCGCCGCGACGGCGTCAACCTGAACCAGTTCATCAACACCGCGCTGGCGGAGAAGGTCGCCGCGCTGGAGGCCGAGGAGGTCTTCACCCAACGCGCAGCCCGCGCCGACAAGGCGCGGTTCTTGGACGTGCTGCGCCGCGTCGGCCCGGAGCCGCCGCGCTCCGGCGACGAGCTGCCGGGCGACTGACCGGAAGCCCCCGGCGACGGGAATCACCGACGACCACCAGCCGGTTCACCAAGAGCGCCGGCCCACTGGGACCGCCGGCTTCCAGCCGGCTCGCCCTCGGCGCGGCTCGATGCCGCGCCGAGGGCGCTGCGGCGCGTGGGCTTGGGCTTGGGGGTGCTCGCTAAAGAACGCGTCCAAAACAAGGGAAACACCCTAGCCCGGAAATGGACCGCTTGTTTTTACATGGTTTCTGAGCTGCTGCGCCGCTGAAAGCCTGCCGCGGGCATCGAGCCCGCGGCAGGCGTGGCCGGCTGGAAGCCGGCGCTCCCAGGCTCAGGCCGCCGCCGCGTCCTGCTCGTCGGCCAGGCGCTTCAGG
>NZ_CAJXWY010000110.1 GCF_913062725.1 uncultured Thiohalocapsa sp.
GCGGTGGGTGTGGGTGTCGCCGGCCTCTTTATGGAAGTGCACGACGACCCGGATCACGCCGCCAGTGACGGCCCGAACTCCATCCGGCTGGATACGCTGCAGGACCTGCTGATGACGCTGCTGGCGCTGGACAGGGCGCGTAAGCAGCGCAGCCTGCCGCACTAGGCGAATGCGCCCCCAGGTTACCAATGCGCCTGACGGCGCGCCCGGCTGCCGACTTGGGCGCAACGGCCAGAGCCCCTCGCCCGGCGACATCAGACGCCACAATCCTTGTGAACTGTCAGGTTCTGACGGCAACTTCACGTTGAGTGCCTGGGCATCCGTCGCTACCGTATTGACGCGCATCAAGTTGCGCTCAACGCGCGTCTGCGCGTCATCAAGACTTCACAAACAGGACCATTGACGACGATAAACAAAGGCATCATGGCATTTTCACTGTTGGCGGCATCCACGGCTGCGCAGGCGGCCAACATCGACCTCGGCGCCGCAAGCTGCCAAATCACCGACAACGACCGTATCTACCTCGACGGCGTCGCCGTCGGCGAGCGCGCCTATTGGATCGACATGCAATGGGACTCCAGGAACAACGCGTTCCGGCTCCAGGACTACGGTGCGAGCGCCAGTTGCCCGACGGCGGCCGGCGTATGGGACTTAAGCGTTTCCGACTGCACCGGGCCGGAGCGTCCCGACGCACAAGTCACTTTCTACCCCAACGGCATCATCGAGGTCATCGAGGACAACGCTACCGACGGCATCGGCAGTTGGGAACAGACCGCCTGCGCGATCTCCGGCTGGATCTTCGGAGACGACTACGCAACCTACTTTTGGGGCGAAATTGCCGCCGACGGCACCACCATGGCAGGCCGCTCCGCCGCAAACGATGGTGAGCGTGAATGCTGGAGCACCGATCGCGTCGCCGGACCGACCAGCGTCATCGACCCCTTAAACTCCATCCCTGAGGAGCCTTAGGACGATAGGCCGCTGGGCTGAGACCATCGAGAAGCGCGAGAAACGTGGGACAGCCACATTCTGACCTACGGGCAGCGTTTGCCACGGTTGTTGCTTCATCGGTCGCCGAAACCACAGGTAAGCGTAAACCCCAGTTTGAATACATAAAATGAGGCCCACCATCGGCCAGTCAACGCATCCCACGCACAATTGCGCCTCAGGTCCGAGCATCGCTGTCGCGGTACCACGCCGCGGTCCGCCGTAGCGCATGCGTCGGCGACGTCGTCGGTCGCCAACCCAGCACCGCGGTTGCCCGACCCGAGTCTACTTGTAGTGTTCCGGCAACGCGGCTGTAGGCGTCCTCTCTTCTCAGTAGGCGCGCCGCGGCAGCCAGCAGTCGCGGTGGTACCGCCAACAACCGTGGCTGGCGCCCGAGTCCTGCCGCCAGCAATCGAATCAGCTGCGGTGTGGATAAATCCTGCTGATCCGAGGCCAGGAAGACTTCCCCCGCAGCGTTCGGATGGAACAGCGCCGCTTGGATCAATGCGCCCAAGTTATCCAGGCTGATCAAGCTTCGGCGGTTATCGATTGCACCCAACGGTAACGGCAGACCACGATCGATCAGATTTAGCAGCCGAAGAAAATTGGCCTTGACACCCGGTCCGTAGACCAATGGCGGACGCAGAATGACCACCTCCAGTCCTGTCTCTGCGGCGACACATCGCAGCCGCTGCTCCGCCTGCCATTTAGAGCGCCCATAGGCGTCTTGCGGCGCGGGTGTGTCAGCTTCACGGAACGGTGCATCATGGCTCGCCTCGCCATTCACCTTGATACTGCTCACAAACACCAACCTGCGCACCCCTGCGGCGGCGGCCGAGCGAGCCACGTGGGTAGTCGCCGCAACATTGGCCCGTGCAAAGGCACGCTCTGGGTCTGCCGCACGCTCGCGCATCACATGCGCCCGGCCGGCCAGGTGCACCACAGCATCGATGTCGGCGAGTCGCTCTGCGAGCGCTGGCGCATCAGCCAGATCCCCACACACGCGCTGCTCGATGGGCAAAAACGCTGCAGGCTTGCGCACCGCAGCAACCGGCTCATCGCCCGCTGCAGCCAACACACGGCACACATGCGTACCGACGAACCCAGTCGCGCCGGTGACCAGGATACGCGCCATCATTCCCCCTCGCCCACTGGCGGTGCTACGTACGCCCGGCCGAGTAAGCCGGCATAAAGCGCTAAGGTCGCCTGCTGCACTTGCTCGGTGGCGAACTCCCGCTCGGCCCTTTTGCGGCCGGCAATCCCGAACCGTCGCCGCAGTGCTGGATCTTCAATCAACTGCGCCAGCGCTGCCGCCAACGCCGCCGCATCCCGGGCCGGTACCAACAGCCCGTTATCGCCGGGCGCAACAACCTCGCGGCAGCCGGTCACATCAGTGGCAACCACTGGCCGCCCCGCGGCCAGCGCTTCCAGCAGCGCCTTCGGCAAGCCCTCGCGGTACGAGGGCAGCACGACGATATGGCTAGTGGCCAGCAGTTCAGCCACATCATCGCGATGCCCGAGCCACTCCACCGCACCCTGCGCATGCCAAGCCTCCAGCTGCTTGGCATCGATGCAAGCGCGGTTATCGCTATCCACGCCACCAACCAACACGAACCGCGCAGTAACGCCCCGTGCGTGCAGTATCCGTGCGGCTTCGACGAATTCGCCGACGCCCTTATCCCAGAGCATTCTCGCCAACAACACCACCCGAGGTGGCCCAGGCGGCTCCGGCTGCGGCCTTATGCGCTGCACATTCACACCAGCCCCGCGGATCAACACCGTATCGGCCTCACGCACCAGCTTGCTGGCGGTCGCAGCCGCGCGGTCTTCTTGATTCTCGAATACCACACGGCTGCCCGGTGGGTTCAACAGCAGCCGCAACGCAAGCCTCAACAGTGGCTGTAAGACGCGGGCAAGCAGCGTGCCCGACGCAAAGACAAAGCCCATTCCCACAGGTGCATTCAACACGAAACGCACCCCAGCAAGACGTGCAGCCAACGAACCATAGATAATGGGCTTGAGCGCGATTTGGTGCACCAGATCGGGCTGAACATGCCGATAGACGCGCCACACTTGCCACAATGCATACAGCTCACGCAGCGGATTCAAACCCCGCCGCTGCACCGACCAAGGCACGGTTAGCAAGTCTGCCGCATGCAGGCGTGATGCCGCCTCGCCCAAGTGCGTCATCACCCAAACCTCATAACCAGCCCGGCGAGCGGCGATTGCACGCTCGACAAAATGCGATGCAAAGAACCAGTCGACGGTAATCAGAAACAACAGCCGCGGCCGCCCTTGTCGCGGCGCCACTGGCGAAAGCGTCGTATTCAAGACTGCGGGCCCGCGGCGGCGCGCAACCAAGCCGCAACGCGCGGCCCCCACGCGGGTAATGCGTAATGCCGCTCCACCAAGGCGCGGCCGGCGTGGCCGAGTCGTTGTCGTAATCTCGCATCAGCCGCCAGGGTACGCAACGCCGTGAGCCACTGTTCCTCATCAGCCGCCAGCAAGCCCACCGCCGGCGTCACCAAGCCAATGTTCGCGCCCACCGGTGAGGCGATCACCGGCTTGCCGCAGGCCATATACTGGATCAGCTTGTAACCGCACTTACCCCGCTCCCACGGGCCGTCCCGTAGCGGCATGATCCCCATGTGCACGGTTGCAAGCAGCGCTGCCTCGGTATCCGCCGACCAGTCATGCAACTCCAACGGTACGCCCATAGCCGGAATCTCGCGAGCGCCGATGACTATAAAACGTAGCGGGCGCTGCTGCGCAAGGCGGCGCAGCGGCTCCCGCACCATATCCAGATACTGCGCCGTTGATGGCGAGCCAATCCAGCCGATACGCACTTCTCCGTCGGCTGACTCGCGTGAGACGGCGTAATGCCGGGTATCCACCACAGTCGGCACCTCCCGCACATCCAGTGCACCGGCGGCCCGCGCGTACTCAGCCAGGTAATCGTTGCCGACGGTCACCAGGCGCGCCCCTTGCAGCAGCGGTATCAGACGCCGACCCAGTAACCACCGCACCAGCGGCGATGCGTGCTGATCATAGCGATGAAAGGTGGCGTCATCGTAGTCGAGGGCATAGGGCACACCAATACGCCGCAGTAGACCATCCATCCCGGCGGGCAGAAACGGAAATAGCTCCTTCTCAATCCAGAGCAACTGGTAGCTGCGGATTCCGAGGGCCACATACAGCCGGCGGCCGTAAGCGCGCAGCACATCCTGCGCCCGGCCGCGGCGGCCACCGCGGTAGAGCCGGCGCAGGTCAGCATCGACAAAAAGTGGGCTGATTGCTACACGGAAGCCGATCTGTTCCAGCCAGGGCCGATAAGCCATCAACCGCAGCCGACTGCTGGAGCCGAGTGCCCCGTGACGTGTGCACAACAATAGCCGCACGGTAACGTCCTCAGAGAAAAGTCGGGTCGCAGAGAAAAATGGGGTCGGACCACATTTACAGCGGCAACGCTCCTTGCTCGCCGTCCCTCTCCGCCTTGCGCGGGCGCCCGGGCGATCCCCGCCAGGTTCGCCGTCCCACCATCGTCGCAATCTGGCGCTCGAAATGCCCGCTGCCGACCACGAAGCCGCCATTGGTGCCCGAGCGCAGTTTGTCGAGCAGCTCGGCGCTGAGCTGATCTGTGAACAATTCCCGATAGGCCGCCAAGCGCGCCTGAGCCGTTGCCCCTAGGTCAAGGTAGCGCGTGTGCGGGCAGATCAGCGTATCGGCTTCGCCCAGCGCATTGGCCCGATAACTCGACCAGGGATACGCCTCCGGCGCCGTCACCAGGCCGGCGCGTACGGGATTGAGTTCGATGTAGCGATAACAGGCTAACAGGTAGTGATCGGAGTCGATCAGCGCGGAACGATAACGTCCCTCGAACAATCCGCCCGTGCGCCGGTAAGTGCGATTGATGCGCTGCACATAGCGCTGGCCAGTTCGCTTCATCACCGTCGTGATGCCCTCGGCCTTATCGGCCGTCATAAGCAGGTGCAGGTGGTTGGTCATCAGCACATAGGCATGCACCGCCACCGCCGCTTCGTGCGCAATGGCCCGCAGCGTCTCGAGATAAAACCGCCGATCGTCGTCTGTGAAGAAAATCGCCGCGCGGTCGATTCCGCGCAAAATCACATGCACGGGATAACCGCCAACCAGGATACGGGCGCGTCTGGGCATGGGGCTCGCGGGGGCTACATCGGGTCAACGTCTGATCAGGTTAGCAGAAAACGTGGTGCGTCCCTATTTTCTCACTATTTTCTCATGACTGGATCAGCAGATCGGCGAGCTTGAGCACGACGCCCAGCACCGCCAAGCCACCGAGCATCCAGCGTGTCTGCGCCGCCATTGCTTGGTGCAGGTTGACCTCGACCTGCTTGATCTGCAGCTCGACGCCCTTGATCTGCTCCTGCAGCCGCGCATCCACTTCACGGATCTGCAACTCCACGCCCTTGATCTGCTCCTGCAGCCGCGCCTCGACCTCCTTGATCTCCTTTTGCAGCCGCAGCTCGCTCTCGCGCACATGCCCCTGGGTGGCCAGATCGCCGATGTGCGGGAAGCGCGCCTCGAGCGC
>NZ_CAJXWY010000111.1 GCF_913062725.1 uncultured Thiohalocapsa sp.
GACGCCAATGTGGATCTTGCGCCACAGACGGCGTTTCGCGCCACCATGCTTGCGAGCGTGCCACTCGCCTTCGCCCTCCGCCTTGATGCCATTCGGGGCGGCGCTCGAACCGGTGGCGCACACGCCCCTCATTGTCGATCAGCAGGTTCAGCGGCCCCTTGGAGCCACGGTAGGGAATGGACACGGCAAGGGTCTTCTGCCGCCGGCTCAATGTGCTGAAATCCGGCACCGCCCAGTCGAGACCGACGAGCCGCGGCAAGCTCTCGACGAAGCCTGTCGCCTGGCGGGTCGACATTGTCGCTCGGACCAATGGCGCTCCAATGTCGACCATACCGAAAAGTACCTTCATCGTCAGGCACGTCTGGATCGCGGCATCGCTATACTGCGGCTGCCGGCCTCGCTTGCCCGTCGGCGGCGGCACCCAGGCCATGTCCGGGTCGAACCAGATCGTCAGGCAGCCGCGCTGCTTCAGCGCGTTCGCCATTGGTCTCGAACACATGGCGACACAATGGCTCACTGTAGGCCGGCCAGTTCTTGGTCTTGTAGCTCGGCGGGATGGGTCTGCTCATGCAGGCCAGCTACCACGCTGGATTCGCGAGATGAATCCCTCACCCGGTCTTTGCGCAACAAAGCCCCGTGATGCGATCATGCTCGCAGAGCTGCACCCTGGCAGGTGAATTGACAGCCGTGTGGGTGCCAGATGCGGCGCGTCAAGAGATGCGCGACGTGGTCCGGGCAAGCACCACCGTGGTCATGACGTCCGGTCGTGTAACAGAGATTATGATAATATGGATGGATGAAGGCTTTCCACGCGCGGCTCTCCCTTGATGACCGCCCCGATTTCTTGCATGCTTTCGTCCTCACTTTCGCTCTTCAAAGGAATGGTTTGCCTGACCGGGTATCGGAAACAGGAGCTCCCGATCGTCCCCGAATGCCGCGACGTAGGCGCGTGTCAGTCCCAAGCATTCATCGGAACCGCAATTTTCACGGTGTGGGCAGATATGAAATTCGTTTCGATCGAATTCGCGCCAGAATTCGGGATCGATCACCAGCGTCGGCTGCCCATTCACCAGCGCGTCGCCCAGATCGCCTAGCAGGCATTCGGGAAAATTCTTGACTTCGACGAAACGCCCCGCCGCACGACAGCGCGAGATGGCCTCGCGGAGATATGGCAGGATATCACCGTGCCGCGCAATCAGACCCTTGGCGTCGGCCTCTGCCATAGGGAAATAAACCCAAAATTCCATCTGCACCAAACGCCTCAGGTGGCTCAGCACGTCCACCATGCCGGGAAGCATGCGGTAGCTGAGCGCCGTGACGACGGTGTTGGTCAGGATCCGAACATGCTCATGTCGATCCAGCGCCTCCAGCCCAGCCATCATCTTGTCCCAGGCCCCCGGCACCCCGGTTATGCGGTCATGGCTATCGCGGTCGGCCCCCGCCACCGAGACGAAGAATTCGTCAACGCCGGCCTCAATCAAACGCTCGGCGTAATCCGTCCGCGCCAGATGCATCCCATGGGTCTGGATACGCACATGCCGGAACCCGGCCTCGCGCGCGCGGCGCGCGATCCGTTCCAGATCGCCGCGCAAGGTGATCTCGGAGCCGGTCAGAACCAGCCCGTCCCAGCGGCCGGTCTCGGCCTGGTCGGCACAGACCCGCTCGAACACCTCAACAGAGGTGGGTTGCAACCGGTCCATCGTGCCCTCGATCATGCAATGCACGCATTTAAGGTTGCAGCGGAATTCCATCGTGAGCGAGACATAGCGCTCGTGGTCGCGCAGGCTCAGCCCGGTCAGGCGCCCGCCCTGCCCCGGCCCGCCGGCCAGCCCCCCGCGTACGCCGTCGGCGCCAATCGCCTCGATCCCGGCGCGGATCCGTTCCTCAGAGGAGCCCATAGAAACCGCCTTTTACAGGATGAACATGGCCGTCGGGGGCGCAGCGGAAATCCCATCCCGCGTCGAACAGATGGTGGCGCAGGCGGCCATGATTTTCTGCTAGGAAGGCCTGCAGCGGCTCGGGGAACCCAAGCCTTGCAAGGAAGACGCGCAGGCTGTCGACGTCGATGCGCGAGAAATACAGCGCGTCCGAGTGGCGCTTGTTGGCCACCACCAGGATTTCCATCCCCTCCATCTCGGGCCAGAAGAAATCCGTCCTGTCCGCGCCCTGCGGCACGAAGACCGACTCCGTGAGCTTGTCCCAAGCACGCTCACCTTCCCTGCGCGCGTCAAAGAAGAAGTAAGCGTTGCGGAATTCGCGCGCACCGTCCCACTCCAGCCCGTAGCACAGCCCCGAGGACACGCTGGAGCCGGGATTGCCGAGATAGAGATCGACCTGTTCCAGCCGCCCGCGCGCCAGCGTCGCCGCGTCGACCTCAGCGGAGAACATGAAATACGGCAGTTCGTCCCGCGCGGGCACCGCGCAATCGATGACCGGTGCTACGGTCCGGCGAAACTCAGCAATGCCCCGTCGCCGCCCGGTGCGGTCGTAATCGTAGAAATACAGCTCTACCGACAACGCGCCGCCCGCACATTTCACGCCCCAAACGGTTTCGAACCGGCCCCAGGCGTCACGCAGCCGGGTGAGCAGAGCCTCCATCCGCCCGTCGAAACCCGCCGCCGCGCAGGCCGCGTAAAGCAAGGCCTCGCTGCGCAGCGCATTCGGTGCGGGCGGCCGGGGCAGCGCAAAGGGCCATTGGCAAAAGTCGCGTGCCGGATCAGAGGGGCGCGCCCGCGCCGCGTGCGCCTTTGCCAGCCAGTCGGTCATGCCCGGTGCGCGCCGAAATAGAGCGTGACGAACCCCTCGCCCCGCTCGTCTCGCCCCAGCGCAAAATGGCCCAGCTGCGCATCGGCATTGGCGCGCAAGAACGCCTCACCCGCCGCACCGACCCTTTCGAGGACCGGCGCCAACACAAAGCCGAAGCTGGCTAGGCTCCTGCCTGTATCGGCAAGGTTCAGATCGACCGACCGGCGGGCATCATCGGTACCGCGGATCTCCAGCAGCGGCGGTTCGCCATCTGGGTCGGCGCGCTCTGCGATCTCGAGCAGCGCCTCGGCCGCCGAGCGCGCGATATCGTCCGCGGCGACGGCTGAGATAAGCGCTCGCCTTTTCGCCCGGGGCAGCGGCGCCCGATCCAGGTAGCGATCGTACCGCAGCCCTTCGCCCTGCCACTTCGCCGCGAGATAGACGAGGTCGGGCTGCGGCCGCGCATTACGGGGGAATTCCAGGTAGCACTTGCGTATCACTCCCTCGACGCCCAGATGCACGGCAACGCAGTCAGAGAAATGCGTCAAAAGAGACTCAGGGCCGGGCATCTGCAACGCCTCCAGCAATGTATACAGCTGTCGGCGCGAGGCCGGCAGAAGAGCTTCGCGTCCGAAGGAGAAAAGTCGCCGGTCCGCTTCTAACCGCCCGCCACGCAGCTTGACAGAGGGCTCCTCGAGCCAGCCACCGTCGATTGTACGGCGCAACAGCCAGCGAACCTGTGGCCCCGCCGACTGGTCCCGCCGGTGAGTTGCCCGCTCGTCAGAGACAACGCCGCACACGCCAACTTTCGCCATGACCGAGACAATGCGGCCCCGTGCCAGCTGCCTCAAGCATGCCAAGGCGCACCCTAACTCTCTTTTTCGCTCTGGCAGACTTTTGCAGCTACCATTGCACCATCGCGCCTCAGCAAGTGTCTTGACCTGCGCAGCGCTCTGCATCAGCCGATGGCCTTGTCTCAAGGGGAGCGCCACGAAATGCAGGTGCCCAATAGCCTCACCGGTCTTGTCGCGCTAGATGTCGCGCTGCGGCGGGGATTGATCGCTCGGCTGCTTGCCATGCCGCTGCCCGAGACGGATATCGCGCCGATCCTGTGCGGACTTCTAGAAGACGCGGGCGTGGTGGAGCGGAGAGCAGGCATGGTCACGCTAGCTGCCGGCCCCGCACGGGACTGGGCCGGGCGGCTGGAAGATTTGGCGGCCCGGACGTCCTTCGTTCGGCAGGCTGCGGCGGACCTCGTGCTGGGACTGGATGACCTGTGTCACGATCTGCCCGGTTTCATGGCCCGGTCAGAGACTTTTCGCCTGTTCCGCTATAACCGCGCGCTGGCTACCTCTCCCGCCGCGTTGCGCGACACGCGAGCCTGGGTATCCTATGTTGAGGCGCTGACCCGTGAGGAGGCGCCCTGCCTTGCGCCGCTGATCCCGCTGGATGGGGTTTCCCACCTGCTGGAGGTGGGCGGGAACACCGGCCTTTTCGCCGAGGCGCTTCTGGCGCGCCAGCCTGCGCTGTGCGCCACGGTTCTGGACCTGCCCGCAGTCTGCGCCATAGGCGAGGAGCGCAGCGGGCGCAGCAAGCGGCTGCGCTTTGCGCCCGGCGACGCGCGCAAGGACGACTGGAACGCGCTGGCAGGCACGTTCGAAGCGGTACTTTTCAAGTCGATGCTACATGATTGGTGCGATGAGGCCGCGCGCGCGATGCTGGAAACGGCGGTTTCCTCCCTGCCCGCCGGCGGGCGAATCATAATCTGCGAGCGCGGCGCTTGGCAGGACGAGACCGGGCGCCGCACCGGAACAGCCAATATCGCCAACGTGGTCTTCGCGCCATTCTACCGGGCGCCGCAGGTCTACGAGGGATGGCTGACGGAGTTGGGTTGCACCGTATCCCGGCAAAGCATTGACCTCGACATGATGTTTCACGTGCTTGACGCCCGCGCGGGGGCGGCGGAATGAGTTGGCGTGTGCTTGCCATCTGCGGCGCACCCGGAGCGGGCAAATCGGCGGTTTGCACTGCATTGGCCGCGCGGCTGGGGGCGCGGCAGGTGGAGTTCGACGCGCACGAGCGCATGACGCATCGCGGCCCAGAGGCGATTCGCGATTGGCGGGACCGCGGCGCCCCGCCGGCAGAGGTGGAGGCGCCCGGGTTCATCGAGGCAATCTGTGCGGCGCGCATACGAGGACCGGTGATCGTCGAGGCACCACTGGGCCGTACATGGCCACCTGCCGCGCCCCTGATCGACCGAGCCGTCTGGATTGACTGCCCCGCCGACCTTGCGCTTGCGCGCAAGTTGGGCACGATCGCCGCGGATGCCCGGGGCGATGCGGATTTCGCCGCCTGGGCTGGTGTCTTTTTGGCGAACTACATCGAATTTGTGCGCCAGCTGCTGGACTTGCAGGCCCAACGGGTCAGACCCCTATGCGATATTGCGGTGGACGGAACCAAACCCGTCGCACGGGTTACGCAGGACGTCCTGCACCGCATTGGCCCTGCTGGCGCCTGACTGAACCAATGCGGTGGATACCCGGCTTTGTTGCGCAAAGAGCGTGAAGCCCGGATTTCCCCTTTCCCCGGGCACACTTATCCCCTGGGCTCCGTGACAGGTATGCCAAGCGCGGTGTAGCCGTTGAGCACGGCGGCTCGGACTTGGATTTCGGCAACCTGGCGATCGAAGTCGCGTGCCATGAGGCTCTGGCCCAAGAGCTTCACGCAGTGCATCTTCGTCTCGGCGCGGGCTCTAGCGGTGGTATCCGCTCCACTTACGCCAGATGGCGCGGCCGAGGTAT
>NZ_CAJXWY010000112.1 GCF_913062725.1 uncultured Thiohalocapsa sp.
TGCTGCACACTCGCGTCTGCGTGAACCCGGACCTATTGTACCCAGCCTGCGGCCCGATAAGTCGGACAGCCTCCTAGAACAGGAGCAGCGTCGCCAGGCCGAGAAAGGCGAAGAACCCAACCACGTCGGTCACGGTGGTCAGCACGACGCTGCCCGCCAGCGCCGGGTCGATGCCGAGGTTGCGCAGGATCAGCGGAATCACGAAGCCCGCGAGCGCGGCGCACAATAGGTTGAGCAGGATCGCGGCGGCGATGATGCCGCCGATCATCGAGTGCTCAGCCAGGTCGCGAATCACATCCACGACGTCGTCGAGGTGGCGGAGGTCGCGGCAGTTTGCGGTGACGCCGCCAACTCGTTCTCCAGGGCCTGCTTGGCAATTTCCTTGTATAGACGCACGGCCCGGGCATAAAGGCGCTGATACTCCGGGTGCCGGTCCACCAGTTGCTTGCTCTGTTGGGCCTGCTCGCAGACCTCCGCGAGGAAGCTCCTGTGGCTCTCTTCGAGGAGCTCGCCGGCGTCGACGGCGGACTTGAGATTCAGCAGCCGTGCGAGCTGCTGCCCTTCGAAGCGCTCGACCAGCAGGCCCATGACGCGCTCGGCGTGGATTTTGTCTCTCATTCGAGGTCGCCTCCGCCGGAGTGGTGCAGATCGGTGACGCGCGCGGCGTGACGTCCGGTCCGTGGCCCGTCTCCCTGCTGTGGCGACCGATCGCAGGGCTGGGGCTCGCGGCGAACGGCACGATGCCGGGACAGCGGGACTCCGGCGGCGGGGATACCGTCGCGAGGGCACTGCAAGAAGCTCATACTCCAATCCTCCTCAATGATCGTGTTGCGGACCCACGGGTCCCGGGAGTGCCGGCGTCCTGACCCCGCTGGCGTCACGGTTGTGGCACGCGGGGCGCCGGCGAAGTCGTCGCTGCGCGCCGGATCGGGCCGTCGGCCCGAGCAGACGACGACGCGGCGGGCATCTGCCGTTTCAGTCGTTTCGCCCCAGGCGACCAGCCGGAGCCGAAGCGCCTCAGTCCTCGACGCCGATTTCCTCCTGGACCGTGCGGACAATGCGTTTGTCGATGGTCAGGAACTCGTCGCGACGGTCCGGGTAGTCGACGTGGCTCAGCAGGTAGCGGATGGCATTGATGCGGGCGCGCTTCTTGTCGTCCGATTTGATGATCGTCCAGGGCGCTTGCCGGAACCTTGTGACGCTCGCGTGGTAGGGCGCGCTGCGTCGCCTTCGCGTGGGTCAGATCCTGGCGGCTCGGTTCGATGGGCGGGCCAGCGGCGGGCCCATCGGCATCTCGCATGGGTGGCTTGGCGCCGGAAACCCTGGCCGCCGGAACCCCTGGCCGTCGAAAATATTACGGTTAGATGACTTATTTATGACAGAATCATGACAAACTGATGACAAAGATCAACCCTGAGGAGAGAAAAAATCGCTCGTCGAGGTCCGTCGCACTCCGCCCACGCTGCCGCACTGCGAGGCGTCCCGCAGGGTACCGGCCGCGCTTCGGGCGTCGTCGGGATGCGCCCGGCCACGCTTTCCAAACACTGATCTCCGGAGGAGCTGCCGATGGAAACGCTGACCGTGCTGGTGGTTGTGGCGGTTGTCGTCGTGCTGGTTTTCGACTACACGAACGGCTTCCACGATGCGTCGAATATCATCGCCACCCCGATCGCCTCGCGCGCGCTGACGCCGATCCAGGCGGTCACCATCGTCGCCACTTTCGAGTTCCTGGGGCCGCTCCTGGGCGGCACCGCAGTGGCCAACACCATCGGCAAATTCGTCGATCTCGACGACCTCGCCGCGGTGTTGTCGGTGATCGTCATCCTCTGCGGTCTCGCCGGCGCCATCTTCTGGAATCTGCTGACCTGGTGGTTCGGCATTCCATCATCGTCGTCCCATGCGCTGGTGGGCGGACTCATCGGGGCGGTGCTCATCGCAGTGGGCGCCGACCACGTCATCTGGGGCTTCGAGCAGCTGCTCGACGACGGGCACCTGACGGGGGTCACCAAGGTGCTGCTGGCGCTGATCCTGTCGCCAATCATCGGCTTCTGGATGGGCTTCATGGTCCACCGGCTGATGTTCTTCCTGATGCGCGGCGCCAAGCCCGGCGTGAACCGCTTCTTCAAGCGCATCCAGATCTTCTCCTGCGCGGGCCTCGCGTTCTCCCACGGTGCCAACGACGCCCAGAAGAGCATGGGCATCATCACTTTGGTGCTGCTGAGCGGCGGCTTCCTCGACGAGTTCGAGGTCCCGTTCTGGGTCATCCTCTCCTGCGCCATCGCCATCACCCTGGGCATCCTCTCCGGCGGCTGGCGCATCGTGCGCACCGTGGGCTTCGGCATCTTCAAGGTGCGGCCCATCCACGCCTTCGACGGTCAGCTGACCTCCGCCGCCGTCATCTTCGGCGCATCGATGGTCGGTGCGCCTGTGTCCACCACCCACGTGGTCAGCTCGTCGCTGATGGGCATCGGCGCCTCGGAGCGCCCCAAGGCGGTGCGCTGGGCCAAGGCCAAGGAGATCGTCAGCACCTGGCTCATCACCATCCCCGGGGCGGGGAGCGTGTCCGTGCTCACCTACCTGCTCGTCGATCTGCTGCTCGACGTGGATTGAGCGGGCCGGACGCCGGGGCCTTGGGCGGACAACCATTGACTGGCCATCCTTCCCCGCACAACGGCAAGAGATCCATCACCAGAGGAGGCATCCATGAGCACCAGCAATACCGCGATCAGCCGGGTGGTCGACCGCGTCTTTCCCCGCATGCCGGACTTCTACGGGCTGATCAACGCCCAATGCGAGCTGGTTTGCGAGGCCATAGAGATATTCGTCCGCTACATGGAAACCGGTGACCCCGAACTCGGCGAGCGCGTGCGCGCCATGGAGAAAGAGGGCGATGAGCTGAAGGCCCGCAACATGGAGGTGCTGAGCCGTGCCTTTGCCACGCCGATGGACCGCGAGGACATCTACCGCGCGATCATGACCATCGACGAGATCCTGAACTATGCCAAGACCACGGTGCGCGAAGTGGAGGCGCTGCGCCTCGAGCCGGATCAGTACATGGCCGACATGGCCCGATTGATCCTCGACGGCAGCCGCTCGCTGCGGGAGGGCTATGCCAAGCTGTCGTCATCGCCGGCGAGCGCGGACACGGACGCCGCCGCCGCGCGCAAGGCGGAGCGCAGCACCGAGAAGGTCTACCGCGCGGCGCTGACGGAGCTGTTCGATGCGGACGAGTACATCCACGCGCTGAGCAAGAAGAAGAAGGCCAAGGATGCCGAGGCCAATGCCATGGCCTACGTCATCGAGATGTTCAAGCGCCGCGAGCTCTATCGGCACCTGTCCAATGCCGCGGACCGGTTGGAGCATGCGGGCGGGGTGCTCCACGACATCGTCGTGCAGGTGGCCTGAGGCGCGGATCGCTTGGTCGGCCTCGCCGTGCGGCGCGGCGGCGAGGCCCGGGTGGCATCGCCTGCGTCGTCGCTGCGCGGGAATCGCCGTTTGATCGCGGGCCAGGGCGATCGGCTATTATCGGCCCATGTTGCCGGTGCCGCCGGCCGCCGCCTGAGTCAGAAGAGTCACCGTGCCGACCAAATCCAAAGCCCCACCGCCGATGACCTCCGAGCAGAGCGTGAGCGAGGCCTTCGTGACGATTCTGCGCCACAACTATGACTACATGCTGACCTGGCGGGACAGTGCCCGCAGCTGGGAGGACATCGAGGGCGTGCACCAGGTGCGGGTCGCCTTCCGGCGCATGCGCTCGGCGCTGACGCTCTTTCGCGATGCCATCCCGCGCGAGGCGACGGACGTCTGGAACGACGAGATGCGTTGGATCGCCGGCGAGCTCGGCAATGCCCGCGACCTCGATGTCTTCATCGACGAGGCCCTGGGGCCGGCATCGGCCCTGCTGCCGTTGCCCGGCGCCGACCGGCTGCGCGAGCTCGCCGAGCAGGGCCGCGCGAAGGTCTACGCCGAGCGCGTGGTGCCCATGCTCGACAGCGAGCGCTTCCAGCGTTTCTGTGATGCGTTTCCGCGCTGGCTCGACGACCGTGAGTGGGAACGGGCACCCATGAAGAAGAAGCAGGCGAAGCGCCTGGCGGCCGGCATCATGCATTTCTCCCGGCAGCTGCTCGACAAGCAGGAGCGTCGGGTGCTCTCGGCCGGCACCAACGTCGACCGCGACAACGCGGAAGAAATGCACCAGCTGCGCATCGAGTGCAAAAAGCTGCGCTACGCTGCGGAGTTCTTCAAACCGTTGTTCGCCGACATGGACGTATTCATCGGCCACATGAAGGGCCTCCAGGATCTGCTCGGCGTCATGAACGACGTCGCCGTGACTCGGACGCTGATGGACGACCTGCTCGGCGGCAGCCGGGAGCATGACGTACTGATGCACGCCGGCGGCATGATTGGCTGGCGCACCTGTCAGTTCCGCCACCTGCTTGAACGCTTCGACGACTACTGGGAAGAGCTGGTGGAGGCCAAGCACCCCTGGTGGAAGAAGCAAAGCGGCAAGGGCTGACTTTCCCGCCTGCCCCGCGCGGGCACCTCGAATTTTTCGAGCTGGCCTAAAGGCTCGCGATCAAGGTATTGAGCCGTGCGGCGAGGCGCTTTTGTTGCTGCAGCGCGTCGTCGTAGGCGATCCGCAGCGGCACTGAATCGTCGCCCGCCGGGGCTGCCGGCCGTGCGTGATCGTGTCGGCAGAGCTGCTCCAGGCCGGTCAGGGAGCACTCCAGGGTGCTTGCGTACTCGCGCAGCGTACCGCTGATCTCGTCGCCGCGGCGAACGTCCAGGTCTTCCTCGTCCATTTTGCTGGCCGCCCTCCACCGTACAGAGGCAAGCTCGTGCCGCTCACCTATCCGAGCGAGCCGCTCCTTCCGGTCTACAACCGCTGGGTCCGGACGGGGCGGATGACCGCTTGACGCCGGGCCACGGCGCGGGGCGGCGATTTCAACCATTGAAAAGCGAAAGCGTTTTCCCGACGCGCAAGGCGGCGCTGATGGCACCGGCGCCGCTTTCGCCACCGCCGCACTGGCGGCCATCGGTAAGCCCCGCGAAGCGGTGCGCGCCGCCGTCGTGCATGTGCTGTTCAATGTCGCCGGCGTGCTGGTGTGGGTGGGCTTCATCGATCAGCTGGCCGATCTGGTGCGCTGGATGTCGCCCCAGTACCCCGAGCTCTCGGGCAAAGCGCAGCTGGCGGCGGAGGTGCCGCGGCAGATCGCCAATGCCCACACCATGTTCAACGTCGCCAATACGCTGTTGTTCCTGACTTAGGTGCCAGACTCGGCTCTGACAGCCAGGGTTGGCAAAAATGCGACAGGCGATTGGGACTAAAAACCCGCAATTGCCGCTATTTTTCACGAAAACGCGCTTGAGGTTCCACCCCAGACACACCAGCACCCACTCGCCCAGTACGGCGTTCAGACCGCGCAGCAGGAACTGCCGGAAGCCCTGCACGTGCTTGATGATGCCGAAGACGGTTTCGACCGTG
>NZ_CAJXWY010000113.1 GCF_913062725.1 uncultured Thiohalocapsa sp.
CAATGCCGTCAACTTAGCTTCGAAAGCCCGGCAAAGCTCTGAAATTGTTACAATATCCGTGCAGTATCAACCAAGGGGGCAGAGATGAAGAAGCATGCAGTGACTGAACTCCAGGCCGCAGAGGCTGAGAAGCTGAGGGTGATTTGAATCTGTTTATGAGGGCATAAAACAGGCTTTGGTTTGTCCTGAGGTCATCGCCCGCTTCCGCCTGCACCCGAAGGCGTTCACCCGCCAGCGCGAACTGCCTTTCCATCGCCTCGTGGCGCTGATGCTGAACTTCCGCAAGGGCAGTACGGAGTGGGAACTCAAGGGCTTCTTCGCGACCCTGCTCGGTGTGGTCATCACGCTTGCCATGCCGACGCGGGCGGCCTTTTCGAAAGCGCGCAAGCGCTTGTCTGAGCAGGTCTTCGTCTACCTCAATCGAGAGGCCGTGAAGACCTTCTGCGCCGGGTGGGCAACGCCGCGTTGGCAGGGCTTCCGCCTGCGTGCCGTTGATGGAACAACCTTCCGCTTGCCGCCGGGTGAGGCGTTGGAGCGCGCCTTCGGTGCACAGGAGAGCGGACCGACGCTGGCACGCGCCTCCGTGCTCTACGACATCGGCCACGACTTGGTGGTCGACGCCCGCGTGGCGGCGATGTGTGTCGGCGAGCACGAGCTGGCGGTGGAGCATCTGGCCGCTGCCGAACCGGGGGATCTGCTGATCTACGATCGCGGCTATCCGGCGTTTTGGTTCTTCGCCCTGCATTTGGTCGCCGGCATCGACTTCTGCATGCGACTGCCGCGCAACAGCTTCGCGGCTGCCGAGGCATTTTGGGACAGCGACGCGCCCGAGACCGTAGTGACGCTGACACCGTCCGCCGATCAGCGCCGTGCCTGCCGCGATCAAGGCGTCTGCGCCGACCCCATCCGTGTTCGTTTGGTCCGGGTGCGCCTGAAAGGCGGCGAGACCGAGGTCTTGGTCACCTCGGTGCTGGACGCCGAGCGCATCCCCGCGCGGCTCTTCGGGCAGCTCTACCACAAGCGCTGGGGCGTGGAGGAGCACTACAAGCGCGAGAAGCGCTGGGCCGAGATCGAGAATTTCTCCGGGCGCTCGGTGCTGGCGATCCGCCAGGACATCCACGCGAAGATCCTGGCGATGAACCTCACCGCCATGGTGCGCAACGTCGCCCAGCTCGTCGCGGATCGGCGCTTCGCCCATTGCAACCACCGCTATCAGGTACGCGCATGCAGCACGCTCTCGGAGATGAAGAACACCCTCGTGCGACTGTTGTTCGGCGAGCCGCATCAACGACGCAAACTCCTAGCGCTGCTCACACAAAGCCTATCTGGCGCGGTTGAGGCCGTGCGCCCAGATCGCAGCTTCCCACGGCTGAATCCCGGCAAACTCAAGCCCGGACACCACCCGGCATACAAGCGGACCGCTTAAGTTGACGGCATTGGCGGAAGGCCGGGGTCTTGTGCACCAGCTCCGCGATGCGCTTGGCCTGATCGTCCGCCAGCGCGTTCATCGGGTAGATGATGATGGCCTGAATGCCGGAATTGACACCGGGCTGACCCTGCGCCTTCTGCTGCGCCACGTGGTCCAGCACCGGATACAGAAAGCACTCGGTCTTGCCGGAGCCCGTGCCTGTGGCCACCAGCGTGGACAGATGCTCCACCGCGCAGCGCCGCCAGGCCTGCTCCTGGTGCAGATGCGCCGGGTGCTCGGTTTGGAAGCCCTTGAAGAAGTCCCGGCCGCTGCTGCCGGCGGCGAAGGGCATGCCGAGCTGCACATAGGGCCCCTTCACCCAGCCCGGCTGCTCGATCAGCCGGCGCACCGCGTCTTTGAAGTGCTCGGTGGAGGGCTCGAACTGGGTGCGCAGCGTCTCGGCGACGCCGTGGCGGACCTCGTCGATGACCAGGGAGGGGAGCATCCGTGCGCCTCCTTAAAGATGCTGTGGCTGGCGCTCCTCGGACGGGTGTCGTTGCCAGGGCAGATGCAGGAGAGCGTAAATAACCATGCTATGCGTCACCGATTGCTTTTTTTGCGTTGTGCGATCAGGGGCGGCAGCGCCCGCTGCACCTTGTCCCAGAGGATCTGCCGGTTGATGTCGAAGTAGGCGTGTACGAGAGGGTTGCGCATGCCCACGATCTGGGGCAAAGGCACGTCCGGGAGCTCGGTGTGCCCCGCCGCGCTGACCAGGGCGGCTGCTTCACTGACAATCTCTTCCCGATGATGCCTGCACCGCTCGCGACACCGACCTCAGCAGCAGCTTTTTCCCATGGTCGGCTCGATGATTTCCAGCAGCCGCTGCATTCGCTGCCGATAGAATGCCTCGAAGTCGTCGGCGCGCAAGGTCTCGCTTTGAAAACCGGTCGCCCCTGCGCTTTCTCCCGCTCCCTCTGGTCCAGCACCCTGTACCAGAGCCATCGACGATCAGCCTGTCCGAAGTGGCAAACCTGGAGGTCTCCTCAGCAGCCATTCCCGATCTTTTCCAAAGGTGGCTTGAACGGCCGTGCGGAAGTCCTCGCTTCTCCCCTGGGATTCGAACCAGTCGTCAATTCGCCGAAGATCAAAAGGAGATAGCAATTGCGTGAAAGCGCTTTGCATGATGGTTGCTGCAAGCCGGTTGGCGGTCTCCGTGTCCTTCTCGCGCGTGCTGAGAGCGAAAGCGGCAATTGGGTCGCAGCGAGTAATCTGCGTCAAGCTCTGCATGATCAGACCGGGAACAGTTTTAGTTTTCTGCGCTGCGATGAACCTTGCGCCGCGCTGAAATCAGCGCCCGGTCCTTACCCAGAGCAGCTTGGTAGGTGTCCATGAGCTTCAGTGCTGCACGGCCAAGATCGTGCCGGTGAAGCAGTTCAATGGCGTCAAGAACGACATTTGTTGGGGCTTGGCTGTTGCCTGGCTTGATCGCCACGGCGCCTGGATTCGCGAATGGCGTCTTGCAGGTCGAGCACCTTGGCAAAAAGGACCTGTGAGTCCCTGACCTGATCGAGGCGCAGCATCACGGACAGCATGCGCTCCAGGCCGGCACAGGCCGTTGGGTCGGTGAGCTGGGTGGCCCTTGCCTGGTCCAGAATGCCATCCAGAACGGGCTCCGGCGCGACGGCCAGGGTGCGCTCGCCCAGGGTCGGGTCGTCGATGTCCTGCCCGAGCTCCGCGCGGGTGGCGGCGACGGTCTGGTTCAGGTGCGCGATGAGGGCGGCCCAGTCCGCGAGCTCCATCGGGTCCTGCAGGTGCCGGAAGCCGAGCTGAAGGACCGCCGTGTCGATATAGGTCTCGTCCACCGGGGTTTGGTTGAACCGTCGATAGGGCGGCTGCACCAGCAAGTATCGGTCGTTCGCCTCAACAATGGCCCAGCCGTCTGCCGGGGAGAGTGCGACGAGCTTCAGCATGTGCTTACCTCCGTCAGGGGCAGTGAGCGCTTGCCAGTTTCGGCCAACAGCGTCTGGATCTGGTCGGTGGCATCCGGATCGCCCTGGTGATCGCGGAGCAGATCATCCACGCCCTGTCGCAGCCGGTCCGTGTTGTCGCTGGCGAGCTGGAAGAGATTCATCTCAGTGGTCTTTGGATCGGTTTCACTGCCGGGCTGGCCGGGCTTCCCCGGCCAGTCGCAAAACCTCGTCCACCAAGGTGTCCGAGAGCCGATAGCCTTGCGGTTTCAGCGTCTCCAGCAGCGGCGCCATGGCGTGCACCAGCCGGTGGCGTTTCGCCGCCAGCAGCAAGCCGGACAGCCCCACGACCGGGACGCCGCGCCGTCGGGCAACCACACGTGCGCGCCGCTCGTCGATGAGCAGGAAGCGGCAGCACAGGGCCTCTGCCAGCAGGATGGCCTCTGCCTCGCCCGTGTCGAGCACCAGGCTCAGGTTTGCCGAGTCCGGCGCCAGGTTCGAGGGCAGGCTGCGCATCTGCAGCACACCTGCGCCCAGGGCCGCGGACAACAGGCGGGCGCCGGGGCGCTCGGACCCCAGGCGCGGTTCCTTGCGCACGGCCTGCGGCACCGTGACCGGGCCGTAGAGCGTCTGAAGCAGCGACAATCGCTTGATGCGGGCCAGCGCGACCAATGGCCCGGCGTCGGCGATGACGATGCCGCTCATCCCGGCCTGCCTGCCCGCTGCTGCTACAGGGCCGCGTCCAGCTCATCGGTCAGTTCCTCGGCCGGATAATCCACCGCGGTCAACCCGAGCGGCTCCAGCAGGTCGATAAAGGCATCCAGCGAGAGCCCCGCCACCTTGGCGGCCTGGGCCAGTGTGAGCCGGCGTTGCTCGAACAGCGACAAGGCGAGGGCGCGGTGCACGCCCTGATCGAGCAACCGCTTGTCGAATGGCACGGGCAGGATGGCCGGCCGGCCGCGCTTGGTGATGATCGCGAGTTGCCCTTGCTCGGCGTCCTTCAGCAGGTCGTTCGAGTGGGTGCGCAGATCGCGAACGGAGAAGACGTCGAATGGTTCCATCGGGTTTGCCCTCCCAGAGCATGTGTCCACGGAGCGTAGCACATCCGGTTGGGAGCTGATGTTGAACTACGAAACACGCGAAAGACGCGAAAAGGGGATGACCCCGAGAGGTGTCGGGTCGAGTCCGGCTGCGTCTGTGGTTTCGCGTCATTTCGCGCATTTCGTAGTTGTGAATCGTTGGGGCAGTTCGTGTTTATGCATCGTCGGCGAAGAAGGCCCAGGCGATGCGGTAGTCCTCTTCGCGGTCGGGTCGGAGGAAGGGCGCCTGGTATTCGATGGTGCGCCGGTGCGGGCCGCCGGGGAGGGTGTCGTCCCAGAAGGTCTTGGTGACGGTGCTGCCGGCGGGCAGGTGGCGGATGTCCTCCCAGCCGAGCAGGGTGTCGGTGTCTTCTCTGTCCGCGGTGCGCAGGCCGTAGCTGATTTCGGCGTCGCGGTCCGCCTTGCGGGCCTTGCGCGGCAGGCCGACGCCGATGAGGCCCTTGCTGGGGGTGAAGACGATGCGCCCGGTCTGGTCGTACCAGGTGTCGGCCTCGTACTGGCGCATCACCGGGAACTGCACCCGGTAGATGGTCAGCAGCTCGTCCAGCGTCAGGCCCAGGGCCTGGGACACCAGCACATCGATCTCCAGCAGGGCCTGGCGGCGGCTGTAGTCGGTGCGGAGCGCGCAGTTGCGTTGCCAGGCGGGGGTGAGGTTGGCGAAGAAGTCCTTGTCG
>NZ_CAJXWY010000114.1 GCF_913062725.1 uncultured Thiohalocapsa sp.
TTCTCTCTCTACTTATTTAGACATGCCTGCATGATTTGAGTTCATTCACCTTTGGTCTGACAAATGAAATCACTATAGTCGTCGAGCAGGGACAACAGGCGGCTCTTCTGCGCGGGCGCCACGGAGGCGTCGGCAATGCGTGCGCTGATGGCGTCGGCGAGCGTGTCCACTGCGGCGATGTATGTCGCATCGCCGCGCAGTAGATAGTCCTTTTCACGCCGGCGCATCTGCAAGAGGGTGGTCTCGAGATCTGGGATGTAGTGGGCCCGCAGCAGATCCTCGATGCGATGGGCGCGGTCCCGGAAAGGGCCCATACCGCCGTTGCTGGACTCGCCGGCGAGCACGCGCTCAGCGTAACCGGCAAAGCGGTCGCGGTAGGCGGTGATCTCGTCGCTCAGGGCCCGCCGGGTGTCTTCGCGCAGCCCGGATGCGGCCAGCTCCGCCCGCATCTCTTCGAGCAGCGCGAAGACCTGCTCGCGGTAGCGGGGATCGCGACGCAGGCCGAGGTCTTTTTCACCCCGGCGGACCTGCAGCAGCAACAGATAGAGCCGATCGACGTTGTAGTGGGCGGCGCGATCCTGAAGCTCGTGCACCGCCGCCCGAAAGGCCCCCTGCAGGCCCGAGTCTTCGTCCAGACCGCGGTTGCGCCAGGCCTCGACGATGGCCTGAAAGCGGCTCGTGAAGTCCTCTGCCAAGGCGTCGATGGCCGCGGCGGTGCGCGCTGCATCGCCGTTCAACTGCGCCAGTTCCGCCGTCTGTGTCCGCAGGGCGGCGGCGGCTTCAAGCGTCTGCTCGGCGAAGGCCAGGTCGCGTGTCAGCAGGAAGCGATCGGCCGCCGAGCGCATGGCAGAGACGCGACTCTCGATGGCGAAGGCCTGCGCCTGGCGGGCGCCGTAGATCGCCGAGAGGTCCTGGTAGGCGGCGGCCATGTCACGCAGGCTGCCATGGTAGTACCAGATGACGCCGAGAAAGATCAGGCCGATGGTGCCGAAGCCCAGGACGATCTTTTCTCCGATACGGAAACGGTTTGCGAGCTTTTTCATCGCCGCGGACCTCTTGGCATGGTGCTCGGACCGGAGACCTCCGGCGCAGCAGCCGTTGATGGCGCGACATCTGGCATGGCGTCGCCGGGATGGTCGCCGCAGGCGATCCGTCGGCCATCTTCGGCCCGGAGCGTCGGTGGCCCCGGCCGGGGTCGGCCTGTGCGCCGGACTTGCTGCGGGAGCCGGACGGAGGCCGATCCTAGTGGAATGTTACGAAAATCTTGCTGATTTCTGACAGTCTTGTTAACAATAACCTGCACACACCCGCAGGTAGACACCATAACACCACACCATCGCGCGTCGGGGAGGCGACGACAGCGATGGGCTCTGACAAAACGTCTAAAGATTCGACGCTGATAGCCATCAATGTGTATTGGATTTCAGGAGGAGCCACGATGAAGCCGAAAAACCCCATCGCAGCACTGTTTGCCCGCTCACCGTTCAAGCCGATGCAGCAGCACATGGCCGTGGTCAACGACTGTGTGGCCCTGGTGCCGGTTCTGTTCGATGCCTTGATCGCCGGCGATACGAAGACCATGGCCGAGACGCAGGCGGCGATTTTCAAAAAAGAGCACGAGGCCGACCAGATCAAGCACGAGGTGCGGCTGCATTTGCCCCGGAGCCTGTTCCTGCCCGTGGATCGCCGGGATCTGCTGGAGGTGCTGGAGGTGCAGGATGCCATCGCCGATACGGCACAGGACATCGCCGGACTGCTGCAGCAGCGCGAGATGACCGTGCTCGAGGTCATGCGGGACGACCTCGAGGCCCTGGTGCGCCGCTGTGTGGATGCCTGTGCCCAGTCGAACGCCATTATCGGCGAGCTGGACGAGCTCATCGAGACCGGCTTTCGCGGTCCGGAGGCGGAGCGGGTCGAGGAGATGGTCAAGCAACTGAACGCCATCGAGACCGAAACCGACGACATCGGCATGGCACTCACACGCAAGCTGTTCGCACACGAGCAGGTGATGTCGCCGGTCTCGGTGATGTTCTGGTACCGCTTGATTCAGTGGATTGGCGATATCGCAGACAACGCCGAGAAGGTGGGCGACCGCATGCTGCTGCTCATCGCACGCTGACGCAACACACCGCCATCATCGTGACCGCGCGCGGCACCCGGTCGCACAAAGCGTCGAGTGTCGGGTCGGCTTACGCGCATCTTGGGAGAAAATAATGGAAATTATCGCCACCTATGGGACCGTCTTTCTGATTCTCGCCATCATCTTCGGCTTCTACATGACCTGGGGTATCGGTGCCAATGACGTGGCCAATGCCATGGGCACCTCGGTGGGCTCCGGCGCCATCACGGTCAAGCAGGCGATCCTGATCGCCGCTGTGTTTGAGTTTGCCGGTGCCTTCATCGCCGGCGGGCAGGTGACCTCTACCATCCGCAAAGGCATCATCGACGCCGGTCCGTTGGCAGATAGCCCGGAGCTGCTGGTATACGGCATGCTCGCTTCGCTGCTGGCGGCGGCCATCTGGCTGATGGTCGCCACCACCCGCGGCTGGCCGGTCTCCACCACCCACTCCATCGTTGGCGCCATCGTCGGCTTTGCGATGGTCGGTATCGGTATCGATGCGGTGCAATGGGGAAAAATTGGACAGATCGCTGCGAGCTGGATCGTTTCGCCGCTGGTGGGAGGTGTCATTGCGCTGTTTCTGATGTTGAGCATTCGCAAGCTCATCCTGGATACGGCGGACCCGTTCAAGAGCGCCAAGCGTTGGGGCCCGGTCTACGTCTTTCTGGTGGGCTGGATCATCAGCCTGGTGACGCTGTTCAAGGGCCTCAAGCATCTGGATCTGCACCTCACCGCCTGGCAGAGCGTTGCGGCGGCCACCGTCATCGGTCTCTTGGTGGCCCTCATCGGCAGTTGGATGATCAACCGCGTCAAGGTGGATGTCAAAGCGGAGCGCAGCCATCACTTCGCCAACGTGGAGCGGGTCTTCACGCCGATGATGATCTTCACCGCCTGTGCCATGGCCTTCGCGCACGGGTCCAATGATGTCGCCAACGGCATTGGCCCCATGGCCGCAGTGGTCTCCATCGTCGAGACTGGTGGCCGGGTGGCACAGGAGGCGGCCCTGCCACTGTGGATACTGGGCCTCGGCGGTGCCGGTATCGTGCTGGGTCTGGCCACACTCGGCTACCGTGTCATGCAGACCATTGGCACCCGCATCACAGAACTGACCCCAACCCGGGGCTATTGCGCCACCCTGGCGGCCGCGTCCACCGTGGTGCTGGCCTCGAAAACCGGGCTACCGGTGTCAACGACACAGATCGCCGTGGGCTGTGTCATGGGAGTGGGCCTCGCCCGCGGCATCGGCGCGCTGGACCTGCGGGTGGTGGGCAATATTTTTCTGTCGTGGGTGGTGACATTGCCGGCAGGAGCCCTGCTCGCGGCGGGGATTTTCTTCCTGTTCAAAGGCATTTTCAGCTAAGGTCAAGGCTTGGAGTAGGGCCGGCGTCGTGCTGCGTCGGTTCGCTCCGGTGGGTGCAGCCACTCGGCTGGTGACCGCCCCATCGGCGCTCGCGCCTGAGCTTGGCCAACACGCAGCGACAAGGGGTCTCGATGCCGCCGCTCATCACCGCGCTGCCGGAACTGGATCTGGTGCCGGTGACACAAGTAAAGCAGTTCCGCGACGTGCCGGTGGCTCGTCGGGTGCGCTTCAACCAGCTCATCGTCACTGGACCACCGGGCAGTGGCAAGTCCACCTTTATTCGCCGAGTCGGCGGCTGGCCCGAGGAGGGCTATGTGGATCTCAGCCGTAAGGGCTGGTGGCGCGCCCAGGCATTGTTGATACGGCCACGGGAGATTCACCTGGGGCTACCCTTCGTGGGCCGGACCGGGGGCCTAGCCCTGTTCGAAGCCGCCTGGCTTGCGGCTTGGGACCGGCTGCAGTTCGAGCCCGCACGCATCCACCTGCCGGCGGAGAAGCGCTTCCCGCTGGCGGTGAACTGGCGGAAGCGATTTGTTTTTGAATTTCTGCTGCCGGCACCCGAACGGGTTGAAGCGCAGCGCCGGGCGAGGGCGCTGCAAGGAACGCATCCTGTGGATGATGACATCGATCTACCCCGCATACGGGCGCAAATCCAGCTTTTCGGCCGCGTCGCCGCGCACTTCCATGCCCATGGTCTGCAGGTGTACGTCCGCGAGTGCGTAGGGGATCCGCCAATGCGCTTCGCCACGCCCCCATTGCCCTGCGCCTCCATGTGAACTGCCGCAGCCTCGGTGCCGCCATCGCCGTGTGCGAGGGCGTGCAGTCATCAATGTGAGTATGTGTGTCTGACCATGGCCTACGCCACCACCGAATCGCGTCACCGCTTTCTGCGCTACTTTCAGGATTTACTGCAGGGAATGGAGGAATGCGACGACCTCGAACTGGCCGATGCGCTGCGCCTGAGCGACAAGAAGGTCCGTGTCCCACTGCCGGTGCTGCCGCTGCAGTTACTGCTCGGCCGCGGTGATGGCTATCAACTGCGGCTGGAGCCGGAGTGGGTGGTGCGGGCCGATGGTAGCTTCGCGCGCAGCGGTAATTTTTTGCTCTTTGATCCGAGCACCTTTTTCGATGGCATCAGCGGCTTCCTGCGGCTGACCCCGAATGGATCACTCACGCTCGGACGGGATGACCCACTGCAGCGCCGGTTATTGGACTACCCCAAGCTGGTGGCCAACAGCCATCTGCGTCTCAAGCTCAGCGCCAAGGGCTTGGCGCTCAAGAACAAAGCGCCCAAGCGGGGTATCTGCATCGCACCATTGCCGGCGCCGGCGGAAGCCGAGCACATGCGACGCTGGCGACAAGCCAAGATCGAGCGTCTGGCCAAGGTGATCGGCGCACCCATCGACACGTTGCCGCGGGGTAGGTAGTTCAATCTGCGACCAGATACGGCCATGGTGATCATGCAGAATCGATGGCCGATAGTGTGCTTGTCAG
>NZ_CAJXWY010000115.1 GCF_913062725.1 uncultured Thiohalocapsa sp.
GCAACCGGACCAACACTCGATACGGGTGGGTGGCTAGCCCTTACCCGACCGGGACTTTCACCCGGCAAGAGACGCCGAGCTTTGCTCGGCGCTATAACGTCAACCACAGCCCGCGCCAAACTGCGGCCTGAGCGAGAGCGAAGGCCGCAGTTTGGCGTCGGAGCTGGTGGAATAGTTAGGGGCTCACGCCTGTTACATGAAGTTTGTACACTTTGTCCTCACCAAACGGATTAGATTCCATTTCGACTAAACAGTAGAGTCGCACCTGTGGCTTGAGCATAGAGTAAATGTACTCAACGTGGTCTTGAGAACCGAATATTTCGAAGGCATAGTCGCCTTGAGCAAGAGCTTGCCCCGGTTGCTTGATAGACAGCCTGCCCGCATTTTTGTATTTGTTAAAATCGTAGATTTCGCAATCTATTGCGCGGGTTTCCTTTTCTATCCTCGTGGGGATGTCAAACTTGTTTCTGTCATTGGGGCCTATGTATAAGTCAGGAACTTTTTGATCGCTGGGCTTCGCGGAAATCTCGCTAAGTCTCTGGGGCTCTATAAGGTGGGCGAGCTTCTGATAGCTTGGCAATGCCAATTCTCCGATCTGGATTACAGGACCGTTGTAATGATGAACTGTATCACCGATCTGAACATTTACATCGCCATCGTTGGAGAAGGTGTAAGTCGGCTTCTCATTATTTTGGACGGCACCGCAGACGTTCGTGAGAAACGAAAAAGCGTCTCGCGTGTAGTCCCAAAGATTTTGTGGCCCAAAAGAACTAATGAACGGAAGCGTCAGTTGCATTCCGGAAAGCGCGATTTCAAATTGAGTGAGAAGCGACCCCCTTTCGAAAGTCTTTGCTCTAAGCTGAAATATCTCCCGGTCTTTAGCGCTCATACGCTTCGCGCCGGCGAGAACGAGATAGGATTTGTCGACCACTGCCTGAAAATTGTCCAAAGCGGCGACGGCGATATGGATTGGCACGCCGTCGTCAAGTGCCGGCCCACAGATCTTGAACTCGTGCACTATTCGATGATCCTCTTTAAGCCCCTAACGTTAAGGCTGGCGCGCCGCCCGTTGCCGCGCCGGTCGCGAAGCGACGGCGCGGCAACGGGCGGTCGCAGCCGAGCCGCTAGTTAGCGCTATCATGTTCATTTCTCAGGGAACTCAAGGTCGCAACTTGCGAACATGTCCGTTCCATAGGGTTTGGCCGCGGTGCCCTTAGCAAACATGGATTCGAGGCTTGCCTCTGCGAAATTTGCAAGGTTGACCAAACGCGAGTGGGCGAGAGATAGGTCCGCCGTATGGTTGGCTGCCTTTAGCAGGATGTTCGCCGCAGACCCGTAAACGTGAAGTTTGTCTTTTGGGATGTTTAATTGAAAGTTGATCGACGCCTGCAAGAAGCCGGGTCTGATAAATGCCGATTTCATGACGGGCGGGTCAAGGCTGTATACCGTCACCCAACTGAGCTCTCCCAATGCTGAGGCTTTCAACGAAACGATTTGGTCCGCTTTCTGTGCCAAATGATCAGATACGTTCCTGATCTTACGAATAGCCTGGAGGTCACTGTCAAGGCTGGCGGAATTGAACGGTTTTGGGATACCGCCGGCACCGGGCTGGAGTTTCCATAGAACTCTCAGTCGGTCGACAGAATCAACGAAAGCCCACGCATCCAAATAGTATGGCGCGAAGCTCTTCGGCAAAGCTGACTCGGATTGCGCCTCTAAGAGAGCAGGTAGCCCGGTGGCAAGGCGAGAAAAAGAAAGCTCCGCGATCTCGAAGGCGTGCCTCAGCCCATCCAAGAAAAACGCTTGGCGAGGATGCGTATTGCTTGGGATATTCTTGAACGGAGAGTCGGGTTTCAGCATTTGAGCGCGGACTTTTCCTACGCTAACAGTTGAGTAGGCAGCACCCTCCGCATCAAGCGCTAGCTCGCAGGCCGCCTAGCCCACTATCGCGAGCCGGCAACCCTGCGCTCGCCCGCTCGCCACGATGGCGGACAGACGAGTCGACCAAGCATCGAGCCTCCTGCCGGTTCGTAAGCCCTCGGACCCTGGAAGCGCCCCGCGCTGTCCGCCGATCACGCCGTGTTTCGCCGCCATCAGGAAGCCGGCGCCCTACAGGCCGACGGCATCCCGGTTCGCCGGATCACCCTTGGTCGTGCTGCCCCGTGTCGGTCAGCGGCGTGCGGGGTGGCTGCGCCCGGCGATTGCGGCGCCATGGCCTACAGTGTCCGCAATGTGTGCATGCGGCGCAATGGCGGGAGTTGACGCAACGCAATCAGGGCTGCGCTGAAAGTGGAACTGGGAGAAGGGCTTGATTGTGCAGGGGCGGAGGATGGCCGCGGGGCGTCGTACGCCCAGGGACAAGGCCAGGCTCTGGAACCGCTCAGGGCAAGAGGTCTTGCGCGGCGACGGTGCAGCCCGGCGCGGCACGCGGGCTCACCCGCTCACCCGCCTGCCGGGTTTCGTTGAGGCGATAGCGCTCTCCAGCCGGTTGACGGTGGATCGCAAGCACCCGGTCGCGCCGGTTGATGACCCAGTACGCCGGCACCTGGTTGCGGGCGTAGTCGCGGGCTTTCCGCGAGCGCTTTTGCGGGCTCATGTCGATGATCTCCCCCCGAGCAGTTCCAGACGGGCGCCGGCGGGGAAGCCATCGGCCTCGACCATGCGCTCGTACCCGGCCTCCGGCCCGGGCCTGCGCCGTCTCACAGCACACCGCAGGCACCGGCCGGCACCCGAGCCGGGCGCTGCGCCAAGTCTGGCACTTGCGGTCCGCCCCCGGCCCCACCGGCGGCAAAGCACCTGACCCTGCACAGGCCTGTGACAAATTCCCGCGGCGGAGCGGTATTACAGCAAGGTGACATGTCCGGATGGCGATTAGGCTTATCTCCAAGGGCTGCCGAGGGGCGGCCCCGGCCCAAGACATCTGAGCACCCATTGGAGGAGAGCCATGCATCCGTACATCGCTTATCTGATCCTGACCAACCCGGCCAACCACAGGGCGCGCCCGGACGAGTGCTGCACCGGCGTGCGCGATCTGCTGGGACAGCTTCGGCGGCGCTGGCTTGCGGGGCGCGGCGGACGTCGCTGAGGCGGCGCGTAGGGCGGCCGGACGGGCTCGCCCCCGCCGGCGCCTCGCGGTTGTCGGTGGGCTGGATTAGGATGCACGGGCCATGACTGCATCGCGACCGCCTGTGCATCCACCCATCGGCCCGGTGGTCCTGCTGGACCGCGGCAGCCTCGACACCGGCGACCTGGATTGCTCGGCGCTGGAGGCGGCGTGCACGTCGCTGCGGTCCTACGCGGCGACGGCGCCCGCGGAGACCAGCGCCCGGGTGGCGGACGCGCATGTGGTCATCACCAACAAGGTGGTGATGGGGCCGGCGCAGATGGATGCGGCGCCGCAGCTGCGCCTCATCTGCATCGCCGCCACCGGCACCAACAACGTGGACCTGGACGCGGCCCGTGCCCGCGGCATCGCGGTGACCAACGTGAGCGGCTATGCGACGCCCGCGGTGGTGCAGCACGTCTTCGCGCTGCTGCTGGACTGGGCCGTGGGTCTGCGCCAGCGGGTGGACGCGGTGCGCGCCGGGGCCTGGTCGGCGGCGGCGCACTTCTGCCTGCTGCCGGACACCGCCGCCGGCGCGCCGCCAATTCGGGAGCTGGCGGGCCGCACGCTTGGCATCGTCGGCCATGGCGAGCTGGGCCGGGCGGTGGCGCAGGCGGCGGCGGCCTTCGGCATGCGGGTGCTGGTGGCGCAGCGACCGGGCACCGAGCAGCAGCCGGCGCCGCCGGGCCGCCTGCCGCTGGCCGAGCTGCTGCGGCGGGTGGACGTGCTGAGCCTGCACTGCCCGCTTGCAGAGAACACCCGCGGGCTCATCGGCGCCGCGGAGCTCGCAGCGATGCGCCCGGATGCGCTGCTCATCAACACCGCCCGCGGCGGCCTGGTGGACGAGGCGGCGCTGGCGGCGGCCCTGCGCGCCGGACGCCCCGGTGCCGCCGCGCTGGACACCCTGAGCCGGGAGCCGCCGCCGCCGGATCATCCCCTGCTGGCGGCGGACATCCCGAACCTCGTCATCACACCGCACGTGGCCTGGGCCAGCCGCGCCGCCCGCCAGCGCCTGGTGGATGGGGTTGCCGCCAACATCCGCGCCTTCGCCGCCGGGGAGCGGCGGAATCGGGTGGTCTGAGTCCGGAAAAGACCCAGTCACCGCGCAGCACGCGGCGTCACGAAACAGAAAACCCATCAAGGTAGGCGCTTGAACCTAGAAGGAGCGGTTGGACGGTCGTCAGGGTGCGTCCCGCGGGGTGCCTGGCAAGGCACAACGACGAGGAATAG
>NZ_CAJXWY010000116.1 GCF_913062725.1 uncultured Thiohalocapsa sp.
ACGTGCTGCCGCTGCTGCCGGATGCCATCGATACGCTGCTCGATATCGGCTGCGGCGCCGGCGGTTTCGGCGCGCTGGTGAAACAACGGCGCGGGTGTCGGGTGGTCGGGCTGGAACAGTCTGCACCGGTCGCCGCCCTCGCCCGCCGCCGCCTGGATCAGGTGTGGGTCGGGGATGCGCTGCGGGTCGACCCCGGTGCCAGGTTCGACTGCGTCACCTGTCTCGACGTGATCGAGCATGTCGTGGACCCGGATGCGCTGCTGGCTCGGATCGCCAGGCACTATCTGCGGCCCGAAGGCCGCCTGGTCGCGAGCGTACCCAACATCGGTCACTGGTCGATCGTGCTCGACCTGTTGGCCGGACGCTGGGACTACGTGCCTGCCGGGCTGCTCTGCAAGACCCACTTGCGGTTCTTCACCCGTCGCTCTCTGCTGCAACTGCTGGATCGCCACGGATTTGTGCTGGAACACATCGAGCCGGTGCCGGCACCGGCGCCGGCGCATGTGCGCGAGCGTCTGGCAGCACTTGTGGAGTTGGGCATTCAAGTCGATGCGGCATCGCTGGATTGCTGTACCTTCCATGTCGTCGCCCGCCTCGGCGCGCCAGTGCAAATAGCCCGACCCAACATCCCATGACCGACCAACCCCAGATCGACACCGCCGCAGCCCAAGCGGCCCGGCGCGCCGCCTTCCACGCCCGCTGCGCTCAGCTCGGCATCGCTGTCGATCCGGCGCTCATCTGGTACCACAGCATCGACTTGGGCGATGGCCTGGTCACACCGGGCATCTTCGACCTGCGCCCGCACCTGGAGGCCTACCGGTTCCCGGAGGACATGCGCGGTCTCACGGCACTCGATGTCGGTCCCGGGGATGGCTTCTTCAGCTACGAACTCCTGCGTCGCGGTGCCGAGTTGAGCGCCGTCGAGCTGCCCTCGCTCTCGGCGGTGGATCAGTTGCCCGGTCGCGATGTCGCCGACCTGTTGCGCGCGGCGGAGCATTTCCTGCCGGCCCATGTACCGGAGCTGCCGGCGCAACTGACCCTGGAGCGGCTCGACCACCTGTTGCTCGATGGACCGATGGCGTTCTGTTGCCGCCGGCTCGGCATCGATCTGGACCTGCGTCGGGGGACCATTTACCAGCTGGCGGACGAGGCCCTCGGGATCGCCCCCTGCGACTGGGTGTTTGTCGGCGACGTGCTGCTGCACGTCATCGACCCGGTGCGCGGGCTCGCCAGTGCAGCCGCGGTGTGTAAGGACACCCTGGTCATCGCGCAGCCCGTCCCGGACGATCTCGGGGACGAACCCATGGCGCGATGGCGCGGCGGCGATGACCCCGGCCTTGACTACATGGAGTGGTGGCTGCCGAATCTCGCCTGGTATCGACAGATGCTGAACAAGCTCGGCTTTCACAGCATCGAGGTGGTTGGGCGCTTCGATGCGGCGATGCTGGCCACGGGGCAGTCCGCCCAGCGCACCATTATTCACGCACGGCGCTGAGCGAGGTTTCCGGGGGTTGTCGGAGCAGGCCGCAAAGATGACGCGATTACGCCGGGTGCAAGGCGTCTCACTGCCCCGTTCCGGCCACCACCTGTTGGCGGACGTGCTGGAGGGGTATTTCCAGAGCCCGCTGCATTGCGGCTACGACAACTGTTGTCAGAGCATCCCGTGCGCCCATGGCCGTGTGTTTCAGAAACACCATGACCGGCACTGGCTGAAGCACAGTAGCCTGTACCAACCGGGCTTCGACCAACGCTATGGCCTCGCCGATCTCGCCGAAGCCCTGCGTGCCTAGTCGCGGGCCTCACCGATCCGATCGGGCCGCCCGGATCACCGCGGTCATCGTCAACTACAAGGTCGCCGACCAAGTGCTGGACGCGGTCGCGTCGATCGAGCGGCAGGCCTTACCCATAGACCTGCATCTGGTGGACAACAGCGTCTGCGCGCGGCAGGCGCAGCGCCTACGAGCGACCGGGCTGCCTGTCCTGGAGAACCGCGAGAACGTCGGCTTCGGACGCGCCTGCAATCAGGTCTACCGGGCCACGCAAAGCGACTATGTGCTCCTGCTGAACCCGGACGCCCGCCTCCTGCCGGAGGCCTTGGCCGCGATGCGGGCCCATCTGGACGTGCATCCGGAGGTTGCCGCGGTCGGCCCAAGGCCCTACTGGGACGCTGCCCGTCAATTCCTGCTGCCGCCCATCCGCATGCCGTCGAGCACCACGCTGCCGGTACTCAGCCTGCCGGGACGCGCCGGAGCGGCGCTGCGACGACGACTGAGCCTCGCCTGGCGGGCACGCGCGTTGCGCTTTTGGTGCGCGGAGCAGCCGCTACGCCAGGACTGCCTGTCCGGCGGCCACGTCCTGCTGCGGCGCAGCGCCGTGGACGCCGCCGGCGGTCTGTTCGACCCGCGTTTCTTTCTGTACTGGGAAGACGTCGATCTGTTCCGCAGGCTGCGCGCAATCGGCGCCCGCGCCGACCTGCTGCCGGCGGCAGGGGTCGTCCATCCGTTCGGCGCCTCCAGCCGGACCGAAACACCGCCAACGCCTAACCCGTCCTTGCCTGGTCGGGCGCTCTACATGGCAAAGCACCATCGCTGGTCGAGCCGAATCGCTGACCTTCTGGGGAAGATACAGTGGCATCAGCCCCCGAGGCCGAGATCCGCTGGTGCCTGCGCGCTGCCGAACCCGATACCGCACGCATGGCAGCAGCATTGGTGCATTGAATTGTCGCCGGACCCGTTGTTCCTCTGGCCCCTGGGGCTGCTCGGTCGCGGGCCAACGCTCCGCTGGCCGCAATCGCTGCCGGACTGGGTCGCCCGTGGAGAGGCCTATGCGCGGTTGGGCCCCGCGACGGGTGCTCAGGGGAAGCTCATCGTTGTGCCACCACCTGTGCTCAGCTGAGCTTACGCCGAGTACAGCTGCGCCCAAGTCTCGCAACCGAGATCAACGGACCGTCAGATGCCCGTCGGCATCGGTATCGGTATCGCCGTCGAAATCGATACCGATACCGATACCGACAACGAGCCCGCTTGGGTACTTGTCGTACTTCGGCGCGGCCGTACTCGATGCGATGACCTCGCGCATGCAGCGCCGCCGCCGTCGACGCTCACTCGACCGGCGTCCGCATCATCCCGAGCTTGTCGATGGCGCTGCAGTCGCAGAAGGCCGGCGTGTCGCAGCGAAACAGCGCCTTGCGCACGGTCAGCCGCCGCTCTTTCACGTTGCCGCAGTCGTGCAGGCTCGGCACGTTCGGGAGATTCGGGCACCCTTGCACCCGGCCATCGTTCCAGACGCGAAAGTAGCGCACGCCTGCTGGACACATCACCTCCGGTCGATCACGGAACGCGGCGGAAAAGTCCTCCACGTACTCGCCCTTCAGCACCTCGCCGAACCGGGCGTACAGGCGGGCCAGCCGGTCCTCATCGTCGGGCGTGAACGGCCGGTTCACATCCCGCACCGGAATCAAGGGTCGCCCGGTGTGGGCGTAGACGGTCTGCGCATAGAACGCGATGGCCTCTTCCCATTCGTCCCGTAACGGCGGTGACAGGATATAGTCTGGGTGGGTCTGCTCGAAGCGCCGCTCGAGGATGATCCGCGCATTGGCCGGCCAGCGCTCAAGCAAGTTCTTCTGCTTGATCTGGTGGTAGTGCATGGTCAGGTTGATGAAGCGGAGCTTCTCCAGCCGCTCCGGGGCGAGTTCCGGGAATTCCTGCAGGGCGGCGCCGTTGGTGTCGAGCGCCACCTCCACATCCAGCCCCAGGAGTCGCTCCAGTAGACGCTGCGAGCGGCCATAGCTGACCATGAAGTCCCCGACGCCGGACAACGCGAAGAACACCGGCGCGTCGAAGTACTCGCAGATGAACCGGAAGTCTTCGAACACCAGCGATGGCTGGTGCTTCGCGATGGGATTGATGATGCAGTACTGGCAATCGAAGCCGCAGTGGCCCGATGAGGAGGCAAAGAACGCGACCTGGCAAGCGGTGTCGAGGTTTATGGCGTCTGCCGTGGCTTGTGCTAACGCACCAGTCTACACGGCAACAGCGCCGTGATCGCTTGGTCGGGAGGCGGGTTCGAATCGGGCTCGGACCGTTTTTGGATACACTTTGTCCATGGGTACACCCACCAACCAACCGGGCACGGCCAACTTCGACGCCAGCCGCCCGCGGGCCCGCTGGAGGGCCGAGGCGAGCGCGCGGCGAGCCCGCTCAGTGGCGCGCTCGCCGACGTTCGGGCAAAGGC
>NZ_CAJXWY010000117.1 GCF_913062725.1 uncultured Thiohalocapsa sp.
CCAAATGCGTCCTCGGGGAGTTGTCCCGCCTTCACCGTAAAGAGATCGAACTCGCGCAGCGGATTCGATGAGACCCAGCCGATGTCGCGCTCCAGCACGTCCGCATCCAAGCCCGCCACCAATCGATTGGCGAAGACAATCATGGGCTGATAAAGCGTCGGCTTGGTATAGAGATAGCTGGTCTTATACTGGCCGGAGCCCCGCAGATCGGCCTCGGCGAGATCGGATGGCAGGTTGGGCAGCGCCGCATGCAGCCAGCCGAGCTGCAAAAAGAGCCGCGCGAGGACGATATCGGGCTTGATCACCGGAAAGCCCAGGTCCATCAGCAGATGCAGGCTGGTCAGATCGCCCCGATAGCCCTGCTGATCGAGTCGCTTGAGGATCTTCCAGACCGCCTGCGCATCACAAGGCAAATCTCCGGTCACAAAGCTGAGCGCCATCTCATTCGGGTAGAGCTCAAAATAGTGCTTGAATGCCCGTGCAACACTGATAAGCTTCTGCAGCTTCGGAATGTTGGCCACCGTCTGCTTCCCGGCAAAGGGACCGGTCCGGTGAATGAAATCGGTCACACAGGGGCCGGCGCGAACGATATCGTGCCCCTTATTCTCCAGATCCCAGCACGCGTCAGAAAACCACCGATAGTCATCGAACAACGGCGTGAGATCCGCCACCTCCGTGGTGGCGATCTGGGCACGAATCCCCGAGTAACGGGTCTTCGTCCACAAGTGATGCCAAAGCTGGGTGCGCGCCTCCGGCGTGGGTGAGCGATAGTACGCAAGGTTGGCGCGCTCGCAGATGGACATGACCATCGAGCGAAACCGCGCCTGGTTGTCGCGATAACGCCGGCGGGCATCGGTATCCGATGTGTCGGGCCGGGTGGCCTCACGCCAAACCCTGATACGCAGCTCGCGATAGGTGTCGCGGGCCTGCGCCAGCATCGAAGCGCTGGGCTCGGTGTCGCCGGGCTCCACGGGCTCGAAGTCAGGTGCAGCCTGAAACGTATCCAGGCACGCCGTACCGTCCGCCAAGGACAGCGCACGCTTCGCATCGTACTTGCGCGCCTTGGGTGCCCGGGGCGCCATCTTCATTTGCAGAAACAGCGGCAGGTCGTCGACCAGCGCTACGGGCTGGAATTGCTCCCGGAAGATCTCAGCGGTGGCCTGATCACGGACGGCGAACACCACCGATCTGAACGCACCCTGGAATTCGTGCTGCAACGCATCGAAAAACAGCCGCGCGACCAGTCGTGGACTGTTACCAAAGGAGCCGCAGCCCCAGGCGCCGAGGATCAGGTGGTCATGACCGTAAGCCTGGGCACAGCGCAGCACCTTGTGCATGCGCCGCGACATGGACTCGGTGATCTCGTCGCGCCGTTGCGGCGCGCGCTGCTCCACGATCCGGGCATTGATGGCCGTTGCGCTGATAAAGGCGCAGCTATAGGGCCGCGCCAGCAGCCGCCCATCGGTGTCGCGAAACACCGGCACCGCGGGCGCATAGATCAGATGATCTGAATAAAAGGGGTCACGGTCCTGGTGCTGTTGATAGAAAGCACGCTGTTGCCTGAGGCAGCTGAGCAGCCCGGTGGCGCCCATGAGGGTCTGCTCCTGACCCCGACCGCCACTCAGGAAGTTACCCCCGGGCTCATGGGCATCGGCGAAATTCAACACCAGCACAGACCGCGGTGGGCGGTCGGCGAGTGTCTGCATGGCCTGCAGCGTTGGCACCTGTTGCACGTCGATGCGCATGCGCCGCGCACGGGTATTGAAGCCCTTGAATTGCCGATGCGCGAAGTCCTCCGGTGCGTGGGTGTGCGTGTGTGCAACGGCGTGTTGCAGCATCGCGCCGATCTCCACCTGCTGCCCCAGCGGGTCGAGGTAATGACCCGACTCGAGAATCCCCAGGGTTTCCCGGGCCAGGGCGCGAGCCCGTTGCTTCGGCTCGTCAAAGGCCTGCAATGCCAGATGGATCTCTTCGTCCGTCCGGTGTGCAAGCGACCGGATCAATTGGGAGAAGAGCTTGGGTCGGCGCAGGACGATACCCCGCACATCACTGGCGAGCTTACCCGCCATCGCCAGCAGCACATCGGGGTCTTCATCCAGCTCATCGGCGAGCGCGCAAATGGCATCCTCATTGGGTGCGCCTTTCTTGCCGTGCTCGATATTGGACAGATACGCCGGCGGTAGGCCGACGCGCTCGGCGACTTGCCGCAGGCCATAGCGGCGATCGGTCTTGCGCAGCTCCTCGCGACGCGCTTTGACATGTGCTCCGAAGCTCTCATGCGCTTGCCATGACGCATCTTCATCCCACGCTGTTGCGGGTATTGCGGACAGCACAGCGGGATCCATCTCCAGCAGTTCGGCGAGCAGATGACGCGTCTTGGCGTCCAACTTCACGGCAACGCCCCGTTCGAGCGCCAGCAGCTCGCATGGCGGCAAGCCAATGGCGTCGCACAAATAGACCAGCGTGAACGATGGATCGTGACGTTGGCGCTCGAGCCGGCGTGCGCGCAGCTGTGCGCCAACCTGGCGCAGAGAGGTCATCATAAAAGGGAGGAGTATGAGCATTCGTGGGGCCAGTATGGCGGACTGCCACGACGCAATCAGTCGTGTCACCCAGTGGTTCGGGCACAGCCAACACGGCGCGACCACTCGAGCGGCGTTGTGAGCCGTGGCACGTCGTACACTTCAGGATATCGTCACATTCCCGTTACATTTTGCGGTATGACGGGGCGCGTGGGAATGGGGCAGGAGCGATCGTGTGCAAAATCTCAGGGTCAACTCGGATCGATCAATGCTGGGCCAACGCGCCCGGGGCGCCGCCAGCGGGTCGTCGCGCTCAGTGCGCGCGGGCGGCGACCAATGGGGGCTCGGTCGACGCCGCGGACCAGGCGACAAGTCCTGACGCAAAACCCTGATTCACTATGGCGGTCAATTCAGGAGACCTGCCATGTCAATCATCAAAACCACCCTGTCCGGCCTACGGCTGGGCGCCGAGCAAAGACACGCTGATCTGGTCATGATCCCGCTGCTGGGCGAGGGCCTGACCACCCCCGATTACCTGCTGCTCGATGCGGCGCTGGAGACCAAGCGCGCCCGCGTCACCGAAATCTCCGAGGGCGGCAGCGTACCCACACTGCGCTTCGAGAACAACGGCGAGCGCCCCGTCCTGCTACTCGACGGCGAAGAGCTGATCGGCGCCAAGCAAAACCGCATCCTCAACCTGAGCGTGCTGGCGCCGGCCAACGAGCACATCGAGATTCCAGTGTCCTGCGTCGAGGCCGGACGCTGGCGCCACGTCTCCGCCGAATTCCGCAGCGCCAAGCGTGCCCATTATGCGACCGGGCGCTCGCACAAGGCGGCGAAGGTGAGCCAATCGCTGATCGGCGCCGAGTTACGGCATGCCGACCAGGGCGCCATCTGGCAGGACATCCACGCAAAATCAGCCCGCATGCGGGTGCAGTCGGACACGGCAGCGGCGGCGGCCCTGTACGACAGCCGCCGGCGACAGCTCGACGATTACGACAGGGCCTTCCACACGGTGTCCCAGCAACTGGGCGCGGTCTTCGTGCTGGCGGGCAAAGTGATCAGCCTGGACCTCTTCGATTGCGCGCAGACCTGCACCGAAACCCTGCCCAAACTGGTGCAGAGCTGCGCCCTGGACGCGCTGGACGCCCAGTTCGCCGATGCCATCGCCAACGCAGGCTTGGATGGCCTGCCGCCGTTTGATCCAGCGCGGCAGCCACGGCCAACGGCCGCCGCCGACGCCAAGATCACACCGCTGGATGCGGCGGGCACCTTCCTGCAGGCACTCACCGAGGCCAGCACCCAAGCCTTCGACGCCATCGGCGAGGGCCAGGATCTGCGCTTCACGGGCCAGGTCGTCGCCGGCGGCGCCCTGGTGGCCAGGGATCGCCTGATCCACATGTGCGCCTTCCCGGTCGCCGCCGACGCTGCGGACCGACGCCGGCGACAGCGTGCGCGCCGCAGCCACATCGCCCGCCCGTCCCG
>NZ_CAJXWY010000118.1 GCF_913062725.1 uncultured Thiohalocapsa sp.
GAGCGCTATGTGACGCTGGTCAATCCGGACCCGGCCAAGGGGGGGCTGTTTTTCCTGAACTTGGCCGCGCAGGTGAAGGCGATGGCCCCTGAGATCCGGTTCCGCGCTGTGGAAAGCCGCTGGGGCCGGGCCAATTGGGAGAAGCTGCACGTCCCGGCCGAGCATCTGGACGCGATCGACTGGTATCCGACCACATCGGACATGGGTCAAGTCTATTCCGAGGCGGCGCTCTTGGTCATGCCCTCGCTCTGGGTCGAGGCGGCGGGCCGGGTCATTCCCGAAGCGCAGCTGTCGGGGGTGCCCGTCTTGGCCACGCGTTCTGGCGGGATACCCGAGCAAGTGGGGGAGGGGGGCTTTCTGTTCGATATCCCCGAGGGCATGTCTGAGAACTATTTCGCGACCCCGCCCGCAGAGGCGGTGCAGCACTGGGCCAAGTTCGTCGCCGTTTTGATGCGCGATGACAGCATCTACGCGCGCGCTGTGGATCTGGCGCTGAAGGCGGCTGAGGCGCATGCGCCCGAAGCGCGCGCCGGGGAGATCGTGGCCGCGTTTAACGAGATTCTCGAGCGTCCTGTGCTTGAGAGCATCGGCACCGATCCGGCGGTGCAGACGCATCTGGCCGCGCTGCGCAAGCAAATGAACGAGCTGCGCGAGGCCGTGAACGCGACACTTGACAGCGCACCTCAGACCAGTGCGGAAGGGGATGAAGCTGGTGAGGAGGACCCCTATACCGAGGTTCTGACGCGGTCGTTGGCGCAACCGGCCGTGCGGGATGCGCTGTCTGCGGCCAAAGTGGGCGACCACGACAAGGTCCGCGCCATCCTTGAGCAATACCTGCGGCTCATGCCTGAAGATATTGTGGCCCTTGGGATCCTCGCGGATACCGCGGACAAGCAAGAGCGCGACGGCGAGGCGCGGCGCCTGATGGAACGGGTCGTCGAACTTGCGCCTGGATTTGTGGCCGGGCAGCAGCAGCTGGTGCGCTATCTGCGCCATGCGGGCGATGCGGAGGCGGCCCTGCGCCATAGCTTTGCACTGCTGGAACGGGCGCCGCATCAGCCGCGGTATCTGGCGCTGCATGCCAACCTGCTGACCAATGCCAATCGCTTTGACGAAGCGATCGATGTCTATGAAGGATTTTTTGCCAATCACAAGGGCGTTGCGCAGGATTGGATGCAATATGCCTTGGCGTTGAAAACGCTTGGTCGGCAGGAAGATGCGGTCGCCGCCTACCGCGAGGCGATCGCGCGCGCACCTGGCAATGGCGCGGCCTGGCACGCCCTGTCGAACATGAAACTTGCGGTTTTTACCGATGACGACATTGCACTGATGGAAGAGCAGCTGTGCCGTGAGGATCTCGGGGCGGAGGACCGCTACAATATTCATTTTACACTTGGCAAGGCGTATGAGGATCGCAAAGCGTATGCGCCCTCTTTCGAGAACTATGCGCAGGCCAATGGCATTCGGCGCGCGCAGAGCGATTATGATATCAGCCGGCTGGAAGATTATGTTGCCGAGGCCAAAGAAGTGTTCACGAAAGACTTCTTTGCGGCGCGTCAGGATTTTGGCAGTCCCGAGGCCGACCCGATCTTTGTTGTGGGCCTGCATCGCGCAGGCTCGACACTGACCGAGCAGATCCTGTCGAGCCACAGTCAGATCGAAGGCACCCGCGAACTGCCGGATCTGTTGCGCATCGGACGGGATTTCGGCGGGCTCGGACCGGGCGGGCAGGAGGCGAGCCTCAACAAGCGACTGCTCGCGGACCTCGACGCAGAAGAATGTGCAGCGCTCGGTCAAAAATTTCTGGACAGTACTCGGGCTGAGCGGCGCACAGATCGACCGTATTTCATCGACAAAATGCCGGCCAACTGGATGTATGCTGGTCTTATTCACTTGATTTTGCCCAATGCGAAAATCATCGATATCCGGCGTAAGCCGATGGCGGCGGGCTTTGCGCTCTTCAAGATGAACTTTGGCCGCGGCGTCGATCATTCCTATGATCAGAAGGATATCGCGCGATATTATAGGGCTTACACGGAGTTGATGGCGCATTTTGACGAGGTGTTGCCCGGGCGGATCCATCATCTGCAATACGAGGCGCTTGTCGACACCACCGATGCCGAGATCCGGCGGTTGCTGGACTATTGCGATCTGCCGTTCGAGGAGCAATGTCTGCGCTACTGGGAAACTGAGCGCGCAGTGCAAACGCCGAGTTCCGAGCAGGTCCGCAAGCCGATCTTCAAAGACGCGGTAGAACAATGGCGCAACTACGCGGAATGGCTTGGCCCGATGCAGGAGATCTTCGCGCAGATGCCGGTGGAAGACATGCGGCTTGCGAAGAGCGAGCGCGCCTGAGGGCATGGCAGAGGAGCTGCCAGATCGTGTGGCGTTGAGGAGCGGGGTCTCACGATGACGGCGCGCTCATCGGCGGGAGGGGCAAGCCTGGCCTGCGCCGCTCCTGACCCCGACGCGGGGCGGGCGCCTATGTTCGACGCCCGGAGCGATTTTGCCGTGAGGCGCTCCGCGGCGAGATCCTGCAATGCGGGCAAGCGCATCTTGGATGGCGCATCTGCGCCAATTGCACGGCGCGGTGTGCGGATCAAGAGGAGATCGCCTTGGTCGCGTGCGACGTCGGGCGGTTGCGAGGGGGCCCGATGACGATCCTGAGCCCGACCACACATGGCGATCTCGGCTGGCGTCCGGCGCGAGGCTTCGGTTTCGCGCGCGGCGTGGCCTTGGTCCCGGTCGCGCTTGCGGAGTTGCCGCGGGTGGCGCAGGCGATGCCTGTGGCGTTCAGCAAATCGGACCGGCGGTGGCAGGCGCTGGCCGTCATGGGGCCGATTGAAGGTGCGAATGTCCTCGTGTCGCGTGAGGGGAAATGGCGCGCGAGCTATGTGCCGGCGCTTTTGCGGGTCTACCCGTTTCGCCTTGTGGAGCCGGAGGCCTTGGCGCTCTGGTCAAACTATACGCCTGAGCACGAGGCGGGGGAGGGGGCGCAGCCCTTTTACAAGGACGGCGCGCTGGCTCCCTGGTTGCAGCAGACGCTGACGTTTTTGAAGACGGTGCAGTCGGGGATTGGCGCGCTGCACACTCCGCTCGCAGGGCTTGAGGCTGCAGGGGCGCTGGTGCCTTGGGCTGGGCCTAAGCTGGAAGTGCCGCAGCCGGAGCGTGCGTTGCGCGGACTGTTTGCGCTTGATTCTGAGCGATTGTCGGCTTGCGATGAAAGCCATGCGCTGAATTTGTTTCAGGCGGGCCATTTGCGCTGGCTTTATGCGCATCTCGACAGCCTGCACCACACAGAGCGGTTCAAGGCGCTGGCCAGGGATCTCGTGGCGCCGCAAGGGGAGGCAGCTGGCAAACCAGACAAGCTGGATCAAGTAGCTGATGTCCTGGCGACACTTGCAGAAGAAATGGGAGGCTGAGCTGTAACATCTTCCCCGGCGTGCAGGCTGGAGATTGCGAACAGGACTAAGCAACTTGGAGAGGTCGCGCTTCAGAGGCCCCGCAACCGGGTGTCGCCACGCGTCGCGTGGTCCCGTGATCGCATATCACGAGCGCCGCGTGGTGGTCGGCGTCGCGCCTGCGCCCGCCCGCGATGTTTGAGGACGGCCTGCCTCGGGTCCCCGGCCAGTGATCGGGGCGATGGGGTCAGAGACGTCGTCTGCGGCGGAGGGGCTGGTGCGGGACGATGTGGCGCTGGGAGGGAGCGCGTGATGACGTGCCACCCTCAATCCCTCAGCGCGAGTTCCTGGACGCGTGCGACGGGTTGCCAGATGTATTCGAGCACGGTGCGTTTGCCGGAGAGGACGTCGACGGTGGCGGTCATGCCGGGGCGGAAGGTGACCGGCTCGCCGTCGACGAGGAGCTCGCCCTCGATGGCGACGTCGATGGTGTAGTAGCTCTGCCCG
>NZ_CAJXWY010000119.1 GCF_913062725.1 uncultured Thiohalocapsa sp.
CCTTTATTTTCAGCAACTTGCAGAGGGGGTTGAAGAAAAATCCGGGAACCGAAAAGTTCACGTGCAGTGTCCTGTAGCGCGGTGGTCGCGTGGTGGATGTTAGAGAAGACGGATTCCTGGCGTCAAGCACACGCGCTTGTGGCCGTGCGGATGGTCGGTGCGGTGTTGTGGCAGCCCGGATCAGGGCTCGGGCTGAAGGTCATGACCGGCGCGCATGGGCGTGACTGCGCCTGGGGCTGGCTGACCGGGATGCGCTACGGTGCCGGCGCTGCTACGCACGTCCATTTCGGCGCTTGCGGCGGCGACGCGATGCGCCTGGTGAGGCGGCGCCCTGCGCCGCGGCGCGCGCATCCTGCTCCGCCACCATGGCCAGCAGAGCCTGCGCCATGCTCGCGTCGTGGGGCACATCCACGCCCGCGGGCAGCCATTGCCGGCCGTAGGCGTGGGCGTCGAAGGTCAGCGGCAATGGGTAGACGCGGATATCATCTTCGTTGGGCTGGATGATGTCGTCCAGCTCGGCCAGCAGCCGATCCAGGTCGTGCGTGGTGCCCACCACCAGAAACACAGAATACTGCAGGGGCAGGCCATGGTTGCGCACCCTGCGATGGACTCTGACCAAGCGCTTGGGGTCGGCGATGTCGTAGGCCAGCAGATAGGGGCGGCGTTGATTGCGGGGCATGGCGGCGGACTCAGGTGTCGCTGACCAGCCAGCGGTGCAGGCTGTTGGTGATGTCCCGCCCGCGTTTGCTCACCCGTGCCGCGCGCGACTCGAACAGCCGCACGGTGTCGGCGTGCCGCGGCAGACGCAGGGGCTCGCCGCGGTGGCGGGCGGCGTCGAAGCGCCGGTGCAGCCAGCCGATACGCGGCGGCTCCAGGTACCACATCAGCAGCTCCGACAGATCGCGCGCCAGGCTGGGCTCACCGGCCTGGCCCAGCTCGGTATTGCGGCCAAAGCCGAGCTGGGCCAGGTGCGCGGCGGTCCATTGATAGGCCAGTGAGCGCAGCCATTGGCGGGTGCGCTCGGCGCCGCGCCCACCGGCGTATTGCTGGGCCTGGTGCTCAATCCAGGCGCGGCCGTTGCGGGGGTCGCGGGCACCGTCCGGCGCACCGAGTCGGCTGCAGGCCCAATGGGCGATGCGGGCGCGGGTCATGCCGAGCCAATGGGTGTAGCGATCGAGCCCGTGCGGCAGCAGCATAAGATCCTGCAGGCGGTGGAGCAGCTCGTCGCGGGCGCCGGGGCGCGGTAGCAGGCGGGCGGCGATGTCGCCGTCGTCGTGCACAAAGACGACGCTGATCCCGCGCTCGGCGCAGGCCAGCAGCGCCTCGGTGCTCCATTGCACCAGGGTGCTGCTGTGCACGCGGGCGATGCGCTGCAGCGGGAACAGCTGCTCGGCACGGGCCTCGCGCTGCACGCTCAAGGCCCGGCGGTCGAGCCGCACGCGGGTATCGGAGCCCGCGGCGATATACAGCGGGGCGGCATCGTCGGCGATGTGCGCGGGCGGCTCAGGCGGCCGCGCCTGATACAGCGTGGAGACCATCATGGGCGGTTGTCCTGTGGTGTTGGCGCGGTGGTGGCCGCGGCGCCGGAGGCGGCCAATTCCACCGCAAGCTTGCGCACACCGCGCCGCAGCAGCCGCCGGTGCGGGCGCACGAAAATCTCCCAGCTGCCATAGAAGATTTGGCGCCCGGCCTTGCCCAGCAGGCAGGCATCGCCGTCCTGGCTGAAGTGATCCGGCCGCAGGGCGCGATTGCGGAACAGGGTCCAAGCCCAGTGATCCACCAGCGGACGTAGCGGCTCGATCAGATCCGAGGCCAGAGACTCGCGGCCGAAGTCGAGCTGATGGTAGTAGCCGATGATGGGATCGAGCCCGGCGCCATAGCAGGCGCGCACCGCTTCGTAGTGCAACAGGGTGTAGCCCAGGGAGAGCACCACGTTGACCGGATCCCGCGGCGGGCGGCGATTGCGGGCGGTGAACGCCAGCTCCGGCGCGAACAGCGCGACGTAGGCACGGAAATAGCCCGCAGCCGCTGCGCCCTCGATGCCGCGCAGACTGTCGAGCCCGCTCAGTGCCGGCGCGGCGACACGTTGGCGCGCCTGCGCCAGGGCCTGCTGGCCTTTGCTCAGTGCCTGGCGCAGATCGGGGCGCTCCGTCGCCGCCTGTGCGAGCAAGCGCTGCTGGCGACGCAGCTTACCGCGCACCAGCACGCGCGCCCAACGCTGGCACCAGGCGGCGTCATCCACCCGGCGCAGCTGGCCCACGCGGCGGGCGCCGTCGTTGTGGCTGCGCCCATGCACCACCGCCAGCTTGCTGGCGTTGCGCCCGCCGAACATCAGCACGCCGATGCCGGCCTCGGCGAGCTGCGCCAACAGACTGCTCTCGAGCCGCACGGCGCTGCGCATCACCACGGTGTCGAGCAGATGCAGCGGCACAGTGCCGCGGCGCTCGTCTTCGGCGTAGATGGCCAGGGCGCGGCCCTCCAGCTTGAGGCGAGTGTCGCGGCGATCGAGATACAGGGTGGTCATCGCAGTGCCTATCCGACGTAAAACCAGGGTGGATCCACGGGCTTGAGGCCCTTGCCACGCACGCGCACCTTGCCCCGCGGCTCCAGGCGCAACAGCAAGAAGCGGTCTTCCACGGCGTCGAGCACCGTGGCCACTTCCGAGAGCAGCGCGCAGCGCTCGGCGTCGGTGAGGAAGCACTCGAATACCGATTTCTGCCGGCCGCTGGCATAGCCCTTGAGCACCTTCAGGGCCTCGCGCAGGCGCAGGTCGCTGGAGACGTCGTAGGCGGCGATGAAGAGTTGACGTTGTGACATGCACGCCAGACTACCCCCGGGCCGCCGCCAGCGCCGGGGCGGCAAGCTTGCCGCCGGTGTGCGCGCAGGACCGTAAAGCATTGACGCTTGGTGCTTGACGCCCAGGCTGCGCAGCTCGGCGGCGGTGGCCCCGCTGCGGTGATCATGACCAATCTGCATTGGTGCAAGTTGCCGACCCACCGCCCCAGTATCAGCGGGGGACATGGCAATGAGCAGACCGCCCGGTGGGCATCGTGCTGCACCTGCCGCTGGCGGGCCTGCCGGATGCGCTCGCCCGCCTGGCCGCAGCGCGCAAGCCGGACGCAGCGCTGTCTGCCGCGTTTAAGTACGGTCGCGGCGAGCGCGCGCAGGGCGGGAGGCGCTTTACCGATCTGGATGAGGCGGGAATCGCCGAGTTATTGCGGGAGGTGCGGGCGCTGGTGGAGCTGGAGACTTGGGTCACGCCCGACCGGCGGCCTGGGAGGGAACGGGAGCGCTGGCTGAATGTGTTGCTGACGGGAAGCCGGGTCACACCACCGTGATCTTGTTCGGAACTCGACGGCGCACATCGCCGCCGACGCGGTGCCTGGGCTCGCGGTATGTCGACGACATGCCGGCATCGAAATCTGCGCTCTTCAGTAGGGCTGCCTGCTCTCTGATTGCATCGACGACATCGTCACACGACACCGCCTGGTCTTAGGGCGCCGGACCATCCATCCGTGTGCACGCATCACGCGCTACGTTGCTCGAGCGCCGCATGACCTGCTCAAGGACTGTTTGGGTCTTCTCGATGCCCGCGGTCCATGAGTCATGCGTGTGCTATATGGCGCCACGACGTTTTCATCTCCTGCAGATTGGGTCTCAGTTCGGACGCGCGCGGCTGAGAAAGAAGCTGAAACCGAGTCTTAATCCCCTTCAGATCGGGTCTCAGTTCGGAC
>NZ_CAJXWY010000120.1 GCF_913062725.1 uncultured Thiohalocapsa sp.
AGCGCCGTGCCTACTCACGGCTGTTCCTCGCCCGGCTGCTGCTGACGCTGGAGGATTGCCAAACCACCATGGCCGAGCTGGTCGATGCCATCGGGCCGCTGGATCAATGGGTCGCGAGGGACCATGATGCGCTACTCGCCGAGTGAGCGCCCGGGGGCGGATTTGTGGGGATACCTCAGGCTCTGACCCCTTTTTCCCTACTTTTTTGGTCGTCCGCGGGTGGCGAAGCCCACCGGTCGGTCCAGCGCATGCGCGATTTGCCCGCGAAAGCGGTCGTCGCCGAGGGGCGTGCCGGTCTGCAGGCACTCGCGCATCTGCTTGACGAAGGCGGGGGCCAATGCTTCCTGGAACAGGGTCCGATAGGCCTCGCGCCGGGCGTCGGCCGACCTGCCGAGTTCGAGATAGCTGTCATGGGGCGTCAGCAGGGGATCATCCTGGCCCAGGGCGTTACTGTGATAGCTGGACCAGGGATAATCCTGCGGCGTCGCCGCGATGCCGGCGCGCACGGGATTCAGCTCGATGTAGCGGTGGCAGGCGAGCAGATAGGTATCGGTTTGGATCAGGCTCGACTTGAAGCGCCCCTCCCACAAGGTGCCTGAGCGGCCGTAGGTGCGGTTCACGTAGGGCACGTAACGGCGCCCCATATATTGCATGATGCGACTGATGCCCTCGGCGTGTGTCGGCGTCAGCAGCAGATGGACATGGTTGGTCATGAGCACATAGGCGTGCAGGGCGCACTCCCAGCGCTCCAGGGCCTCGCCCAGCCACGCCAGGTAGTGGCGACGATCCTGGTCGGCGAAGAACACCGGCGCGCGATTGTGGCCGCGCTGAACGATATGGGCCGGCAGGCCTGCGAGGAAAAATCGTTGCTTCCGGGGCATGCTATGCTCTCCCATCATCATTAAGGGCTCTGACCCCTTTTTATCATGCGGCTGTACGACTTCGAATACTCCGGCAATTGTTGGAAGGTGCGCCTGCTGCTGGACATGCTCGGGCTCGACTACGAGCGGGTGCCCGTGGACAGTAGCCGTGGCGAGACCCAGCGCGAGGCCTTCAGGGCCGTGAGCGGGCGCGGGCAGATTCCCGTGTTGGAGGACGGCGATGTGCGGCTGTGGGACTCTCAGGCCATCCTGTTCTACCTGGCGCGGCGCTATGGCGGCTCAAGCGTGGGCGCATCGGCATCGGGCGCGGGCAAACCCGGCGCGGGCGAACCGGAACAGGGCGGCGCAGGCTCGGGCGGCGCAGATCCGTTGAACAGTCCTCGACAGGGTCCGCCCCCACAGGGCCCCTGGCTGCCCGCTGACCCGTTGGGCGAGGCGCAGGTGCTGCAGTGGCTGGCGGTATCCGAGAACGAGTTGCTCTACGGCCTGGCCCGGGCGCGGGTGGCGCTCAAGTTCGGCCGGCCTTTCGATGTGCCCGCCTGCCAGGCGGAGGGCCGCGCCGGACTCGCCGTGCTGGAGTCGCAGCTCGCCGAGCACCACTGGCTGGTGGGCGCGCACGCCACCATCGCTGACCTGGCGTGCTACCCCTACGTGGCGCTCGCCCACGAGGCCGACGTGGCGCTGGACGACTACCCGGCCGTGCGCGCCTGGTGTGCACGCATCAAGGCTCTGCCCGGCTATCGCCCCATGGGATAAAAAGGGGTCAGAGCCCTTTTGCGCACGATGGTGGGGTTGAGGATCTCGACCGAGGCGATATCGGGCAGATCGGGGCGCAGGTCGTTGATCAGCGCCACCAGCAGTTCGGGGGCCTCAGCAAACAGCCGCTTGAAGACGTAGTCATTGGTGGGGTCGAGCAGTGCGTTCATGCGACATTGTTGCTTGGCCAAAAACCAGACCTGAACATCCCGCTGGAATTTTCAAGAGAAAACGGCCCAATCGCGTCGCCTGTTGGTGGATCTGGGTTGGCGTTCCCAAGCCATCCTCGGCCGGCCGAGGCGAGCGGTGTGCCGGGACGACACCAACGGGCGGGTCGAAGCGTGCTCGCTCCCTCCCAAGGATGGCCGGGGCGCGCTTATGCGGCAAGCCGCTGCTCGGCATGGGTCGACGGCTGTGCAGGCTCGCGGATGCAGTAGGCCTCACCGCGTTGGAGCATGCGGTAGAGCACGCGGCACAGATGCCGCCCGAGCGCGCGGATGGATTGGTTGTGGGTCTTGCCTTCGGCGCGTTTCTTCTCATAGTAGCGCTGTGATTCGGGCACCTGCTTTCGGTGCCGGTCGACGCCGGTCATCATCGCGGCCTTGGCGCGCTTGTTGACCTGGCCGGGGGCGCGCGCGCCTTGGCGCGTACCGGAGCTGTTGTCGAGGTTGGCCATGCCGAGGTAGACCGCGAGGCTCGCCTCGCCGGCGAAGCGATCAAGCGTGCCGATCTCCCCAGCCAGTTCGCTGGAACACACCAGCGCGAAGCCCGGCAGGGTGTCGATCAGACGGGCGATGTCCGAGGCCTCGGCCAGCGCTGCGCATTGGCGCTCCAGGGCGCTGATGGCCTGTCCCAGCGCCAGGATGCGCCGCGCATCTTCGATGATCATGGGGCCGGCATACGCCACCTCGTGGCTGAACTGCGCTTGTTGCTGCCACTGGCGGATGCGGGCGGCGTACTTGGCGCCGATCGCGGGGATCGCCAGCAGCGTCTTCTCGCGCAGGCGTGCGAGCTTCTCCAGGTCGTCGCCGTGGGTGAGCAGGTTGAGAAACCAGCGGTTCTCAGCATCACCGGTGATGTCGAGCAGCCCCGGACACACCGCGCGCAGGTCGCCTTGCATGCGCGCCAGCAGCCGGCTCTTCTCCTCGACCAGGGCACGGCGGCGGCGCGTCAGGCGCTTGAGCTTGGCGTTCTCGAGTGTTGGCGCATGCACCTCCTGTAGCGCCCGGCGCGCTTGCGGCATGTGCTCGCCGAGCTGCATCAGATCCAGCATGCGCCGAGCGTCGATCGGGTCACTCTTCGCCGCCGCCGGAAACATCTGCTTGAAGCGCGCGAGCTTGAGGTTGTTGACGTTGAGCAGCCGCCAACCGCGCTCGCAGATCAGGCTGTCGAGCGGACGCGCGTGGCCGTTGTAGCCTTCCATCGCGACCGTTGGCACGGCCATCGCGAAGCGCCTGCGATGCTTCTCGATGCGGCTGAAGAAGTCTTGGAAGCCTTCCGGTCGGTGATCGATGTCGAATGCTTCGAGCAGCTCACCGCTGGAGAGACCAATGGCAACACTGTGGCGTCGGCAGCCGACGTCCACGGCCACGTGAAGTTTGGGCGGAACAAGCATGGGGCCTCCGTACTTGATCGAGACAAAAGGGGAATCATCCGCTGGTCTCGTCTACATACAGAGCCACTACCGAAAGGGTCGGCACCATCCCGGACGACATACACGGATGATGCAGGGAGGCGGAGGCGGCATTTCAAGTCGTGCGAGCCGGCTGCGCCGACCGCTGACCCCTAGAGCCACACCCCCGCCTCGACGCTAGAATACGGCCTTGGCGGGGTGCCCCGCTACCTGCAAATTCGATGGTAGACCCCATTTTTCCCGTTCATGCGGCATTGTTGCTTGGCCAAAAACCAGACCTGTCCCCGGTTTTGTATAAGCGCCGTGCCTACTCACGGCTGTTCCTCGCCCGGCTGCTGCTGACGCTGGAGGATTGCCAAACCACCATGGCCG
>NZ_CAJXWY010000121.1 GCF_913062725.1 uncultured Thiohalocapsa sp.
TTGCCCTGCTCGGCGCGCTCGGTCATGTCGATGGTGTACTTCTCCAGCGCCTGGCGCTGCTCCTCGGCGTTCGGGTCCTGCACCGACTCGCCGCCGCGCATGTTGTCGATGGCCTTCTCCACCGCACCCTTGCTGGCGCCGGCATCGCGCAGCATGCCGCCGAGCTCGCCCTTGTCCTCCAGCGCGGCGAGCACGAACAGCTCGGAGCTGATGTAGGCATCGTTGCGGGCCTGGGCGAGCTTGTCCGTCAGGTTGAGCAATTTGCCCAGCGCGTTGGAGACGCTGACGTCGCCGCCGGTGCCGGAGACCTTCGCCAAGCGCTCCAGGGCCTCGCCCAGGGCCGAGCGCAGGCGGTTGACGTTCACGTCCGCCTGGGCCAGCAGGTGGCGCACGGTGCCGCCGTCCTGGTCCAGCAGCGCCACCATCAGGTGCACCGGCTCGATGAATTGGTTGTCGCGGCCCAGGGCGAGCGATTGCGCATCGGCCAGGGCCATTTGGAATTTGCTGGTGAGCTTGTCCATTCGCACGGGGAAGACCTCCGGGGCTGATCTCTGGCATTTATTAGGGTTATAGCGCAATTGCGGGGATCACGGGGGGAATTCAAGCACTCTCGGGGTGAGAGTGCCAATGCTGCGGGTGCGGGCACGGGGATGGGCGCGCACGCGCGCCCGGCCTGCGGCATGCACGCCGGCGCCGACGGTTTACCTGGCCCGCTCCGACACCTAGACTGCCGCCATGCGGACTCCGAAAACGGCCCACCCGAAGCCCGTGAGCGGCAGTCCACGGACCAACCGTAACCCCCGGCCTGTCTCCCTCGCATGACCGCCAGCACGATCGACGCCACCGGCAATGCCGCCACATGGCTGTGGCCGCGGCTCATCGACGCCGGCGCGCAGCCGACAGCGCGCGCGGCACTGCGCGCGGCGAGCGTCATCGAGTGGCGTTATTACGCCGTGCTGTCGCCGGCCTTCCACGGCATCGTCGGCCTGGCGCTGGTGAATCCGCAGCGGCGCTTCGGCCTGATCGCGGAGAGTGGGCTGCTGGTCATCGTCGCCGGCGTGCTCGATCGCCCCACCCCGCCGGCGAGCGCGGCGACAGCGCCGGACACGCCGCAGCTCACACCGCCGCCGGCGTTCTGCTGGATGCACCTGTTCCCCACCGAGACCTGCAGCTTCGACGCCGGCGCCCCGGGCAGTGTCACCGCCGGCGACGCCGACTGCTGCATCGCCGTCGCCCATGACGGTCCGGCCGTCGCCGACATCGAGCTCGAGGCCGGCGCCGGCCTGTTGCTGCGGCTCTCGCATGTCGGGCTCGCCGGCAGCGCACTGGCGCCCGCCCACGGGCAGGACTTCCCCGGCGCCTTGGGCAGCGGCTGGCTTGGCGCCCACTGGAGCGTGGACTGCCCATCACCGGTGGCGGCCTCCGACGGCAGTCTCACCCTGGGCGAGCAGCTTTTGTGGACGCTGGCGGAGGGCCCCGGCAGCACCCCCGGCTATGCCACGGCGGCGCTGCGCAGGCGGGTCGCCGCCGGCCACAATCACTGGTCCTGGCGCAGTGCCACCGGCTACTACGAGCACAGCTACGGCATCCGTCCCCTGCCGCTGCATGGCTGGGATTTCCTCTTCGTGCCCGACGCCGACGCGGGTCAGGCGGTGGTGCTGCAAACCTACCGCGGCAGCCGCGCGCTGCGTTATCTGGATGTCTGCTGGCGGCAGGCGGGCGAGCACTGCCACCAGCGCTTCGGCGCGGCGGGCCTCGATCTGACCTGGGCCGAGCGCGTGCGCGACCCGGTGCTCGGCGTCCGCCGCCCGCGGCTGCGGCGGATCGAGGCCGCGGCGAACGGCCTGCGACTCAGTCTCACCAACCGCGTGCTGTACCACCTGCCGTTGCTGCGCCGCGAACGGGCCGCCGTGCGCCATTTCTTCATCAGCGAGGAGATCGGCGTCGCCGACTGGCGGCTCACGGACAGCCGGGGAACGGTCCTGGCCTCGGCCCAGGGACAACCCTGCGGCGGCGAGCTCGCCCATCGTCGTTGGCGGGCGCCGCGGGCGCGCTGACACGCCGCGTATCACCACCCAAGCGCCAAGCCCCCAGGCACCAGTGCCCAAGGCACCACTCCAACCCGTCGCAGCACAGGCGTAGCCATGCAGTATGACGTCGTCATTGTCGGCGCCGGTCCCGCCGGCAGCGCCACCGCCTGGCACCTCGCAACGGCCGGGGTGCGCACCCTGCTGGTGGACAAGTCGCGCTTTCCCCGAGACAAGGTCTGCGGCGATTGTCTGAGCCCCCGGGCCCAGCACGGCCTTGCCCGCTTGGGCGTGCTCGAGACGGTGGCCGCGGAGGCACACGCGGCGTCATGCATCCGTTTCCGCGCCCCCGGCGGCGCCGAGGCCAGCGCCCGCCTCGCCGGCGCGGACAATCGGCCCGCCCGCACGCTGGTGCTGCCGCGCTACCGCTTCGACCACATTCTCCAACGCCATGCGCTGGCCGCCGGCGCCGACTTCCGGGTGGCCCATGTGCGCACCCTGCTGCCGACGGGGGGCGTCGAGCTCGACGGCACGGCGGTGCCGGCGCAGCTGGTGGTCATCGCCACCGGGGCGGCCCTGTCGCTCATCAAGCGCACGCCGTTTGCACCGCCGGGACCGGTGCATACGGTGGCGGCCCGAGCCTATTTGCGGGGCATCCGCTCACCCGGGCCGGATCTGCGCATCTTCCTGGACCGGCTGCCGCTGCCGGGTTATGCGTGGCTCTTTCCCACGGGGCCGGACAGCGCCAATCTGGGCTATTGGTACGCCGGGCGCGCGCCGATGCCCGTCGCCGGAAGGCTCGCCACGCTGCTCGCCGAGCATCCGGCCCTGGCGGGCGCGCGCGCGGACAGCGACGACATCGGGCGCATCGCGGGCTACCCCATCCGCTGCGACTTCCTGCGCGCGCCCAAGGCGGCGACCGGCGTCCTGGCCGTCGGCGAGGCCGCCGGGCTGGTGAACCCCTTCACCGGCGAGGGGATCGATTATGCGCTGGAGTCCGCCGAGCTCGCCGCCGTCAGCGCACAAGCGGCATTACGCCGCGCGGGCGCCGGCGGTGCCCTGGCTGCCGCGGCGCTGGCCGACTATCCCAGGGCGTTGAACCGGCGCTTTCGCGGACTCTTCCGCGTCATGACGGCGGCCCGGCGCTACGGCGCAAACCCCTGGGTCTTCGACCGGCTGTTCGGCCGCGGCCGGCATGGACAGGACTTGGTGGACCGACTGGTGCAAGTCTGTTTCGGCGCCGCACCACCCACGCGTGTGCTCGCGCCCGCGGCCCTCGCCCCGCTGTTGTTGAGCCGCCCGCGGCGCCCCGTCACGGATGAGTAAATTGGGGGGAGGCGGCGGCGGACCTGGGATGGCCGCATCCGCCGACGTCGTGAGTGCCGTGCGGCGCTCAGGCGCTTCGAGCCGTGTCGCCGAGAACGGACGGCTCGGGCCGGGGCGGCCTCGGGTCGGTTGGCGCAGCCCAAAGGCAGGCCCGGCGAAGACCGACCGGGCGACGGCGGGCTGAAGGCGTTTGGCGCCGGGCTCTGTACAGTACAAAACAATTAACTCCTTGATAAAATAGGGCTTTACCCACCAACCCCTGTTCTGACCGTGACCG
>NZ_CAJXWY010000122.1 GCF_913062725.1 uncultured Thiohalocapsa sp.
CGCGCCTTCGGCATTGCGCTGATGGATGTCTTTGCCGAGACGCCCTGGGCCGTCGAGCTGGAACTGGAAATGGCCCTAAAGAGCCAACTGCTCGATGTCGCCATCATCGAAGCGGCGGCGCCGGGCGAGGCGCGTCAGCCGCCGCCCGGGCAGCCCGAGCAGGCGGTGCTACCCGACGGACTGGAGAACCTGCGCGCGCACAACCTGCTGACGTATAAATCCCATCACGAAGCCCTCACCGCCTGGGTGCTTGACGAACTGACCGGGCACTACGTGAACTATCGCAAGCAGCGGCTTGCGGGCGATGGCAAGCGCCACCCGCTCGACGCCTTTGGCCTCTATGCGGTTACTACACGCTATCCTGAAGCGCTGACGCGCGCGCATCCGCTCCATGTCACCGCCTGGGACGGCGTCTACGAGCTGCCCTGGGGCGGTCATCAGGTGCGGGTGATCGTGCTCAACCGCATCGAGCAGCACCCACGCAATGCCGCCTGGGAACTCTTTGCCAGCGAGCAGGCTCGGATGCGCCAGGGGCTGGAGCACTACCGCACGCACCACCCGCACCCGAGCGACAGCGGCCACTGGGAACTGCTCGAGCAGCTCTACCGACTCTACCGACGCGAGGCGCCTGACATGGCCTACACCCTGGAACAATTCATCCGCGAGACTCACGAGATGGTCATCGACGAGGCCATCCGTAGCGATCCCCAGGCGATACTGCAGCGGCTCGATCCCGAGGAGCGGCTCAAGGGTCTCGATCCCGAGGCTCGCCTCAAGGGCCTCGATCCCGAGGCGATTCTGAAGCGGTTCGATCCCGAGGAGCGGCTCAAGGGGCTTGATCCGGCCATCATCGAAGCCTGGCTCGCCAAGCAGAAACCAAAAAGCTGACGGGCAGTCGAAATCGCCGTTGCGGGTAGAGAGGAATTCCGGATCCTCGGGGTCCGGCCCGGAGCTATCCGAATAACCTCAAGCACCAGGCCACCAACTGCTCACCCAGCGCTTCCAGCCGCTGCCAACCCCAGGGCACTTCCGGGCGCTCCAGCGCGCACGGGTGCCAGGTTCCCCTCGGCGATCTCCAGCCGTTGGACCGCATCCGGCCATAGCTGCAGCCAGGGCGCCTGCGGCCAGGCCAACCAGGTGCCGTCGTCGGTGCGGGTGACGCGCAGCAGGCCATCGCTGACCAGGCGAAAGCGACGGCCTGCGCAACCTGTACTCGGTGATCAAGGGTCTGCTCACAGCGTGCGTGAGCGCGGCGAGTTGCCAGTGCATCCCATGAGTGTGGGCGGTCAGTGATGCACCTGTGCTGAGCGCCTGGGGTGAGGCCGCCACCGCAAGGTGCGGTGCCGGTGGTGATGCCGTCGCAGGGCGGCGTGCCTGGCCACGCGAGGCTTGCCCGGCGCCCGTATCGACTTTGGGCTAGACTCTGCCCGCATGAACAGCCCCCGCAAAAAACTCCCCATCGGTATCCAGACCTTCCGCGAAATTCGCGAGGATGATTGCTACTACGTCGACAAGACGCCGTTGGCGCTTCGCCTGATCAAGGAAGGTAAGTATTACTTCCTGTCGCGCCCGCGTCGCTTCGGCAAGTCGCTGTTTCTGGATACCTTGGCGGAACTGTTCGAGGGCAACCGCGAGTTGTTCAGCGGCCTGGCGGCGGAAGGGCGCTGGGACTGGTCGCGGCGCTTCCCGGTGATCCGGCTGAGCTTCGGTGGCGGCGTTCTGCATACGCGCGATGCGCTGGACAAGCGGATCGCGGACCTGTTGCGCATCAATCGCGAGGCGCTGGAGGTCGAGCTTCACCCGGATCTGGACATCGCCGGGCAGTTTGGTGACCTGATCCGTAAGGCGCATGCTGCCACCGGCGAGCGGGTTGTGGTGCTGGTGGACGAATACGACAAACCCATCCTGGATAACCTCACCGATCCGGCCGCGGCCGGCGTCATGCGTGACGGTCTGCGCAACCTGTACTCGGTGATCAAGGATGCCGACGCCCATGTCCGCTTTGCCTTTCTCACCGGCGTCTCCAAGTTCAGCAAGGTCAGCATCTTCTCCGGCTTGAATAACCTCAAGGACATCACCCTGAATCCGCGGTATTCGGCCATCTGCGGCTATACGGAAGCGGATCTGGACACCGTGTTTGCGCCGGAACTGGACGGCCTCGACCGCGAGCAGATCCGCACCTGGTACAACGGTTACAACTGGACTGGCGAGGCCGTCTACAACCCATACGACGTGTTACTGCTGTTTGATGAGCGCCGCTTCCACCCCTGGTGGTTCGAGACGGGTACACCCACCTTTCTGGTGGAGGTACTGACTCGGCGCGGCTACTTCACCCCGCAGTTGGCAAACCTGCGGGCCAGCGAGGCGCTGCTGTCCGCCTTCGATGTCGACACCATGGAGTCAGAGGCTCTGTTATGGCAGACGGGTTATCTGACCCTTACCGGCTCACGCCAGATTGGCGCGCGATGGGAATACGGTCTCGGATACCCCAACCTGGAGGTGGAGTCCGCACTGAACGACGCCTTGCTCAAGCGACTGATGGGGAATGGGCTGCGGGCGGAACAGGCTGTCAGCCGGCTGTATGACGTGCTGCTGAGTGGCGATTTCGAGGCGTTGCGCCGGCATGTCGCCAGCCTGTTCGCGGCCATTCCCAGTGATTGGTATCGCAACAACCCGATCGCCCGTTATGAGGGCTACTATGCCAGTGTCTTCTATAGCCATCTGGCCGCGCTGGGGCTGGATCTGACGCCCGAGGACACCAGCAACGTCGGGCGGCTGGATCTGGCGCTGCGCTTCAATGGCAACCTCTACCTGATGGAGTTCAAGGTGGTGGAGCTGGTGCCGGAAGGCCGGGCGCTGGAGCAGATCAAGGCGAAAGGCTACGCGGACAAATACCGCGCCGAAGGCCTGCCCATCCATCTGCTGGGCATCGAGTTCAGCAAGGAGCAGCGTGCGCTGGTGGGGTTTGAGGTGGAGACACTCAGTCCTTGAGTCCCGCGCCGTCCTATGTGTCCAGGCCACGCACCGTCAGACATCCGTTGGGGCCGCGCCTGGGGATTCGCGCTTTCACCCCGGCCGCAAACTGCGCCCGTCGCAGCAGGGGCTGGATCGGCTCTATGAACGTGCCCGTCGGCTTCACGAGCAAGGGGCCGATCTCGATCGGCTCCGACAGTACGTTCAACGCTGGTTCAGCTGGCTGCATGGGGGCCTGCGCGGGCGGGTGAGTCGACACGGGCGATGCCAGCGGATCTGGATTCAGGTACTTCGCCAACTCAA
>NZ_CAJXWY010000123.1 GCF_913062725.1 uncultured Thiohalocapsa sp.
CTGTCCGGCATCGATCTCACCGTCGGGCACGGCGAGGTGCTCGGCATCGTCGGGCGCAACGGTGCCGGCAAGAGCACGCTGCTCAAGCTCATCGCCGGCATGCTGCCGCCGAGCGAGGGCAGCATCGACATCCATGGTCGCGTCGGCGCCATCCTGGAACTCGGTGCCGCCTTCCACCCGCAGATGAGCGGGCGGGAGAACGTCTATCTCAAGGCCGCCATCGCCGGGCTGACGCGGGCCGAGATCGACGCGCTGGTGCCCGAGATCGCCGCCTTCGCTGACATCGGCCCGTTCATCGAGCGCCCGGTCAAGACCTACTCCAGCGGCATGTCCGCGCGCCTGGCTTTCGCGGTGGCCACCGCCGTCGATCCGGACGTCCTGATCATTGACGAGGCCCTGTCGGTGGGCGACGGCGCCTTCGCGCGCAAGTCGTTCGACCGCATCATGGCGTTTCGCGATGCGGGCAAGACCATCCTGTTCTGCTCCCACTCGCTCTACCACGTCGAGGCCATTTGCAACCGGGCTGTCTGGATCGATCAGGGTCGCATCCGGCGTGAGGGGTCACCCGCCGCGGTTCTCGCGGACTACCGCGCCGAGCTGGAGCGCGCCGATACCGCCTCTGCGCAAGAACCCACGGGCGTTACGGTCGACACCCGGCAGACGCCCGCGCGAATCCTGTCCGTTGTCCTCAGCGCCGACGGCGATGAGGGCCGATCATTGCGGCTGCGTGCCGGTCGCTCGAACCTCTCGGTTCGGGTTCGGTTCCGCATCGACCCGACACTGCCGCCGCCGAGCGTCGGCGTGGCCTTCCTCACAGCCGACCAGCGTCCATTCGCCGGCGCCACGTCGGCACGGGACGGCGTCCTCATGGAATCGGATAGCCAAGGCGAAGGCGAGGCAGAGGTCATGTTTCCGGCGCTGCCTTTGCTCAAGGGGCATTACGGGATCGCGGTGTACCTCCTCTGCGAACGGGGGCTGCACGTCTACGAACAAGCGACCATCCTGGATGCGTTGCAGGTCGAAGACAGCGCAGCGGAGCGCGGCATCGGTCTCGTCAGCCTACCGCGGCAGTGGCGACTATGCGCCGGCGCGGGATCGCCCGGAGAGACACCGACAGCGTATGCTGAACCCGATGCAGTGGCGTCGAGCCCAACGAGCGCTCGATGAGCCTTGGGATTCGCGCAAGGCTGCAAGGATGGCAGCAACGCCGGGAGAGCAAACGTCGGCTCGCCGAGGCCGCGGAACGCATCGGTGGCAGCGCGCTCTCCGGCGTGATTGATCAACCGGATCGACTCTTCGATGCGGCCTTCAGGCTCAACGCTTGGCAGGGCCGCGAATCGCGTTCGGGTCGCGGCGCGGACCTGGACAACACCGAGGCGCTGCGCTCCGCGCTGCCGCCCATGATCCACGAGCGTTATCTCGGCGAGAACGAGCGCTGGCGGGATAAGCATCTGGGTCTTTGGTCTACCGCTTCCCTGCCCTGGAGGGACCACCAAGGCAGGTGTTGCCCATGAAGTTGATGATGGTCACACGCGAGCGCGCCTGCGACGAGCGCTTCGGCATGCGCACCAGCCTGATGCCGCTGGTGCAGGCGCTGCGCGAGCTCGGTCATCAGGTCGAGCTGCTGAGCTGGGCGAGCCTGGAGGCGGACGCCTCGCAGTTGCTGTACCGGGCGCGGGAAGCGATCGGGGCACGGCTCAACGTCCCCGAGATCGACTCCCAACCGGGCTTGCGTGCGCTGCTGATGGACATCGCCGCGGTCGGTTGGGCCGCGGTCGAGATCGCGCTCGAGCGCGGCATTGACCGTCTCCACGCCCGTGATGTCGTCCTCTGTGCCGGGATCGACGAGCACCTCATGCGGCTGCCGTCCCGCCTGCGGGCGGCACTGCATGACTGGGAACGGGCGCTGCTGGGGAAGGCGCGGTGGGTCGTGACGCCAACACGGAGCGGCCGATGCCAGCTCGCGCAGGACCTGGCGCTGGACCCGGTCCCGGCCCATTGGCGGGTGCTGTCCCACCCGCGCCCGGCGCTGCGTGCGTACGGGCGCGCAACCGCGCGGGCCCGTCTGGGCTGGAGCGAGCAGAGCTTCCAGGTCATCGGCGTGGGCATGTACCTGCCCGTCAAGCGCTTCGATCAGTTGATCGACGCCTGCGCCGCCTGCGCGCCGGACCTGCACCTGACCCTGATCGGTGACGGCGATGCCCGGCCGCTGCGGGAACGCGCCGAGCGCTCGGGCCTGCGCCACAGGCTGACCCTGACCGCCAGCGACGACATCGGGCTGTACCTGTCCGCGGCGGACCTGTACGTCAGCACCTCGGCCAGCGAGTCCTTCGGTATGGCCAATCTGGAGGCGCTCATGGCCGGCGTGCCCTGCATCTGCAGCCCCGTGGGCGCGGTGCCGGAGGTGGTCGGCGATGCGGCGCTGCTGGTGGAGCCGGACCCGGCCACGCTGGCACGCGCGGTCACGCGCTTGCGCACCGATGGTGCGCTGCGCGAGCGACTGCGACGGAATGCCGCGGCGCGCACCGCGGCCTGGCCGGACGCCGTGCAGACGGCGGAGCTGTTCTTGCGGATCATCGACGCGGTAGGAGCGGATGCACGCTGAGGCGCTCGACGAGATGCGGCGGTTGATCGAGACCTACCTCGACCCCGACCGTCCCCTCAAGGTGCTGGACATCGGCAGCCTCGACGTGGGCGGCGCCTGCGGCGACGGCTCCTTCCGGCCACTGTCCGCGCGCGCGGGCTGGCACTACACCGGGCTGGACATGCTCGCCGGTCCGAACGTCGACCGGGTTGTGCACCATGGTTGGCGTTGGCCCCTGCGTTCGCGCCGCTTCGATCTGGTGATCTCAGGTCAGGCCCTCGAACACGCGCCGCCCTTCTGGGAGACCTGGCGCGAGATGGTGCGGATGGTCCGGCCCGGCTGACTGCTGTTCCTGATCGTGCCGGCCAAAGGCCTGGAGCATCGCTACCCGGTGGACTGCTGGCGCTTCTACCCCGATTCCATGGGGGCGCTTGCCGAGCTCGAAGGGTTGGAGCTGCTGCAGGCGGCCACCCGCTGGGCGAATGTGTGGGGGGACACCATCGGCGTGTTCAGGCGTCCGCACCGGCCACCGCGCCGGTCTTGGGCGTTTCTGCGTGAGCACCTGCGGGATGCCGTCGGCACCGTGCTCGGATACTGGCTCGGGCACGATCGCCGCGCAT
>NZ_CAJXWY010000124.1 GCF_913062725.1 uncultured Thiohalocapsa sp.
TAAACCGATTCGTATATTTTTTGGCAGTAGCACACGGATAAGACCGAATCCTGAGCCTAAGTCGGACAGGCTCCTAGCTCCTGAGCGGACTGCCTCAATCGACGGCGGCGACGGCGGCGAGGCCGCGCAGGACGAGCTCGGGGATCTGCTCGGTGGACAGATGGGTTGCGGCGGCGAGGCGCCCGGCGTCGCCGCCGGTGAGGAGAAGGTGTGGCGGGGTGCCGGTGTGCGCCTGTAAGCGCTGGTGCAGGCGCTCGAGAAGGGCCGCCGGGGCCTGGATGCTGGCGGCGGCGATGGCTTCGCCGGTGTCGGCGGCCCAGGGCAGATCGGCGTCGGCGGGCTCGTGGAGCGGGATCTGGGTGCCGGCGAGCAGGCCCGTGCGCATGAGGCCGATGCCGGGCAGGATGAGACCGCCCAGGTGCTGGCCGTCGGCGGTGAGCAGGTCGTAGGTGATGGCAGTGCCGGCGTCGACGATGAGGCTGGCGGTTGCGGCTGCGTCGGCTTGTGCACGCTGATGAGCGGCGACCAGGGCCAGGAAACGATCGACGCCGAGGCGCTCGGGCACGGGGTAGGCGATACGCACGCCGAGGGCCCGGGGCTGGGTGCGAATCCAGCGCGGGCGGCGGTCGAAGCGCGATTCGCAGACCTGGATGACGGCATCCTTGACGGTTTGGGGGCCGACGCCGGCGGCGAAGATGGCGTCGACCTGGTCCAGTGCGTCCCAGATCGCCAGCAGGTCCATTGGCAGGGCGCCGTTGTGCAGCGCTGAGCCAACGCCCGTCAGGGGCGCACGCTGTCCGGCGCGCAACGCCCATTTGATGCTGCTGTTGCCGATATCGACCAGGAGTTGCATGGGTCCGTGCCGTTGCGCACGCCGATCCGTGCTGGCTGCGGTGCCCATCGGCGGGCACATCAGCGGTGGCGCGGGTCCAGCCCGGCGGTGAGCTGGTCGCCGCTGTTGCGCAGCCAATCCCGCAGCCGGTTGGAGTCTCCCACCGGCGTGAGCTTACCCTGGGCGTTGAGCAGGACGATGTAGAGCCGCCGGTCGGCGACCACGGCCTGCATCACCAGGCAGCGACCGGCTTCGTGGATATAGCCGGTCTTGCTCAGCTCCACGGTCCAGCGGCTGTCGCGCACCAGCGGGTTGGTGTTGCGATACTGGAGCGGTCCGCGTTTGGTTTCGGTGTAGGGGTGGGCGGTGAATTCGCCCGTGGAGGTGATGTCGCGGATGAGTGGGTACTGTGCGGCGGCGTGGATGAGTCGCACCAGGTCCTCGGCGGTGGAGGTATTGCCGGCGTCGAGGCCCGAGGCGTCGGCGAAGTGGCTGTCGCGCATGCCGAGTGCTTGCGCCTTGGCGTTCATGGCCGCGACGAAGGCGTCGGTGCCGCCGGCGAAGGTGGTGCGGCCCAGCGCATGGGCGGCGCGGTTGTCGGAGGACATGAGCGAGACACGCAGCATGTCGCGCCGCGTCAGCGTCGCCTCGTCGGTGTAGAGCCGGGAGCGGCTCCAGCGCAGGCGGTCGCGGTCCTGCTCGGTGATGGTGACGGGGTCGTCGAGGGGCACCGCGGCGTCGAGCACCACCATGGCCGTCATGAGCTTGGTGATGCTGGCGATGGGCCGGACCTCTTGCGGGTTACGGCTGTAGAGCCGGTTGCCGTTGTGGTCGATGATCAGCGCCACCGCCGAGCGGATGTCCGGCCCTGCGAGCACCGGCGCCATGCCTGCGAGCAGTGCACAGCCCATGACGGCCGCGATGACGCAGCGGCGTGCCTTGGTTTGCGGTCTCATCTGAGGTCTTCTCGCCAGCTGTTTGTTGCTACGGCGTAATGGTCTTAGAGTATGGCACGGTCTGAGCAAGTGTTGCGGCGGGGATGTCGGGTAGCGCCGTACGTTGGCCGCGATCATGCCTGCCGCTTCGCGCCGGCGGGCGTGGCCGGGGCGGCGTTGGGCGGTGCCGGCGGCAAAGACGCAAAAGCCCCGCTCAAGCGGGGCTTTTGGTCGCCATCCATGGCGGGCATGACGGCGTTACCGCCGTCGGGCAAGGCAATTTGCTGTTACATCATGCCCATGCCGCCCATGTCGCCCATGCCGCCGCCGCCGGCGGGCATCGGCGCCTCTTCCTTGGGCTCTTCGGCCACCATGGCCTCGGTGGTGATCATCAGTCCGGCCACGGAAGCGGCGTTTTGCAGCGCCGTGCGGCTGACCTTGGTCGGGTCGAGGATGCCCATCGCCACCAGATCGCCGTACTCGCCGTTGCTGGCGTTGTAGCCGAAGTTGCCCTCGCCGTCGGCGACCTTGTGCAGCACCACGCTGGCCTCGGCACCGGCGTTGGTGACGATCTGACGCAGGGGCTCTTCCATGGCGCGCAGGGCGATGCTGACACCCACGTCCTGTTCCTTGTTGGCGCCGTGGATGGTGCCGCGGATCCTGGTGAGCGCACGCACCAGGGCGACGCCGCCGCCGGGCACGATGCCCTCTTCCACCGCCGCGCGGGTGGCGTGCAGGGCGTCCTCGACGCGGGCCTTCTTCTCTTTCATCTCCACTTCAGTCGCGGCACCCACCTTGATGACGGCGACACCGCCGGCGAGCTTGGCCAGGCGCTCCTGCAGCTTCTCGCGGTCGTAGTCGGAGGTGGTGTCTTCGATCTGGGCACGGATCTGCTCGCAGCGGCCCTTGATCTCGTCGTCCTGACCGGCGCCGTCGATGATGGTGGTCTCTTCCTTGCTGATCTGCACCTTCTTGGCGGAGCCGAGCTCGTTCAGCGTGGCCTTCTCCAGCGTCAGGCCGACTTCTTCGCTGATGACGGTGCCGCCGGTGAGGATGGCGATGTCCTGCAGCATGGCCTTACGACGATCACCGAAGCCCGGGGCCTTGACGGCGCAGACCTTGATGATGCCGCGGATGGAGTTGACCACCAGGGTGGCCAGGGCCTCGCCCTCGATGTC
>NZ_CAJXWY010000125.1 GCF_913062725.1 uncultured Thiohalocapsa sp.
GGGGCCAGCATCAACACCATGACCCTGGGCGGCATGGCCATCGCCGTCGGCGCCCTGGTGGACGACGCTATCATCGATGTCGAGAACATCGCCCGGCGGCTGCGCGAGAACGCCGCGCTGCCCGCGGGCGCGCGCCGTCCAACCCTCGCCGTGGTCTACGCCGCCACCCACGAGATCCAGTCCACCATCCTCTTCGCGACCCTGATCATCATTCTGGTGTTCCTGCCGCTGTTGTTTCTCAGCGGCGTGGAGGGCCGGCTGCTGGCCCCGCTGGGGCTCGCCTACGTGGTGGCGCTGGTAGCTTCCCTGCTGGTGGCGATCACCATCACGCCGGTGCTCTCCTACTACCTGTTGCCGCGCTCGCAAGCCATCCGCGGCGGCCGTGAGGCGGCCTTGGTACGCTGGCTCAAGGCGGGCTACGGGCCGCTGCTGGATGCGACGCTGCGGCGCTGGCGCCTGCTCGCCGGCACGTCCTTTCTGCTGCTGGCCCTGGCGCTGCTGGCGCTGAGCCAGGCCGGCCAGACCTTCCTGCCACCGTTCAACGAGGGCAGCCTCACCATCATGGCCAGTACCCCACCGGGGACGTCGCTGGCGCAGTCCGACGCCCTCGCTTCGCGGCTGGAAGCGGCCCTGCTGGAACAGCCCGAGGTCATCGGTACGGCCCGGCGCACCGGCCGCTCGGAGCTGGCCGAGCATACCCAGGAGGTCAACAGCACCGAGATCGAGGTGAATCTGGATTTGAGCGGACAAGGCGGCGGCACCCGCGACATGGACAGGCTGCTCGCCGAACTGCGCGAGCGTTTGCAAAAGGTGCCTGGCCTGTCCATCACCATCGGCCAGCCCATCAGTCATCGGGTGGACCACATGCTCTCCGGCACCCGCGCCGCAGTGGCCGTGAAACTGTTCGGCGACGATCTGTACGAGCTGCGCCGTCTCGCCCGCCGGGTGGAGGCGGCCATGCGCGACGTGCCCGGCGTGGTCGACCTGTTCGTCGAGCAGCAGGCCGACATTCCCTTCGTGCACATCGACCTGGAGCGCGCCGCCCTGGCCCGCCACGGGCTGCGCGTCGGCGAGGTCTCCCGTGCCATTGAGGCCGCCTTCTACGGCAGCCGCGTCTCCAGCGTGCTGGAGGGCCAGCGCAGCTTTGATCTGGTGATGCGCTACCCGGACGAGGCCCGCGCGGACCCCCAAGCGATCCGCGAGACCCTGATCACCACCCCCGCCGGCGCCCGGCTGCCGCTGCACGCGCTGGCCGACATCCGCCGCGACCGCGGCCCCAACACCATCAGCCGCGAGGACGTGCAGCGCAAGATCGTGGTCTCCGCTAACGTGGCCACGGCCGGCGCCGGTACGGACCTGCGCTCGGTGGTGACCAACATCCAGCAAGCCGTCGCCGAGCAGGTGGCATTGCCGCTCGGCCAGTCGCATGGCAATTGGCGCATCGCCTAAGGCGGCCAATTCGAGAGCGCCGCCCAGGCGCGCCAGACCCTGCTGATTCTCGGTGCCGGCGTCGTGACGGGCATCTTCCTCTTGCTCACCGTCGCTTTCCGCTGCGCCGGGGATGCGGCGCTGGTGATGCTCAACCTGCCGCTGGCGATGGTGGGCGGCATCTTTGGTGTCTACGCCGCCGGCGGCGTGGTCTCCGTGGCCTCCATCGTCGGCTTCATTGCGCTCTTTGGCATCGCCACCCGCAATGGCGTGATGCTGGTGACCCACATCCGCCACCTGGTGGACGACGAGCACATGGCCGACTGTCATGCTGCGGTGCACCGTGGTGCCATGGAGCGCCTGGCGCCGATCCTGATGACCGCCCTGTCCGCCGGACTTGCCCTTGTGCCCCTGGCCCTGGCAGGCGGTCAGCCCGGCAGCGAGCTGCAAACTCCAATGGCCATCGTCATGCTGTGGGGGCTGTTGTCGTCCACAGCGTTGAACATGCTGGTGGTGCCGGCGCTCTACCTGCGCTTCGGTGCGGCGGGTCGGCAGGGCGGCAACTCAAGGCCGGTAAAAGACGCACCTCCTGCAGCTGATGTCTAGCGGCAGCGCCCGGCCCAAAGCAGGCTCCAGGTGTAGGTTCAACGCCTCGGATCAGCCCCGCGCGCCTTCGGCGCGCCTGCTGGATTTGCCTTGCCAGGCTTATGATTGAATACGCCCGCCCGCCGCTAAAATGTCTCTGAAAGCCCTGACGAGCTTCGCCTATGATCGGCAGGAGCTGATCCTCTGCAACGTATCGCACTCTGATCCCGCAGCGCTCTGCTTCTTCTTTCAGGTTATCAGCCAGATAGGAGTCCGGAATGATGAGCTCCTTTGGGTATTCGTTTTTTTGGGCATATCCGTTACTTAGCATCCGCTCAGAGTCCAGCCTGGATATCTCTTTTGCCTCTACCGACACAAAGCCTGAGTCAAGAATATAACAGCTTGCCGCATCCATCAATGCGTAAACATTGAACTCCCCATCAAGATCCGTCAGAACCGGAGCATCGTTTAATTTGAATATAATCCATACTTCATTTACCCTGAACTGATTCGATTGCAACACCTATTTCACCTCGCTCTTTTGGCAATCAACAAGCGATCACGTTATTCCCTGACAACTTCGCCGACCCCGTCTACGACCCAACAGTCACTGACCGCGCCGTCATCACCGGGGGCTAGAAGACGGACATCCAGCGCCCACGAGAATCCTGAGAGACCATGCGCATGTCAAGTCACGGCTGGTTATAGGGCCACTTACGGAACAGCTCAGAACCTTCGCGGTACCATTGTTTGAATGTTTCGATCCTGAATCCGTGAGTTAAATGAATGAGTAATGGCGAAAACTGCTGCCAAAACAGGGCGATCGTGGTAAGATAGGCATCTTTACCACATCACCCATTCGGTGGCCCCATGCGGCAATTTGTCATTGAGCAATCCGCGGCTGATCTGA
>NZ_CAJXWY010000126.1 GCF_913062725.1 uncultured Thiohalocapsa sp.
GTTGGGGCGGCTGCGGCCCACACCGGCAGCCAGCCTGGCGCAGCGGGCCGGTGGCGGCGCGGCCGGCAAGCTTGCCGGCCGTCGGCGACGCGCCGACGGTGGCCACGCCAATGCGGCTCGGCTGGCGCGGCGCGCACCACATCGATGGACCCGCGCGGGCGCCATGGCGCGACGGCAGCCGGCACCACGCCGCAACGTCGGCGCCGGCGCACGCCAATCGTCTTGGAAATGGGCACGGCGCGCGTAGCGGCGGGGCCTGGATGGGCGCTGGCGGTCATGGCAGTCGGCATGCAAACGCGGCGGCAAAACGCCCGCGCCCGGTCATCGGCGGCCACGCAACGCGGCGCCGCAAGCTTGCCAACCCGGCACACCACACCGGTGGCGCACATTCTGGGGCAACACGCGCAGCACACCTGCGTGCTGCGTGCAAATGCCCCGCTGTTGGCGGACCTCCCTCAAGCAGGCTGGTACACGCTCACCCATCCCACGCCAGGATGCAAGCGCGCAAACCGCTTTGCGTGACCGGCCGCAAAGATCCAAGGAGCCCTTTCATGATGCGTGTCGATGCGCTCTTCCCCACCGCCGCCGCCGTTGTTGCGCTCGCCTTCAGCGCCGGCTGCGCCACGCCACCGGACAAGGTGTCCGCCGCCTATGTCTCGCCCATGCAGTACTCGGCCTATTCCTGCGGCCAGATCGAGGGCGAGCTGCGCCGCGTGCAGCGCCAGCTGGTGCAGGTGACCGGCGCACAGCAGAAAGAGGCCAACAAGGACGCCATCGCCATGGGTGTGGGCCTGGTGGTGTTCTGGCCGGCGCTGTTCTTTCTGGCCGGCGACGACCAGAAGGCGGAGTTGGCCCGCCTGAAGGGCGAGTACGAGGCACTGCAGTCGGCTGCCATCCGCAAGGATTGCGACTTCGCCAGCCAGATGGAGCAGGCCGGCTAACCGGCCCAGCGCCCGTGCCAGCAGCCTGCTGGCGAGGGCGCCTGGGCGCGGCACGGTGCACATGCGGCGCCTGAGCCCGGCGCAATGCCGGGTCGCCGTCGCCCCGCAAAATCCTACAGCGTAAGCGCAAGGACAGCGCGCCCCGCTGCCAGCCCCAAAACGGCGCCCGGCGCCCGCGACCAGCCGCCGTCAGTGCGCGCCCTCACTCGATCCAACAACACGCCCTCGGTGCGCGCCAGGAGCGCCTGAGCAGCGCCCGGTGCACCGCCCCGGGTCTCGAGTCCCAGACGCCCCTGCTGCCCGATTCGAGCAGCACCGAGCGTCGATCTGCATGCCTCAGGATCGGGTTCGCCCTGTGTCATTCGGACTGCGACAACTGTTGCAGTCCGGCCCCGTCTTAATCCCCTTCAGATCGGGTCTCAGTTCGGACTGCTGAGACGCTAATCACGACGTTGGCGGAACAGTCTTAATCCCCTTCAGATCGGGTCTCAGTTCGGACCCAAGAAGGCGCCGGGTGTTCGGGTCGCCTACTTCGTCTTAATCCCCTTCAGATCGGGTCTCAGTTCGGACGAGTTACGCGCAAGCTAAGTTTAATAGCCTTGGTCTTAATCCCCTTCAGATCGGGTCTCAGTTCGGACGCCTCATTGACCACGCAGCCCTGTGGCTGCTGTGGGTCTTAATCCCATTCAGATCAGGTCTCAGTTCGGACTCACTGTCCAGTGGGGCGGTACGATCCCCAGGTCTTAATCCCCTTCAGATCGGGTCTCAGTTCGGACCGTGCATTTGGGTGGGGGTCTGAACGCTTACTGTCGATGTCGTGGTCTCGGTGTTATGTCGGATGATCTTTGACTTTGCGATATGGAGCCCGCGACCCGTGCAGGTGCCTGTGGTTCTGGTCTGCGAAGAGGCGCATCGATACGCACCCCGACGTGAGGACGCAGCGCTCCAGCCGACCAAGCAGGCACTATCGCGGATTGCGAAGGAAGGTCGCAAGTACGGAGTAGGGTTGGGCCTAATCTCTCAGCGCCCTTCCGAGCTGTCCGAATCCATTCTTTCGCAGTGCAACACGCTGATTGCACTGCGAATGAGCAACGAGCAGGATCAGAATTTCGTGCAGCGCGCGCTTCCCGACTCGGTACGCAGCCTGGTCAGCATCCTGCCGACATTGCGTACGCAAGAAGCGCTCGGAGTCGGCGAAGGGACTGTGGTGCCAGTTCGATTGCGTTTCAACGATCTCGATGAGGCGCATCGACCACAGAGCGCGGATGTACCATTCGCGGCCTTGTGGGAAGACGATGCTGCGGATAGGGAAAATTATGTCGCGAGTGTAGTGCGACGGTGGAGAAGGCAGGAGCGGCCGCCGATTATGGCGTTGACAGAAGGCGTTTCAGATAACGGGAAATAAAGCGCCCTCGCTAAAAAAGCCGAGCCCCTCGACCACACCCATCGAAAGGGCATCACTCAGCGAGTCGGTGATCCGCGCCGGACTACGCCTCCACCCTCCCGCATCGCCTCCTTTCGCTGTTGAGCCGTCCCGAAGGTTAGGCGCCCGCGTTCTGGCGTCGCGCGCCTTGCCGTCAATGTCCGGCCCGCACCAACCCCCGTTCCGGGGCCGTGTTGGACATGACGGCTGCGCCGGGGTTGCGCCGGCTGTCGTTCGCGTGTCCTTCGGGACGATCAACCGCAAACGAAAGGAGATCACGATGGTTGAAGCGATATGCGAGCGA
>NZ_CAJXWY010000127.1 GCF_913062725.1 uncultured Thiohalocapsa sp.
CAGCATCGGGCCAGCTCAGCACCAGGGGGTCATTTTTGCATGCCGATAGGGGGTCAATGTTCAATGCCGATTGACAAACTGGTCCACGTTACGAACAAACGCGCCCATGTCTTTCGCGGTGTTTTCGTCGCCGTCGCCCATTGCGCGGGCAAGCGTGTCCACCACGATCAGGGCGGCAAAATCCGCCCATTCCGCGATTGCCTCGGAAAGCGCCTTCACATCGTTCGGTCCACACAAGTCAAGGCCGGTGGACAGAAGGCAGAAATCGCTTTCGCCTTCGATCCGTTCCATGATGTCGGAACGTTCCCGCCGGATTGCCTCGATCCGATTGCGGATGCCGTGCCCGCCTTCGCCCGCGATGTAGAGAACCGGCCCCGGCCGATTTCCATCCGGGTCAATGTCCGCGACCTTGTGCCCATGCCAGGGCAGCCGCGCCGCGACGTGCATTGCCAAGTCCAACGCGAAAAACGTCTTGCCGACATTGCTTTCGCCATAGACGACAGACAACGCGCCACGGTCGATCCAATTCTTGACCAGATAACGGGATTTGAGCGCGGGCTTGATTTGCCAGATCGGTTGAATCGCATCGCTCAGGTCCAGAGCGCGCCCTTTCAGCGCGGGATTGATAAAACGATCCGCCCCCCTGACGCTTGCAAGGTGCGCTCGGTCCTGATTATGCAGCCGTGCAAAATCCTTTGCCGCCATCACGCCGCCTCCCTGACATGGCTCAGGAAGGCGCGTTGGTCGCGCTTTGACAGGCGGTTGAAACAGGCCAGCGCATAGGCTTTCAACTCGCTTTCGGACGCTATGTCAGCCCAGAATGACGCCTCGTCCATCGGTGAGATAAAAGGCGGTAGCGGTGCGCCCGCGCCGCCAAGCGCCGTTTCTGCCACCGTCACCGCGTCGTCGTGGTCGAGGCTGCGCAGAGCGGCCCAGGCCAGCGCCGCGCGCTCGGTCTCGGTCAGGCGGGCTTGCCAGACGGCCGATGCGCCTTCCCATGCGTCATAGTCATGCAGCGTGAGCGCATAGCCCAGCATCCGGGTTGATCCGAGATGCGGCCGCTTGATGAGCTTGGAGAAAGTGTTGCCCTTGCTCATACCAGCGCCCCCCAATGCATTGCCAAGAGCGGGAAAAGTGCGGTATACTCGGGCAATGAACAGACGCCTTCCACAACGTCTTTAGCCCCGGTTGCGATTGCCGTCGCGCCGGGGTTTTCGTTTGCCTTGTCGGGTTTCGCGCAGTTCGCCAGACCGGGAAAAACCTGAGCGTTTTCAGCGCCCGGATTTTCGCGGTTCACCGCCGCAAGTGTTTGATTTCCTTTGTGCAGGTCAGTCCTGCACGGCTCACCACTTGATCCCGGACAGTTTCACGCCCCACACATCCGCACCGGACCGGGCACCGCTTCGCGCCCTGCCGCGGGCGCCGGGTGCGAAAGACGCCCAGAAAAACACGGCATCGCGGGCGGGGCTGCCCATTCCCCGGGCAACTCCGGGCAAAGCCCCCGGCGCGAAGCGATGTCGCGGCGGCCGGTTTGACAGCGGCGCGCAAAGGTCGCCAACTGCGGCAAAGACCGCCCAGCCCGGAGCCGCTTTGAGCGTGACGACCAAGGATCATCTCTTCCAGGCCCGGCTGACCGAACTGGTCAGCCGGATATACCCGGATGGCGCGCCGGACCTCCTGGCCGAACGGATCACCGCGGCCTTCTGGCCCGAGGGCACGCATCGGCGCAAGCGGGCGCGCGCGCCAAGCAACAGGCTCTGGTCGGAACGCGACGCGGTGCTGATCACCTATGGCGACTCGATCCGCGACGGCCAGCACAAACCGCTGGACCTGCTGGAAGATTTCCTGACCCGGCACATGAGGGGCGTGGTCAACGGTGTGCATATCCTGCCGTTCTTCCCCTTCAGCTCCGATGACGGGTTCGCGGTGACGGATTACCGCGCCGTCAACCCGCAGCTCGGCGACTGGGTGGATATCGAGCGGATCGCGGCGCAGTTCCACCTGATGTCGGATCTCGTGCTGAACCACGTCTCCAGCCAGGGGCCGTGGTTCACCGCCTACCGCCAGGGCCAGGCGCCGTATGACCGCTTCTTCTACGAGGCGGATCCCGCGGACGATCTCTCGCAGGTGGTGCGCCCCCGCACCACGCCGGTGCTGCAAAGGATCGAGACGCGCCAGGGCGACCGCCACGTCTGGTGCACCTTCAGCCACGACCAGGTGGACCTGGATTTCTCCAACCCCGAGGTCCTGCTGGAAATCCTGCGGATCATCCGCCTGCATATCGACAAGGGGGTGCGTATCCTGCGGCTCGACGCGGTGGCCTTCATCTGGAAGGAACCCGGGACGAGCTGCATCCACCTGCCCCAGACCCATGCCATCGTGCAGCTGCTTCGCCTGCTCTGCGATTACGCGGTCGAGACGGTCGTTCTGCTGACCGAAACCAACGTGCCCCGCACCGAGAACCTCAGCTATTTCGGCAACGGCAACGAGGCGCACGCGGTCTACAATTTTCCGCTGCCGCCGCTGATCCTGCATGCGATGCAGTCGGGCACGGCGCGCTACCTTCATCGCTGGCAGTCCGCGATGCCGCCCGCGCAGCTGGGCTGCACCTATCTGAACTTCACCGCCAGCCATGACGGGATCGGGATGCGCCC
>NZ_CAJXWY010000128.1 GCF_913062725.1 uncultured Thiohalocapsa sp.
GGGATAATGATCCTGACGGCGCGAATGATACTGGTTGAGTCAGGGGAGCGGAATTAATCTAACAAAGTAGTACTAGCCCCCGGGCTGGTGCTCTTGTTAGGCATGTTTTGTTGAATCTAGATAGAGGGTGTCGGGGCAAATATCCTGCTCATGCGGCCAAACCACAGTGCCATCCAAGGCTCGCGCCTGCGAGAAATAGCGTTCGTCCTTGAGCTCTCGGAACACACCGAACTCTAATAGGTGAGAGCAGTCATACATACCGTGCTCGCCGTTACTGAACACCAAGAACAGTTTGTATCCGGGTCGGGCTTCGACACTCTTGACCCTAGGATTCATGGGCGCTATCTCAACGGTTCTATCTTATAGGGCTGCTCTCCGGACACGGCGAGAGCCCAATCTGCTATTAGTTCATCCCGGTGCAGTTCGATCCAAGCCTGCAGCAGTTTCATTTTCGAATTCGGAATACTTCCTTCAAGAACGGTGCCGTCGGGGATTTGGACAACCACCTCGTCATCTTGGTACTTGACATGGATGTGCGGCAACTTATGCTGCTTACGGTCCATAAAGTACATGTAGACGATTAGTCCATAGAACATCGAGATTGAAGGCATGTCCTCACCCGAGTGGCATTATGCACGACGCTAAGCCCGGCCCCTTTTCCGGAGCTGTCACATCCCTTTAGCGAGATTCGCGTCCGGCGTCTCCATGAGCAGGCGATAGTGGTTGGTCATGAGACAGTAGGCGTGCCCCCACCAGTTGAAGCGCTCGCACACCTCGGCGAGCAACCCCAGGAACATCCGCCGGTCACCGTCGCCCCCATAGATCGCCTCTCGCCCGTCACCACGCGAGGTGACGTGGTAAAGCGCGCCGGAAAACTCGAGCCTTAGGCGACGTGCCACACCCCAACCCTAACTCATCAGAGGCAAAAGGCAAGACCTGATATTGTCAAGTCCCGGGAGATTATAGGGGCGCACCGCACCAGCACTCGACGCCGCGCTGCTGTTCTCGACCGAGGAATGGCGGGCAGCCTACATCCTTGCCAAGCAACGTCCGCCCAAGCAGGCACCCAAGCTCAACACCGTCATCCGGCTCATCGCCAGTCTCGGCGGCTTTCTCGGGCGCAAATGCGATGGCGAGCCCGGGATGAAGACGCTCTGGCTCGGGCTGCAGCGGGTGCGGGACTTCGCCGAGGGCATGCAATTTGCCCAAAGCTTACAGGGCACTTAGCGTATTTATGTGCAAATATATTCACTTGACCACACAATGGTCTCCCAAGAGTTCTACGACCAGTCGCGCAAGCGCCTCTGGGCCTTGCGCGGCATGCACCTCTTCAACGATCACCTTCCGCCCACTCGCACGCATCGTCGAAGGGTTAGGGCGCCGCTATCTGGAATCGATGGAGGACATGTGCCATGTCGGATCGCCAGCGCCGTCTGCTCGGCACCTTGCTGTTGGTTGTGGGCATCGGTGTCGCGTCGTCCCAGGCGCTGCTGACCTCCTGCAGCGCCTCGGCCTCGGCGATTGTCTCCGTGCACTGAGTCCGCGGCGATGAAACGGGTTTTGCTGCTGGCCGTGATCATCGCCATTGCGGCCGTGCTGGTGACGGTGATGTGGCGTCGGCTGGCAGCGCAGGGCAGCGCTGATCGCCAGGCGGCCAACGCCGAGGTTGCCGTCCCCGATTGGCTGCTGTTCGTACTGCCCCTGCCGGCGGCGGCCGCGGCCCTGATCGCCCTCATCCGCGGCGAGCTCACGCTGCTGCTCGGCGATGGGCTCGGCTACGGCCTGCTGCTGGGCGGCGCGCTGCTGGCGCGTCGCGGGCTCGCCGGCGCTCGGTGGCGGCGCTGGTCACCTAAGCGCGCAGGCGCGGTGCTGCTGGCGCTGGGCAGCGGCGTGACGGCCTGGCTCGGCGCCGGGCATCATCCGGCCATCGGCGGGGCCTTCGCCTTGGTGACGCTGCTGGGCTTCCATCTGGTCTATGCGCTGGACCTCTCGCCGCTGCGCCGGCGTCCGCAGGACTTGGGCCGTTTCGGCGCCGCGTCGCTTCGGCGTGCCGCCGCCTCCATCGCCGCCATCGAGCAGGCGAGCCGCCGCATCCGCCAGCCGGAGCTGGACGAACGGCTCGCCAGTATCGCCGGCTTAGCGCGGCAGATCCTGACGCGTGTTCAGGATGATCCGCGCGACCTGTGGCGCGCGCGCAAGTTTCTGAACGTCTATCTCGACGGCGTGCAGCGGGTGGTGGAGGGCTATGCGAAGACCCACAGCGAGATGACCGCACCCGCGCTGGAGCAGCGCTTTCGTCACGCGCTGGAGACGGTCGAGACCGCCTTTCGCGAACAGTACCAGGTGCTGTTGGAGCGCGACGTGGAAGACCTCGATGTGCAGATTGAGGTGCTGACCCGTCAGCTGGAGCGCGAGGGCATGCTGTAGCCGCGGCGGCCGAACTGGTTGTGCCGTCGCCGACGGCTGCCCGATCATCGCCGGGAGGCTGCTCCATGGACTGGAGGCGTCGGCTGGGGTCGCCGGTGATGTATACCCGTCGCATCTCGGTTTTCGCTTTCCGCGGGCTGGGTTGCGGCTGGCGGGGGTCTCGACAGCAGGGATGCTGTCGTGAAGCCTACAGGGACGTATTCACGGCG
>NZ_CAJXWY010000129.1 GCF_913062725.1 uncultured Thiohalocapsa sp.
GCCGCTGCGGTGATCGACGCTGCCCCATCCTGTGCGGCTTGGTCAGCGTCACCGGGGATGAGGGATACCGTGACCTCGCCGGCGCGCACCGGTGAGAAGTCCGCGAGCCGGGTCAGAAAGACGAGCAATGTCGCAGGCTCGCCGGCGACCAATGGCGGGCGCTCCAGAAACAGCTCGAGCTCCGGGGTGTAGCGGGTCGCTGTCAGGATCTCCGCGGACGCCGTGACATGATCGTGCGCCTCCTCGTGGGGATGCCCGCCGCCGAGCACCCCGATCAGCCAGTGCTGGAGGCGATGCCATGGCGGGTCATCCTGATGCCCGCCGTCGGCGTGGCGATGCGCCTGATCGGTGTCGGGCTGCGGGTTGCCGCCGGCTTCATGGCGATGATGGTGGGCCGAGGCTCCGTCAGCGCTGACGGGCTCGGCGGCGGCATCGACCCGGGGCGAGTCGGCACTGGCGGCGCCGGGCATTCCCAGGGCGACGCTGAAAACGAACACTGCGGCAAAGGTCCGCCGCAGGCGGACGTATCGTGTCAGGGTGGTCACGCTCGATCACCTCCATCGCTTTGAACACACGAACTCAGGGCGATGTCGACGACGCCGCCATGGTGTTGGGGATCAGGCGATGGAGCGAGGGGGCCTCTCGGGCGGGGTGCCCGGTTGCGACCGCCATGTCGCGTGGTACCAGGCGACGTCGTTATGGGCGCCGGGGAAGACGACTGGCAGTGTGCTCTGGGGTAGACAGAGGAGGTGGGCGCTGGCGTGGCAGGCGTGATCGCAGCTGTGATGGTGCTCGCCGTCTGTGTGAGATCGTGGTGCCGGGCGCGTCAAGTGCGACGGTTGCGATGAGCCCACGCTTGGCTCGTCCATGGCGACGAAGTGCCGATGCGGGCCGCCGGCGTCTGCATGCACCTCGGCGCCGATGTGCGCCGAGAGCCCGATCTCTGGTCCGATCTGCGGTCCGATCCCTGGCCCGAGCACAGTCGCGAATCCTGGCTGCGCAAGCACCATCCAGGCCATCAGCACACAGAGCAACTGGCGGCTGTGCGGGGTCACGACAGAGACAGGATCTCCGTAAGAGGCGTGGTAAGTTGCGCGCGCACTGGCAGCATGACTGCGGAGCGCCGGCGCGACTGGCGGTTCTGCGGGCGTGCCCCCCGAGCTGCGCAGAGGTTATGGCTTGCGCCGTGGAAGTTCAAGCGCTCGATGCCCGACGCGCGAACCCACGATCGGTGCTCGCGACATGGGTGACGCCAGACCCGTCGACGGCATGCCCAGGTCATCAGCAACAACGGGATCATGACAGCGATGGCTTATGCTTCGACGAGATCACGCGGCGCATCAACGCAAAGCGGGTGAGAGACGATGTCGTCACGAATGATGGAATGCTGACAGATGTGGTGGGTGCGTCCTAGACGTCATGCGCGCGCCGGGAGATGCCGGCGAACCGCCTCCGCCGGGTGGTGTCGGCGTGTGCAACGTTCGGCGCTCTCGCTTGCGGGCGGTTGCGCATGTGGCTTCCTGGTCGCGGCGGCGGTCACCGCGGACGACGGTCTGCCTGTGCACGGCTTCCGCGTCGTCGCTAGCTGGCCGCACGACCCGACGGCCTTCACGCAGGGATTGGTCTGGGCCAACGGCGCCCTGTACGAATCCACCGGCGGCCATGGGCACTCCAGTCTGCGCCGGGTGGATCTGGCAAGCGGTCGCGTTGTTCAGCAGCGCCTGCTGTCGGACTCACTCTTCGGTGAGGGGCTGACGGCATGGCGGGGGACCTTGGTGCAGCTGACGTGGCGGGCGGGGCGCGTGTTGCGCTACGACCAGGCGACCTTCGCCGCGCTCGACGAGCTGTCGCTCGCCGGCGAGGGTTGGGGCCTGACCCACGACGGTGAGCGCTGGATCATCAGTGATGGCAGCTCGACCCTGCGCTTCCTTGATCCGGCTACGGGTGCCGAGACGCGTCGCGTGCAGGTGCTTGCCGAGGGTCGACCGCTCCGCCGTTTGAATGAGCTGGAGTGGGTGCCGGTGCCAGTGGCGGATGCGCACAGCGGCGCTGATGCGACGACCGCTACGGGTGCAACGTCGGGTCGCCTGCGCAAGCGGCGCGACGAAATCTGGGCCAACATCTGGCACGACGACCGGTTGGCTCGCATCGATCCAGCCGACGGCGAGGTGCTGGGCTATGTGGACTTGACGGGCCTGTGGCCGCAGCGCAAGCGGCCTCACCCCGAAGCCGTGCTGAACGGCATCGCATTCGACGCCGCGCGCCGGCGGCTCCTGGTGACCGGCAAGCATTGGCCGCGACTGTATTGGATTGCCGTGCCCGGATTGCTGCCGGCGGGGAGCGTCGGCGGCCCGGACTGAAGATGCCTCGCCACCCAGGCCGCAGACGCCTGCGCCGGGCATTGACGTCCACCGGGTCTAACAGAATCCCTGACGCCGGCACGGCGCCTTCCGCTAAAATCCCGAAGACTGATCCCTAATAACCGGAACAACGATGCTCGATTCTGTCTCCACGCCCGAGGCGCAGGCCGATGCGCATGTCTACCCCCTGCTCGCCGGCATCGACAGCCCGGCGGATCTGCGCCGGCTGGAGGCGACACAACTCAAGGCGCTGGCGG
>NZ_CAJXWY010000130.1 GCF_913062725.1 uncultured Thiohalocapsa sp.
GGTAAGCGTCCGGCCAACTACAGGATTGCCCCCTGCGGCTTGATGTCGTCCAATTTCAAATTGTGCGGCAGCAGTGCCGCGACGGCTTCGGGGGTTTTGGCACCGGGCAGGTGCTCGAAGAGGTGGGTGAGGTAGGCGTGGGGCTCCAGGCCGTTGGCCTTGGCGGTTTCGACCAGGCTGTAGAGCAGTGCGCTGGTCTCGGCGCCGTTGGGGCTGCCGGCGAACAGCCAGCCCTTTCTGCCCACCACGAAGGGGCGGATGGCGTTCTCGGCGCGGTTGTTGTCGATCTCCAAGTGACCGTCGTCGAGGAAGGTGATCAGGGTTGGCCACTGGTTGCGGGCATAGCCGACGGCCTGGCCGAGGAGGCTTTTGGGCAGCACCCGCGCGACGGCCTGGTCGAGCCATTGGCGGATGCGTTCGAGGATCGGCCTGCTGCGCTCGGTGCGGATGCGCTGGCGGGTTGCGGGGTCCTCGTCGCGGATGTCGCGCTCGACGGCCCAATGGCAGATCAGGGGGCTCACCGATCAGGGCGACCATCTGCCGCGCGGCGGCGGCATTGCGCCCATCGGCGGCCTCGACGAACTTGCGCCGCACGTGCGCCCAGCAGCCGGCATGGTCGATGACCTCAGGGGCCTCGGCCAGGACGTGGTAGGCGCTGTAGCCGTCGGATTGCAGATAGAAGCGCGGCGGCGGATCGGTGCCGGGCGGCGAGCGGGCATCGGCGGGGAAGAGGACCTGTTGCGGCACCGCGGCGGCACGGCTCGGGGCGTATTCGTACCAGCACACCGGTGCCTGCGGCGGGCCGCCGCAGAACACCCACATGAAGGACTGTTGGGTATTGTCGCGGCCGGGCTCATCGAGGACCTGGTGCCGCGTCTCGTCGATGTGCACCACCGGCCCCTGGCAGAGCAGCGCCTTGAGGGCGGCGGCGATGGGCGCGAGCGGGGTCTTGAGCTGCAGCAACAGCCCGGCCATGGTCTGGCGGCTCAGCGCGATGCCCTCGCGTGCGAACATCTTCTCCTGGCGATACAGCGGCAGGCCGTCGACGAACTTGCCGATGATGATGGCGGCCAGCAGCGAGCTGTGGGCGATGGACTTGGGAATGATCTGCGCCGCCCGCGGGGCGATGCGCACGCCGATCTCGGCACCGGGCACGTCCTCGTTGACGGGGACGTACTTGGCGCGCTTGGTGACGATCACGTAGTACTGGCGCGGAATGACGGCCAACTGCTCGGCGCTGTCGTAACCGATGCAGGTCCAGTCCTCCCCCATCGCGGCCTTCACCGCCGCGGGCAGATCGATGACGCGCTCCACGCGCGGCAGGTGTGCGGGCAGGGGGCGACGCACCGGCTTGCGCTCGGGCGGCTTGGCGACAGTTGTGCTCGCTGGTGTCTCGCTCGGCGCCGGCAGTGCCGTCTCAAGCTCGCCGATCAGCGCTTCGAGCTCGGCCTCATCGAACAGCGCTAATTGGTTCTCCGGCACGCGATCGGCACTCGGGCCGAAGCGCTTGCGCCGCAACAGCTCGATGGCTTCGAGCAATTGCTCGATGCGCGTCTTCTGTGCGGCCCGCTCGCGCTCGGCCTCGGCCAATTGCGCATGCAATTGCGCATGCAATTGCGCATGCAATTGCGCGATGATCCGGTGCAATTCGACCGGATCCTGCGGCAATGATTGGGCGCTGTCGAGCATGGCCGGCATTATACCTGAGTGCGTGCAATTACAGCAGCTCGAATTGCGCGCGCTTGTGCGCCTGCACGCGCTTTGGATTCAGCCCTTCCAACAACCAGCTCAATTCCCGCACCGAGAGCATGACCGGCGCGGGCTCATGTCCATTCGGCCACCAGAAGCGCTCGCGCTCCAAGCGTCGATACCAGAGCCAAAAGCCGTTGTTGTGCCAGAACAGCAGCTTGAGCTTGTCGCGACTGCGATTGCAGAAGACAAAGAGATGACTGGAGAAGGGGTCGGCATCCAGCACATCGACCACCAGCGCGGCGAGCCCGTCGATCTGTTTGGCGCTTAATCGGTGGCGCCGGCGACCAAATACACCTGCGTCTGCGCGCCGAAGCCGATCATGACGCCGCCGCCTCACGCAGCAACCCTACCACCCGCCGCAGGGTCGCGTGATCGCAGCCGGCGCCGATCTCCAGACGCACCCCGTCGGGGAACACCAGGCGCAGCGCGGCGTCGGCGCCGCCTGGCGCAGGCGAGCTCAGGTCGTCGAGCAACGCGATGGGCACCAGATGCACCGAATCGCGCGGTTGGGGTACGCTGGGTGCTGGCGCCGGCGCACCGCCTCCGCCGCGGAAGATCTCCCGCCACCGATGCAGGCTCGCCACGGAGATGGCGTGGCGTTCACAGTAGTCCGCCTGCGTCAGACCGCTCTTGGGCCAGCCCTCGACGAGCCGGCGCCATTGCTCGCGGGTATGTCGCTGATGTGCCATGCTGGAAGTCCTCGCTGGTTGGAACATGGCACCATGTTCCAGCTCCGGCACGGCCCGGGATAGATGTATTTCGCGGGACGCTTAC
>NZ_CAJXWY010000131.1 GCF_913062725.1 uncultured Thiohalocapsa sp.
AAGGCATGCAGCTTGCCGGTCTGGATCAGCGTGAGGGTCTCGAACAGCTCGTCCATGGTGCCGAAGCCGCCCGGCAGGAAGACGAAGCCGGACGAGTACTTCACCAGCATCACCTTGCGCACGAAGAAGTAATCGAAGGTAAGCACCCGGTCCAGGTAGGGGTTCGGGTGCTGCTCCACCGGCAGGCGGATATTGCAGCCGACGCTGTGGCCGCCCGCCTCCTGCGCACCGCGGTTGGCGGCCTCCATGACCCCGGGTCCGCCGCCGGTCATGACCGTGAAGCCGGCGGTGGCCAGCGCCCGACCCAGCGCCCGCCCTTGGGCGTACCAATGATGGTCTTCGGGAAAGCGTGCGGAGCCGAAGACGGTCACCGTGGTGCCGAGCTCGTAGAGCGCGCGGTAGCCGTGCACGAACTCGTTGAAGACGCTCACGGCGCGGTCGAAGTCCGCAAGCAGATCGTCCGGCCCCCGCAGCAGGTCCGACTCGCGGCTGGCCGGTAAGCTGGCGTCGTCCTTCATTCCGGCGGTGCAGGTCAGGTCAGCGGCGTTATCGGGTTGCGCCCACGGCGCCGTCAGTGCAGGGCGCGGAGGATGCGCTGGACGTGGCGGCGGTGGACACTGTTGTGCACCGCGGCCAACGCGTGCCATTGCGCCGCCGACAGCTCGCCGAACCAAGGGTGCGGATAGCGGATGCCGGCGCGCAGGTTGCCGAGCTTGTCCACCATGTCGGTATAGCGCTCCACCACGTTGGCAAGGTCCGTGATCTGCTCCGGTCCCGCCTCGGGCACGGGCTTGAAGTCCTCCACCCGCACGGCGTCCGGCACATCGAGCCCGGAGTACAGCCGCGGCAGTGTGGCGGCGATGGCGGAGTTGACGATGACCAAATGCTCCAGCGCCATGAAGATGGACCAATGGCGGCTGCTGTCCTCGATGCCGAAGAAGCGGCCCACCAGCACGCGGCGGCGCCCTTGAGCCTCGTCCACGCTGCGCCCGAGCGCAATGGCGCGCTCACCCTCGCGCCGGAACAGCTCCGTGATCCGGTCCTTGGACAGGAAGTTGGCGGCGGCGCGGATGCCGGCGCCGATGAGCTGGCGCTCGTGCCAGGGAATGCCCGCGCCGGGCGGGTCGAGCTGGGGCCTGTCGGGGACGCTCATGGCCTGTCTCCATCGAATGCTGGTGCGGGCGCCGCGGACTGTCGGCGCCGATCAGGGTCGGCCGGTGCGCTCGGCTGCGCACCGGCCGCAGGGGCTCAGGCGCCGCCGGCCGCCTGCTGCTTGCCCCAGGTGTCGCGCAGGGTCACGGTGCGGTTGAAGACCTGATGACCGGGGCCGGCGTCGGCATCCACCACGAAATAGCCCTCGCGCTCGAACTGGTAGCGGGCGCCCGGTGCCGCGGCGGCGAGTGCGGGCTCCACCACACACTGCGTCAGTGTGGCGAGCGCCGCCGGGTTCAGGTCCGCCCGGAAGTCCCGGCCACCCGTCCCGGGCTGGGGCACGCTGAAGAGCCGGTCATAGAGGCGCACCGTCGCCCGCACGCCATGCGCCGCCGAGACCCAGTGGATCACGCCCTTCACCTTACGGCCCTCGGGCTTGCGGCCCAGGGTGTCGGGGTCCACCGAGCAGCGCAGCTCCGTCACCTCGCCCGCCGCGTCCTTCACCACCTCGTCGCAGCGGATCACATAGGCGTTGCGCAGTCGCACCTCGCCGGCGGGCACCAGCCGCTTGAAGCCCTTGGGCGGATCCTCGGCGAAGTCCTGCCGGTCGATGTAGACCTCGTCGCCGAAAGGCAGCATACGGCTGCCCATGTCCTCACGCTTGGGATGATTCTGCGCCGGAATCTCCGCCGGGGCGGCGTCCGGCAGGTTGGTGATCACCACCTTGAGCGGGCGCAGCACCGCCATGGCCCGGGGGGCGTTGTAGTCCAGATCGTCGCGGATCGCGCTCTCCAGCATGCCCATCTCCACCAGGTTGTCGGCCTTGGAGACACCGATGCGCTCGCAGAATTCCCGGATCGCCGCGGGCGTGAAGCCGCGCCGGCGCAGCCCGGCGATGGTGGGCATGCGCGGGTCGTCCCAGCCGCTGACGATGCCCTCCTCCACCAGCTGCGTCAGCAGCCGCTTGCTCATCACCGTGTATTCCAGGTTGAGCCGGCTGAACTCGATCTGCCGCGGCTTGCAGGGCACCGAAACATGGTCCACGCACCAGTCGTAGAGCGGGCGATGGTCCTCGAACTCCAGCGTGCACAGGGAGTGGGTGATGCCCTCCAGCGCATCCGAGATGGGATGCGTGTAGTCGTAGGTCGGATACAGGCACCACTCGCTGCCGGT
>NZ_CAJXWY010000132.1 GCF_913062725.1 uncultured Thiohalocapsa sp.
GTGTGGCCCCCTGCGCGCCCGGCGGCACGCTGCGCCGCAGATGCTCCCCCCAGCATCCCCGGGACGCGGGCGCCTGCGTCGCGCGCGACGTCCGTGAGCCCCGCTGTTGGGCGTTGACCGCGCGACCGCGCACCCCAGCCCCGATCACCTCCCTCCCCGGGCCAATCTGGATGCCCAGGGTGGCTTGGATTTCCTATCCTTTCTATCCTTCTCCGGGCCGACCCTCAGCGATACCCCGCCGTCAATTGGCCTGCTCTGGGTACAACGCTTCGAGCCGGACCTGCGGGCCTTCGTCTCCGGGTCCTACAGCGATGCGAACAAATGGAGGCGGCCGGCTCGCTCGGACCGCGGCGGAACCCGACCGCGGGTCTCAGCTCAGCAGCCGCTTTCGCGGCAGCTTCATCGTGCTACACTGATTTCGTGAAACCGTGTGAGGGGCCATCATGAGCAACCTAACCATCAGCGTTCCCGCGGACGTGCTCAAGCGCGCGCGCATTCGCGCAATCGAGGAGGGCGTATCTGTCAACGCAGTCCTGGCTCGCTATCTTGAAGGCTGGGCGCAACCCAACGAGTTGAGGCGGCTCCGGCAGAACGCCGCCGACCGCCTCGTGCAACTCGGCGAGCAATCGCAAGCGGGCAGCGGTGGCCGCCGCTGGTCCCGGGATGAGCTTTATGAGCGATGAGGTTCTGTTCCTGGACACGAACGTCCTTGTCTATCTCTTCGACAACGATGAACCGCGAAAGCAGAGAATTGCTCAGGAGCTTCTACGGGAGAGCGCCGAACCCCGTCTGAGCACTCAGGTGCTCGCTGAGTTTTACGTGACGGTGACGCGGAAGCTCGCCCGGCCATTGGCACCTGAGCGAGCCCTCCAGGCCGTCGATGAATTCCGCGTCTTTCCGGTCGCCGCGCCAACGCCAGAACAGGTCCAGCAGGCCATCCGGCGCAGCATCGATGCCCGCGTCTCGTTCTGGGACGGTCTCATCATCGAGACGGCCCTCGCAGAAGGCGCCCATCGGTTGATGACAGAGGACCTTCAGGACGGCTGGCGCATCGAAGGGATGCAGGTCACCAATCCCTTCGCCGTCGTCGGGTAGCCCAACTTTAACATGGCCCCATTGATTCTGGGCGGCTTTTCGGACTAAGGCATTGATTTCATTATACCAGCGAGCCTGATTGCGCAAAGTAGTGCCATAACATTCGACGGGGTCTGTTGCCTTGTGGCGTTGCAGGGTCTAGCGTTCCGGGTATGTACATCCGCCGCACCCAGACGCGCAACACGGCCACCGGTGAGCGTTACTTCACGCACCGGCTGGTGCGCTCCGAGCGCGTGGGCGGGAAGGTGCGCCAGGTGACCCTGCTCAACCTGGGGCGGCATTTCCCGGTGGCGCAAGCGCACTGGCCGACGCTCTGCATGCGCCTGGAGGAGATCCTCAGTGGTCAGGAGGTCTTGCTCGGCGGCGCAGGTGGGCTGCTGATCGAACGCGAAGCGCAGCGTCTCGCCGCGCTGCTGCTGGCCCGTCAAGGCGCAGTGCCTGAGGCCACGGCATCCAGGAGCACGGCACCCGTGGAGGTGCACAGCATCGTGCTTGATTCGCTCAAGCTCAGTCGCCCGCGCACGGTCGGGGTCGAGGCGGTCGGGCTCTGGGCGATGGCGCAGGTCGACTTCGTCGAGCAACTTGAGGCCCTGGGGCTCACCGGGCCGCAACGCGCCGCGGTGCTGGGCGTCATTCTGGGACGTATGGCCGCGCCAGGTTCAGAACTGGCCACCCAGCGTTGGCTGTGTCAACGCAGTGGGCTGGGCGAGTTGCTCGATGTCGACTTTGAGGCCATGAGTCTGATGCAGCTGTATCGCGCCGCCGATGTGCTGATGCGCCACCGCGAGACACTCGAAGGGGCGCTGTTTACGCGCCTGACGGGCCTGTTCGGGCTCGACTGGTCGGTCACCCTCTACGATCTGACCAACACCTATTTCGAGGGCGAAGCGGCCGCCAACCCCAAGGCCCAGCATGGCCACTCCAAGGAGCAGCGCAGCGATTGTCCCCTGCTGACCCTGGGCCTGGTGCTCGATGGCAGTGGCTTCGTGCGGCGCTCCGAGGTCTTTGACGGCAACGTGGTCGAAGGCACGACCCTAGCCGGAATGCTCCAGCGCTTGCGCGTCTGTATTACAGACCAGAAACTCGCAGCCCTCCAGATTTGAAGAAATCATGTTATTGACGGCGTTTCCGCCAGCACCACCCACGCCGATCACGGCAATTTTGGGCGAGAGCTTTTGCACTTCG
>NZ_CAJXWY010000133.1 GCF_913062725.1 uncultured Thiohalocapsa sp.
CGCCCAAAAACGGCGGATTCCCAACGATCGCATCCGCCTCCGGCCACTCCGGCTCCACGGGATGCCCGTCGGCATCGGTGCCCAGCACCGCATCCCGGTTCTCGATGTTCTGCAACGGCTTCAGGATCGGACTGCGGTCGAGGTCGAAACCGTGTTGCAGCATCCACTGAATCTCACCGATCCAGATCGTCACGCGCGCCAGCTCAGCGGCGTAGGGGTTGATCTCGATGCCGAGCACCGCCTCGGGGCCGACCATGGGGAAGGCGCGCGGCAGACCCATGGCCTCGGCTTGCAGAATCACCTCGTGCTCCAGGTCTTTCAGCGCCCGCAGGGCAAGGTACAGGAAGTTCCCCGAACCGCAGGCGGGGTCAAGGACACGGAAGCCTGCCAGGCGGGCAAGGTAAGCCTGTAGATGCTTCTCGGCGGCGTTGCGCGCCCTGGTGGCGCCTGATGCGCCCTTGGCCTGCGCAGCTTTCGCCAGGTCCGCGCTGATGCGCGCCTTGGTCTGCGCCCACGCATCCCGTAGCGGCTCCACGATGACCGGGTTGACGATGCGCATGATGGAATCGGTATCGGTGTAGTGCGCGCCCAACTGGCTGCGCATGTCCGGGTCGAGCCCACGCACGAACAGGGTGCCGAAGATGCTCGGCTCGATGGCGGACCAATCGAGCTTGGCGAGACCGAGCAACGTCTTGATCTCCGCCGGCTCCAGCGGCAGCACATCGTCGGAATCGAACAGCCCGCCGTTGAACCGGTCGATGCGCTCGAAGCCCAGCCGCCCGCCGTGCTGCATGGCACCGAACAGATCGCGCAGCATGTCCGGCAGGTCCGCCGGGGCCGGGCGTGCGGCTTCCAGCAGCTTGCTGAACAGCTCCCCCGGCAGCAGGCCCACGTCCTCAGCGAACAGGCAGAACAGCACCCGATTCAGGAAGTGTGCCACGGGCCGGGGGTCGTGCCCGCGGTCGCACAGCTCGGTCGCGAGCCTGGCCAAGCGCCCCGCCGCCTCCTCGGTGAGCGCCGCCACCGGCTTGTCGGGGCGCAATTGCTCGGGGTCGGTGAAGGCCCACTTCAGCAGCTTGCGCTGACCGGCATCCAGCAGATCATCCAGCGTCAGAACGTGCCGCTCGGGCACCATGCTGGTGAAGTTGGTATGGATGGTGATGGTGTCGATGTCCGAGACGATCAGCAGCGGCGGGTTCTCAAGCGCAGGGGCGTAGAGCTGGAGCTGCTTGAACGCCTGCTTCAGATTCTTGCCCTTGCCCTTGTACTCCCAGCCGAAGCAGCCACGGCGCCAAACATCCGCCCAGCCGTCACCGCCCCCCGCCTTGCTCGCCCCGCGCTCGAAGCAGAACCAGTCGCCGGTGGGGTCGGCTTCCGCCGGTGTCGGCTCGCCGAGCATCCGGCAGAGGTCGGTGAAATGCTCCTGGGCGGCGGAGCGCTCCTTGAGAGTCGCGGGCTTCCACTTGGCGACGAAATCTGCGGGGGTCATGTGCGCGGGGGTCTCGTGGGTGGGTCTAACAATGCGCACGCATGTAAACGAAGTGCCGGGGTCGTGCTGCCTTGGCGTGGCGGTGCTGGCCCGAATGCGCCAGCGGCGGACCTTTGCTTGCCTGTATATCTCACGGGGGCCGCTTGCGCAGCTGCCTCCCAACCGCCCGTTCTGCACCGACCGACGCACCTGGTTGCGTTCGTGCTGAGGCAGTCAACGCCATCACGCAGACGCCCCAACGGAGACCCCCCGCTGCCAGCGAAGGCCAGCCAAGCGCAGCCAAAAAGTCCGTTTGCGCGACGAACACGCAGAAAAGATTTAACGCAACGCGAGGCGGATCTTGGGTATACTCGGATTCGTACACAAACCTCTGCCATCGAGCGCAGCGTGGCGAGTGCGACTTTCAGCACCGCGTTCGTTCGTCGCCTGGCCACCAGTACCCCGATCCTCTACCTGGGAGCCCCCCTATGCACCGTTCCATCTCCACCGCCGCCGTCCTCACCGGAGCACTGTGGTTGTCCACAATGCCCTTGTCCAGCCAAGCGGAAGTCTTCTGCGTCGACACGGCCACAGGCCTGCAGACCGCCCTCTCCACTGCGGCGATCAATGGTGAGGATGATGAGGTCAGGATCGTACAAGGTACCTATTTCGGTAACTTTCGATACGTTAGTGCGGAGGGTTTCGACCTGTCTATCCAAGG
>NZ_CAJXWY010000134.1 GCF_913062725.1 uncultured Thiohalocapsa sp.
GTATATTTTTCTTTATATACGGCCTCGGCATTAGGTTCGTCCGATCTCCCGACGCGCCAACGCCTCAGCCTGTTTAAGCTCGCGGCCAGAAAAACTGCTCGCTACCTACAATGAAAAAATATCGATAAACTCTAGTGATAGTTTTTTATCGCCGCGCATCAATGGAATACCAACATGGCCGAGCATCAGGGACCGACATCGCAGCCACAGGGACAGCCGCCGCAGGCCCAGCAGCCGGCCCAGCCACCCATGGCGCCCTACCCCTACGACTATCGCGACGATGAAATCAGTCTCTACGAGCTCTGGAATACACTGGTCAAACGCCGCCTCCTGATCGGCGCGGTATTCCTGCTAATCACCGCCGTGGCCGCGGCCTACGCCCTCACCCGGACGCCGACCTATCAGTTCGATGCCGTCATCGAAGTCGGTCAGATGCCGAGCCTCAACGGCGGATCACTGCAGGCAATTGATGCGCCGGGCAGCCTCGTCAGTCGCCTCAACGAGGTGATTATTCCGGCAGTGTTTGAGGACGTTTACGCCGAGTCCGAGGATGTCCCGCCAGCCCCCGAAGCCGAAATCCTCAATAACGACGCCCGCCTGGTCCGCCTCTTCGCCGAGATCCCGGCTGAGCGCAGTGAGCGGATGGAAGAGGCGATGGCGGAAGTCGTCCGGGCGGTTCTGGCGGAGCATGAGCGTATTCGCAGCACTCGCCTGCAGCGGCTCGATGCCCGCATTGGCGATCTGCGTGCGGAGATTGACCGGGTGATCGAAGCACGAAGCGGGCTTTTCTCGCAGATCACCAACATCAACCGCACGCGGGCCGAGGATGCCACACAGGACGAAGATGTCAGTCAGCAGCTGGCCGCCACGCTCGGCGGCATTGTCAATGTCCTCGTCACTCGAGAGGCGGATGCGGATATTACCGATCTGAAATCCACCATCGCGCAGCTCGAGGCGGTGTCAGCCTCAGCTGAGGCGTCCGCGCTTGTCCGCCCGGCCACGCTCGCGGACTCCCCCGAAGGCCAACCCCCGACCACCATCATCGCCCTCGGTGCCGTGCTTGGCCTGATGCTGGGGGTTTTTGCGGCCTTTGGCCGGGAATTTCTCGCCAACGCCGCGGAACAGGCGTAAAGAATACCGCTTTCCCTAGCGCGTGGCGCCGGCCACTAAGGCTATACTGACTCGCGGCAACGGAGGGCGGTGAGTTTGATGGAGATGGCAACGCAGCATTGGCCGGCGTTATTACTGGCGTTTGCCATTGCCACGATTCTGCTGAAGGCGCTGCGCCGCCCGGCCATGCGCCTGGGGCTTGTGGATAAGCCCGGCGGGCGCAAGGCGCATGAGCGCGCCACGCCCAGCATCGGCGGGCTTGCCATTGTCATCGCCTTTGCCACGGCCTACGCCCTCTTCCCGCCTGCGCAACCGAGCCTCCCGGCCTGGGTCGGGTTTCTGGGGCTTGCCCTGATCGGCCTGCTGGATGACTTCCAGGGGCTTCGCAGTTGGCCCAAATTGATCGCGCAGATCGTCGCCGCCGTGCTCGCCGTTGTCTGGGGCGGATTATTGCTCAATGATCTCGGCACTTGGCCATCTGGTGCGCCCATCGCCCTGGGTGCCGCAGCGGCGGCCCTGACCGTTTTTGCCGTGGTCGGGTTTGTGAATGCCGTGAATATGCTCGACGGGCTGGATGGGCTGGCCGGCGGCGTTGTCGTGGTCATTCTGCTCTGGCTTGCCTATGCCGCAACGCTTGCCGGCGCGCAGGATGCCGCCTACCTATCGCTGTTGCTTGCTGCCGCCGTACTTGGCTTTCTGGTCCACAACCTGCGCTCCCCGTTCCGGCGCCGCGCCAGCGTATTCATGGGCGATGCCGGCAGTCTGGCTCTGGGGTTTGCGGTGGCCTGGCTGGCCATCGAGATCTCGCAGGCGCCGCAGCGGGTGATCTCGCCGGTGGGTATTGCCTGGATTGTGGTGCTGCCGGTCATGGATACCGTCAGCCTCATGCTGCGGCG